>NZ_JAVKFX010000066.1:0-64888 GCF_040223625.1 Roseovarius sp. | reverse complement strand
CCGCAAGCTGCAGGAGGCGGGAAAGCCCGTCAAACTCGCCATCATCGCCTGCGCCCGCAAGCTGCTCACTATCCTCAATGCCATGCTGCGGGATCAGAGGGAGCACCGGCCAGTGGCGGGATGAGAAAGACAGTTGCTACGATATTTGCCTGCCCGCCCGGCGGTGGCGGGGCGGGCGAAGCTGGATCAGCCGAAGACCTTGGTGAGTGCCTTGTCGGTGGCCTCGATGATCTGGTCGATGTCGTCCTTGGTGGCGATCAGGGCCGGGGAGTAGCAGAGCGTGTTGTTGAGGCCCGGGACCGAGCGGTTCATCACGCCGATGATCACCCCTTGCGCGTTGCAATCGCCCGCGACGGCCTGGACCTTCTTCTCTTCCGCCGGTTCCTTGGTGGCGCGGTCGGCCACCAGTTCGGCGCCGAGGAAGAGGCCCTTGCCGCGGACGTCGCCGATGACCTCGTGCTTGTCCTTGAGCGCGCGGAGCTGGTCGAGCATGTAGTCGCCCATCTTCGTGGTGTTCTCGAGCAGGCCTTCCTCCTCGATGATCGCCATGTTTTCCAGCGCCGCCGCCGGCCCGGCGGTGCAGCCGCCGAAGGTGGAGATGTCGCGGAAGTAGTTGAGCGGGTCGGAGGTGTCGTCCTGGAACATGTCGAACACCTTCTCGTTCGTCACGCAGCAGGCGATGGCGGCGTAGCCCGAGGCCACGCCCTTGGCCATGGTCACGAAATCGGGTTCGACGCCGTAATGCTGGTAGCCGAACCATTCGGTGCCGGTGCGGCCGACGCCGCAGACGACCTCGTCGATATGCAGGAGGATGTCGTATTTGCGGCAGATTTCCTGCACGCGGGGCCAGTAGCCCGGCGGCGGGGTGATGACGCCGCCGCCCGCCGTCACCGGCTCGAGGCAGATTGCGCCGACGGTGTCGGGGCCTTCGGCGAGGATGACTTCCTCGATCGCGTTGGCGGCGGCGAGGCCGTATTCCTCACCGGAGAGATCCCACTGGGCGCGGTATTCCATGCAGTGCGGCACGCGGACGAAGCCCGGCACGAAGGGGCCGTATTGCTCGCCACGCTGGTCCTGGCCGCCGGCCGAGATGGCGGCGATGGAGGAGCCGTGATAGTCGCGGTCGCGGTAGAGGATCTTGTATTTCTTGCCGCCGTAGCGCTTGTGGGCGATCTGGCGGACCATCTTGAAGGCCTTCTCGTTGGCCTCGGTGCCGGAGTTGGTGAAGTAGACGCGGCTCATGCCGGGCATCTTCGAGATCAGCTTCTCGGAGAACTTGGCGCCGGGGATCGAGCCGGCGGTGCCGGCGAAGTAGTTCAGCTTGAGCAGCTGGTCGCGGACGGCGTTGGCGATGCGCTCGCGGCCGTAGCCGACGTTCACCGTCCAGACGCCGCCGGAGACGGCGTCGAGATGTTCCTTGCCGTGCTGGTCCCAGACGCGCATGCCCTTGCCCTCGACGATGATCCGGGGGTCGGCCTTGGGATCGGGGCCGGTCCAGCCGGCGTGCTGGATCAGGTGGTGCCAGACATGGGCGCGGTCGGCCTCGACCACGCCGGAAAGGTCGTTATCAAGCGGTTTGCCGTCCATCGTGAATGCTCCATCAGGTTGGGCCCGGCGGGAGGGGCCGGGCGGTGTCATTTGATCATATCAGACCCAGATCGGGCGAGACTGTTAGGGCCAGTGGCCATTCGCGTATAAGGCCAGCGTTTCTTGGGCGGAAGATGGGCGGTTCGTGGCGCGGGCGTTCGGGGGTAGGCTGGGCCGGGGCGCGGGGGAAGACCCCTGTTGCGAAGGAGAGAGTCATGATCCGTGTTTTCAGTGGGTTGCTGATGGGGCTGGCGGCGCAGGCGGTCGCGCAGGAGGGCCCGTCATTCGATTGCGGCAAGGCCGGGAGTACGGCGGAGGAGCTGATCTGTGCCGATGCCGGGCTGGCGGCGCTGGATCGGCGGGTGGCCGGGCGGTACGCGGCGGCGCTGGAGGCTGCGGGCGGTGATGCGGACGAGCTGCGGGCCTATCAGCGGGGCTGGATCAAGGGGCGTGACGAGTGCTGGAAGGCGGAGGATCCGGCGGAGTGTGTCCGGGCGGAGTACCTGCGGCGGGAGGCGGAGCTGGTGGCGCGGTGGATGCTGGACGCGCCGTTCAATACCGCCGTTTGGGCCTGTGGCGGCAACCCGGCGAACGAGGTGGTGACGATGTTCTTCGACACGGAGCTGCCGTCGCTGCGCTTCGAGCGGGGGGATTCGGTGGATACCGGGGTGCAGGTAATGGCGGCCTCGGGGGCGCGGTACGAGGGGAGTTTCGGGCGGTCGCTCAGGATGAAGGGGGACCGGGCGACGTATCGGGAGGCCGACCCGGAGGGGGCGAGTTTAGAGTGCGAGCTGGTGGAGGAGCGGTGAGGTGCGCCGCGCGGGGCCCCGGCTCGGATGCCGGGGCGGGTTTTGGGTTGGTGAGGCCCCGGCTCGGAGGCCGGGGCGGGTATCTGGTTTGAGGCGTGTGGGTGGGGGCGGATGGCCACGTCGGTCTTGTCCGCCCCGGGCTTGACCCGGGGCCTCGTTTGACGCGTGGGTGCGAGGCCCCGGCTCGGAGGCCGGGGCGGGTGAGTGGTGGTGAGGGTGCCGTTCAGCGGAGGGTGACGGCGCCACGGAGGGTGTTGGTGGCGGTGCCGTTGGCGGGGTTCACGCTGGACATGAAGGTGCCGCCGCCCGAGGCCTGAAGCCAGAGGCCGCTGCCGCTGCTGATGTGCCAGTAGCCGTGGATGTTGCCCTGGGGGTCGCGTCGGCGGGCGTTCCAGCCGAGCGTCACCCGGTCGCCTTCCAGCCCGTCGAGCACGCAGACGCCGTTGCCCTCGACCGCGCCGCCGCGCACTTCGAGCACGCCGAAGCAGGGCCCGCTGAGCTTGTTCATCGGGTTGGTGGAGTCTTCCATCTCGAAGCGATTGTAGGTGGCGCGGACATTCATGAACTGGTGGTCGGCGCCGACCTCGATCACCTCGGTCTGGGACTGGCCCCTGGCGGTGCCGTCGCTGGTATAGGCCTGGGCGGTGGCGTGGCCGGCGGCCAGGAGCGCGGCGATGGCGGCGGCGGTGAACGTGGTTTTCATGGTGTCTCCCCTTCGAGTTCTTGTCGTTGGTTCGTCGTTGGAAGTGTAACGATGCGAACGTGACGCTGACAAGACATGCGCCGATCCGGGTCAGCCGCGGGCGTCCTTGGGGGAGCCCATGACGACGAAGGTGGTGATCGCGTTGACCTGGGGGAGGATGCCCATCACGTCGGTATGGAAGGCCTTGTAGGCGGGCAGGTCGGGCACCTCGATCCGGAGGAGGTATTCGACCGAGCCGGTGATGTTGTGGCATTCGACCACTTCCGGGGCGCGGGACATGGCGCGTTCGAAGGCTTCCTGGCTGGCCTTGGTGTGGGTATTCAGGCCGACGGTGGCGTAGGCCACGAAGCCGATGCCGAGGCGGCTGCGGTCGAGCACGGCGCGGTAGCCGGCGATGACGCCGCGGCGCTCGAGCTCCTGCACGCGGCGGAGGCAGGCGGAGGGGGAGAGCCCGATTCGCTCGGCGAGGTCGAGGTTGCTGATCCGGCCGTCGCGGGACAGTTCCTGCAATATCTGTTGGTTTATGTGGTCCATGGGGATGAATGATTGCAAATTTCCGGTCTGGACGCAAAAGAAAGCAATCAAAATGCGTGAGTTGCGGAATAGGTTTGCGTTCATGACACTCGAGATATTCACCGCCCTTGTCGCCTTTGCCTTCGTCACGGTCGTGACGCCGGGGCCGAACAACCTGATGCTGATGGCCTCGGGGGCGAATTTCGGCTTTCGCCGGACCGTGCCGCACATGATGGGCATCGGGATCGGGTTTCCGTCGATGGTGCTGCTGGTGGGTGTGGGGGTGATGCAGGTGTTCGACCTGTGGACGCCGAGCTACGCCATCCTGAAGGTGCTGAGCGTCGGCTACCTGTTGTACTTGGCGTGGAAGATCGCGAATGCCGCCCCGCCGAAGGAGGCCGGGGAAGAGGTGGAGGGCAAGCCGCTGTCGTTCTTCCAGTCGGCGGCGTTCCAGTGGGTGAACCCGAAGGCGTGGAGCATGGCGTTGAGTGCCATCACGCTCTACGCCACGAGCCGGGACGTGACCGCCGTGCTGTGGGTCGCCGGGGTCTACGTGATGGTGTCGGTGATCAGCACCACGGGCTGGACCGTGCTGGGCCAGCAGATGCGGCGGCTTCTGACGAACCGGACACGGCTGCGGGTGTTCAACTGGACCATGGCGGTGCTGCTGGTGGTGACGCTGGTGCCGGTGTTGTGGCCCGCGTCAGAGGAGGGGCAGGCAGATCTCGGTGACGAGATCGTCGTCGGGCACCTCGCCGGGGGTATTGAGGTAGATCTCGAAAGGTGGCAGCCCGGCCGGGGTTTCGCCTGAGGCGGGCAGGGTTTCGGCGTAAAGCGCCGTCCACGCGGCGGGCAGGCCGGCATAGGATCCCTTGTGGGTCCAGACCGCGCATTTCGTTCCACCGAGGGTCAGTTCCATGAGTTCGGGCGGCATGTCGTAGGCGTCGTCGACGATGATGCCGGCGGCGCTTTTCAGCTCGGCTTCGGGGGTTTCGGTGGGATCGTCGTAATAGACGGCGGCGAGGCCGTTTGCATGGGGCCAGTGCCGGCGGTCGGAGAAGACGGTTTCGAGTTTGGCGAAGGTGCGGCTGATCGCGGCATAGGGGCCGGTGTGGTCGAGCGCGGCGAGGCGCAGGTGGGGGACGTGCCTGATGTCTCCGGACATGGGTGGGCCTCGGTCTGGTTCGGTGGGTTTGCGGCGAGTGTAGCACGGGGAATGTGACAGGTCGTCAGGGTGGTTCTGCCGGGGGGTGCGAGCGGTGGGAGGGAGTCGTTCGGGGCTGGCGTCTGGATATTTGAGTATTTTGGCCAAGAAGAAGCCGGGGGTTTCGCGTCGGTGGCGTGGGGGTGCTTCTCGGGCCGGGCGGGCGCGTGCTATGGCAGGGGGTATGAGAGTGACGTTGTTGCATACCGCCGAGGGGCATCGGGCGCGGTTCGAGGCGCTGTGGGCGCGGGTTTCGCCGGGGGCGGAGCTGCGGCAGGTGGTCAGGGAGGACTGGCTGGCCCGGGCGCAGGGCGGCGTTTCGGCAGAGCTTGAGACGGAGATTGCCGATGCGGTGGCCGGGGCGGAGGGCGTGGTGATCTGTACCTGTACGACGCTCGGGCCGGCGGCAGAGACGGCGGGGGCGATGCGGGTGGACTGGCCGATGATGCGGGAGGCGGCGCGGATCGGCGGGCCGGTGCTGCTGGTTTACGGGCTGGAGAGCACGTGGGGGCCGAGCCTCGGCTTGCTGGAGCGGGCGTTGGCGGCGGAGGGGTGCGAGGCGGTGGTGCATCCGATGCCGATGATGCGGTTCTGGCCGTTGTTCGAGGCGGGCGAGACGGAGGCGTTTGACGCCGTGGTGGCCGGGGAGGTGCGGCAGGTGATCGGGAGCGGGCGGGAGATCGGCTGTGTCGTGCTGGCGCAGGTGTCGATGGCGGGCGCGGCGGAGTTGCTGGGGGATGTCGGTGTGCCGGTTCTGGCCTCGCCGGAGCTGGCGCTCAAGGCCGGGCTGGAAGCGTGAGCGGGTTGGGCGCGCTGGCGGGCCGGGTGCTGGAGGTCTACGAGCGGAACGCGGCACGGTATGACCGGGAGCGGAGCCGGGGGCTGTTCGAGCGCGGGTGGCTGGACCGGTTCGCGGGGATGATCCCCGAGGGCGGCCGGGTGCTGGATGTCGGGTGTGGCACCGGGGCGCCGCTGGCGGAGTATCTGACAGGGCTGGGCTTTGCCGTGACCGGCGTCGATGGCGCCGCGGGGATGATCGAAATCGCGTGGGCAAGGCGGCCGGAGGGGGACTGGCGCGTGGCGGATATGCGGAGGCTGGCGCTGGAGGAGCGGTTCGACGGGGTACTTGCGTGGGACAGTTTCTTTCATTTGACGCGGGACGAGCAGCGGCAGGTGGTGCCGCGGTTGTTGCGGCATTTGCGGCCGGGCGGGCCGCTGATGCTGACGGTAGGGCCGGGGGATGGCGAGGTGATCGGGCAGGTGGGGGACGAGCCGATCTATCACGCGAGCCTTGACCAGAAGGAATACGCCCGGTTGATCGAGGCGGGCGGGGCGGAGGTGGTGGATTTCGTCGCGGAGGATCCGACGTGCGATTTCCACTCGGTGTTGCTGGCGCGGAAGCTCTAGCGGCGGAGCGAGAGGATGCCGGCGGCGACGATCAGGGCCATGCCGGCCAGCGTGACCGGGCCGGGGAGGTCGGCGAAGAAGATCACGCCCCAGACCACCGCGAAGCCGACATAGGCGAAGTCGAACGTGCCGATGACCGAGGAGGGCCCGGCCTGGTAGGCGATGGCGGTGCCGACGCCGCCGATGATGATGGAAAGCGCGAGGATCGCCATGGCGCCCCAATTGGCCGGGGTCATGGCGGCCCATGGCGACGAGAGGAAACCGGTGTCGGTTTGCGGCAGAAGGAGCGTGGCCGCGCCGCCCGCGAGGACGAAGGCCATGTTTAGGGCGAGGGCCAGCATCATCGGGTGTTCGCCGCGGCATTTCGTGCGGGTGAGGATCATCGCCGCGGCATAGAGCATGGCGGCGAGGAGGGGGAGGAGGGCGTAGGCGCTGAAATGATCGGCGTCGGGGCGCAGGATCAGCAGGACGCCGGCAAAGCCGAGGGCGACCGCGAGCCAGCCCAAGGGCGGGATGCGGTCGCGGGTGGCGAGCGCCGAGAAGAGGGTGATGAAGAGCGGCAGGGTGTAGTAGGCCGCCGCGGCGACGGCCAGCGGCAGGTGCGGGAGCGAGGCGTAATAGGCAACCCACATGGTAACGAGGAGCGCGCTGCGCAGGGCCGTCCAGCCCGGCGCGGCGGGGCGGGTGAGGGCGGCGGGGAACCAGAGGGCGAGCACGCCCAAGAGCAGGGGCAGGGCCAGCGCCGAGCGGAGGGTGAAGATCTGCCAGAGCGGGAAGCTCGAGGAGGTGAGCTTGATGATGGCGTCGCCCAGCGACAGGCCCAGCACGGTAAAGACGATGGTTCCCACCGCGAGGGGCAGGTTGTCGGGCCGGTGCGGGGTGGCGGGGGCGGTCACGGGCGGGCTCCTGTCGTGTCGGGCGCAGCTTAGCCGGTGAGGGCGTGGCCGCAAGGCGATGGCGCGGGGGTGCTGACAGCCCCTGTCGGGGTGTCGATTTGTTTGCAAATCCATGACCCAGCCGCCATATACGGGCACGACAGTACGGGAGCGACGTGGATGACCAATTACCTCGACTTCGAAAAGCCGCTGGCCGAGATCGAAGGCAAGGCCGAAGAGCTTCGGGCGATGGCGCGGGCGAACGAGGATATGGATGTCACGGAAGAAGCGGGGGCGCTGGACAAGAAGGCGGCCACGATGCTTCAGGACCTGTACAAGGGCCTGACGCCCTGGCGGAAATGCCAGGTGGCGCGGCACCCCGACCGGCCGCATTGCCGCGATTACATCAAGGCGTTGTTCCACGAATACACGCCGCTGGCGGGCGACCGGAACTTTGCCGACGACCAGGCGGTGATGGGCGGGCTGGCAAGGTTCAACGACCGGCCGGTGATGGTGATCGGGCACGAGAAGGGCAACGACACCAAGAGCCGGATCCAGCGGAATTTCGGCATGGCGCGGCCCGAGGGCTATCGCAAGGCGATCCGGCTGATGGAGATGGCGGACCGCTTCAACCTGCCGGTGATCACGCTGGTGGACACGCCCGGCGCCTATCCCGGCAAGGGCGCCGAGGAGCGGGGCCAGTCGGAGGCGATCGCAAGGGCGACGGAAACCTGCCTGCAGATCGGCGTGCCGCTGGTGAGCGTGATCATCGGCGAGGGCGGTTCCGGCGGGGCGGTGGCGTTTGCCAGTGCGAACCGCGTGGCGATGCTGGAGCATTCGGTTTATTCGGTGATCAGCCCCGAGGGCTGTGCCTCGATCCTGTGGAAGGATTCCGAGAAGATGCGGGAGGCCGCCGAGGCGTTGAGGCTGACGGCGCAGGACCTGCACAAGCTGGGCGTGACCGACCGGATCATTCCCGAGCCGCTGGGCGGGGCCCATCGTGATCCGGTGAAGACGATCAAGGCGGTGGGCGAGACCATCGAGGGAATGCTGGGCGAGTTGTCGGAGAAGAACCGCAAGGCGCTGGTCAAGGCGCGGCGGGACAAGTTCCTGGCGATGGGCAGCAAGGGGCTGGCGGCCTGAGGGGATTGCCGGGGTCGGGTGACCGCAGCCCGTCACGCGCAAGCCGCCGCCCCGTGGCGGAGCGGCGGCGGGGCGGTCAGGTTCAGGTCACGGGCTGACCAACCTCGTTGAACCAGCTTTCCGCATCTGTACCGGCCGGGATCTTCATCGGTGCATCAGGGTCGGTGACGGCCTGCCAGACGGCCTGAGCCACGTCTTCCGACGTTGTCACCTCGGTTGCGGTTTGCAGCCCCTCCAGCGTTTCGGTCACGAAGGCCTCGTAGGGGGCGGGGATGTCCAGGCCCATCCGGGCGACCGCGTTCTGGGCGAAGGCGGTCGACGGGGCGAGGCCGGGCAGGACGAGGCGGGCGCGCACGCCGAACAGCGCGGCCTCGATGGCGAAGCTTTCGGTGAAGGCGTTGAGCGCGGCCTTGCTTGCGCTGTAGGCGGACAGGGCCGGCAGCGGCTTCAGGGTGACGGTGGAGCTGATGTTCACCACCACCCCGGCGCCGCGTTCGCGGAACTGCGGCATCACGGCCCTGGTCAGGGCGATGGGGCCGAAGACATTGGTGGCGAAGACCGCGCGCATGTTGTCGGGGGTCGCGCCTTCCAGCGCGTTCAGAAGGCCGACGCCGGCATTGTTGACCAGCGCGTCGATCGGGCCGGCGCTGGACAGCGCGGCGGTGATGTCATCGGGGTCGGTCACGTCGAGCGGCAGGAGGGTCAGCGCCTCGTGCGGGGGCAGGATGCCTTCACGCGGGGTGCGCATGGTGGCGACGACATCCCAGCCCCGGGCCAGGAAGTGTTCGGCGATGGCGCGGCCGAATCCGGTTGAGCAGCCGGTGATGAGGATCTTTGGCATGGTGTTGGTCTCCTGTTGCTATGGTGATCAGGAGATGGCGGGGCGGGCCCGGACATTCCATTACTGGACGTCCGGGATGCTTTAGCGTATGTCCGGATCATGCCGGATCCCCTCGCCGATGTCGTGAGCCTTCTGAAACCTGTCCCGTCGATTTCCAAGCGGGTGACGGGCGGCGGGTGCTGGATCGTGGAGGGGGATGCGGGCGGCAGTTCGCTCTATTGCGCGATGATCGAGGGGTCTTGCGTGCTGAGGCCGGCGGGCCGGGCGCCTCTGCGGCTGGCGGCGGGGGAGTTCGTGCTGGTGCCCGAGCTGTTCGGGTTCGCCTGTACGAGCCTTGAGCCACCGGGGGCCGGCGCGGCCCGTGCGCCGCTGGAGCTGGGCCCCGGTGTCATCCGGCTGGGCGATCCGGACGCGCCGGCCGACACGGTCATGCTGGTCGGGCATTGCGGGTTTTCGTCGCCGAACCGGGACCTGCTCGTGGCGCTGCTGCCGGATGTGGCGCATGTGCGGGGGGCGGACCGGCAGGCCACGCTGATGAGGATGATCGACGACGAGACGCGGGCGGGGCGCGCCGGCCGGGACATGGTGCTTGTGCGGCTGCTGGAGGTGCTGCTGATCGAGGCGCTGCGCGCCACGGCGGATACCGGGGCGTCGCCCGGCCTGATCCGGGGGCTGGCCGACCCGCAGCTTGGCGTGGCCCTGCGGGAGATCCATGCCGACCCGGCCCGGCCGCATTCGGTGCCCGCGCTGGCCGGGGCGGCGGCCATGTCGCGCAGCAGCTTCTACGAGCGGTTCCGCGGCAAGGTGGGGATCGCGCCGATGGCCTATGTGACCACGTGGCGGATGGCGCTGGCCAAGGGCATGCTGGCCAGGAAGGAGGCGCCGATTGCCGAGATCGCGCAGCGTGTGGGCTATGGCTCTGCGAGCGCCTTCAGCGCGGCCTTCGCGCGGCATGCCGGCCTGCCTCCGGGGGCGTACGCGGGCGCGGTGACCGGGGCCGGGACGGAAATCGCGGCCGAGGCCGGTGCGGGCTGAGCGGGGATCGGGCTTGGGCGGTGCAATTGAAGAAAAGGCGACCGGGGTGCCCTCTGCACGAGATGGCATCAGTCGACGGTGTTTTCGATCGCCAGGCGAACCGTCTCGAACACCCCGCGCAGCTCTGCCCCTGGAATGCCGCCAAAGGCGAGGCGCAAGGCCTGGGGGACCGCGGTCGTCGTGGCGAATGGCTCGGCGCCGGATGCCGAAATCCCTCGCTCTTTCAGCGCCACGACAATCGGCTCGGCGCGCCTTCCCTTTTCGAGCCAGACCCATGCAAAGCCGGCATTGGGGTGTGCGGTGAGCGTCAGATCACCCAGGATCGCGTGGCAGAGACGCTGACGTTCCGCGCCGTCTTGCCTTCGGCTGTCTTCGGACCCGGCCAGTGTGCCGTCTTCGATCCAGCCCGTGACAAGCCCGGAGATCAGCGCGGGCGCGTTCCATGTCGTTGCCCTGATCGCTTCGAGCAGCCTATGGATGTGCCGCGGCGGCGCCACGAGGTAGCCAAGGCGCAGCCCTGTCGCCAGGCTTTTGGAGAAGCTTCCGACATGAATCGTACGTTCCGGGGCGCGTTCGAGGAAGCTTGGCGGCGGGTCGTGTTCGAGGAAAGCGTAGGCCGCGTCCTCGATGATGAGAAGGTCATGCTTTCGGGCGACTTCGACAATCCGCCCCCGCGTGGCCCCGTCCATCACCGATCCAAGGGGATTGTGGACCGTGGGCATGAGATAGACCGCCCGTAGCCGCCGCGCGCGGCACTGGCGGTCGAGGGCGTCGGGGTTCATGACGCCGCCCGCCCCCTCCACCGGGAAGAGGTCCAGCCCCTGAAGCGCCGCGACCGACTTGAAGCCCGGGTAGGTCAAAGTATCGGTGGCGATGGCCTCGCCCCTGTCGAAAAGGCCGAAGGCGATGGTTGCGAGGCCATGCTGACCGCCCGACGTGATCAACAGGTTGTCCGGCGCGACCGTGCCGAGAGCGGGGGTCAGACTTTCCGCGATGATCCGGCGTTCGTGCGCGCGCCCTCCGTGCGGCTGATAGCGCAACATCGCCTCGAGGTCGCCTGCGGACGACAGTCGCCGCAATCCGGCCCGGAGTATCTCGGCATCCCCGGCGTCGCCGGGCATGTTGAACACGAGGTCGACGAGGCCGTCGGACTCGGTCTGGTGAACGCCGAGCGTCGGCGGCAGGCCGGGATCGCGCACGAACGTGCCGCGCCCGGCTTCGCCGATGACCTCTCCCCGCCGCTCGAGCTCCTTGTAGATGCGGGTCGCCGTCGCAAGGGCGACATTACACTGTTCCGCAAATGCGCGGTGTGTCGGCAGCTTTGTTCCCGGTGCCAGCCGACCTTCGCGGATGGCGGCGGAGAGGGTGTCAGCAAGGCGCAGGTAGCGGGGCTTCGTCATCGGTCGACTGTACCTATTACAATATAAAAATTGTCATGCATAATGTCATCGTGGCATCCCGGTCTCACGTCAACCTTCGAGGCCCGTTACATGCCTAGATCACTCCCTGCCGGGCTGCTTGCGCTCGGTCTTTTCACCGTCACGTTCGCCGTGAACCTTCAGGCCCCGCTCTATGATGCCTATGCCGTGGAAAGCGATGTCGGGGCCACGGCGGTGACACTTGCCTTCGCAGCCTATGTCGGCGGGCTGATGCCAACGCTGTTGTTGCTTGGGGGGCTTTCCGACCGGATCGGCCGGCGGGGTCCGGTTGCCCTTGCCCTGATCCTCGGTGCCGCGGCGACGGCGCTGCTGGTTCAGGTGCCCGGCTGGACAAGCCTTGTGATTGCGCGCGTCCTGCTGGGGATCGGAACGGGCCTCGCGACGACTGCCGGCACGGCCTACATGACGGAAATACTCGGCGCGGACCGTGCCAGGACAGCCGCCCTGATCGTCACCTCGGCCACATCCCTCGGCTTTGGCGGCGGCGCTCTGGCAACCGGTATCAGCCTTGGTTTGCAGGGGCCGACGCTTTTGCCCGCCAGCTACATCGTTCTGTTCGTCATTGCGCCCACCCTGGCCGTGATCGCCCTCGTGTTGCCGCGGGTGGATGCGCCGCGCCCTGTCTCGCTGTTGCGGTTGCCGGTCTTTCCGGTCGGCACATGGATGTTCGGCGCGGCCATGGCCCTCGCATGGTCCACGACCGGCATGACGATAGCGGTCGTCCCGCTGGAACTGGCCGCGAACGACCTTGGGGGCTGGACGGGGCTTGTCATTTTCCTGGCGATCTTCGTCGGATTTCTCTGTCAGCCGATGGCGCGCCGGATGACCAACACTCGGGCTTTGGGTCTCGGCTTCATCCTGATCCCGCTGGGGTTTCTGGTCCTGCTGGCCGGGGTCTGGCTGAACCTTCTGGGGCTCGTTCTTCTGGGCACCTGCATCACGAGTGCCGCGAGCTACGGGTTTACCTACCTCGCCTCGCTCGCCGAAGTGTCGCTGCGTGCGGCGGACGACCGCGCGCGGGCAGCGGCGGGTCTGTTCGTCTATGCCTATTCCGGGTTCTCGCTGCCCGTGATCGCCAGCGGAGCGCTGGCCGATCTGCTGGGGCTGCTGACGGCCTTGATCGTCTTTGCAACCGTTCAGCTTCTGGCCACCGCGATCGTCGTGACACTCTGGAAGCGAAGGTCCCTGTCAGCTTCGGTCACTTTTGAAGCGGCGTGAGGACGCCGGGGGTAGTGTCGAGCGCTTCGGGGGAGGTTTGGTGGAGCCTAGGGGGATCGAACCCCTGACCTCTTGCATGCCATGCAAGCGCTCTCCCAGCTGAGCTAAGGCCCCGTACCTGTGCGGACCGTCGGGTCCGGCAATTGCCGCTATCTAGGCAAAGCGCCGGGCGGGATCAAGTGGAAAATCCCGCCCCTGCGCCATCAGTTTTCGTTGTCTTCGTCCGACACGTCGGCGATGTCGTCGAGGGAAACGTTGTCGTCGTCATCGTCGTCATCGAGCACGTCATCGCCCAGATCGACTTCGACATCGTCATCATCGTCCAGCACGCTCGAATCCACGTCCTCGCTGCCGGATTTCATCTTCTTGGTTTCCGCGTCCTCCGCATCGGCGGTGATCGACCGGCTCTTGCCGGTTTCCAGTTCCACCACTTCGCCGGTATACGGGCTGACGATCGGGTTCTTGTTCAGGTCGTAGAACCGCTTGCCGGTGGTCGGGCAGACGCGCTTTACGCCCCATTCTTCCTTGGGCATGGGTGATCCCTCTTGAAACTCTCTGGTCTTGCAGACAATCCGCGCCACCTGCCATAAGTCCGGTAAGGTGTCAAAGGCTTTGAACCGGCCTGCGCGAAAAGCTTGTGTCGAGGGCATATGGGCCATCACGTTCTTCCCGGCAACCCCCCGGTTGCCCTGATTCTGCGCCGCTCGGCCCGGGCCCGGCGGATTTCGCTGCGCGTCTCGGGCGTTGACGGGCGGGTGACGCTGACCCTGCCGCGCGGCGTGGCCGAGCGGAAGGCGCTGGAGTTTGCCGAGGAAAAGGCCGGCTGGCTGCGCAAGCAGCTCAGCCGGCGGCCGGACGAGGTGCTGGTGGGGCTGGGGGCGGAGCTGCCCTTTGCCGGGTCGCCGGTGCGAATCGTGGCAGGCGGCGGACGCAGCGTTCGCGCCGAGGGCGACAGCCTGCTCGTGCCCGGCGCGCCCGAGGCGGTGCCCGCCCGCCTGCGCGCCTGGCTCAAGGCGCAGGCGCGCGACCGGCTGGCCGAGGCCTCGGACCGGTACGCCACGGCGCTGGGCCGGCCCTATGCCCGCCTGACCCTGCGCGACACGCGGTCGCGCTGGGGGTCGTGTTCGCATGATGGCGGGCTGATGTATTCTTGGCGGCTGATCCTCGCGCCCGAGGACGTGCTCGACTACGTCGCTGCGCACGAGGTCGCGCACCTGGCAGAGATGAACCATTCGCGGGCCTTCTGGGACACGGTCGGCCGGCTCAAGCCCGGCTACGAGCCCTACCGTCGCTGGCTGCGCGACAACGGGGCGTCGCTGCACCGCTACCGCTTTGGCGATTGACGGGGGCGCGCGCGTGATCACAAATACCGACATGTTGATCACACCCCGTCCCGAGCCGGCCCCGAGCTCTGCCCATGACCGTGTCTACCGGGGGCTGCGCACCCGGATCATGCATGGCGAGCTTCCGCCCGGCCACGCGCTGACCCTGCGCGGGCTGGCCGCGGAATACGAGGTGTCGATGACGCCGGCGCGCGAGGCCATCCGCCGCCTGTCGGCCGAAGGGGCGCTGACCGTCTCGAGCTCGGGCCGGGTGACCACGCCCGAGATCGGGAACGAACGGATCGAGGAGCTGGCCGCCCTGCGCGCCCTGCTCGAGGTGGAGCTGGCCAGCCGCGCCCTGCCGCGGGCGCATATCGCGCTGATCGACCGGCTGCAGTCGATCAACGGCCATATCACCGAGATGACCGCCCGGCATGACGCGGTGGGCTATATCCGCCGCAACCTCGAGTTTCACCGGACGCTTTACCTGCGGGCGCAGGCGCCGGCGATGCTGGCGATGGCGGAAACCGTCTGGCTGCAGCTTGGCCCGACGATGCGGGCGCTTTACGGGCGGCTGCAGCGCAAGGATCCGCCGCATTATCACCGGCTGATCATCGCGGCGCTCAAGGCGGGGGACGAGCCGGGCCTGCGCCTTGCCGTGCGGTCGGACGTGACGCAGGGGCTGCGGATGCTGCTGGCCTGAGCGCGGCCTCAGCGGGGCCGGCTGCGCGCCTCCAGCGCCGACAGGAGCAGCAGCGGGATCATCGACAGGGCGAGGCCGAAGCCGGCGGCGGTCAGCCAGCCGCCGTGGGTGACGACCGCCGCGTAGGCCGGGGGGCCGAGGAGGGAGCCGGCCGCGCCCGCCTAGGCCAGGGCGCCATTGGCGGGGCCGAGCCCGCCGGGGCCAGCGAAGCGGGGGATGGAGCCGAAGGCCAGCGGCGGGAAGAGGCCGGCGAGCAGGTTGAACGCGAGGAAGAGCGCGGCGCTGGTGCCGAGGGAGGTGGCCGGGTGGACAATGCCGAAGAGCAGGGATGCGGGCAGGAGCAGGCCGAGGGTGAGCAGCGGCAGGGAGAGCCGCAGGGGGGCGCGGCGCGAGAGCCAGAGCGGCAGGGCGATGCCGGCGATGGTGATGAAGCCGCCGAGCCCGGTGACGAGGCCGGCCAGCCCCGGTGTGGCGCCTTTCTGCGAGATCAGGAACTCGGGCATCAGGGCAAGGATGCCCACGTGGAAACAGGTGAAGCCGCCGAAGCCCGCCGCGAGGACGAGCGAGGCGCCCGAGGGGCGGAAGGCGGTGATCGGGGCGGTGGGTCTGGCGGCGGTTGCGTGGCGCGGGGCGCAGAGCCAGAGGGCGGCCCCCGCCAGCGCCCAGGCCAGCAGCACGCCGCGCCAGCCGAGCGGGGCGGCCAGCGCACCCGACAGGACGGTGCCGAGACCGAGCCCGGCCGGGAAGAACGTGCTCCAGACCACGAGGGCCGTGCCGGGGGAGAGGCGTTGCGCCTCGCGCGCCATCAGCACCGGGGCGGAGACGATCACCGCGAGGTAGCCGGCGCTTTCTGCGACGCGCGCGGCGGTGAGCCAGGGGCCGGTGGGGGCCAGTGCCTCGCCCAGGCTGCCGGCGGTCAGGAGGGCGAGGCCCAGCGACAGGGTGCGCCATTCGCCGCAGCGCGCGGCGATGCCGGCGGCGGGGGCACCGAAGAGGGCCCCGCCCAGTTCGATCAGCGAGATGACGATGGCGCCGGCCAGCAGGGAAAGCCCGAGTTCGGGCGAGATCAGCGGCATGAGCGGGGGCATCTTGCCCATCTGCGCCGCGGCCAGCAGGCCGGTCAGGTAGATCCAGGTTTCACGTCGTCCGAGCGGCATTGGGGGCACCTCCGTGAGGCCGCGATAGATGGCGCTTGCCGGGGGCGCGAGGCATAAGATATTCCTGCCGCATGGACGAGACCCCTGACATGCCGCCGCGATGCCGGAGCGATTTGGGGCGCGGGCTCAGGACGTGGCGCGCGCTGCACCGGGTGAAGCAAAGCCATGCGGCGGAGCTGCTCGGCGTGTCGCAGCCGCAGATCTCGCGCTGGGAGCGGGGCGAGCAGCGGCCCGGCGCGGCGGAGGCGCGGGCGCTGGCCGACCTTCTGGCGGCGCGGCTGAGCGGGGCGGCGGACCGGCGGCTGGGGCAGTTCGTGCGGGACAGCGCGGCACCGGTGCATCTTGTCTGCGACCTGACCCACCGGCTGCTGGCCTTCTCGGGCGCACGGGCGCGGAGTTTCCGGCGCCCGCCGGAGGAGCTTGACGGGGCGCTGCTGTGGGAATGCGCCAGCGCCGAAATCGTGGCGGCGGAGGGCCGGCTGGAGGCGTCGGGCTGGTACGACGTGGCGGCGCCGGTGCTGGAGTTCCGGACGGGCGGGCGGAAGAGCCGGCTGCTGGAGATCCGCGAGGGGCCGATGGCGTGGACGCGGTTCCGGCTGTCGGATGGCAGCCATGCGCGGCTGGTGGAGACGCTTTAGGGCGGTAAGGGGCCGAAATCTTTAAAAGATTTCGGGGCGATTTCTTTTCAAGAAATCGGGCCCTGCCTCAGCTGTGTTCTTTCAGCAGGCGTTGTTTCTGGCGGTTCCAGTCGCGTTTGGCCGCGGTTTCGCGCTTGTCGTGGTTCTTCTTGCCCTTGGCGATGCCGATCTTGAGCTTGGCGATGCCGCGATGGTTGAAATACATCACCAGCGGCACCAACGTCATGCCCTTGCGCTGGGTCTCGTTCCAGAGGCGGGCCAGTTCCTTCTTCGAGGCCAGCAGCTTGCGCTTGCGGCGTTCGTCATGCTGGAAGGTCTTGGCCTGTTCGTAGGGCGCGATATAGCCGTTCACCAGCCAGAGCTCGCCATCCTCGACGATGGCGTAGCTTTCGGCGATGTTCGACGAGCCCTGGCGGAGGGATTTCACCTCGGAGCCTTCGAGGATGATGCCGCATTCGAGGTCGTCCTCGATGGCATAGTCGAACCGGGCGCGCCGGTTCTCGGCCACCACCTTGTAGTTCGGGTTGTCCTTCGGTTTGGCCATCGGGTGTTCCTCGGGGCGTCTCGGGTTGATGCCGGAAGGGTGGAATATAGGGCATGGGCGGCCGGGAGGAAAGGCGGGGGTTCGCCGATCGGGGGCCGGATGGGGGTGGAAATGCCACAGGATTGTCGCGAGCCGTGATTGGACAGGCCCCGGCCCAGGGGATATGGAGGTAAAAATGAGCGCCGGCGCGACAGGCCGGGCGCGTGACGAGGAAGTGGAAGACATGTCGGAAAAGCTGTTCGGAACCGATGGCGTGCGCGGGCAGGCCAACAGCTGGCCGATGACGGCCGAGATGGCGCTGCAGCTGGGCGCCGCGGCGGGCCGGTTCTTTCGCCGGGACCAGAACGAGCACCGGGTGGTGATCGGCAAGGACACGCGTCGGTCGGGCTACATGATCGAGTATGCGCTGACGGCGGGGTTCACCTCGACGGGGATGGACGTTTTCCTGCTGGGCCCGGTGCCCACGCCGGCGATCGGCTACCTGACCCACGGGCTGCGGGCCGATGTGGGGGTGATGATCTCGGCCAGCCACAACCCGGCGCATGACAACGGTATCAAGCTGTTCGGACCGGACGGTTTCAAGCTGTCGGACGAGGCCGAGGCGGGCATCGAGGAGATGATGCAGAATGGCGTGCCGCTGTCGAAGCCCGACAATATCGGCCGGGCGAAGCGGTTCGAGGACGCGCGTGGGCGCTACGTGGAATATGCCAAGACGACCTTCCCCTATCGCAAGCGGCTGGACGGTTTGCGGGTGGTGGTGGATTGCGCCAACGGTGCCGCCTATCGCACCGCGCCGAGCGTCTTGTGGGAGCTGGGTGCCGAGGTGATCCCGATCGGGGTGGACCCGAACGGCTACAACATCAACGATGGCTGCGGTTCGACCCATCCGGAGGCTGCGGCGCAGAAGGTGCTGGAGACGCGGGCGGATATCGGCATCTGCCTTGACGGCGATGCCGACCGGGTGGTGCTGGTGGATGAAAAGGGACAGGTGGCCGACGGCGACCAGATCATGGCGCTGATCGCCACGCGCTGGGCCGAGGACGGGCGGCTGGCGGGCAACACGCTGGTGGCGACGGTGATGTCGAACCTTGGCCTCGAGCGGCATCTCAATGCCAGGGGCATCGACCTGAAGCGGACCGCGGTGGGCGACCGTTACGTGGTCGAGGAGATGCGCGCCGGGGGCTACACGCTGGGCGGCGAGCAGTCGGGGCATATCGTGATGACCGATTATGCCACCACCGGCGACGGGCTGATCGGGGCGCTGCAGTTCCTGGGCTGCATGGTCGAGACCGGCAAGCCGGCGAGCGAGCTTTCCCGGGTGTTCGAGCCGGTGCCGCAGAAGCTGGTGAACGTGCGCTACAAGCAGGGGGCGCAGCCGCTGTCGGCCGAGGCCGTGCAGGAGGCGATTGCCAGGGCCGAGACGCGGCTGGGCAATGACGGGCGGCTCCTGATCCGCAAGTCGGGGACCGAGCCGCTGATCCGGGTGATGGCCGAGTCGGTGGAGCCGGGGCTTCTGGACGACGTGCTCAGCAGCGTGGTCGACGCGGTGCAGGCGGCGAGCTGACGCGCGCGGGTCAGCCGAAGATCAGCGCATCGTCGAGCCGGTTCATGTTGTGGAAGTCCTCGAGCAGGATGGTATCGCCGTTGCCCATGTCCAGCACGATGCCGTCGGGGGTGTCGCGGGCATAGGCGTTGACGAAGGCGGATTTGCTCATGCCGGGGTCTCGCCAGTCGCTGTCGAGTTGCAAGCGGTCTTCGCGCCAGTTGAAATCGGTGATGACGTCTGCGTCGCCCCCCGGCCGGAAGACGAAGGTATCGGCGCCCGTCCCGCCGGTCAGGGTGTCGTCGCCGATGTCGCCGTTCATGTGGTCGGAATCCGCGCCACCATTGATCCGGTCATTCCCATACCCGCCGGAAACGGTATCGCGGCCACTGGCACCGTCGATCTGATCGTTACCTCTGTTGCCTCTGAGCCGGTCGTGGCCCTCGTCGCCGTTCATGATGTCATGACCAGTGCCGCCGTGAAGCACGTCTGACCATGTGCCACCGTTCATGACATCGTTGCCGCTGCCGCCGTTTAGTGTGTCGCGACCGTGGTCGCCGGTCATGGTGTCGTTACCGCGCCCTCCGGCGAGCAGATCGTGGTCTCGCCCTCCGATAATTTTGTCGTGCCCCTGGCCGCCTGACAGGGTGTCGTTGCCGTGCCACCCGTCGAGCCTGTCGCCGTGGTAGCCGCCCTCGAGCAGGTCATTGCCTTTCCCTCCATGGAGGGAATCCTTTCCCTCGCCGCCCCCAAGCCAGTCGTCGCCCAAGTCTCCCGTCAGAAAGTCGTCGCCGTTATCGGCCCGAAGGGTGTCGTTTCCGTCCTGACCCCGCAGCCTGTCGTTGCCGGCGTCGCCGACAAGGCTGTCGTCGTCCGCGCCGCCGAAGATGGAGTCGTTGCCATAGCCGCCGTCGAGGGTATCGCGTCCGTCGTCCCCCCAGAGCGAGTCATGGCCGGTACTGCCGGTCACATGATCGTGTCCCGCGCCGCCGTGGAGATGGTCGTTCCCGTCTTCGCCGAGTAGCGTGTCGTTGCCGACTTCGCCACTGATCGTATCATGGCCCATGCCGCCGTGCGCCAGGTCACGCCCGCTGCCGCCCTCGAGCGCGTCATGGTGTCCGCCGCCGTCCAGGGTATCGTTTCCACTTCCGCCGAACAGCGTGTCCTTGTCGTCGCCCCCGTACAGCCTGTCATCATCGCGGCCGCCCTCGAGCCTGTCGGCGCCCTGTTCGCCGAACAGTGTGTCGTTGCCCAAGTCACCGAAGAGTGTGTCGTTGTCCCCCTGGCCGTACATCCGGTCATTCCCGATTTGGCCGACGAGGCGGTCATCGTCGCTGCCGCCCTGAATGGTATCGTCGCCGACGCCGCCATAGAGCCGGTCGCGGCCGCGACCACCCCGGAGGTTGTCGCTTCCGCCCATGCCCATGATGCTGTCATCGCCGCGCCCGCCGATCAGGGAATCGGCGCCGTCCTGCCCTTCGAGCGTGTCGTTGCCGTGGCCGCCCTCGAGCGTGTCGGCGCCGCAGTCGCCGCGCAGCATGTCGGCCCCGTCGGTGCCCTCGAGGTCTAGGGTGGGAGCGGAGAAACTGCGGTTGATCTTCACCTCGATCGCGGCGCGCACCGCTTCGGGGTCGAGCGGCTGGCCGTTGGCGCTGCGCAGGACGATGATCTCGCCGCGATGGGTGATGCGGGCGCCGTTCGAGGTGCTGACGATCTCGAGCCGCGAGGTGTCGTAAAGGAAGGGCAGGCCCGAGAGGTCGAGGATGTCGTGGGCCGGGTCGAAGCCGATGATCGTGTCGGTCTGGCCGTCGGGCGTCAGCACGTAGAGGTCGGCGCCGCCGCGCCCTTCCAGCCTGTCGGTGCCCGTGCCGTCGAGCAGGGTGTCGTCGCGCCCGGTGCCGGTGAGGGTATCGTTGCCGTTGTCGGCGACGAGGACGGTGCCCTGTTGCGACAGGTCGGCGCGGAGCACGGCGATGCCGGCGTCTTCCTCGGTGGCTGCGAAGACCTGCAGCTCGTCGCCGACGACGGCGATTTCGAGCGCGGTCACGTCGCCGAGCGGGGCCTGGAGCGTGCCTTCGAAGCTGTCGATATGGACGAGCCGGCCATCGGGGGTCATCTCGAAGAGCGTGACGCCGCCGTCGCCGCCGGCGGCCGCGACGTAGGTGTGCCCCTCATGGGTAAGGGTGGCCACTTTCTGAACGTTGCCGAAGCGCGAGTCGCGGGTGTCGAGCACGTGGTCGGTGGGGGTCAGGCCACCCTGCGCGTCGAGCCGCATGACGCTGAGCGCGCCGGATTCCCCGCGTGAGGGTTCGGAGGCGACGATCACGAAGCTGCCCTGGGCGGTGGTGGCGATGGCGATGTCGGTGGGCACCATGATGCCGAGGCCCTGGGCCGGGCCGACGCTGTCGCCGGCGCGGGCCGAGTTGGCGCCGAGCGTGTAGGCGGTGACGCCGTATTCCGATTGGCTGGCGACGACGACGATATCGGTGCCGCCCAGGCGCGTGGTGGCCGCGGCGGCGATGGCATCGGCATGGGGCGAGGAGGTGTCGGCGACGGTGTAGCCCTGCCCGAGATCGGAGGCGCCCATGGCATGAACCGAGAAGCCCGACTGCCCCGGATCGGCGAGCAGGATGTCGCCCCCCTCGGTGATCGCCGCGACCGCCGGGGCCGCGCCGATATCGGCGCCGCGCAGGACCGCCCGGCCGCCGATGTCGCCGCCGGTGCCCAGGGTGTAGCGCAGGATGCCATCCTGGCTGAACCCTGTGGCGTAGAGCCGGATGGCGCCGCCGGTGTCGGTTACCAGCAGGTCATGCCCGGCGCCGCTGACCTGGCCGGTATTGTAGTGGGCCTGGTCGCCGCGGCGGGGCAGCAGGTCTTCGCGAAGGCGGAACGTGGCAAGCCCCCCCTCGGGCCCCGAGACCGAGACCAGAACAGGGCCGTTCGGGCCGTTGACGTATTGAAGATCGCTGATCGCCGTATCCAGTGCGACCTGCCCGGCCGAGACCTTTCCCCGTAGTTGCAGTTCCATTCTGCTCACCCCTTTTCCACCACCGAGAGTGATGCGCGGCGATACGGAATGGGAGCGGGATGAGATTGGGGCGAAACGGTGGATAACCCGTCGAAATTAATTCGACGGGCCGGGCAATTTTTACGGATTTCCGGAAACTCGGCGGGTGACTTACGAGATCACGGCGCGGTCGGTCACCCGTCTCCAGTCGGTGCCGTCGGAAAAGGCC
The DNA here is from genome assembly GCF_040223625.1 of Roseovarius sp. GTDB lineage: Bacteria > Pseudomonadota > Alphaproteobacteria > Rhodobacterales > Rhodobacteraceae > Roseovarius. The sequence continues at coordinate 42,971 of NZ_JAVKFX010000066.1, read as the reverse complement.
AGCACGGCGCCGCCGGCTTCGTCGTTCACAAGTATGATGGCGCCGGGCCCGGCGTCGGCCGCCAGAGGTGCGCCGGCGACGGTATAGCCTTTCACCCGGGCCGGTCCGTTCACGTCGAGCGTGGTGGAGGGCGTTGTCGTGCCGATGCCCATGTTGCCGGCCTCGTCGATCGCCGCGCGGGCCTGAAGGTTGCCCGAGGTGTCGGCCAGAACGATTTCCATACGGCCGGAAATATCGGTGCCGGTCACCGTTTCGGCGTCGAAGCGGAGCACGCCCACCGCCGCGAAATCCGAGCCGTCATGCCCGGACGAGGTGATCGACATCAGCGCGTCGCCGCTTTGCACGGCGACCGGGCTGGCTTCGGTTCCGCGCGCCTTGCGGAAGAGGAAGTTATGCGACCCGCCGCTGTTGACGTAGCGTTCGAAGGCAGTGTTCCAGGGGCCGCTCTGGTCGATGACGACGCGCAACTTGCTATCGCTGGTCGGCTGGGCGCCGATGGCGACGTTGCCGCTATTACCCGCGGCCTTCAAGGCGTTATACCATGTCGTCCCGTCGTCGCTGACCTTGACGGAAAAGGCGGTGTCGCCGGCGAGGCCCATCTCGGCGTGACCGGTCCAGTTCGACTGGAAGAGCAGCGAGGCGGTGTCGGTATCGGCGGATTTGTTGACCTTGAGCTGATGGCCCGCGCCCTCGTGGGTGAGGAGCGTGGCGGCGGAGGCGACGGCGAGGCGGTTGGTGCCGTCGGAGGCGGTGTTGATGCCGATGCCGTCGAGGTTGTCGAGGTCGGGCGTGATCTCGGCCCAGCCGGTGCCGTCGAAGACCTTGAACTGTTCGGTGGACTTGTCCCAGGCGCGCCAGCCAAGCTGGGGGTCGATGAAGAGCCAGGCCTCGGTGATGCGGAGGGCCAGCTTGTTCGGCTCTCCGGCCCAGTCGTCGGTCGGGCTGGGGCCGATGGCATAGAGCGTGCCGGTGACCGGCTCGAAGGGCGGGGTGTTGGCGCCGGTCTCTTCCAGCGCCGCCTGAACGAGGCCGTCGAGCACCTGAAGCGCCTCGTTATGGGTGACGTGTTTCTGCGCCTGGGACGGCTGGATCAGCGGCAGGTCGAGGCGCGCGGTGATGTCGGACATATCGGCTCCTTGGTTAAGAAGCCGGCGGTCTAGGGTACGGTGCGTTAACGGGTATTGAGAGGACCGTGCGTTGCGCGGGTCAGGGGCCGCGTCTGGAGGTGGTTGCGATGGTGTCGACCTCGCCGGTGGGTGAGAGGACGACGCCGAAGAGGGTTTCGGCCTGTTCGGCAGTATAGCGACCAAGCGCCACGTCCCGTGCCACCAGCGCGGGATCGCGTGTCAGCGGATCGCCGTAGCCGCCGCCGCCGGGGGTTTTTACGCGGACGCGGTCGCCGGGGGCGAGGGGGATGTCCTGTTCCTTGGAGAGGTGTTCGGGGATGTAGGCCGTGCCGTCGCGCCAGACTGTGACCTCGTTGGGGGCGCCATCTGCGCCGCCGAGAACGCCTTGCGGCCCGAAGCGGCCGTGATCCATCACGAAGCTGGCCTTGGCGCTGCCGCGGCGGAGTTCGAGTTCGTAATCGAGGCCGAAGCCGCCGCGCATCTGCCCCGCCCCGCCAGAGCCTTCGCGCAGGGCGTAGCGGTGGTAGAGGACGGGGAAGGCCTGTTCCATGATCTCCACCGGGGGCGCCTTGGAAATGCCGATGGTGGAGCAGCCGTTGGTGATGCCGTCGCCGCCCGCATAGCCGCCATAGCCGCCGCCGGAGAGCTGGTACATGACGAAGTCGCGGCCCTTCGCGGGGTCGTGGCCGCCGAGGGCGAAGTTGCCCGATGTGCCGGCGGGGGCGGCGGTGACGCGGTCGGGGAGGGCGTTGACAAGGGCGGCGAAGACGGCTTCGGCGATGCGTTGGGAGACCTCTGCTGCGCAGCCGGAGACGGGGCGGGGATACTGTGCGTCGAGGAAAGTGCCCTCGATGCCGGTGATGGTGAAGGGCTCGAAGGCGCCGGCGCTGATCGGGACCTCGGGGAAGATGTGGCGCATGGCGAGGTAGACGGAGGAGAGCGTGGTGGCGCGGACGGAGTTCATCGGCCCGGCGCAGGGGGCGCTGGAGCCGGTGAAGTCGAAGATGAGATGGTCGTTTTGGCGGGTGACGGCCAAGCGGATGGCGAGGGGTTCATTCACCACGCCGTCGCTGTCGACCCAGGCGGTGGATTGGTGCGTGCCCTCGGGGATGTCGGCGATGAAGCTGCGCATCTGGGCGGCGGCGCGTTTTCGGAGTTCGGCGATGGCTTGGGAGACGGTGGCGTCGCCGTAGCGGTCGAGCAGCGCGTCGAGCCGGGCGGCGCCGAGGTCCAGCGCGGCGGCCTGGGCCTTGACGTCGCCGATGCGCTGGTCGGCGACGCGGATGTTGGAGCAGATGATGGCGTAGATCTCGGCGTCGAGCTTGCCCTTCTTGAAGAGCTTCACCGGGGGGAGGCGCAGGCCCTCCTGTTCCACCGCCGTGGCGGAGGCGGAGAAGCCGCCGGGCACCGCGCCGCCGGTGTCGGGCCAGTGGCCGGTGTTTGAGAGCCAGCACCAGAGCTGGCCATCGCGGTAATAGGGGCGGGCGAAGCGCACATCCATCAGATGGGTGCCGCCGAGATAGGGGTCGTTGACGATGTAGATATCGCCCGGCTCGGGCTGGCCGGCGCGGCCCTCGCGGATCATCTGGATGAGGGTGCGGGTGGAATATTGCATGGTGCCGACGAAAACCGGCAGGCCGCCCGCGCCCTGGGCGATGAGGGCGCCGTCGGCGGCGTCGTAGATGCCGTCGGAGCGGTCGTTGGCCTCGGCGATGACGGGGGAGAAGGCGGCGCGGGAGAAGCTGAGATCCATCTCGTCGCAGACCTGTTGCAAGCCGGCCTGGATGACGGAGAGGGTGATGGGGTCGATCATGCGACTCGTCCCGGGTTTGTTTCGTGGTGCGAGGCCCCGGCTCGGGGGGCGGGGCGGGTATTGCCTTGTATCGGACAGGGCGCATCTCCCGTCCCGGGCTTGACCCGGGACCTCTTTTCCTGCGCCGGCTCCGGGCCGGGGCGGGGGTGTGTTGGGGTCATGTTGGCGCCCCCACGTGAAGGATGATGTTGCCGTGCGGGTCGCCTGTCGCCCGGTCGCCGGGTTCGATGAGGAGGGTCGTGTCCATTTGCTGGATGATCGCCGGGCCGTCGAGGGAGACGTCGAGCGGGAGGTGGTCGCGCCAGTAGATGGGGGTGTCGTGGATGTCGGCGCCGAAGCGGACGGGGCGGGTGCCGGTCTGCGCGTCGGCGAGGGTGGGTTTGCGGCCCGACGGGTCGATCAGGGTGGAGAGGTCGAGGGGCACGCGGGCGCCGATGACCGAGCAGTTCGCGTTGACCACGTTGGCGCGGATTTCCGAGAGCTCGACGCGGAAGCGGCGGAAATAGGCGATCTCGAAGAGCTCGCGGAGGGCGGCGTTGTCGATCTCGGGGGTTTCCAGTTCGACGCGGAGGAGGTGGGTCTGGCCAACGAATTGCATGTCGACGCTGTAAAGGTGGCGCAGGCCGCGGATCTCGACGCGCTCCTTGGCGATGAGGCGTTCGCCCTCGGCGGTCTGGGCGGCGAAGATGTCGGCGAGCTGGGTCTCGGCCAAGGCGTCGACGGGGGTGTTGAGGGTCTGCACGAAGTCGTGGCGGAGGTCGGCGACGACACAGCCGATGGCGTTGGTGATGCCGGGGCGGCTGGGCACGAGGACGCGGGGGACGCCCAGTTCGCGGGCCAGCGCCGCGGCATGGAGCGGGCCGGCGCCGCCGAAGGCGAAGAGGGCGAAGTCGCGCGGGTCGGCACCGAGGGAGAGGGAGACCATGCGGATGGCGCCTGCCATGGTGGTGTTTGCGAGCTGGACGACGGCTTGCGCGGCTTCGTGGGCGGTGAGGCCGAGGGGTCGGCCCAGGCGTTCGGCAAAGATGTCTTCGACGGTTTGGAGGGTGACGCCGCCCTTGACCGCCAGCCGGGCCGGATCGAGCCGGCCGAGGAGGAGGTTGGCGTCGGAGATGGTGGGCTCGGTTCCGCCGCGGCCGTAGCAGATCGGGCCGGGGTCGGCGCCGGCGCTTTGGGGGCCGACTTCGAGGAGGCCGGCGGCGTTCACGCGGGCGATGGAGCCGCCGCCGGCGCCCACGGTGCGCACGTCGACCATGGGCACGTGGATCGGCATGGCGTATTCGATCTCGATCTCGTTCGAGACGGCGGGTTCGGCGCCGCGCACCAGCGCCACGTCGGTCGAGGTGCCGCCCATGTCATAGGTCAGCAGGTCGGGCATACCGGCGATGCGGCCGGTATAGGCGGCGGCCATCACGCCCGAGGCGGGGCCGGACATGACGGTCTTTGCCGCCTCGCGCGCCACGAAACGGGAAGAGACCATGCCGCCGTTGCCGTTCATCACCAGAACGTCGCGGTCGTACCCGCCCTCGGCGAGGCTTTCGGTCAGGCGGCGGAGGTAGCGGTCGAGGATGGGCTGGACGCTGGCGTTGACCGCCGCCGTGACGCCCCGTTCGAATTCGCGGGATTCCTGCAGGATGGCATGGCCGAGGGTGATGTGGCTGTTGGGCCAGATCTCGGCCAGCACGGCGCCGGCGCGCTGCTCATGGGCGGGGTTGGCGTAGGAATGGAGGAAATGGACGACCACAGCCTCGCACCCGGCGTCGAGGAGGGCCTGGGCGGCGGTGCGCACAGCGTCCTCGTCGAGAGGGGTGACGACGGCGCCGGACGCATCGGTGCGTTCGGGCACTTCGAGGCGCAGGTCGCGGGGGATGAGGGGGGTGAACTGGCCGGTCATGCCATAGGCCTGCGGCCGGGTGCGGCGGCCGAGTTCGAGCACGTCGCGGAAGCCTTGCGTGGTGATGAGGCCGGTGCGGCTGAGCTTGCGTTCGAGGACGGCGTTGGTGGTGGTCGTGGTGCCGTGGACGATCAGGTCGAGCGCGGCGAGGTCGCATTCGGCGGCGGTGAGCGCGTCCATCACGCCGAAGGCCTGATTGTCGGGGGTGCTGGGCACCTTGGCGATGCGCACGGCGCCGGTCGTCTGGTCGAGCTGCAACAGGTCGGTGAACGTGCCGCCCACGTCGATGCCCGCCACCAGCCCGGACCGTTCTTGTGCCATCTGCCGCTACCCCTGTGCCTGTCGGATGGGAGCGTTGTCGAGGCTTGGGGAAAAGTCAACGCGGCGGGTGTCGGGGCTTGATCCTGCGGGCGTGCCGTATAGTTTAGAATTGTTCTAATTCGAAAGGTCGCCCCATGATTCCCGGAATGTCCTCCCGCCGCCGGTTCTCGGAGCTGAGCGAACAGGAAATCCTCGCCCTCGCCATATCCTCGGAAGAGGATGACGGGCGCATCTACCGCTCCTATGCCGAGATGCTGCGGGCCGATTACCCCGATACGGCCCGCGTGTTCGACGGGATGGCGGAAGAGGAGGACGGCCACCGCAAGGCGCTGATCGAGCTGCATCGCAAGCGGTTCGGCGAGGTGATCCCGCTCATCCGACGGGAGCACGTGGCGGGGTATTACGCGCGGCGGCCGGTGTGGCTGGTGGAGAACCTCGGGATCGAGCGGATCCGCGAAGAGGCCGAGGCGATGGAGCGGGAGGCGGAAGCGTTCTACCTCAAGGCGGCGGCGAACACGACGGATGCGGACACGCGCAAGCTGTTAGGGGATCTTGCCGCGGCAGAGGCGGGGCACCAGGACCGGGCCGGCGAGCTTGAGCAGGAACATCTCGACGACGACACCCGCGCCGCCGAATCGCGCACCGCGCGGCGGCAGTTCGTGCTGACATGGGTGCAGCCCGGGCTGGCCGGGCTGATGGACGGGTCGGTCTCGACCCTGGCGCCGATCTTTGCCACGGCCTTTGCCACGCAGGATACGTGGACGACCTTCCTTGTCGGGCTGGCCGCCAGCGTGGGGGCGGGGATTTCCATGGGCTTCACCGAGGCCGCCAGCGATGATGGCGAACTGTCGGGGCGGGGCAGCCCGGTGAAGCGCGGCATCGCCAGCGGGGTGATGACCACGGTGGGCGGGCTGGGGCACGCGCTGCCCTACCTGATCCCCGACTTCTGGACGGCGACGATCCTCGCCATTGCCGTGGTGTTCGTGGAGCTGTGGGCGATCGCGTGGATCCAGAACCGCTACATGGAGACGCCGTTCTTCCGGGCGGCGTTCCAGGTGGTGCTGGGCGGCGCGCTTGTGTTCGCGGCCGGGGTGCTGATCGGGAGCGGGTAGAGGGGGCTGTCTGCCCCCTCCTGGCCTGCGGCCAGTTCACCCCCGAGGATATTTTCGGCCAGAAGAAGCCGGGCCGGGCGCTAGTCGAGGTCCGTCTGGATCCAGCGGGGGGAGTGGTGGATGTCTATGGTCTGGAGGCGGCCGGGGCCGGCGTTCTCGAACCTGTGGGGCTGACCGGCGGGGGCGAGCAGAACGTCGCCGGCGGCGGCGTCGATCACCTCGTCGCCGACGAAAAAGCGGGCGTGTCCGGTGATCACCACGAAGGTTTCGTCATAGGGATGGACGTGTAGTCGCGGGCCTTCGCCGATCGTGTCGGTTCCGTATGCGAGGATGGTGTTGGCCGAGCCGATGCGTTCGCCGGCCAGCGCGCCGCGCCACGGGCCCTCCCCGGACGGATCGAACGCCCGCGCCTTCGCGGCAGGCCGGTCATCGGGCGGGGCGGTGGCGGGGTCGTAATCCCGGCGGGCCATCTAGGCGGCAGCTTCGCGCAGGGTGTCGGCGACAAGCGCGTTGGCGTGGCCGTGGCCCATCCCGTGCTCCTGCTTCAGCCAAGTGACCAGTTCCATGTGCTTCTTGCCGGGCTGGGCGCGGATCAGGTCCTTCCATTCCGCGATGGGGCGGCCGTACTTGGCCTCGATGGACGGGAAGTAGGAGGCGGGGCCCTTGATCTTGTCGGTCATTGTCTCTGCCTTTCATCGCCGGGCGACCTGCCCGGTTGCGGCCAGCTATACCGGTTTTGCGGTCCGGCCAGTGCGATTTCTTTTCTTCCGGCTGTCGGGCGCGGGCGGGTGGCAATGGTTTGTTAACCATTGCCGGTCCAAGCTGGTGGCGCGGTCGATGCAGGGGTGCGGACGACCGTATAAGGGCAGGCCCGGCGCGACATCCCAGTGCGCCGGCCGAAGGGGGCAGGGCGACGCGCTGCCCCCTTAATCGCGCGGCGGGGCGGCGTGGCCGGTCATTCCCGTTTGCGCCGCCCGTGAGGCGTGCTAACAAGCGGGCGATGCTGGAAATTTTCTTACAGACCCTGCCCTTCTTCTGCGTGATCGGCCTTGGCTTCGGGGCCGGGCGCACCGGCTTCTTCACCGAGGAGGCGACGGCGTGGCTGACCAAGTTCGTGTTCTACTTCGCATTGTCGGCGATGCTGTTCCGCTTCTCGGCGAACCTGTCGTTCGGCGAGGTGTTCAACATGCGCTTCATCGCCGCCTACCTGTGGGCCACGGCCTTTGTCTATGGCGTGGTGATGATGGCGGCCTTCCTGCGCGGCGCCTCGATTGAGGAGGCGGCGTTCGAATCGCAATGCGGGGTGATCGGCAACGTGGGGTTTCTCGGCGTGCCGATGCTGACGCTCTTGATGGGCGAGGCGGCGATCGGATCGGTGATGTTGGTGCTGTCGATCGACCTGATCGTGTTCGGCTCGCTTGTGGTGATCCTGGTGACCGGGTCGCGCGACGGGGCGGTGGGGCTGAACGCGCTGAAGACGGTGGGGCTGGGCCTGCTGAAGAACCCGATGATCGTGTCGATCGTGCTGGGGCTGGGCTGGTCGGCGCTGAAGCTGCCGATCCCGAGCGTGATGAACGATTTCCTGTCGCTGCTGGGGGGCGCGGCGACGCCCGGGGCGCTGTTCGCCATCGGCGCGTCGCTGGCCACGAAGAAGGCCGAGCGGCCGTTGATCGCCGGGTGGCTGAGCTTCAGCAAGCTGGTGCTGCATCCCGGCGCGGTGGCGTTCTCGGCGCTGATTTTGTTCCCGGTGGAGCCCTATGCCGCCGCCGTGATGATCGCAGCTGCTGCGCTGCCGGTGGCAGGCAACGTCTATATCCTGGCCGAGCATTACCGGATCGCGCCGCAACGGGTGTCGGCCTCGATCCTGATCTCGACGGCGCTTGCGGTGATCACGGTGTCGCTGGTGATCGGCTGGGTGGGGCAGCTTTACTGAAAGGATCGGTTGCATGGGCGAGGAGCCAACCGGATACGAGCCGCTTCCCCTGCCGCACCGGCGGGAGCTGAGCGATGCAGAGGCGCAGGAAGCGGTAGAGGGCTTTCGCGACCTGATGCGGCAGCGGCATACGGTGCGGGAGTACGAGACAAAGCCCGTGCCGGAGGCGGTGATCGCCGCGGCCATCGAGACGGCGGGGCTGGCGCCGAGCGGGGCGAACCAGCAGCCCTGGCATTTCGCGGCCGTGGCCGACCCGGAGATGAAGGCGAAGATCCGGGCGGCGGCCGAGGAGGAGGAGCGGCAGTTCTACGAGGGCGGGGCCGGCGACGCGTGGCTGGCGGCGCTGGAGCCGATCGGGACGGATGCGAGCAAGCCGCACCTGACCGATGCGCCCTGGCTGATCGTGGTCTTCGCGCAGCGCTATGGGGTGAACCCTGACGGGACGCGGCGGAAGCACTACTACGTTCCGGAGAGCGTGGGGATTGCGACCGGTCTGCTGATCACCGCGCTGCATACGGCGGGGCTGTCGATGCTGACCCATACGCCGAACCCGATGAAGTTTCTGAACGGGTTGCTGAACCGGCCGGAAAATGAAAAGCCGGTGATGATCTTGACTGTGGGCCACGCGGCCCGGGGTGCTACGATGCCGAAGGCGGCCACCATCAAGAAACCGATTGACGAGATCATGAGCGTCCATCGTCGGACGGGGTGAAGCGGTATCCGGGCTCAGCCCTCGGAGTCGAACAGCTCGACATCGACGGGCAGGAAGAACAGCTCGATCTCGCTTGCCGCCATGACCCCGGTGCAGGCCCTCCGTTTCTCGATGTCGTCCAGTAACGGCTCGAACATCGCGCGCTGTGTCTGGTGAAGCTCACAGGAGGAGCTGTTCGAACGGGCGCAGATCACACCGTGTAGCCGGTAGGCCTGCAGCATCGGGCAACGCAGGGTCTTGTCCATGTCGATGCCGTGACGGAAGTCGAGCAGTTTCTGGCGGTCCTGCTCGGCGCGGGCCTTGTCGGCTTCGCTCAGACGTTGCCACATGGCGCTGTCCGGCTGATCTTCGAGGCTGTCGAGTTCGATGATGGCGCGGGCCTTTCGCTGGGCATAGCCGATCACGTAGCCGGGGCTGTAATTGGAGTAGACGATGGCGTTGATCGCATAGGGTTCAGCCTTGAGCATGGCCCCCTGACGATCGACAAGGCGCAGGAGGGTGGCGTATTCGGTCCAGAGCTCGGGATCGTAGGGGGAGACCGCGAGCTGCCGGCCGACATGGAGGAGCTTCTGTTCAGTCGGGACACGCTCGACCACGCGATGGGTCAGGCTGTCGCCCTGCAGTTCGAAGGCCATGACGTCCTCTGCCATGATCCGGTTCAGGGCCGGGTCGTATGGGTCATGCTCGAGCGCCTCGGCTGCGTTCTTCCTGGCCTGCCGCAGGTGGGATTCGCCGAGGAAGTCGTAGCCGTACTGCCATGCCACGTTTTCGTCGAATCGCCGGGCATTCCGGACATCGGTGAAGCCGTCGCGCGTGAGGTAGGCATGGGCGAAAGCGGCATCGGCCCGGCTAGCGCTGCTGGAGGTTGCCATGTGGATCCGCAGGTAGTCGAGCGCCGGAATGGGCGTCCGCTCGAGGATATCCAGCCCCCACTCGCCCATTTCGCCGACGTGGTAATTGAGGGCGGCATAGACCTTGCAGTGAAGTGTGGCGTCGGTTTTGCCCGGGTCTATCGTCGGGCCATAGTGATCGCAGAGCGCTTCGGCCGTGTCCCATTTTCCGCCCCAGCCGGGGGCGGTCATGAGCGTGGCGCGTTCGAGCGTTCCGAGATCGGGGCGGAGCGTCATCGCCCTGTCCAGCACCTCGAAGGCGCGTTCGTATTCCCCCGTGGAATTGGCGAGTGCCAGCAACGCATCCGAGGCCGGGACGAGCGCGGGATCGGTTTCATGGGCCGCGAACGCGAGGTCCCACGCGTCGCGGTGCAGCAGGCTGAAGGCCTCTAGGGCGTCGGGGAAGGTCTGGCGCGCGAGCTTCTCGCCCCGGATGTTCCAGCCGGTGCTGCTTCTGGCCCAGGCCAGCCCCGTTCGGGCGAAGGGGCTGTCCGGGTAGGCCTCCAGCCAGCTTTCGGCAAATCCGACGATGCGGGGGTTGCTGGTGCCGAAGACGCCGTAAAGCCCGCGGAGACGGTTGACGCCGACCTCGTTGGCCAGGGTCTGCGCCTGCAGCTCCGCGAAGGTGGTTTCGACCAGCCTGTGATCGCCCGCCTCGATCGCGGCGTAAAGGTCCGTGCGGGTGAAGGGGGTGCCGTTCGAGGCGGTTGCATCTTCCGCGGCGACTGGCGCCGCCACGGCGAGCAGGGCGATTGTCGTAAAGACCTTGATAACGCGACGCATGGTATCCCTTCCCGGACGTTTCAGCCTCAGGTTGAGCTTCGCTTTGCGGCGTGAATGTGGCCCTTGCTGGGAAACTGGAAGGCCCGGTCATGTCGCTGTTGCATGGGCCTGCGCCGGTTTTGCGTTTCCAGACTTCGGCTGGCTTGTTAGAGACGGGTAACTCTGGTTCCTGGCATGGGAGGTAAGGATGGAAACCGTTTCCGAGAACGCCTGTTTCGGCGGGGTCCAAGGGGTGTACAAGCACGCCTCGGAGGCCTGCAATTGCGACATGACCTTTGGCCTGTTCCTGCCGGAAGAGGCGAAGGACGGGCCGGTGCCGGTGCTGTGGTACCTGTCGGGGCTGACCTGCACGCATGAGAACGCGATGACCAAGGCGGGGGCGCAGGGCTGGGCGGCCGAGCAGGGGATCGCGCTGGTCTTCCCCGATACGAGCCCGCGCGGCGATGGCGTGGCCGACGAGGATTCGTTCGACATGGGGCAGGGGGCGGGGTTCTACGTGAACGCCACGCAGGACCCGTGGGCCAAGCATTTCCGGATGTGGGATTACGTCGGCGAGGAGCTGCCGGCGCTGGTGGCCAGCGAGTTCGCCATCGATGCAAGCCGGCAGGGGATCACCGGGCATTCGATGGGCGGGCATGGTGCGCTGACGCTGGCGATGGGGCTGCCGGGGCGGTATCGCTCGGTCTCGGCCTTCGCGCCGATCTGCCATCCGACGGCGAGCGACTGGGGTCGGAAGCAGCTTGGCGGGTATCTCGGCGATGACGAGGCGGTCTGGGCCGCGCATGACGCGACGCTGCTGATGCGGGAGGCCGGGTTCGATGGGCCGATCCTGACGGATACGGGGACGAAGGACCAGTTCTTCAAATTGCTCAACACGCACAACTTTGCCCATGCGGCGGCCGAGCGGGGGCAGCAGGCCAATTTGCGGCTGCAGCCGGGATACGACCACAGCTATTTCTTTGTCTCGACCTTCATGGAGGATCACGTGAGCTTCCATGCCGAGGCGCTTTATGCGGGCTGATCAGCCCCGCGAATGTCGGGCCACTGTGTTTCGGTCCGGCTCACCGGCCGATTTTGGGAAGGACATTGAATGAGCCATTACGACCTCATCATCATCGGCTCCGGCCCGGCCGGGCGGTCGGCTGCGATCCAGGCGGGTAAGCTGAAGCGGCGGGTGCTGGTGATCGACCGGCGTGACCGCCTTGGCGGTGTCTCGGTGCATACCGGCACGATCCCGTCGAAGACCCTGCGCGAGACGGTGCTGAACCTGTCGGGTTGGCGCGAGCGGAGCTTTTACGGCCGCTCGTACCGGGTGAAGGAGGATATCGAGGCGCAGGACCTCAAGTCGCGCCTGCACAAGACGCTCGATTACGAGGTCGATATCCTCGAGCACCAGTTCAACCGCAACCATGTCGACACGCTGAACGGTATGGCGAAGTTCATCGGCCCGAACGAGGTGGAGGTGGCCACCGAGGCGGGCGAGGTCAGCCGGCTGACCGCCGACCGGTTCCTGATCTCGACCGGGACCAAGACCTATCGGCCGGATTACGTGCCCTTCAACGGCTCGACCATCGTCGACAGTGACGAGTTTCTCGAGCTGGCGCAGATTCCGCGCAGCCTTGTGGTGGTGGGGGCCGGGGTGATCGGGGTGGAATATGCCACGATGTTCTCGGCGCTCGACGTGCGGGTGACGCTGATCGAGCCGCGCGACAGTTTTCTCGATTTCATCGACAGCCGGATCATCGAGGAGTTTACCCATCAGATCAGGGATAACGGCGTCGACCTGCGGCTCGGTTCGGCCATCGAACAGATCGAGGATGCCGGCGGCCATGTCGAGGTGAGCATGGCCAATGGCCGCCACGTGCGGGCCGAGATGCTTCTGTTCGCCGCCGGGCGGATGGGGGCGACCGAGCGGCTGAACCTCGACGCCGTGGGGATCGCCACAGATCATCGCGGGCGGATCGAGGTGGACCGCAAGACCTACCAGACCTCGGCCAAGCATATCTATGCCGCCGGCGACGTGATCGGCCATCCCAGCCTTGCCTCTACTTCGATCCAGCAGGGGCGGATCGCGGCCTGCCATGCGCTCGATACGCCGACGCTGCCGGAAAGCCCGTGGTTTCCCTATGGCATCTACTCGGTGCCGGAAATTTCCACCTGCGGCATGTCGGAGGAGGAGATGCAGGAGCGGGGCATTCCCTACGAGGTGGGCGTGGCCCGGTTCCGCGAGACCAGCCGGGGGCATATCATGGGGCTGGAGCACGGGATGCTGAAGATGTTGTTCAGCCTCAAGACCCGCCGGGTGCTGGGCGTGCAGATCGTGGGCGAGGGGGCGACCGAGCTCATCCATATCGCGCAGGCGGTGCTGAACCTGAAGGGGACGGTGGATTACTTCGTGCAGAACACGTTCAACTATCCGACGCTGGCCGAGGCCTACAAGATCGCCGGGCTCGATGCGTTCAACCGGATGCCCATTCCCGAGGAATACAAGGTGAAGCGGGAGCCGGGCGCCAAGGTGGACACGAAGGCGAAGAAGGCGTGATCTACGTCGATGCCGATGCCTGCCCCGTGAAGGCGGAGGTGGAGCGGGTGGCCACCCGGCATGGCGTGGGCGTGAAGATGGTGTCGAATGGCGGCATCCGGCCCTCGGCCAACCCGGCCATCGAGACGGTGATCGTGCCCGAGGGGCCGGACGAGGCCGACAAGTGGATCGCCGAGCGGGCCGGGGCGGGGGACGTGGTGATCACCGGGGATATCCCGCTGGCCGCCCGATGTGTCGAGGGTGGCGCGCTGGTGCTGAAACCAAATGGCGAAGCGCTGACCGAGCGCAACGTGGGCGCGGCGCTGGCCACGCGAGACCTGATGAGCGACCTGCGCGCCGCCGATCCGTTCCGGCAGGGCGGCGGCAAGGGCTTTACCAAGGCGGACCGGTCAAGGTTTCTCGACGCGCTGGAACGGGCGCTTCGGCAGGCGGCGCGCTGAGCCGTTTTTCCGGGCGCGATGCTTTACAATCCCCGCCCGCTCCCGTTTGTTGCCGGGAACAGCGAACGGGACTTCATGACGCAGGTTTCCATAGAACGGTCCAACCTGGTGGGCGCGCTCTGTGCGTTCACGGCGGCGCTTTGCTTTTCGCTGAACGACGTGGCGATCAAGTTCGTGTCCGACGGATATGCCCTGCACCAGGTGGTTTTCCTGCGGGCGCTGGTGGGCATTCCGACCTTCCTGATCCTGGTGATGCCGTTCTTCGGCGGGTTCCGGGTGTTCCGCACGCGCCGCCCGCTGGCCCATGCCGCGCGGGGGCTTTGCGTGGTGTTTGCCAACTCCTTCCTGTTCCTCGGGCTGGCCGCCCTGCCGATTGCCGATGCGGTGGCGATCTTCTTCGTCTCGCCGCTGGTCATCACGGTCTTCTCGGTGATCTTCCTGCGCGAACGGGTAGGCGCACGGCGCTGGGCGGCCATCGCGGTGGGATTCGTGGGGGTGCTGCTGATCGCCAAGCCGGGAACCTCGGCGTTTCAACTGGCCTCGGTCTTCCCGATGATCGCGGCCTCGCTTTACGCGGTGATGCACATCATCGCCCGGCGGATCGGCGACACGGAGAGTGCCGCGACCATGGCAATCTATTCGCAAAGCTGCTTCCTGTTCGTCAGCGCCGCCATCGGGCTGAGCATAGGCGATGGCAAGCTTGCGGAGATGGCGGGCGCGGACATTGATTTCCTTCTGCGGGCGTGGGCGCCGGTGGACACGGCGGATATCCCGATCTTCATCCTTCTGGGCATCAGCGGGCTGGCCGGCGTTCTGTTCATCAGCCAGGCCTACCGGCTGAGCGAGGCGGCCTTTGCGGCGCCATTCGAATATATCTCGATGCCCATGGCGATCCTGTGGGGCGTCACGGTGTTCGGCACCTGGCCCGATATGGTCGCCTGGGCCGGCATCGCGCTGATCCTCGGGTCGGGGCTTTACCTTGTCTGGCGCGAATCGCGCAAAGGCACGCACGTGGCCGAGGGGCCGGTCAGGAGATAGGGGCGTTTCATGGCGATCAACGCGGTGATTTTCGACATCGGCAATGTGCTGATCGAGTGGCAGCCGGAGAAGTATTTCGACCGGGTGCTCGGAAAGGCGAAGCGCCGGGAGATGTTCGGCGAGGTCGATATTCACGGTATGATGGTGAAGATCGACGCGGGCAACGCCTTTGCCGACGTGGTGGAGGATACCGCCTCGGCGCATTGGAGATGGCGGCAGGAGGTGCTGAAGTTCCGGTGGAAATGGACGGAGATCGCCCAGCCGGAGATCGCGCACTCGGTGAAGCTTCTGCGGGCGCTGAAGGGGAAGGGTGTGCCGGTCTTCGCGCTGAGCAATTTCGGCAAGGAGAACTTTCCCCTGAGCGAGGCGCAGTTTCCCTGGCTCAAGGAATTCGACCGCCGCTACATTTCCGGCGAGATGAGGATGATCAAGCCCGACCCGGAGATTTACGCCGCTGTCGAGGCCGATTGCGGGCTGGCGCCGGACACGCTGTTCTTCACCGATGACCGCGAAGACAACATCGCCGCCGCCGCCGCGCGCGGCTGGCAGACACATCGTTTCGAAACGCCCGAGGGGCTGGCCCGCCGGCTGGTCGAGGACGGGCTTCTGACGCAGGAGGATATCGCATGAGTGTCACCATGATCCCGTTCGACGAGGGCGAGAAACATCTCGACTGGATGAAGCTGTGCGCGGCGTTCGAGACTGGGCACAGGCTGCCCAAGGCCGAGATCGGCGATACCTTTCTCTACCGCGATCCCGACACGCTTCTGTCGCGCTCGGCGTGGATCGATGGCATGGGGCTGGCGGTGAAATCGGCGACGATCTTTCCGGGCAACCCCAAGGCCGGCAAGCCGATGATCCACGGGTCTGTCTGTGTCTTCGGCGATGGCGACGGTCAGCTCGAGGCGGTGATCGACTTTCACCTCGTCACCAAGTGGAAGACCGCCGGAGACAGTCTCTATGCCGCCACGAAACTGGCCCGGCCCGACAGCGAGGAGATACTTATTGTCGGCGCCGGGACGGTGGGACGGTCGCTGTTCCACGCCTATTCCGCCGCGTTTCCGAAGGCGCGCTTCACCGTCTGGAACCGCACCCGCAAGAATGCCGAGGCGATGGTCGAGGACTGCCCGGGCCTGCGGGTGGCCGACGATCTGGAGTCCGCGGTGGGCGCGGCGGATATCGTCACCTCCGCCACGATGTCGACCGAACCGCTGCTGAAGGGGGAATGGTTCCGACCCGGCCAGCATGTCGACCTGATCGGCGCCTACCGCCCGGACATGCGCGAGGTGGATGACGCGGCGCTCAAGCGGGCGAGGGTGTTCGTCGACAGCTACGATACCACCGTGGGCCATATCGGCGAGATCAAGATCCCGCTCGAGGCGGGGGTGATTGCCCGCGACGACCTCGTGGCCGACTACTACGAGGCCGGTAAGTTCAAGCGGGAGAGCGATGACGAGATCACGCTGTTCAAGAACGGCGGGGGCGCGCATCTGGACCTGATGACCAGCCGCTACATCCTCGACGCCTGGGCCGCCGCGCAATGACCTGGTGGGCCGTCATCGCCATACTCGCCGCCGTGGCCATCTGGCCCTTCGCGGTCGAGGCGCTGCGGCCCCGGATGAACCGAACCCGGCGGGAGGCTGCGCCGGGGCAGTTCACGACCCTCTCGCAGGGTGTCACCCATTACCAGTGGCACGGGCCGGAGGATGGGCCTGTCGCCGTCTGCGTGCATGGGCTCACCACGCCCTCCTTCGTCTGGGGGCCGGTGGCCGAGGAGCTGGCGCAAATGGGGTATCGCGTCCTGACCTACGATCTCTATGGCCGCGGTTTCTCCGACCGGCCGAGGAGCGAACAGGACAGCGCGTTCTTCCTCCGCCAGCTTGACGATCTCCTCGAGGACCAGGGGGTGACGGGCGAGATCACCCTGCTCGGCTATTCCATGGGCGGCGCCATCGCGTCGGCCTTCGCGGCGGAGCAGGCCGGGCGCCTGCGGCAGCTGGTGCTGCTGGCGCCGGCCGGGCTGGGCCATGATCTCGGGCCGGTGGCGGACATGGCGGTGAAGTACAATTTCCTTGGCCGCTGGATGATGCTGGGTTTCTACGCCAAGTCGCTGCGCCGGGCGACGGAATCCGAGCGGGGGGGGCACGCCCATATCGACCGGATCGTCGATCTGCAGATTGCCGAGACGCGGATGAAGGGGTTTGCCCCGGCCGTGCTGTCCTCGCTGCGCGGCATCCTTGACGAGGATCTCGACGACGCCCACCGTGCCATCGCCGCGGCGGGCACGCCGGTGCTGGCGATCTGGGGCGAAAAGGATGACGTGATCCCACTGACCTGCAAGGACACGCTGGCCGAGTGGAACCCGCAGGCGCGGCAGGCGGTCATCCCCGATGCCGGCCATGCGCTGGCCTATACCCACCCCGACGCGGTGATGGCGGCGATGAAACCGGTGCTCTGACGGCGCCCCCTTAGGCCAGCGCCGGTTTCAGCCGGTTCTCCTTCACCGGC
This sequence comes from Roseovarius sp., assembly GCF_040223625.1. GTDB lineage: Bacteria > Pseudomonadota > Alphaproteobacteria > Rhodobacterales > Rhodobacteraceae > Roseovarius. Next base: position 25,858 of record NZ_JAVKFX010000066.1, on the reverse strand, counting down.
AGGTGCACCAGCGCCGAGAACGCACCCACCCCAACGCCGACCCACCAGACGGCGGTGTAATCGCCATAGATGTCGTACATCCGCCCGCCCAGCCAGACGCCCAGGAAACTGCCAAGCTGGTGGCTGAAGAACACGATGCCATACAGCGTGCCCATGTAGCGCAGCCCGTATAGATGCGCGATCAGCCCGCTGGTCAGCGGCACCGTCGCCAGCCAGAGAGAGCCCATGCCGACCGAGAAGAGCAGCACCGTCGCGGGCGTCATCGGCACCATGATGAACCACGCGGCGATGATCGTCCGGCCGGTGTAGATGCCCGCCAGCAGGTATTTCTTGGAATAGCGCTTGCCCAGCCAGCCCGCCGTCAGCGTGCCGGCGATATTGGCCAGCCCGATCACCGCGATGGCCGCCGCGCCCAGTGCCGAGGTCGAGGTGATGCCGATCCCGTGCAGCACGCTGCCCGCGGCGATGGGCCCGCACATCTCGGTCACGAAGGCGGGGAAATGGGCGGTGACGAAGGCAAGCTGGTAGCCACAGGAGAAGAAGCCGAGGAAGATCAGCGTATAGGACGGGTCGCGGAAGGCCTTGCCGAGGATCGCGCCCATGCTTTCCTCGAGCTCGGCCTTCGACGCCGGCTCGGGCGCGCGCATCAGCGGCAGCATCACCAGCGCGGCGACGATCGTCACGGCGAAGACGATGAACACCATCTGCCAGCTCATCACGCTCAGAAGCGCCTCGGCCACAGGCGGGCCCACCACCTGCCCGGCGGAGCCGGCTGCGGTGGCGATGGCCAGGCTCATCGAGCGGTTCTCGTCGGAGCTGGCGCGGCCCACCACGGCGAGGATCACCCCGAAACCGGTACCGGCGATGCCGAACCCCACCAGCACCTCGTAGAATTGCAGCGCGCCTGGCGTCACTGCGGTGGAGGACAGCACCAGCCCGGCAGCATAGACGATGGCGCCCATCACGATCGCCTTGCGGTCGCCGATCCGCTCGGCCAGCGCGCCGAAGATCGGCTGGCCGATGCCCCAGGCGAGGTTCTGGATGGCGATGGCCATCGAGAATTCGACCCGAAGCCAGCCGAACTCTTCCGCGATCGGGATCTGGAAGACACCGAAGGAAGCGCGGATCGCGAAGGAGATCAGCATGATGACACATCCGGCGATCAGCACCGGCGTGAAGAGGGGGGTGGATTTCTGCATGGCGCGCTCCTGTCGCGGCGCAGATTACCCTTCGGAAGGGCGGCGTCAATTCAAGGATTGTGCGGGTGACAATCACCGTTCGTGACGCCACGGCGGCACAGGCGCTTTTCATGGCCGCGCGGGCGCGCTATGCGGGGCGGATGGAAACGCTGCCGGAACGATATGACCGCCTCGTCGCCGAGGGGAAACTGACCCGCGACGTCGCGCAGGTGGCGGCGCTGCCCGAGTTCGAGCGCATCCGCGCCGAGCTGGCCAAGCCGCGGAAGAAGGGTTGGTTCCGCAAGGCGCCCGAGCCGCCCAAGGGGCTCTATCTCTGGGGCGGGGTCGGGCGCGGCAAGTCGATGCTGATGGACATGTTCGTCGACACGCTCGAGGTGCCCAACCGCCGGGTGCATTTCCACGCCTTCATGCAGGAGATCCACGCCGGCATGCACGCCGCCCGCAAGCAGGGGGTGGAGGATGCGCTGTCTCCCGTCGCCAAGGAGGTCACCGAGAGCGTCCGCCTTCTGGCCTTCGACGAGATGCAGATCACCGACATCACCGACGCGATGATCGTGGGCCGGCTCTTCGAGGCGCTGTTCGACGAGGGCGTGGTGGTGGTGACCACCTCCAACCGCGTGCCAGACGACCTCTACAAGAACGGCCTCAACCGCCAGCTTTTCCTGCCCTTCATCGACCTGGTGAAGGAGCGGATGGTGGTCCATGAAATGGCCGGCCCCACCGATTACCGGCAGGACAGGCTGGCCGGCACCCGCACCTATTTCACCCCGATTGACGCCGAGGCGCGCGAGAACATCAAGGCGGTCTGGAACGACCTCACCGATGGCGACAGCGCGCCCCACACCCTCGTCGTCAACAAGCGCGAGGTCACGATCCCCGCCTTCCGCAACGGCGTGGCGCGGGCCAGCTTCTACGATCTTTGCGCCAAGCCGCTCGGCCCCGCCGACTACCTCGCCATCGCCGAGGCGGCACGCGTGCTGGTGCTGGAGAACATCCCCCAGCTCTCGCGCTCGAACTTCAACGAGGCCAAGCGCTTCGTCACCCTTGTCGATGCGCTCTACGAGGCCGGAACCCAGCTCATCTGTTCGGCAGCGGCGGAACCGGAGTACCTTTATGTCGAGGGCGAGGGCAGTTTCGAATTCGAACGCACCGCCAGCCGCCTGCGCGAGATGCAGTCGGACGGCTGGGCGGAGGATTGAAGCCCCGACCCGGCTTCTTCTTGGGAAAAATACTCTGGGGGAGACGTTGAATTTCCGCTGGAAATTCAACGCTAGGCGCAAAGGCCCCGGACTTCCGTCACCCCGCCCGCGACGTCGCCTGAAGCCAGTTGATGTAGATCCGCTCCGCCCGGTCGTTGAAGCTCTCCATCCGTTGCGCACAGGCCGCCTCGAGATCATGCACCGCGTCTGCCCCGATCGCCTTGTCGAGCGCGCCCGCATATTCCGGGATGTTGTTCCAGTTGAGTACGGTATCGGCCTCGATCTCCATGTGAAACTGCATGGAATAGGCCCGCGTTTCCCATTTCATCGCCTGCACGGCGCAATCGGGCGAGGTGGCCAGCACCTGCGCCCCCTCGGGCAGCGCCGTCACCTCGGCCGAGTGCCATTGCAGGCAGTCGAACCGTTCCGGCAGCCCGTCGAACAGCACGCCGCTCGCCCCCGCCTCGGTCAGGTGCACGTCCATCACCCCGATCTCGGGCGTCTTCGACGGTCCCACCGAGCCGCCCAGTGCCTCGGCCAGAAGCTGATGGCCCAGGCACAGGCCCAGGTAGGGCATTCCCTCCTCGGCCACCGCCTTGCGGATGAACTCCTTTTCGGGCTTCAGCCAGGGGTGGATGTCTTCCTGCCAGGTGTCCATCGGCCCGCCCATGACCCAGAGCGCGTCGAACCCGTCCGTGCTGTCGGGCAGCGGCTCGCCCTCGTCGAGCTCGATCGCCTCCCATGTGTGGCCGTCTTCGCGAAGGAACTTCCGGAAGACGCCGGGATGTTCGACACGTTCGTGCTGCAGGACGAGAATATGCATGGGGCCCTCCGTTCTCTCGCGCCGAGACTATGGCGGGCGCCGGCAATTTGACAAGCGGCGACCGCAAACCGCGCGCCCCGTGACGCAATCGCTCAGCGATAGGCCGAGGGCGGCTGGCCGAACTGCGCGGCATAGGCGCGTGAGAAATGCGAAGAGCTGGCAAAGCCGGTGGCCAGCGCGATCTCGGTCAGCGTGAGCGGCGAGTTGCGCAGCAGGCTCTGTGCCTTTTCCAGCCGAAGCTCGCGGTAATAGCGCATCGTCGGCCGACCCAGCTTGTCGGTGAAAAGCCGGTTCAATTGTCGCTCCGACAGCCCGGCGGTTTGCGCCAGGTGCGAAAGGCTCACCGGCTCGGCCACGTTCGCCTCCATCACCTCCACCGCGTCGAGGATGGCGGCGTTGTTCACCCCCACCCGTTCCACCAGCCCGGCGCGCTGCGGCCCGGCGGAGGGGCGCACCTCGGTATGCATGAACCAGTCGCTCACCAGCCGGGCAAAGGGCTTGCCGTGGTGCTGGGTGATCAGCGCGTGCATCAGGTCCATCGGCGCCGAGCCGCCGGCACAGGTCACCCGGTCGCGGTCAATCACGTAGAGCGAACGTTCGATCAGCAGGTGCGGCGAGATCTCGGCCAGCGCCGCGGCATGTTCCCAGTGCACCGTCATCCGCCGCCCAGCCATCAGCCCGGCGCGCGCCAGGATGATCGGCCCGCCCGACACGCCCCCCAGCGGCACCCCCTCCCGCGCCATCCGGGCCAGCCAGTTGATCACGGCGCGGTCGTCATAGGTTGTCGGGTCGCCGCCGGCGACGACGAACAGGTAGTCGAGGTCGAGATCGTCGCCAACCTTGGCCTGCGGCAGAACCAGCGCGGCGCCGGAGCTGGCGATCGGGTGGCCCGAGGCCGAGATGTTGATCATCTCGTAAAGCGTCCGCCGCGCCAGCACGTTCGCCGCCCGCATCGGCTCGGTCAGCGCGGCGTAGGACATCACCGCGAACCCGTCGATCGGCAGGATGCCGATTCGCCGCTTGGTTACTGAATTTGTACCAATACTGTCCATAATAGGCATGTAAGCGACTGTTTGGGAAAAGTCGAGCGAAGCGGAACGCGTCATGCTGGGAATGACTCAAGGATAAGGACTCCCGCCCGATGCGCTATTCAGCATTCAGGATCTTCAAGGAAGGCCTGACCGGCAACAAGGGATGGAAACCCGTCTGGCGCGACCCCGAGCCGAAGGCGGAATACGATATCGTCATCATCGGTGGCGGCGGGCACGGTTTGGCAACGGCCTATTATCTCGCCAAGGAATTCGGCCTCCGCAACGTCGCCGTGCTCGAGAAGGGCTGGCTGGGCTCGGGCAATATCGGGCGGAACACCACGATCATCCGCTCGAACTACCTGCTGCCCGGGAACGAGCCGTTCTACGAGATGTCGATGAAGCTGTGGGAGAATCTCGAGCAGGACACCAACTACAACTCGATGGTGTCGCAGCGCTCGATCCTCAACCTGTTCCACACTGACGGCCAGCGCGACGCCTTCGTGCGGCGGGCGAACGCCATGTTCCTCGCCGGCGCCGATGCCGAGCTAGCCGATGCCGCCGCGCTGCGGCGCGAGCTGCCCTTCCTCGATTTCGACAATGCCCGCTTCCCGATCAAGGGCGGCCTCTTCCAGCGCCGCGGCGGCACCGCCCGGCACGACGCGGTGGCCTGGGGCTATGCCCGCGGCGCCGACAGCCGCGGCGTCGACATCATCCAGAATTGCGAGGTCACCGGTTTCGACATCAGAGAGGGCAAGTGCCTGGGCGTCGAGACCAACCGCGGCGCGATCAAGGCGAAGAAGGTGGCGGTCTGTGTCGCCGGCTCGTCCAGCCGCGTCATGGCCGCGGCGGGCATGCGCCTGCCGATCGAAAGCCACGTGCTCCAGGCTTTCGTCACCGAGGGTCTGAAGCCAGTTCTCCCGGGCGTCATCACCTTCGGTGCCGGCCACTTCTACGTCAGCCAGTCCGACAAGGGCGGGCTGGTCTTCGGCGGCGATATCGACGGCTACAACACCTATGCCCAGCGCGGCAACCTGCCGGTTGTCGAGGACGTGGCCGAGGGGGGCATGGCGATCATGCCGATGATCGGTCGCGCCCGGCTCCTGCGGTCGTGGGGCGGGCTGATGGACATGTCGATGGACGGCTCGCCCTTCATCGACAAGACCCATATCGACGGGCTCTATTTCAACGGCGGCTGGTGCTATGGCGGGTTCAAGGCGACGCCGGCGAGCGGGTACTGCTACGCCCACCTGCTGGCCAAGGACGAGCCGCACCCGACCGCCGCGCAGATGCGCCTCGACCGGTTCCGCAGCGGCAACATCATCGACGAAAAAGGCGTGGGCAATCAGCCCAACCTCCACTGAGGTCCGACATGCGCGATTGCCCTTGCCCATCGTTCCCACCCGTCCCGGGCCTGACCCGGGACCTCACGGCCAATCACGAGGCCCCGGGTCAAGCCCGGGGCGCGAAGGGAAAAACGAAACGATGATCATCAATCACCCCCTTCTAGGCCCGCGCGATGCCGCGGAGTTCGTCTATCTCGGCGATGCCAGCCTGATTGACCGGCCCGACTGGCAGGCCGAGGGCGCGATGGAGCAGTTCCACGATTACGGCTACCTGCGCGACAACCCGGCCGGGCAGCATCAGGAGCTCTGGTATCATGAACAGGGTGATCGTTCGTGGCTGGTGGTCACGCGCGACACGCTGACCCATGAAATCACCCGGGTCGAGCTGGCCCGCGACGTGGCGCGCGCAAGGGGGCGGGACAAATGACGCAACCCAACCGCATCGGCGGCGGCCTGATCGACCGCACGAAACCGCTCAAGTTCCGCTTCAACAACAGGTCCCTGACCGGGTTCGAAGGCGATACGCTCGCCTCCGCCCTGCTGGCCAACGGCCAGCGGCTGGTCGGCCGGTCGTTCAAGTATCACCGCCCGCGCGGCGTGTTCACCGCCGGTTCGGAAGAGCCCAACGCGCTCGTGCACCTGCGCACCGGGGCCCATACCGAGCCCAACACCCGCGCCACCATGGCCGAGCTTTTCGACGGGCTTACCGCCACCAGCCAGAACCATCGCGGCTCGCTCGAATTCGACATGATGGCGATGACGGATTTCCTCTCGCCCTTCCTGTCGGCGGGCTTCTATTACAAGACGTTCATGTGGCCGAAAACCTTCTGGGAAAAGGTCTACGAGCCGGCGATCCGCGCCTCGGCGGGTCTGGGGCGGCTGTCGATGCAGGAAGACCCGGACCAGTATGACAAGGGCTTCCTGCATTGCGACCTGCTGGTGATCGGCTCCGGGCCCGCGGGCCTGTCGGCGGCGCTGGCGGCGGCCCGGGCCGGGGCGCGCGTGATCCTGGCGGACGAGGATTTCGTCGCCGGCGGGCGGCTCAATTCCGAAACGTTGGAGCTGGGCGGCATGGCCGGGCACGACTGGGCGGCACAGGCGCTGGCGGAACTGGCGTCGATGGACAACGTGCGGGTCATGACCCGCACCACCGTTTACGGCGCCTACGATCACGGCATTTACGGCGCGCTCGAACGTTGCACCGACCACCTCGCCGACAGCGCCGGCAAGCCGCGTCAGATCCTGTGGCGGATCTATTCCAAGCGCGCCGTGTTGGCGGCGGGCAGCACCGAGCGGCCCATTGCCTTCGGCAACAACGACCGCCCCGGCGTGATGCTGGCGGGCGCCGTGCGGACCTACGTCAACCGTTTTGGCGTGGCGCCGGGCAAGGAAGTGGCCGTTTTCACCAACAACGACGACGGCTGGCGCACCGCCGCCGACCTGGCGGCGAAGGGCGTGCATGTCCGTGCCGTGATCGACAGCCGCGACCGGGCGGCGCCGTTCAGCCTGCCCGACGTGCGGCACATTCGCGGGGCGAGCGTGGTGAATACCGTGGGCCGCAAGGGCCTGAAATCCATCACCCTGACCGATGGGCAGGTTCTGCCGGTCGATTGCCTCGCCGTCTCGGGCGGGTGGAACCCCAACGTCCACCTGACCTGCCACCAGCGTGGCAAGCCGGAATGGCGCGACGATATCAAGGCCTTCGTGCCGGGCGGCACCATGCCTGCGGGCATGGTCGTGGCGGGCGCCGCCAATGGCTCGATGACGCTGGCCGCGGCCCTGGCCGAAGGCCGGGCACAGGCCGAGGCGCAGATTTCCGACCTCGGGTTCACCCCCGCCAAGGCCGATGCGGTCGAGGCGGAGGACGAACCGCAGGAGAACGCCGCATTCTGGTACGTGCCGCAAAGCAAGCATCGCGCCTGGCTCGATCAGCAGAACGACGTGACCGTCAAGGACGTGAAGCTCTCGCACCAGGAAGGCTTCCGCGCGGTCGAGCATCTCAAGCGCTACACCACGCTTGGCATGGCCACCGACCAGGGCAAGACCGCCAATATACCGGCGCTCGCCATCATGTCCGAGATCACCGGGCGGACGATCCCCGAGACCGGCACCACCATCTTCCGCCCGCCCTTTACCCCCGTGCCCATGGGCGCGCTGGCCGGCCGGGCACGTGGCAAGGATTTCCGCCCCTACCGCCTGACCCCCTCGCACAAATGGGCCGAGGAACATGGCGCGAGCTTCGTCACCGTCGGCAACTGGCTGCGGGCGGAGTGGTACGTGCAGGGCGACGAGAAGGGCTGGCGCGACAGCGTCGACCGCGAGGCAAAGACCGCCCGTGAAAAGGTCGGCATCTGCGATGTCACCACGCTCGGCAAGATCGACATCAAGGGCCGCGATGCCGACGCCTTCCTCGACAAGGTCTATGCCAACACCTTCTCGACCCTGAAGGTGGGCAAGGTCCGCTATGGCCTGATGCTGCGCGAGGATGGCATCTGTTACGACGACGGCACCACCGCGCGGCTGGGCGAGAACCACTACGTCATGACCACGACCACGGCCAACGCCGTGCTGGTCTTCCGCCGTCTCGAATTCGCCCGCCAGTGCCTCTGGCCCAACATGGACGTGCACCTGATTTCCACCACCGATGGCTGGGCCCAGTTCGCCGTCGCCGGGCCGAAATCGCGCGACCTGCTGCGCAAGGTGGTCGACAAGGATGTCGACCTCTCGAACGAGGCCTTCCCCTTCATGTCCTGTGCCGAGATCACCGTCTGCGGCGGCACGCCCGCGCGGCTGTTCCGCATCTCCTTCTCGGGCGAGCTGGCCTACGAGATTGCCGTGCCCGCCCGCTACGGCAACTCGATGATGGCGGTCCTGAACGAGGCCGGCGCGGAGTTCGGCGCCGTCCCCTACGGCACCGAGGCGCTCAGCGTCATGCGCATCGAGAAGGGCCACGCCGTCGGCAACGAGCTGAACGGCCAGACCACCGCCCACAATATCGGGCTGGGCAAGATGGTCAGCCAGAAGAAGGAATGCATCGGCAACGTGCTCTCGCAACGCCCCGAGATGATCCGCGACGACGCGATCCGGATGATGGGGTTCCGCCCGGTCGACCGCTCGCAGAAGCTGATCACCGGCGCGCATTTCATCAACAAGGGCGAGGAGGCCACGATGGAGAACGACCAGGGCTGGATGACCTCGGTCGCCTATTCGCCGAACCTCGGCCATTCCATCGGGCTGGGCTTCATCAAGTCCGGGCATGAGCGCAAGGGCGAGATCGTCCGCGCCGTCAGCCCCGTGCACGGCACCGAGATGGAGGTCGAGATCGTGTCGGCCCATTTCATCGACCCGGAAGGAGTGCGTCTCCGTGGCTGAGTTCACCCTCACACCCGCCCCGCCGCTGGCCGGCGTGGACCACACAATCGACGGCCTCCGGCTGCGCGCGCCGAAGGATCTGGCGATCGTCGCCGTCGCCCTGCCGCTGGGCGGGGAGGACGCGGCGCTGGCCGCCATCCGCAAGGGCTATGGCGCCGACCTGCCCGCGCCGGGCAAATCCGCCACCGCACAGGAAGACGGCGCCACGCTGCTGCGGCTGGCCCCCGATCAGGCCTTCATCCTCTTCCACCGGGCCGAGCCGGATGCCGAAACCATCGTCGCCGGGCGCATCGGCGATACCGCCTATCTCACCGACCAGACCGATACGTGGTGCGCGCTGGAGCTTTCCGGCCCCCGCGCCCGCACGGCGCTGGAACGGATCTGCCCGCTCGACATTCACCCCGATGCCTTTGCCGTCGGCGACGCCGCGCGCACGGTGATGGAGCATCTGGGCACCATCATCCTCCGCACCGGGCAGGACAGCTTCCTGCTCCTCTCCGCCAGTTCCTCGGCCGGCTCGTTCCTGCATGCCGTGGAAACCTCGATCAGGAACGTCAGCTAAGGGATTCACAACGCGGATTTCAGGGCTCCGCGCCACGAAGGGAAAGGAAGATAGCACATGTATCTCGAGAACTTCGAACGCGCCCGTACCGCGGTGGCGACACCCGTGTCCGGACGGCGCAGCCTGTCCGGCGAATTCGTCTTCATCAGCCAGGATGACAGCGTCGCCTTCCTCGCCGAGGCCTGTATCGACGTCCTGCGCAGTGCCAACCGCCTGACCGGGCAACCGGCCTATGACTGGGTGCATATCCGCGGCGAGGCCGAGCTGTCGCAAGCCTGCGGCCCGGTCTGCGGGCCCGACCAGACGCTGGTGCTGATCGGCGGCACCGACGCGCCGTGGCAGCCCTCGGCCGACGGCCTGACCACCCTGCGCGCCGCCATCCGCAACGCCGCCCGCGTCTGCGTGGTGGGCGCGGCCGTTTTCGTGCCGCTTGCCGCCGGCGTGCTGGCCACCAAGCGGCTGGCGGTGCATCCCAGCTTCCGCCCCGGGGTCGAGGAAGGCGCCCAGGGCCCCGAGATCGTCGAGGGCACCACCTGTCACCACAAGGCCATGAGCAGCGCCACCGGCCACGTGTCGGCCATCCGGATGATGGTCGACCTCGTCGGCGTCCGCGATGGCGAGTTCACCCGCGTGGCACTGGCCCGCGACCTCGGGCTCAACGAGCCGCAGGCCGAATGCGGCTCGGGCGAGCACTGGCGCTACAAGCGCATGGCGCAGGGCGACGAGGTGATCTGCGAGGCGCTGCAGATCATGCGCGACCATCTCGAGGACACGCTGACCGTCGGCCAGATCGCCGATATCCTCGACGTCTCCCCCCGCAAGCTGGAACGCGGGTTCAGCGAGTATCTGGGCCAGACCCCCCTCAAGGTTTACCGCGACCTGCGGCTGGAACGGGCGCACAGCCTGCTGGCGCAGACCTCGCTGCCGGTGGGCGAGGTGTCGGTCGCCTGCGGGTTTTCCAACGTGACGCTGATGAAGAAATGGTTTCACCGCAAATACGGCCAGATGCCGGGCGAGGTGCGCCGCCACGCCTTTGCCGGCGCCGGGGCGGGGCGTGCCGCATAAGCAGGGTTTGACCGCCGGGCGCGGTCTTGCCATCCTCTTGCCATGGTGAAAGGCGTCCTGCTCGATCTCTCCGGGGTCCTTTACGACGGCGACCAGCCCGTGCCCGGCGCGGCCGAGGCCGTGGCGACACTGCGCGCGGGCGGCCTGCCGGTGCGGTTCCTGACCAACTCGACCCGCGCGCCCCGGCGCAAGCTTCTGGAAAAGCTGCGCAAAATGGGGTTCGAGCTGGAGGATGAGGAGCTGTTCACACCCGCCAGGGCGGCCTGCGACGCTCTGACCGCAAAGGGGGTGAAGGCGCACCTGCTGATCCACCCCGATCTTGCCGAGGATTTCGAAGGGCATGAGGACAGTGACAGGCCCGGCGCGCTCGTGGTTGGCGATGCCGGGCCTTATTTCACCTTCGATAGGCTCAACGCCGCGTTCCGGGTGCTGAGCGCGGGGGCCGCGTTCTATGCGCTTGCCGCCAACCGCGCCTTTCGCGATGCCGATGGCGAGCTGAGCATGGATGCCGGTGCGTTCGTCGCCGCGCTGGAATACGCGAGCGGGACCGAGGCGGAGGTTCTGGGCAAGCCCGCCAAGGCCTTCTTTGCCGCCGCGCTCGACGACATGGGGGTGACGGCGGAGGAGGCAGCTATGGTGGGGGACGATGCGGAGTCTGACGTTGCCGGCGCCCTGCGCGCGGGCCTCGGCCGTGCGGTGCTGGTGAAAACCGGGAAGTACCGCGACGGCGATGAAACCGGTATCGACCCGGCCCCGAGCCACGTGGCCGCCGACCTCTCCGCGGCGGTCGACTGGCTGTTGTCCTGACGGGGGCCTTTTATCGCACGCGTGCCAGGGTGTATTGCTTCTTGAACGCACTTGTCCAAAGGAGGACCGATGCCCCCCTGGGTTTCGCGGGCCGATTGTCGGCAACGCACGATGGAAGATCCGTACGTCTCGGCGGCCAGCCTTCTCGGGCTGCTTGACGAGATCGGGTTCGTGGAAAAGCTGTTCTGGCAGCTTCCGCCGGGATTCCTGTTGGCCGGCGGTCCGACAAAGCGCGCACTGGAAGCGCGTTTCGGCTATCCGGGGTTACATGTGCCCGTGGACGCAGAGCGCCTGGCGGCGGCCGGCGCGCCGGTTGACTACGTGACGGGCAAGCCGGTCTATGTCCTGGGCGATTTCAGCGATCCGTCGACGATACAGAAGGCAAAGGATGTCTGCGCAGACCGTGGGGTTCGCGTAGTCGATGTGATGCGCGATTTGTATCCAGCATGGTGTGCCGGGGGAGGTTCGCGGGCAACTGGCAAGCCGGCCCGCATCGGTGCGATCATCTGTCCGGCACGGTCAGGTTCGACGTACCTGTCAAACATCCTGTCCAGTTCCGGCCAACTGGGCAATATCAGGGAACATATGCGTCATCACGTGGCGGCCCTGTCACGGACAGGCAATATCGACTTGCTTGATTGGCTGGCAGGCGTGTCTGCAAAGGGTCAGAAGAACGGGGTCTTCGTGACGAAGATCGTCCACGGCTTCCTCGCCGGGGCCACCGGCACCTATTCGCATGACGCCTGGCAGAACCTCTTGCACAGTTCGAAGGACTGGACGCTGGTCAGCATCACGCGCGAGGATTGCGTCGCTCGGGCCGTCTCCACCTACATCGCGGAAAGCGCGGCCCGCTGGCATGTCCACGATGCCGAAGCCTACGCGCGTCTCGAAGCAAAGGCCAATTCTCTCGAATACGACTTTGCGCGGTTGAAGGACCTCTACGAAATGCTCAAGCGGCAGGACGATCTGGCCGACCGGTTCCTCGCGGAACGCGGCGGTCCCGATCTGTCCTTCACGTTCGAGGACATCGTGTCGGACGGCGTGGGATGCGCGACACGGATACTGCAACATCTCGACCTGGATACCGAGGCGGCGCGAAACCGGATGGAGGGGGCAAGCAACCTGCCGCGGTCATCTTCCACCCGGAAGAACGAGGAATTCATCTCGAAGCTCAGGTCTGACCTTGGCGACCGGATCGACCGGTAAACGCCCGAGTCGTGCGGGCGGCCCGTTCATGGAGGTCCCCTGTCACTTTCGGCCTCAGAAAATCCTCTGCTCGATCTCCCTCGGGTCCGTCACCTCGACATGCGAAAAGGCCACCGCCCCCTCGGGCAGGCGCCCGAGCACCCGCTCCAGGTCGGCCCGGTTGGTATAGCGCCGCAGGGTCCATGCCACGGCTTCGATCGCATTCTCGGGCGTCAGGTTGTGATCCTTCCGCACCGCCATGACCTCGCGCACCAGCGCGGCGCGGTCGGGAAAGGGCGGGGGCGGCTCCTCCAACTTCCAGCTGCTGATGAACACCGCCCGCGGTACAGAGGGAAGAACCGAAGCGAAATCAATGCCATGCTGCGCAGTCAGGCGGCGCCGGAACACCTGAAGCACGCCGTCCATCGCGGCATAGGCCGAGTTGTCCGATTCCTTCGAGGCGTGGCGATAGGTCCATGGCATCGGCATCGGGTCCTCCTGCCTTGCACGTCGCTTTGGCCCCCGCTTCTAGACCGTATCGGCTACCCCGTCTCCGTCGTGAATCGAAAAACCCCCGGTGTTTCCACCGGGGGCCTTGTCATGTTCCAACCGCTTGACTTTAGCCCGCGTGGCGGGCCTGGGCGCGGAATTCGGTCTGGTCGGTGATCGAGAACCGCCCGCCCTTGACCTTCTGCAGCTTGCCCTGCCGGAGAAGGTGCCCGAAGGAGCGCAGCCCGTCCTCGCGCGAGAAGGAGTCGAGCTCGACCTCCTTCAGTTTGCCCATCAGCATCGGGCGAGAGAATTGCTGGCGGCCTTCGATATCCGCCATGTAGGCTGCGGCGGCCTCCAGAAGCTCGGGCAGGGTGCTCGCGCCGATCTGCTCGGCGAACTCGCTGAACCCGCCCTCTTCCACCGGCGCGCTTTCCGCCTGGCCCGAAAGCTGGGCCGATACACGGCGCGGGCGAACAGGGTCGCGCGGCGTATCGACCCGCTGTTCGGCCACCAGCTTCAGCGGGGCCTGCCGGGTCTCGGCACCGGGGCGGCGCGAGCGCGGTGTTTCGTCTGACCCGCTGGCCCGGTGGCGGCGCGGGCGCACCACGCTGGCCAGGTCCGAGCGATAGGGATCTTCGTCAGGTTCCTGCGCAAGCGTGCTGCCGGCGTTCTTCTCGGCCTTGGTGGCGGCCACGGCGGCGCGCAGATGCTGGATGGCATTCCGGCGCTTGTTGGAGTCCGGCGCCTCGAAATGCGTGTCGGCGGTGTCGAACAGGCGCGAGGCATCCGATTCGGTATCCGACCCCTGAAGCCGTCTGGCCCTGCGGGCGCCGGGCATGTCGTCGGGCTCGTCCATCGCGTCGTCGTGGGCTTCTGCCGCGGGCGCGGGTGCGGGTTCCTCGAACATCTGCTCGGGCTCGGGCTCGGCATCATGCGCGTCCGCGTCCTCGAAAGCCGCTTCGTCGATCCCGGCCTCGTCGGCCACCATTTCATGGGCGGCAGGGGCCTCGTCGAAGCCGGCGCCCTGTTCCATCTCGGCCTCGACCTCGGCCAGCTCGCGCTGCAATTCGGCCTCGTCCTCGGGGCTCAGCATCGCTTCGGCGTCATCAGCCTCGGTCGCCATGTCCGGCGCGGCGGCGGCGGGCGCCTCGTCCTCGTCGAAATCTTCCTCGATCTGGCCCGAGGCGATTGCCGCCTCGAATTCGCTGCGCTTCATTTTCAGCACGCGGGCCCGGAGCGGGCGGCCGGCGTCGGTCGTGACCTGTTCTTCGCCGGTCAGAACGAAGGGCGCCTCGTCATCGGCCTCCGCTTCCGGCTCGGTCTCAAGCTGGGGTGCGGTGTCATTGGCGGGCGCCTCCTCCGCCGGCATCGCGTCGGCCAGAAGCTGCGACAGCGTATCCTCCGACAGCCCGTCATCGAGATCCGCCTCGTCGGCCTCGGCCGTTTCCAGCGTGCCCGCCGGATCCTCGGCGGTTTCGTCGGCCGCTTCGGCCAGGCGCGCGCTCAGATCGGCAAAGGCATCGTCCTCGTCGGTTTCGTCGGATGCCTCTTCGGGCTGCTCCACGGCGGCGTCATCCTCGGCCAGCGTGGCATCCAGCTCCTCGGCGGTACGTTGCAGGAAGTCCTGGGCGTGCTCGTCCTCGGAATAGTCGTCGGTGGCATAACCGTCACTGGAATGCGCCACGACCGAGCGGATCCGGCGCAGCCGTGCGGCAACGCTGTCGGCCTCCTCGGCGGCGGGGGCCGGGGGGATGATCACCTCTTCGGCGTCATCCTCGGCATAATCCTCGTCATAGCCGGCGAAAGGCTCGTCCTGGTCGTCCTCGGCGACGTCGGCGAAGGCGTTCAGCTCTTCGTCGTCGTGATCCTCGGCATCGTCATCTTCCGCCACGAGGTCGGCCATCGCCTCCTGCAGGTACGCGTCGTCCTCTTCGGCAACGGGCGCCTCGGCGATCACCACCTCGTCCTCGGCAATCACCGGGTCTTCCGCGGCGGGGGCCATGGCGACCAGCGGCTGCTGTTCCTGCGGGGGTGTTTCGATGGCGGTTTCTGCGGCGGGCTCTAGGGCCACCGGCTCGTCCGCCTCGGCTTCAACGGCTTCGGTATGGGCGTGGATGGCGGTTTTCAGCGCCTCGCTCTCATCCTCGACCCGGGCCAGCGCGGCCGCGGCGGCGATCTGCTTGGGCTCGGGCTTGGGTTCCGGCGCCGGCTCGGGCGCGACCTCTTCCGCCTCTGCTGCGGCCTCGGCGGCGCGCAGCACGATCCGGCCTTCGTTCTCGTGCGCCTCGACCCGGCGGGCGATCTCGCGCTCGGCGATCCGGGCCAGCATCTCGGCATCCGGTGTCGGCGGTTCCGCCCCGAAGTACCGGTCATCGGCGGCGAGGTCACGGAAGTACTCCGCAATCGCCTTCATGGTGTCAAACGAGTCGTCGAAGCCTTCAAGCGTGCATGAGAAGGTGCCGTATGAAACCGTCAGGATTTTACTTGTACTTACCATAATCTCGCTCACATTGATCTGCCCGCAAGCCTCGTGTTTACCATGATCCACTAGACCAAAGCGGTTCGATTCTTGGAGTATTACCGTATCATTTAGTGGTTAGAATGTGTTCTATTTCTTAATCGGGGTACAATCCGCGGAGTCTTGCTTTGATTGTCCATGCCAGTGAACCAGTGACGCTGATCGGCGGCGCGGCGGTGACGAAAACGCGCATCGAACGGGCGTTGTCGCTGGGCCCGCAGGTGGTCGCCGCCGACAGCGGGGCCGATGCGGCGCTGGCCCACGGGGTCGAACCGGCCGCCGTGATCGGCGATTTCGATTCGGTCTCCGAGGCGGCACAGCGTGCCTTGCCCGCCGAGGCCCTGCACCACATCGCCGAGCAGGACAGCACCGATTTCGAGAAATGCCTGCGCAACATCCGCGCGCCTCTGGTCATCGGGATCGGCTTTTCCGGCGACCGGCTCGACCATGCGCTGGCGGCCTACAACACGCTGGTGCGCTTCCCGGCCCGCCGCTGCATCCTTCTGGGCGCCGAGGAGCTTGTCTTTCTCGCCCCGCCTTCCATCTCTCTCGACCTGCCGCCGGAGACGCGGGTGTCGCTCTTTCCCATGGGCGCGGTCGAGGGGGTGTCGGACGGGCTGGAATGGCCGATCAACGGGCTGAATTTCGCCCCCGACGGGCGGGTCGGCACCTCCAATCTCTCCACCGGCACGGTGCACATGTCCTTCACCGCGCCCAAGATGCTGGTCATCCTGCCCGAGCAGAGCTTCGAGACGGTCGTGCGATCGCTCATGGGCACCACCGCCCTCTGGCCGGGCGGTTAGGGCTGCGGCACCGGGCGGCGTTCCAGCTTGCGCTCGCGCACGAATACGAAAAGCCCCGATGCCACGATCAGCCCGATCCCGGCGAAGGCCAGCGCGTCGGGCAAATCGCCGAACACGTAGAAGCCGAGGATCGTGGCGCTGACGATTTCCAGGTACTGGATCGGCGCCAGCAGCGAGGCCGGCGCAAAGGCCAGCGCGAAGCTGATGCAGACATGCGCCAGCGTCGCGAATATCCCCAGCGCGAGCAGCAGCCACAACTCGCGCGCCTCCGGCCAGACCGGGTCGAGCGCGGCCACGCCCGAGCCGTCGAAGGCCCACAGAAGCGGCACCGCCAGCGCCAGCGCGGCGAAGCCGGTATAGACCTGCAGGGTGATCGGGTGCATCCGCGTCGCCATCCGCCGGGTCAGGATCATGTAGAAGGCAAAGCACAGCGCCGTCACCAGCGGCAGCAGCGCTACCAGCCCGACCTCCTCGAAGCTGGGCTGGATGATCAGCAGCGCCCCGGCGAACCCGATGGCACAGGCGACATAGCGGCGCGGCCCGATCGGCTCGCCGAGCAGCAGCCCGCCCAGCAGCGTCAGGATGAAGGGCTCGACGAAGAAGATCGAGATCGCCTCGGCCACCGGCATGAACCGGAGCGCGGTGAAGAAGAACGCCGTCGCAACCAGCAACAGCGCCGCCCGCACCAGGTGCAGCGCCACCTCGCCCCGCCGGGGCCAGTGCAGCCAGCCGAAAACCAGCGCCAGCGGCACCAGCAGCACCGATTGCGCCACGAAGCGCGTCGCCGCGATCTGGCCCACGGCCACGGCATCGCCGATCAGCTTGGCACAGGTGTCCATCGCCGGGGCGATGATGGCGAAGCCGACCATCAGAAGAATACCGAGGCCCGTCCGGCCCGTGTTCGCGCTCATGTCCTGCTGCCTGTCCTGCGTGCGTTCCTGTCCGGCACTGCACAGAAAAGCGGCAGAGGGTGCAAGCGCATTCTGGCCTGAACACTGGTGACAAGGCCAAGCTACAGACAGAACCTGTCGCCCGCCGCTCGGCCCCTCAGCAGTTCGGCACGTTCACCGCAAGCCCGCCGAGCGAAGTTTCCTTGTACTTCTCGCTCATGTCCGCCCCGGTCTGGCGCATCGTCTCGATGCAGGCATCAAGCGGCACAAGATGCGTGCCGTCGCCGCGCAGCGCCAGGCTGGCCGCGCTCACCGCCTTGATGGCACCCAGCCCGTTGCGCTCGATACAGGGCACCTGCACCAGCCCCTTCACCGGGTCGCAGGTCATGCCGAGGTGATGCTCCAGCGCGATCTCGGCCGCGTTCTCGATCTGTTGCGGCGTGCCGCCCAGCACCGCCGCCAGCCCGGCCGCGCCCATCGCCGCCGCGCTACCCACTTCCGCCTGGCAGCCGGCTTCGGCACCGGAGATCGAGGCGTTGTACTTCACCAGACCGCCGATTGCCGCCGCGGTCAGCAGGAAATCCTCGACCTGCGCCTCGGACGCGCCCGGCACATGCTCCAGCCAGTACTTGATAACCGCCGGCACCACCCCCGCCGCCCCGTTAGTGGGGGCGGTCACCACCTGCCCGCCGGCGGCGTTCTCCTCGTTGACGGCCATGGCATAGGCGCTCATCCAGTCGTTGATCTTGTGCGGCGCGTTCAGGTTGGTGCCCCGCTCGGCCATCAACGCATCGGCAATCCCCTTGGCCCGGCGCTTGACGTACAACCCGCCCGGCAGCTCGCCTTCGGTGGTCAGCCCGCGCTCGATACAGTCGTTCATCACCTGCCAGATACGGCTGACGCCCGATCGCAGGTTCTCCGACCCGCCGCGCGAAATCTCGTTGGCTTTCTTCATCTGGGCGATGGTCTTGCCGCTGGTCTCGGACATCTCCAGCATCTCGGCGGCGCTCTTGAACGGGTAGGGCACCGGGTCACCCTCTTCCGTGTTCCGCCCCGCCGCCAGCTCGGCCTCGGTCATCACGAAACCGCCGCCGATGGAATAATAGGTCTCCTGCAGGATCACGTCGCCCTGCTTGTCGGTGGCCATCAGGATCATGCCGTTGGCATGGCCGGGCAAGTTCGGCCCGAAATCGAAGGTCAGGTCGTCCTTGGGATGAAACTGCAACGTGCCGAGGCCCTCGGGTGACACCGTGTGCGTCTCGCGGATCTCCTCGAGCACCTTCTCGGCCTGCTCGTGGTCATAGGTCTCCGGCAGGAACCCCGCCAGCCCGAGGATCGTCGCCCGGTCGGTGGCGTGGCCCACGCCGGTAAACGCCAGCGACCCATGAAGCGAGCCCTTCACGCCGTGAAACCCGAACGGCGCCGCGCGCATCTTGTCGAGGAACTTGCCCGCCGCCACCATCGGCCCCATCGTATGCGAGGAAGACGGGCCGATACCGACCTTGAACATGTCGAAGACGGAAAGAAACATCAGGTGGCGCTACCTTCTGGTGGTGTCGGAAATCGCGGGGCGGTGAAGGGCGTTTCGCCCAGGCCTTCCGCATCTATGGCAGCCCTGACGGCCTTGCAACGTTCCAGACGCGTCGCCATGGCCTGCATATGCGGCCAATCCGCCAGGCGGAACCAGCCATTGTCCTCCGCCGCGGGATAGAGCTGGATCCAGCGGACCAGGCAGGCGAGGTAGAAATCCAGCACCGAGCGCTCGGCCCCGCACAGCCAGCCCGGCCCTTCCGCCGCCTGAGTCTCGATCAGGCTCAGGTGCCGGGCAACCTCCCCTTTCAGATGCTCCCGCAATGCGGCCTGCGCCGCCGGGTTATCGCCCACGTATTGCGCCGGGTAGAACCGCATCCGCAGCGCCACGTGCAGCGTGTTCGACGTGAAGAACAGCCATTTCAGGAACGCACCCCGCTCCGGGCTGTCGGCCGCCGGGGCCAGCGCCCCGTGCCGGTCGGCCAGCCACAGAAGGATCGCACCGGTCTCGAAGATCGGCCCCTCCGGCGTCTCCAGCGCCGGGATCAGCCCGGCGGGGTTCACCTTCAGGTAGGCGGGCGCCTTGTGGCCGCGTGTCTTGCGGTCGATCAGCGCGGTTTCGTAGGGCACGCCCATCTCTTCCAGCACCAGCCGGATGATGAGCGAGGCGTTGTCGGGGGCGTAATGCAGGCGATAGCGTTGGGTCATGCGCCGCGCATAGGGCCCCGCGCCCGGCCTGTCATGCCCGAAAACGACCTCCCGCCGCGCGGATCGGTGAATTTCACCGGCCCTTAACCATCTCGGCCTACCCTCCCCTCCACGCATCCCGAAAGGAGGGGCGCCATGTCTGCCGCCTGGTTCGTTCTGTTTCTCGCCACGCTCTGGCTCGCCATGTTCGGCGCCGATCCGGGGCGCACGGTCACCCATCCGCTGCAGGTCGGGGTGGTTCCACCCGCCTAGGGCCCGTTTCCCCCGCTTTTTTGCGGCAATTGCCCCTCGCACCGTGCGCGCAACTCTCTTATAACCGGCCAGAGAGTTCGGGGAGTTGCCTGCCATGTCCGGAGAGTTGTCGCCCATCGACAAGGCGAAATTCGTCGCCGCCAAGCGATCCGTCGACTATGTCGAGGACGGCATGCGCGTGGGCCTCGGCACCGGCAGCACCGCGGCGTGGATGGTGCGCTGCCTGGGCGAGCTGGTGCGCGATGACGGGCTCAAGATCCGCGGCGTGCCCACCTCCACCCGGACGGCCGAGCTGGCCCGTGACGTGGGCATCGACGTGATCAGCCTGGACGAGGCCAAGTGGCTCGACCTCACCATCGACGGCGCCGACGAGTTCGACGGCAACCTCAACCTCATCAAGGGCGGCGGCGGCGCACTGTTGCAGGAGAAGATCGTCGCCACCGCCTCCGATCAGATGATCGTGATCGCGGATATCGGGAAAGAGGTCGAAAGGCTCGGCGCTTTCCCCCTGCCGGTCGAGGTCATCCCCTTCGGCTGGCAGACCACCCGCGCCCTGATCGAGGAGCTTCTGATCAGTATGGACGTGCTCGGCCGCGATGCCTCGCTCCGGATGAACGGCCGCCATCCCTACATCACCGACGAGGGAAATTACATCATCGACCTCCATCTCGGCCGCATCGGGAACCCGCATCAGCTTGCCATGGTGCTCAACCAGATGCCGGGCGTCGTTGAAAACGGGCTTTTCATGGATATCTGCGACATCGTGATCCTCGGCCACGGCAACGGCAAGGTCGAGACGCGCGATATCAACGAAGGCACGGTGGAAGAAGACCGTCTGGATTTCGTGGAATCCGACAATCTCTTCTCCGACCTGCAGGATTAGGAAAAAAGAGATATGAGCTTCGACTACGATCTTTTCGTGATCGGCGGCGGGTCGGGCGGCGTGCGCGCGGCCCGGGTGGCGGCGCAGGGCGGCGCAAAGGTGGCGCTGGCCGAGGAAGACCGCTATGGCGGCACATGCGTGATCCGGGGCTGCGTGCCCAAGAAGCTGATGGTCTTCGCCAGCGAGTATCCCGGCCATATCGAAGACGCGCAGGCCTATGGCTGGAAGGTCGAGGCGGGGGCTTTCGACTGGCAGGCCTTCAGGAGCCACCTGCATTCCGAGCTTGACCGGCTGGAAGGTGTCTATCGCAACCTGCTGAAGAATTCCGGCGTCGACACATACGACGCCCGCGCCACGCTCGAAGATGCCCACACCGTCAAGCTGTCGACCGGCAAATCGTTCACCGCCAAGCACATCCTGTTGGCCACCGGCGGCCGCCCGGTCCGGCCCGACCTGCCCGGCCCAGACGAGGGGCTCGTGTCGAACGACATCTTCCACCTCGAAACGCTGCCGAAATCCATCCTGATCATCGGCGGCGGCTATATCGCCTGCGAGTTCGCCGGCATCCTCAACGGCCTCGGCGTCGAGGTGACGCAATTCTACCGCGGCGCCCAGATCCTGCGCGGCTTCGACGAGGAGGCGCGCGGCCTGATCGCCGACGAGATGATCGCCGGCGGCATCCACCTGCATCTCGGCACCGATATCAAGCGGGTCGAGAAAACCGGCGACGGCTACCGCGTGACCGGCACCAACGGCACCGAGCACACGTTCGACAAGATCTTTTTTGCCACAGGCCGCCGGCCCAACACCGATGGCATGGGGTTGGAAGAGGCGGGCGTGAAGCTCGGCCGCAAGGGCGAGGTGCTGGTCGACGACTACAGCCAGACCAGCGTGCCGTCGGTCTATGCCATCGGCGACGTGACCGACCGGGTAAACCTGACCCCGGTGGCGATCCGCGAGGGGATGGCCTTTGTCGAGACGGTGTTTAAGGGCAATCCCACCCCCGTCGATCACGATCTGATCCCCACGGCGATCTTCACCCAGCCCGAGTTCGGCACCGTGGGCCTGTCCGAGGAAGCGGCGCAGGAACAGGAACCGATCGAGGTCTACGCCACCTCCTTCAAGCCGATGCAGCAGGCCTTCGCCGGCCGCTCCGACCGGGTGCTGATGAAACTGATCGTCAGCCAGGCCACCCGCAAGGTGCTGGGCTGTCATATCGTCGCGCCTGGCGCGGGCGAGATGATCCAGATGGCCGGAATCGCGGTGAAGATGGGCGCCACGAAAGAGGATTTCGACCGTACCGTGGCCGTGCACCCGACCATGTCGGAAGAGATCGTGACAATGCGGGAGCCGGCGCGCACCGGTTGATTTTTGCCTGTGAAACCACAGGTTATGAAGTAGCGTTTGGACGGACGCCAAAACAGAGGAAGAGGTTAAATGGCTGGACATTCTGGCGGCCCCTGGGGCGGCGGCGGAAACTCGGGAGGGAACGGCGGAGACGATGACGACCGCCGCGGCAACCGGGGCGGGCGACGCCCGCCGGAAGGGGGCTCGCAGATCCCCGAGATCGACGAACTTGTCAGGAAAGGCCAGGACCAGCTTCGCGTCCTCATGGGCGGTCGCGGCGGCTCGGGCAAGGGCAACGGCGCCGGTCCCGGCGGCAGCGGCCCGGGCTTCGGGCGCGGCGTCTTCGTCATCGGCGGCCTGATCGCCGTCGCGCTCTGGGCCATGGCCAGCTTCTATACCGTCAAGCCCGAAGAGCAGTCGGTCGAACTGTTCCTCGGTGAATATTACTCCACCGGCGATCCCGGCCTGAACTTCGCGCCTTGGCCGCTCGTGACGGCAGAGGTGATCAACGTCACCTCCGAGCGCACCGAGAATATCGGCAGCGGTCGCGGCTCGTCTTCGGGCGGCGACGGGCTGATGCTGACTACCGACGCGAACATCGTCGATATCGACTTCCAAGTGGTCTGGAACATCAACGACCCGGCCAAGCTTCTCTTCAACATCCGCGATCCGCAACTGACGGTTCAGGCGGTGTCCGAGGCCGTCATGCGCGAGATCATCGCCGCGACCAACCTCGCCCCGATCCTCAACCGCGACCGTGGGATCATCGCCGACACCGCGCGCGAGAATATCCAGTCGACGCTCGACGAGTATCAAAGCGGCATCAACATCGTCCGGGTCAACCTCGACACCGCCGACCCGCCGCGCGAGGTGATCGATGCCTTCCGCGAGGTGCAGGCCGCCGAACAGGAACGCGACCGCCTGCAACGCCAGGCCGATGCCTACGCCAACCGCGTTCTGGCCGAGGCCCGCGGTGAAGCCGCGCAGGTGCTCGAACAGGCCGAAGGCTACCGCGCCCGCGTCGTTAACGAAGCCATCGGTGAGGCCAGCCGCTTCATTGCCGTGGCCCAGGAATTCAACCAGGCGCCCGAGGTGACCCAGCGCCGCCTCTACCTCGAAACGGTAGAGCGCACGCTTGGCAAGATGGACAAGATCCTGCTCGACGAATCCACCGGCGCCAACGGCGAGGGCGTGTTGCCCTACCTGCCCCTTGACCAATTGCGCCGCTCGCGGCCTGCCGGCAACGAAGGATCGAACTGATGCGCAAATCCGCTCTCTTTCTGCCCATCCTTGCCGTTGCGATCATCGGCATCCTGTCCTCGCTCTACATCGTGGACGAACGTGAGAAGGCCCTTGTCCTGCAATTCGGCCAGATCAAGAAGGTCGTCGATCAGCCGGGCCTCGGCGTGAAGATCCCCCTGATCCAGGAGGTCGTGCGCTACGACCGGCGGATCCTGTCGCTCGACACCGACGCGATCGAGGTCACGCCCTCGGATGATCGCCGGCTCGTGGTCGATGCCTTCACCCGCTACCGGATCGCCGACGTGGTCCAGTTCCGGCAGGCTGTCGGCATCGGCGGCACGCGCGTCGCCGAAGACCGGCTCGCTTCGGTCCTGAACGCCCAGATCCGCGAGGTGCTGGGTGCCGACCAGGTGACATCCGACACGATCCTGTCGCCGCAGCGGCGCGACCTTGCCGTCCGCATCCTCGAACAGGCCCGTGCCAGCGCGGCGGGTCTCGGCCTCGAGATCGTCGACGTCCGGCTGAAGCAGACCAACCTGCCGCAGCAGAACCTCGACGCCACCTTCGCCCGGATGCGGGCCGAGCGGGAACGCGAGGCGGCGGACGAGATCGCCCGCGGTAACGAGGCGGCACAGCGCGTCCGCGCCGCCGCCGACCGGACCGTGGTGGAAACGGTCTCGAATGCGGAACGCGAGGCCGAGATCGCCCGAGGCGAGGCCGATGCCGAACGCAACCGGATATATGCCGAGGCCTTCGGCAACAACCCGGATTTCTTCGCCTTCTACCGCTCGCTTTCTGCCCTCGAACGGTCGATGAACGAGGAGAATTCGACCATCGTCTTCTCGCCCAACAGCGAATTCCTCGGCCAGATGTTCGAGGCCGTGCGCGCCGACGGTCTGGGCGAAGTCGCCATCGAGGAGATCGACATGGAACGCCTTCGCGAAATGGCTCCGGAAACGGAGATTTCGCCGGACCTTCCGGAAAGCGAACGGCGCCGCCTCGAAGAGGATGCCGCCCAGCAGGAAGCCGAAGAGGAGGCCGAAGCCGCCGAGGAAGCTGCTCAGGAAGCAGCCGAAGACGTCGACAACGGCGATGCCGGGGCGGCGGCGACCGAAGGCGGAACCGCCGAGGACGGGGCCGCCGAAGACGGGGCCGCTGACGAAGGCGCCTCCGATGACGGCACCGCCGCGGACGACGGCGACACTGACACCGGCGACGCCGCTGCCGACGAGCAGATCGAGGCGGAAGACCCCGCCGAGGAGGTCACCAATTGATTGCCACGTTCTTTCTGGCCCTCGGGCTGGTACTCGTGGTCGAGGGGCTGGTCTATGCACTGGCCCCTTCGCTTGTCGAACAACTGCTCGCCGCCCTGCGGGCCCTCCCCGAGCAGACCCGCCGCCTGATCGGACTCGTCTCGATCGCCATCGGCCTGGTGCTGGTCTGGTGCGCAAAGATGCTCGGCGCCTGACTTGCGCGCTTGCCTCGGGGCTCGCGACAGGTTCACATGGTCGTGACACTGGCTTGCCAAGTTTTGCGTCTCGGGCAACCGTTCATAAATAGAAGCTCAGGACAACAATTGCCCTACCGATGCGGACAATCGGATAAACCGGAGGAGAGTTTCCATTGACAGCACAAACCATCGCACAGCAACAGGACGGGCGCGGCGCGCTGCGGGCCTTCTGGCTGACGGCCCTCGCCATGGGCCTCGTCATTGCCCAGGCCATCGCGGCACAGGCACGCCCTGACAGCTTTGCCGATCTCGCAGATACGGTCAGCCCGGCCGTCGTGAACATCACCACCTCGACGGTGGTGGCCCAGGGCACCGGGCCTTCGCCCATCGTCCCCGAAGGCTCGCCCTTCGAGGATTTCTTTCGTGAATTTCAGGATCGCAACGGCGACAGCCCCCGCCGCACCTCGGCGCTGGGCTCCGGCTTTGTGATCTCCGAAGACGGCTATGTCGTCACCAACAACCACGTCATCGAAAGCGCCGACGAGGTGATCGTCGAGTTCTTCTCGGGCGAGGAACTGACGGCCGAGGTCGTCGGCACCGACCCCAAGACCGACATCGCGCTGCTGAAGGTCGAGGCCGACAAGCCGCTGCCCTACGTCAGCTTCGGCGACAGCGACGCCGCCCGCGTCGGCGACTGGGTCGTCGCCATGGGCAACCCGCTGGGTCAGGGGTTCTCGGTGTCCGCGGGGATCGTTTCGGCCAACAATCGTGCCTTGCGCGGGTCGTATGACGATTACATCCAGACAGACGCGGCGATCAACCGGGGCAACTCGGGCGGGCCGCTGTTCAACCTCGATGGCCAGGTCATCGGCGTGAACACCGCGATACTGTAGCCCAATGGCGGCTCGATCGGCATCGGCTTCTCGATGGCGTCGAACGTGGTCACCCGCGTGGTCGACCAGCTGCGCGAATACGGCGAAACCCGCCGTGGCTGGCTTGGCGTGCGCATCCAGGACGTGACCGACGACGTGGCCGAGGCCATTGGCCTCGAGAAGGTCTCGGGCGCCCTTGTCACTGACGTGCCCGAAGGCCCGGCCGCCGAGGCCGGCATGGAAGCGGGCGACGTGATCATGTCGTTCGACGGCAAGGAAGTCACC
>NZ_JAVKFX010000065.1:0-107243 GCF_040223625.1 Roseovarius sp. | reverse complement strand
CCGTAGGGTGGGTGAAACCCACCACCCCCGACCCCCTCAAATATCGTAGAACACAGTCTCCCCGTCCCCCTGCAACCGGATATCGAAGCGATAGACAACCTGACCGTCCCGCTCCGCCCGCTCGGCCACAAGGGTCTGCCGCCGCACCTCCCATTCGATCAGCCCCATCACCGGGTCCGCGGCATTGGCCTCCGCCTCGTCCGAGAAGTAAAGCCTTGTATTCAAACCGACATTCACGCCCCGCGCCACGATCCACAGGTTGATATGCGGCGCCATCATCCGGCCGTTCCGGCCCATCACCGGCCCCGGCTTGACGGTGTCGAACCCCCATTCCCCGGTCTCGAAATCCGTGATCACCCGGCCCCAGCCACGAAACCCCTCCTCGACCTCGCCCTCATGCTCAGGATGGGCATAAACGCCCTCCGCATTCGCCTGCCACGCCTCCAAGAGCACATCCTTCACCGGGCTCCCGGTGCCGTCGATCACGACCCCTTCGACCCGGATCCTCTCCCCCCCGGCATTCGGCCCGGCAATGTCCCAGCCCAGCTCGCGCTCGTAGATATCGAAGCCCGCCGCCCCCGGCGCCAGCCCGATATGCACGTATGGCCCCGCCGTCTGTGATGCGGTTTCCTTAAGGTATTCAAGCTTTTGCGGCATCAGTTCCCCTCCGGACGGTTTTCGAACAGCGTCGACCGCCGCCCGCGCAGGACGATGTCGAACTTGTAGGCGATGCTGTCGAGCGGGATCGTCGCGTTCAGGTCGAGCGGCGCGATCAGCTGCTCGATCGCCGCCGGGTCGGGGATGGTCTGCACGATCGGGCATTTCGCGATCAGCGGGTCGCCCTCGAAATACATCTGCGTGATCAGCCTCTGCGAAAACGAGCTCCCGAAAACCGAGATGTGAACATGCGCCGGCCGCCAGTTGTTCACCCAGTTCCGCCAGGGATAGGCCCCCGGCTTCACCGTCCGGAAAAAGTAATACCCGTTCTCGTCGGTCAAGGTCCGCCCGCAACCCCCGAAATTCGGGTCGATCGGCGCAAGGTACATGTCCTTCTTGTGCCGATACCGCCCCCCCGCATTGGCCTGCCATATCTCGACCAGCGTATTGGGCACCGGCCGCGCATTCTCGTCCAGAACCCGCCCGTGCAGGATGATCCGCTCGCCGATCGGGCTTTCGCCCGCCTGCGCGTAATTGGTCAGCAGGTCGTTGTCGCCCGGGTCGATATCGTCATGCCCGAACACCGGCCCGGTGATCTCGCTCGCCGACTGTTCAAGACTGATCAACGCATAGTTCGGCGAGCGCGCAACGGAGGTCTTGTACTCCCGCGCCAGTGCCGGCGGATGCCAGTCCCGGTCGCGCTGGTAATACTCGGCTGGCTTGGTCATCGGCTCTCCTCCGCCTCCATCTCGGCAAAAACGTTCTTGGCGATCTTCAGCGCGTGGTTCGCCTTTGGCACGCCCGCATAGACCGCCACGTGCTGAAACGCCTCCGCCACGTCGCGCGGGCTGGCCCCGGTGCGGGCCGTGGCCCTGATATGCATCGGGATTTCCTCGAAATTCCCCGTCGCCGCCAGAAGCGCCAGCGTCAGCATCGACCGTTCCCGCAGGCTGATCGCGTCGCTGGCCCACACGGTGCCCCACGCGCCCTCGGTGATCATCTCCTGGAACGGCGCGTCCAGCGCGGTCTTCGCCGCCTCGGCCCGGTCCACATGCGCCGCACCCAGAACCCGGCGCCGCACCGCCATCCCGGCCTCGTGTTTCTCGCTCACTCTTCCCGCCTCCCGCGCTAATGGCCATGTTTCGCCCGCCACTATGACAGCGCGGCGAGAGACTTGAAAACGTCTTTCTCGGCACCATCATTGCCAAGAGCGATTGGGAAATCAATTTCCACTATGTAAAATTCATTTTCGTATTTTGAAATTTGGCAAAGGGTGCGCTACAACCCCGCCAACAGGATTCGAAAGGGAGAGGCACGGTGGACACCCCCGTAACCATCACGCGAGAGGCGAATATCGCCATCGTCGAAGTCAACAACCCGCCCGTTAGCGCGGCCTCCCATGCCGTCCGGCTGGGGCTTCAGGACAAGGTGAAAGAGGCCGAGGCCGACCCGGCGGTCGAGGCCATCCTGATCTGCTGCGCCGGCCGAACCTTCATCGCCGGCGCCGATATCAAGGAGTTCGGCAAACCCCCGCAGGAGCCCAGCCTGCCCGACCTCGTCAACCAGATCGAGGCCTGCACCAAGCCGGTCATCGTCGCCATCCACGGCACCGCCCTCGGCGGCGGGCTCGAGGTGGCGATGGGCGGTCATTACCGCGTGGCGCTGACCTCGGCCAAGATGGGCCTGCCCGAGGTCAATCTCGGCATTCTCCCCGGCGCCGGCGGCACGCAGCGCCTGCCCCGCCTGATCCCGGTGGCCAAGGCCGCCGAAATGATCACCTCCGCCGGCATGATCGGCGCGAAGGAAGGCCATGACCTCGGCCTGATCGACCGGCTTGACGAGGGCGACGACCCCCGCGCCGCCGGCCTCGCCTATGCCAAAGACCTCCTCGCCGAAGGCGCCGGCCCCCGCCGGACCTCTGACAACCCGGCCAAAGACGCCGACGCCGTCGAATTCGACGCCCTCCGCGCCAAGGTCAAGAAATCCGCCCGTGGCACCATCGCACCGGTCACCGCGCTCGACGCCGTCGAAGGCGCCACCACCATGCCCTTCGCCGAGGGCCTGAAGAACGAGCGTGAGCTTTTCACCGATCTGCTCAATTCCGACCAGCGCGCGGCCCTCATCCACGCCTTCTTCGCCGAACGCTCCGTCGCCAAGGTGAAGGAGATCGAGGGCACCGACCCCCGCCCGACCGACAGGATCGGCGTGGTCGGCGGCGGCACCATGGGCGCGGGCATCGCCACCTCCGCCCTGCTGGCCGGCATCGACGTGACGCTGGCCGAGCGCGACGACGACGCCGCGAACAAGGCCCGCGCCACGGTCGAGAAGAACCTCGCCGGCGCCGTGAAACGCGGCAAGCTCTCGCAGGACAAGCACGATGCCATCCTCGCCGATACCTTCCGCACCACCACCGACTATGCCGATTTCGCCGACCGCGACCTCGTGATCGAAGCCGTCTTCGAAAGCATGGAGGTCAAGCGCGAGGTCTTCGGCAAGCTCGACGCCGTCTGCAAGCCCGGCGCGGTTCTGGCCACCAACACCTCCTATCTCGACATCAACGAGATCGCCGCCACCACCAACCGCCCCGGTGATGTGCTGGGCCTGCACTTCTTCTCGCCCGCCCACGTGATGAAGCTGCTCGAGGTGGTCGTCGCCGACAAGACCGACTCGGCGGTCACCGCCACGGGCTTCGCCCTCGGCAAGCGGATGAAGAAGATCGCCGTGCGCGCCGGCGTCTGCGACGGGTTCATCGGCAACCGCATCCTGTCGCACTACCAGAAGGCCATGTTCGCCACCGTCCTCGCCGGCGCCAGCCCCTTCGACGTCGACCGCGCGCTCACCAAGTTCGGCCTCGCCATGGGCCCCTTCGCCGTCAGCGACCTCGCCGGGCTCGATATCGGCTGGGCCAACCGCAAGCGCCTCGCCGAAACGCGCGACCCCCGTGAAACCTATGCCGCCTTCGCCGACAAGCTCTGCGAACAGGGCCATTTCGGCCGCAAGACCGGCAAGGGCTTCTACATCTACGCCGAAGGCGAAAAGCCCGAGCCCAACCCCGAGGTCGAGGAGATCATCGCCGCCGAGCGCGCCGAGAAGGGCATCACCCCGCGCGCCATCTCGGATCAGGAGATCGTCGACCGCTACATGGCCGCCATGGTGAACGAGGCCGCCCGCGTGGTGGGCGACGGCATCGCCCAGCGCCCCTCGGATGTCGACGTGGTCCTGCTCAACGGCTACGGCTTCCCGCGCTGGCGCGGCGGCCCGATGCACTATGCCGATACCGTCGGCCTGCCCAAGATCCTCAACGATATCGGCATCCTCAAGCAGGAGGACGACTACCTCTGGCAACCCGCCCCCCTGCTGAAAGAGCTTGTCGAGAGCGACCGGAATTTTGCCAGCCTCAACGGCTGAGAAGGAGAAACCCAATATGAAACAGGCCGTTATCGTATCGACCGCGCGCACCGGGCTCGCCAAGTCCTATCGCGGCGCCTTCAATGAAACCCACGGCGCCACCATGGCCGGCCACGCCATCGAGCACGCGGTCAAGCGCTCGAAACTCGACCCCGCCCTCATCGAGGACGCCTTCATCGGCTGCGGCTACCCCGAGGGCTGGACAGGCGCCAACATCGCCCGCCAGTCGGTGATCCGCGCGGGCCTGCCCGTCACCGTCGCAGCGGCCACGGTCAACCGCTTCTGCTCCTCCGGCCTGCAGGCCGTCGCAATGGCCACCAACGCCATCACCCAGAACGGCGCCCCCGCCGCCATTGCCGGCGGTGTCGAAAGCATCAGTCAGATGCCCCCCTCCCGCCCCCCGCGCGCGCAGGAGAAATGGATCGAGGAACACAAGCCCGAGCTCTACCTCTCGATGATCGAGACCGCCGACATCGTCGCCCGGCGCTACAACATCAGCCGCGAGGCACAGGACGAGCTGGCGCTGGAAAGCCAGAAGCGCACCGCCGCCGCGCAGGAGGCCGGGCGGCTGGATGACGAGATCGTACCGATCACCGTGACCCAGGCCTTCAAGGACAAGGAAACCGGCGAGGTCACCCGCAAGGAAGTCACCTTCGGCATGGACGACTGCAACCGCCCCAACACCACGCTGGAAGGGCTCGCCAAGCTGCAACCGGTGCAGGGCGAGGGCCACTACGTCACCGCCGGCAACGCCTCGCAACTTTCCGACGGGGCCTCCGCACTGGTGGTGATGGATGCCGAACTGGCCGAGAAACAGGGGCTGGAGCCCATGGGCGCCCTCAAGGGCTTCGTCACCGCCGGCTGCGAGCCCGACGAGATGGGCATCGGCCCGGTCTTCGCCGTCCCCCGCCTGCTCGAACGCCACGCCCTCAAGGTCGAAGACATCGACCTGTGGGAACTGAACGAAGCCTTCGCCAGCCAGGCCCTCTATTGCCGCGACCGGCTCGGCATCGACCCCGAAATCTGCAACGTCAACGGCGGCTCCATCTCCATCGGCCACCCGTTCGGCATGACCGGTGCCCGCATGACGGGCCATCTGCTGATCGAGGGCAAGCGCCGCGGCGCCAAGCTCGGCGTCGTCACCATGTGCATCGGCGGCGGCATGGGCGCGGCCGGCCTTTTCGAGATCTACTGATCCGATGGACCTTGCCTTCACGCAGGCCGAACAGGCGTTCCGGCAGGAGGTGCGCGAGTTCCTCGCCACCGCCCTGCCGCACGACCTGTCGGAAAAGGTCCGCCTCAACAAGCGGTTGGGCAAGGACGACTACCAGCGATGGCACGCCATCCTGAACGACAAGGGCTGGCTCGCCCCGGGCTGGCCCGTTGAACACGGCGGCGCGGGGTGGAGCCCGGTGCAGAAGCACATCTTCGAGGAAGAAGCCTGCCTCGCCCATGCCCCGCGCACCGTGCCCTTCGGCATCACCATGCTGGCGCCCGTCCTCCTCGCCTTCGGCACCGACGCACAGGTCAACCACTACCTCCCCCGCATCCTCAGCGGCGAAGACTGGTGGTGCCAGGGCTATTCCGAACCCGGCGCCGGCTCCGACCTCGCCTCGCTCAAGACCCGCGCCGTGCGCGACGGCGACCACTATATCGTCAACGGCCAGAAGACGTGGACGACCCTTGGCCAGCACGCCAACAAGATCTTCTGCCTCGTCCGCACCGACCCCGACGCCAAGAAACAGGAGGGCATCTCCTTCCTGCTGATTGACATGGACACCCCCGGCGTCACCCTCCGCCCCATCACGCTGATCGACGGGCAGGCGGAGGTGAACGAGGTCTTTTTCGACGACGTGCGCGTGCCGGCCGAGAACCTCGTCGGCGAGGAGAACAAGGGCTGGACCTACGCCAAGTACCTCCTGACCCATGAGCGCACTAATATCGCGGGCGTGGGCTTTTCCAACGCCGCGCTCGCCACCGTCAAGCGCGTCGCGTCCGAGGTCACCTCGGGCGGCAAACCTCTCGCACAGAACCCTTTCTTCGCCGCCCGCCTCGCGCAGGTCGAGATCGACCTGATGGCCATGGCCACCACCAACCTCCGCATCCTCGCCGCCGCCGAGGCAGGCCGCGCGCCGGGCCCCGAAAGCTCCATGCTGAAACTCAAGGGCACCGTCATCCGGCAGGAACTGACCTCGCTCCTGCGCCGCGCGCTCGGCCCCCACGCCCTGCCGCACCAGCCCGATTTCCTCGACGGCGGCGATAATGCCGAACCGCTGGGCCACGAACAGGCCCCCGGCGCGGCGCCCGCCTATTTCAACATGCGCAAGCTCTCGATCTTCGGCGGCTCGAACGAGATTCAGCGCACCATCATCGCCAAGTCGGTGCTGGGGGGCTGACGATGGATTTCACCCTCTCCGACGAACGCCGCATGCTGCAGGACAGCCTCTCGCGCTACCTCGCCGACAACCTCGACCACGAGCGCCGCCGCAAGACGCTCGACAGCGGCGCGCCCTTCGACGCGGACCTCTTCAAGGGCCTAGCCGATCTGGGCGTGCTCGCCGCGCTCTTTTCCGAAGAGGCGGGCGGCTTCGGCGGCAAGGGCCCCTACCTCGCGCTTGTCTTCGAGACCCTCGGCCGCGCCGGCACGCTTGAACCTTTCCTCCCTGCCGCCCTTGCCGCGCCTTTGCTCACCGACCACCCGGACCTTTTCGAAGACATCATCGCCGGTACCGCCATCGTCACCCTCGCCCATACTGAACCGGGTGCCCGTTACGACCTCGCCGACGTCACCCTTCAGGCCACCCCCAGCCTCAGCGGCACCAAAACCGGCGTGCTCTACGGCGCACAGGCGCAACACCTCATCGTCTCTGCCCGCGAAACCGGCGACCGGCACGACCCCGATGGAATCTCGCTCTTCCTTGTCCCCACCGACGCCCCCGGCCTCGCCATCACACCCCTCACCAACGTCGATGGCACCGCCTCAGCGCAAATCGACTTTACCGACACCCCCGCCGAAATCCGGCTTGGGCAAGCGGGCCAAGGCCACGCCCTTCTCGAAACCGCCACGGCCCACGCCATCCTCGCCCTGTCCGCCGAAACCCTCGGCGCGATGGAGGCCGCCAAGGACCTCACCCTCGCCTACCTTCAGGAGCGTCAGCAATTCGGCCGCCCCATCGGCACCTTCCAGGCGCTGCAACACCGCCTTGCCGACATGCTGACCGAGATCGAACAGGCGCGGTCTGCGGTCATCAACCTCGCCGGTCATCTGGGCGCCCCCCGTGAGGTGCGCGAACGCCATGTCAGCGCCACCAAGAATCTGATCGGCCGCGTCGCGGCGCTTGTCGCCGAGGAAGCCATCCAGATGCACGGCGGCATCGGCATGACCCAGGAATACGAGCTGTCTCACCACGCCCGCCGCCTCATCATGGCCGACCACCTCTTCGGCGACAGCGACCACCATCTCGAACGCTTCATCCACCTCTCGGGCGGCTGACGCGATGACGGGCCGGGTGCATGATCTCCTCCTCGCCGCCGCCCGCGCCCGGCCCGACGCGCTGGCCATCCTCGAGAACGGCACGCGCCGGGTCACCTGGGCCGACCTCTCGGAACACGCCGCCTGTGCCGCCGATCACCTGCACGACGCCGGCGCCGGCGCCGGCGACCGCATCCTGCTGATCTCCGAGAACTCGGTCGAGGCCACCGCCTTCCTCTTCGCCGCCAGCCTGATCGACGCCAGCGCCGTCCTCGCCAACGCCCGCCTCACCGGGCCGGAAATCGCCCGCATCACCGACCATTGCGAACCGCGCGTCACCATCCTCACCACCGCCGCCTCAGACGACGCCGCCCGTCACGCCGCCACCCTCGGCGCGCGCGACATCACCGGCAGCTTCGGCCGCGCCGCCCTGCTCTCCCACCCCGGCGCCACGCCCGGCGACCCGGCCCACCAGACCGCCATGCTGCTCTACACCTCCGGCACCACCGGCACGCCCAAGGCGGCGATGATGACCCACGCCAACATGATCGCCGCCGGCAACGCCGCCGCCCATCAGCGCGACATGACCGCCGATGACGTGGTCTATCTCGTCCTGCCCACCAGCCATATCTTCGGCGCCGTCGTCCTGATGGCCTTGGCGTCGCGCCAATGCGCCTGCCGGCTCGAAACCCGCTTCTCGGCCGAACGCCTCTACGACGCGGTGCAACAGGATGTCACCGTCCTGCCCGCCGTGCCGCAGATGCACGCCCACCTGTTCCACTACGCCGAAACCAACGACCTCCCCCGCCCCTCCGGCCACCGCCTCCGATATGTCTCCTCGGGCGGCGCCCCGCTCGACCCGGCCTGGAAGCGCAAGGCCGAGGCGTTCTACGGCGCCGCCATGCAGAACGGCTATGGCCTGACCGAAACCGCCGCCGGCATCTCTGCCACGAAGAACGCCATCGGCGATCCCGACATCAGCGTCGGCCGGCCGATGCTGAACTGCACGATCCGCCTCGACATGACCGCCCCCGGCGCCACGCCCGACGAGGGGATCGGCGAGATCCTCGCCGGCGGCCCGCAGATCACCAGCGGCTATTTCCGCGCCCCCGACCTTACCGCGCAGGCCTTCACCGAAGACGGGCTCTTCCGCACCGGCGACCTCGGCCGCTTCGACGCCGAGGGCCGCCTCCACATCTCCGGCCGCAGCAAGGAACTGATCATCCGCTCCGGCTTCAACGTCTACCCGCCCGAGATCGAGGCCACCCTCACCGACCACCCCGACGTGGTCATGGCCGCCGTCATCGGCCGCGCGATCGAGGGCAACGAGGAAGTCCTCGCCTTCGTCGCCATCCGCGAGCACAGCACGCTGACCGAGCCCGAGCTGACAGCCTTCGCCGAAACCCGCCTCGCCCCCTACAAGCGTCCCTCCCGCATCATCGTGGCCCACGACCTGCCCGCCGCCGCCACCGGCAAGATCCTCAAATCCAAGCTGATCGACAGCTTCGCGGCCGCCCTCGCCACCCCGCCGGAGGCCAGCCAATGACCGACCCCTCCGACCGCCGCTTCGCCACCACGCTGGCCCGCGGCCTCAGCATCCTGCGCGCCTTCCGCCCGACCGACGCGGGCCTCGGCAACCAGGACATCTCCGAACGCACCGGCATCCCCCGCCCCACCGTCTCGCGCCTGACCTTCACGCTCTGCGCGCTCGGCTACCTCACCCATGGCCGCAAGCACGACAAGTACCGCCTCGGCCCCGCCGCCCTGGCCCTCGGCAATATCGCCGCGGCGTCCTTCTCCTTCGTCGAAACCGCCGGGCCCGAGATGCAGAGACTGGCCAACGACACCGGCACGCTCATCGGCATCGCCATCCATGACAGCGGGCGGATGCTGCTGACCAAGACGTGGCGGCCCGTCGGCTCGGCCTCGATCTGGCTGGAAGTGGGCTATCGCCTGCCGATGCTGACCTCC
This sequence comes from Roseovarius sp., assembly GCF_040223625.1. Lineage (GTDB taxonomy): Bacteria > Pseudomonadota > Alphaproteobacteria > Rhodobacterales > Rhodobacteraceae > Roseovarius. The sequence continues at coordinate 97,735 of NZ_JAVKFX010000065.1, read as the reverse complement.
TCGACAGGGCGGGCCTATCTCAGCGCGGTCACCGATACCGAGTTCGACCAGCTCGCCGCCCTCCTCGCCGAGCAGGGCGAGACGTCCCCCGACGCCCTCCGCCCCTTCCGGCAGGAAGCCATCGAAGACGTGCAGGGATCGGGCTTCGCCCACGTCCCCCGGGGCCGGCATTATTCCAGCAACATCAACAGCATCGCGGTCCCCTACCGCCCGCATGAATTCGGCAGCCCGGTGGTGTTCTTCAGCGGCTCGACCTATGACGACGTGACGACCGACGTGTTCCGCACCACCATCGGCCCGGCCCTGGCCCGGGCGGTGGCCGACCTGCGCGAGCGTGCCCTCTGACCACTCCGCCCGCGGTTCAGCCGCGCGAGAAGGGCAGCTTTACTGTGATCGTCGTGCCCTTGCAGGGCGCGGTCTCGGTCTCGATCCGACCGTTCATCAAATCCACCAGCCGCGCCACCACGGCCAGCCCGATGCCGGTGCCGCCATGCCGCCGCGTGCGGCTCTCGTCGGCCTGCGTGAAGGGCTGGAAGACCCGCTCCAGCTCCTCCTCGGTCATCCCCGCTCCGGTATCCTCGACGCTCAGCTCGAGCACGCCGTCGCGGCCCAGCGTCATCGTCACCGTCACCCGGCCCTTCTCGGTGAACTTGATCGCGTTGCCGTTCAGGTGCTGGCCGATCTGCACGATCCGCTTCGGGTCGCCGGTCAGAACCGTGCCGCCGCCCGCCGAGATATACAGCTCGAAATCGAGCCCCTTCGCCTCGGCCTTCTCGGCGAACTGCGCATCCAGCCGTTCCGCCAGTTCGTCGGGCGTGAACGGCTCGCGCGCAAGCGTCACCGCGTCGCCTTCCAGCTTGGCCATGTCCAGCATGTCGTCGAGGATGCCCACCAGCCCCTCGCCCGACTCCCGCAGCACCGCAAGGTGCCGCCGCTGTTCGTCGTTCAGGTCGGTATGCCCCAGAAGCTCGGCCATCCCCAGCACCCCGTTCAGCGGCGTGCGGATCTCGTGGCTCATGTTCGACAGGAACTGCGTCTTGGCCGCGTTCGCCGCCTCGGCCCGGTCGCGCGCCTGCCGCAGGAAATCGGCCGCCGCCTCCTGCGCGGTCACGTCGCTGACGCTGCAGACCACCTGACGGCCTTCCGGCCCCATCACCGGAACCGCATTGACCGAAATCACCCGCCGCTCGCCATCCGGGCGGACCAGCGCAAAGCGCATGTCGATGACCTTCTCGCCGGTCCGCAGCACCACCGCCGCCGGCAGGTCCTCGCGGGCCAGCGGCGTGCCCTCGACCGTGGTGACCAGCCAGTCGTCATCCCCGACATTCCGCGTGGTGATCTCCGACACCGGCCGCCCGGTGATCAGCTCGGCCTCCGGGTTGGCATAGACGATGCCGCCGCGCTCATTGACAAGGAAGATGCCGATCGCGCTGTTCTCCATCAGCGATTGCAGCCGGTCCCGCTCTGCCTCCAGCCGCCGCGACAGGTCAAGCAGCTCGGTCGTGTCACGCAGGCTCAGAACCCAGCCCATCGTCACCCGGCCGATATGCAGCGGGCGGAAGATCGGCACCAGCCGCGTGTCATAGGCGCGGCCCTGATACCGGATGATGCGCGGCTCGGGCGGGGTCTCCCGCGGCAGGTTCTCCTGCACGAAGCCCCAGAAGGGCTCCAGACCGCGCAGCGACGCCCCCTCGCGGGTCAGCTCCTGCCCCAGCAGGTCCCGCGCCGGCCGGTTCGCGCCCCAGACCATGCCATCGGTGTCCAGCACCACGATCCCGTCAGAGTTCGACAGGAACAGCACCTCCTTGCCGATACTGTCGAGGTTCAGCACCCGGCTGACGATCAGCAGCCAGACGAACAGCGTGACCACCGCGGCAAACAGGAACGGCGTCGGATCGAAGCCGAAGATCGTGATGTCATAGAGCAGGTAGCCGAGGTTCCCCGCCACCGGCACCACCGTCACGATCAGCAGCGCGCGGAAGAACGGCCGGTACATCTTCTTGGCCCGGACCGAGGCATAGGCCAGAAGCCCCACCGCCGCGGCAAGGAAGACGTACAGCACCAGCGCGGTCACGTAGAACAGCGGCCCGTGATCGAAACTCGCCGCCAGCCGCCCGTTGACCTCCTGCAGGGTCGTGCCCTCCCCGTAGAACGCCCCGTGCCACGGGTTCGTCGCGGTGATCGCCATCACCCCCACCAACACCACCAGGATCAGCGCCTTGACCCGCGGATCGCGGTCGCTGCGCATCAGGAAGGCGTAGTTGTAGAGGAAGAAGAACCACGTCACCGGCACCGTGGCGATGGCGGGCCAGGCGGCGATGGCCCAGAACATCTTCCGCTCCAGCGTCGCCGCCTGGATTTCCATCCCCGCGCTGACCAGCCACCAGAACATCGCCGCACAGGTCAGCATCATGAACGGCTTGCCGTTGAAGAAGGTCCGCCCGCCAAGGAAGAGGATGCAGAATATCATCAACGCCGCATTGATCGCGACGATTAGCGTTGGCGCGTGCGCAAGGTCGAACAATTTTCGGCGGCCTTCCGGTGGAAATTACCTGCTGACGAAATCCGGGGTCATTGCAATGCGAGGCTCCGGCTAACCCATTTGATCAGGCCCGATGCGTCGATCGGCTTGGGCATGTACAGGCTCGCCTCGGCCAGATGCAAGCTGCCTTCCCTCACGTGATCCAATTCCGCCGTGGTCAGGATCATCGGCGCCTCCCGGTTGGGGCTCGCGCCGGTGCGCAGACAACGGATGATCCGGTCGCCCTTGATCGGGTCCATGTTGCGGTCGAAGATCAGCAGGTCGAACCGCTGCGACAGCGCCGAGACCAGCGCCTGCCGGCCGTCCGACACCATGGTGAACTCGACCCGAAGCACCGCGCTCAGCACGTCCGAGATGATGCTCTGCGCGATCTCGTCATCGTCGGCCAGCAGAACCTTCGCCGCGCTCTCGCCCGACTTTGCGGGTTTGGACATGTCGTTCATGGCTCCTCCGCCGGAATGAAGGCATCGAGAAGCTGAAGCAGCTCCCGCTGCCGGAACGGTTTGGACAGGTAGCTGTCGAAGCCGCCGACGATGTAATCGGCGATCTGCTGCGGCATGGCGTTGGCGGTCGCGGCCACCGCCGGCGCCGGCGGCAGCCCGGCCTCCCGCTCGAGTCGGCGGATCTCCTCGAGACAGGTCAGCCCGTCCATCTCGGGCATCGAGATGTCGATCATCAGCACGTCAAACGGCGCCCCGTCACGGGCCTCCTGCGCCGCCTGCCACATCTCGACCGCCTCGCGCCCGTCCTTCGCCTCCTCGATCTCGACCCCGGTGCTGCCCAGCATGGTGCTGATCACCAGCCGGTTGGTCGAGCTGTCATCGGCCACCAGCGCCCGGCACCCCGGGAAGGTGTCCCGCAGCGGCCGCTCGTCCGGCGCCGCCGCCTCGCCCGGCGCGGCGGCCACCGGCAGCGCCGCCTCGGGCAGCGGCAGCACCACGCGGAAGGTCGTCCCCTCGCCCGGCGTACTGGTCACCCCGATCTCGCCGCCCATCAGCCGGGTCATGTCGCGCACCACCGCAAGGCCCAGCCCGGTGCCGCCATAGCGCGCCGAGATATCCGCCCCGGCCTGCCGGAACGCCTGGAAGATATTGCCAAGCTGCTCCTCGGTCATGCCGATCCCGGAATCGGTGACCTCGAAGACCAGCGGCTTGTTCTTCCGCGCCGACAGCTTCAGCGTCACCTCGCCGTCGGCGGTGAATTTCATCGCGTTGTTCAGCAGGTTGTGCAGCACCTGCTTGAGCCGGTGCTCGTCGCCGCTCCGGCCCTCGCCCGCGCCGGGGCTGACCAGCAGGCGAAAGCCCACGCCCTTGCTCTCGGCCAGCGTGCTGTAGATCTCGGCCACTTCCTCGACCATCTCCAGCGGGCTGAACGGCGCCGCCACGATCTCCAGCTCGCCCGCCTCGATCTTCGACATGTCGAGGATGTTGTTCAGGATCCGCAGCAACAACTCGCCCGAGTTGCGGATCGTGTCGATCATCTTGTGCTGCCGCTCGGTCTCCAGCGTCGGCGCCAGCAGGTCGGCAATCCCCAGAACCCCGTTCAGCGGCGTCCGGATCTCGTGGCTCATGTTGGCCAGGAACATGCTCTTCGCGTCGCTCGCCGCCAGCGCCTTGAGCCGCTCGTTGTAAAGCTCGGTCACGTCCGAGCCGACCCCGCGATAGCCGTTGAACTCGCCCGTGATCAGGTCATAGAACGGCGCGGCCGAAAGCCGGATCCAGATTTGCGAGCCGTCCGTCTTGCGCGATGACAGGATATGGTTGGCAAACCCTTCCCGCGCCTCCAGCGCTGCCCGCACCGTCTTCCACGTGGCCACGTCCGACTCGGCCGGCTTCCCACCAGGCAGCAGCGCCGAAAGGTCGCGCCCGTCCAGTTCCGCCGGGTCCTGCCCGGTGATCGTCTGGAACGTGTCCGACAGGAAGCTGTGGTTCAGCTCGGCATCCAGTTCGAAGAACCAGTCGCTCGAAATCGCCGCCACGTCATAGAACCGCCGCACGGCGGTGTCGCGCTCCTGCAGGGCCCGGGTCAGGTCCTCGTTCGACCGGCGCAGCGCCTCTTCCGACGCCTTGCGCGCGGAAATGTCGATCAGCACGCCCGAGATGCGCAGCGTGCGCCCCTCGGCATCGCGCGAGGTGATCCGCCCGCGCATCTCGACCCAGGTATACTGGCCGCCGGCGTGTTTCATCCGGAACTCGCGGCGCACGTGGTGGCGCTGGCCGTTCAGCAGCATCTCGAAATGCTTCAGCACCTCGTCGCGCTGATCCGGGGCCACCATTTCGAAGTGCGCCATGACCGACGCGCCGGACACCTCTTCCCGGTCGTGGCCCAGGATCGCGGCGTAACGGTCGTTGGTGATCACCTGGTCAAGGCCGCGCCGCCATTCCCACGTGCCCACCTGGGCGCCCTCGATGATCTCGGCCAGCCGCTCCTCGGCCCGCTTCAGCTCGGTGATGTCGATCCGCATCCCGACGCGGCCGCCATCGGGCGTGGGCTGTTCCAGAACCCGGATGCAGCGGCCGTTGGCCATGGTTTGCTCGAAATGCTCGCTTGCGGTGGCGTGGCGCGACAGCCGCTCGGCGATCCAGGCCTCCTCGCGGCCGATGGCCTCGGTGTATTCCCCGCGTTCGACCCCCAGCCGCAAAAGCTCCTCGAACCGCACGCCCGGTACCATCGCCTCGGCCGAGCGCGGATAGAATTCGCGGTACTTGTCGTTGCAGATCACCAGCCGGTCATCCCGGTCGTAATAGGCAAACGCATCGGGCAGCGCCGACAGCGCATTCTCCAGCAGCCCGCGCGCCTGCTCGGCATCCCGCTCTGCGGTCTTCATCGCGGTGATCTCGGTCGCCACGTGCACCAGAATGCCGTCGGCCCCCTCGTCGTCGATCTCGGCGCTGATGTTCAGATCGACCCAGTATTCCTCACCGCTGCGGGTCTCGTTGAGGATCTCGCCCCGGAACGTCCGGCCCGCCTTGATCGCCTCGCCGATCTGCCGCCCGGTCTCGGGATCGGTATTCGCGCTCCGGGTGAACTCCAGCAGGGACCGGCCGATCATCTCGTCGACCGCATAGCCCGATTTCTCGACGAACGCCCGGTTCGCCCAGAGCACTGTGCCCGTCCGGTCGGTGATGACGACGTGGTTCGTCATCAGCTCGGCCACCTTGCTCAACCGCTCCAGCCGGTTGCGCGCCTGGGCATCGTGCGTCACGTCCCGGATCACGGCGACGAAGCGGAAATCCGGCTCGCCCGGCCGGCCGCTGCCGGCCACGGTCGCCTCATGCACCTGCGTTTCGCCCCCGACGACCCGGTCGAACCGGCGGGACTTGGAAACCCCCGCCTGTTCGGCCTCGTCCATGCAGGTATCGAGAATCTTCGCGATATACCCCGGCAGCACGTCCGCCGGCGTCTTGCCCGCGCGCCGCTCCATCGGCACGATCATCATGTTCGAGGGGCCGGCGGAAATGCCGGTATAGCGCCGCTCGGCATCCAGCTCGAAGAACAGCTCCGGCAAGGTGCGGAAAAGGGCCTTGAACCGGTTCGTCGTCAGGCGCAGCTCTTCCTCGGCGCGGTCGCGGGCCTCTTCCAGCTCGATCCGCCGGATCGTCGCCCACATGATGTCCGCCACCGCCTTCAAAAGGTCGATCGTCGGCTCCGAGAATGGCGTGGCGATGCGCGTGTTGTCGAACCCGATAAACCCGCCAAGCTCGCCCGAATGCATGAACGGCACCACCAGCAGCGCCTTGATGCCCTGGCTTCTCAGGAAATCGGGCAGATCGCCCTCGGCCTGCCAGTTCACGATATCCGGTATGTGGATATGCCGGCCTTCGATCAGGTCGGGCATCCACGGATCGGCCATCGACAGCGGCAGGTTCTGGTTCATCTCGATCGTCGGATCCGTGCCCTCGGCCACCCATTCATGGGTGTTCGACATCTCCAAATCGGCGTTCAGCCGGAAGATATAGCACCGGTCCGCACCGGCAATCGCACCGACCCGTTCGATTCCCTGGTCGAGCAGCGCATCCAGATCATCCGGCGTCGCCCGCACGAGATCCGCAAGGAGTCTCGTGAGGAATGCCTGATCTTTGACTGCGCGCGAATGGGTCATGTCCATTCGTAACTCTCCGGAAACCTCTGGGGTGCGACCCAACATACAAATACGGCATCTTTAAGGATGCTCTTGGTTTTAAATCAGATTTGCGCCCTTCCCGGCCGCAGTCTGCACTCCTGTTAGCATGGACCACGTCGATCCGTCGAGCCGTGTACTGCCTTTGCGTAAAGACCGTCGCAGGAAGGACTCACCCCGCCGTGCCGGCCCCGGTTTCCGCCCAGATCGCCCGCAGGTCGTCGGCCAGCGTCATCGGGTCGAACGGCTTGGGCAGCACGCGCACCGCGCCCAGCCCCATCAGCCGCTCCACCTCCTTGCCATGCACCTTCGCCGTCAGGAAGACGGCCGGCGCCGCCTCCAGCCCGTCCAGCGATTTCAGCGCCGACATCGTCATCGGGCCATCCATGTCGGGCATCATCACGTCCAGCAGCAAAAGCTGCGGCGCAAACTCCCGCGCGGCCGCGACCGCCTCTTCCCCCGATGCGAAACCGCGCGCGGAAAGCCCCCCGACGATTGACAGGGCCACGTCGATCAGGTCGCGGATCGCCGGGTCGTCGTCAACGAACAGGACCTTCTCAAGCTCGCTCATGTCACTTCCTCTGATTTGCCGTCCGGCCAGGTCCAGTATGGTACACATTTGCGTATCAGGCATGTTCAAAAGCTCCCGTTACGTCAATTCCCGTTTCGCATAGCGGAAATTCCACCCAAAACCGCGCACCTTCGCCCTCGTGAGAGACGAAGCCAACTCTTCCACCCATCTGGCTAGCCAGTTCCTTCGATATAGCGAGACCGAGCCCGGACCCGCCGCTCTTGCGGGTGTCCGACGCATCGGTTTGCGAAAACTTCTTGAAGATCGCCCCGTGAAACTTCTCGGGGATCCCCTGCCCGCGGTCCGACACGACAACCCGCACCGCGCCGCGCGCCTTCTCGACCGTGATGGTCACCGTCTGGCCCTCGGCCGAGAACTTGACCGCGTTCGATATGTAATTGCTCAGGATCTGCCCGGCGCGCAACTGGTCCACCGCCACCTCCAGCTCCGGGAGCTTGCCCTCGATCGCCAGTTGCACCCCGAACCGGTCGGCATAGCCGTGGTTGACCTCGACCGACTGCCGCACCAGCACGTCCAGCCGGCAGGGCGCGATATCCAGCGTCAGCTTGCCCGCCGTCAGCCGCTCGAGGTCGAGGATCTCGTCGATCAGCCCCGACAGCCGGTCGCTGTTGGCCATCGCCGCGCCGACGATCTTCTCGCCCTTCTCGTCCAGCGTGCCCAGCACGCCCCCCCGGATCAGCGACAGCGTCCCCTTGATCGAGGTCAGCGGCGTGCGCAGCTCATGGCTGACCGTGGCGATGAACTCGGCCTGCATCCGGGCCACACGCCGGCGTTCGGTGATGTCCCGGATGATCGCGATGAACACCGTCTCGCCCCGGGTCTCCACCTCCGACACCGCCAGCGCCACCGGGAAGGCCTCGCCGTTCCGGCGTAGCGCCTCCATCTCGCGCACCTGCCCCAGAAGCTCCGGCCCTCGCTCCGACAGGTACTCGGCCATGAACCCGTTTTCCGACCCGCCCGCCTCGGAGGGGAACAGCGTCTTGACGTCCCGCCCGATCACGTCCTCCGCCGGATAGCCGAACATGCTCTCCGACGCCCGGTTGAACGACTGGATCGCGCCCTTGCGGTCCAGCGTGATGATGCTGTCGGCCACGTTGTCCAGCACCGCGGCGTTGCGCTTGGCGGCGTTGCGCAGCGCCTCCGCCGCCCGCCGGTCCTCTGTCACGTCGAGGTTCACCCCGGTCATCCGCACACCCCGGCCCTGTTCGTCGCGCGTCACCCGCGCGACCGAGCGAAGCACCCGTGCGCCCTTCTCCGGGTTGTAGATCCGGAACTCCGACTCGAACGGCGTCGCGTCATCGGCCAGCGCCGCCTCGACCTCCTTGGCCACCCGCGCCCGGTCTTCGGGGTTAAGCAGGTCGGGCCATGCGGCGATCGTCTCGTTGAACGACCGCGGCGACAACCCGTAAAGCCGGAAATTCCCGTCGCTCCACTCGACCTTCCCGCTGACCGGGTCATAGGTCCAGATGCCGATCTGCGCCACTTCGGTCGCCAGTTGCACCCGCTCCAGCGAATCCTGCAGCATCTGCGATGTCTTCCGCCGCTGGGTGATGTCGCTCATGATCGCGATGAAGCCGGCATGATGCCCGCCGCTGTCCCACAGCGGGTTGCAGCGCACCTCGGCCCAGAACGGCTGCTGCGACATGCCGTAGATCACGACCTCCACGTCGAACCCTTCGATCCGGTTCAGCGCCTCGCGCATGTCGCCGACCACGTCCTTGTCCGACTCCGGGCCGAGGAACACCCGCCCGGGCATCTTCCCGACCACCCCGTCAAGCGTATAGCCCGTCAATTCGGTGAACGCCTCGTTCACCCACTCGATCCGCGCGTCGGTGTCCATGATCATCACCGAGTTTGTCGTCTGCCGGGCCACCTGCGACATCCGGTCCAGCGCGCGGGTCCGGTCCTGCACGCGCTCCTCCAGCGTCTTCTGAACCGCCTTCTGCGACCGGAAACTCTCGCTCAGCCGGCTCGACATGTCCCGCAGCGAGGCCGAAAGCGTCTCGTACTCGGCGATGTTGCTCGTGGGAAAGATCACGTCGGCATTCTGCCCCGAGGTGATCGACCCGGTCAGCCCCTCGCTCAGCCGGGCCAGCCGCCCGATCGGCGCCCCCAGCCATTCGCTCAGCACCTTCGACACGATCATCGCCACCCCGATGGCGATGGCCAGCACCATCATGTTCCAGCGCCCGGCGGCCTCCATCTGCGCCACCAGCGCCTTCGCCGACACCTCCACCAGAAGCTCGCGGCCCGCGGGGTCCCCCTCGAGCGGCTGGCGCAACAGGTAACGGCTCTCGCGCGAACGGGTCATGGCGGGCATGTCGCCCGCCGGCTTCCAAAGCATCAGCGTGTCGTCGTACCGGGTGATCTCGCCCGTCCCCGTCAGGCTGCTGACCGTTCCGATCAGGACCTCGCTGGCCCCGTCCGGCCCCGTCAGGGCCAGCCCGATCTCCGGCCGGCGCGGCTGGTCATGGGCCATGTTGGCCATGAACAGGCCGATATCGCGCTCAAAGGCCGCCTCGAGCCCCGTCAGGCTTTGCCCCTCGGCCAGCTCCTGCCGGGTCCAGCTTGCCAGAAGCGAGACCAGCGCGTCCACGTGCTCCACCGCCTGCCGGTACTCGCGCCGGCTTTCCATCACGGTCATCCCGGCGGCCGAGACGCTCGCCACCAGCACCAGCACGTAGAACACCAGCGAATGGAACGATGCCCGCGTGCCCGCCCGGAACCCCTGCGGCAGCCAGCGGCGCAGGGCGATCAGCAACAGCCCCGCCACCACCGCGTTGAACACCCCGTTCGTCGTCTGCTTGAGCGCGATCAGCCCGGCCGACACGCTGTCCATCTCCATCGCGCCACCGTAGAAGACCAGCGCAAGCGGACATCCCGCGAAGATCCAGAACAGCGCATCCGCCATGGCAAGGTTGGTCACCCGGCGCGACAGGACATACACCGCCGCCGCCTCCGCCGTGAAGATGATCAACGCGTAGGGGTGGCCCCAGGCATAGACCGTGTAACACGACCCCATCAGCGCCACGACGCACCCGCCGGCCAGCCCGAACAGCCGCACGGCGATCAGCGCGAAGATCGACCCGAAGACGAACGAGACCGGGCTGAACAGCGTCAGCGCCGCCGCGTTGCCGGCATAGGCCAGTGCCGACAGCATCAACAGCCCCGAGACTCGCTCGATTACACTTGGACCGGACGTCACGCGGAATACTCCGAGCAGTTACAGAATGCGGCGTTACCAGTGAGTTTGGCAACGGGGCTCTTTGGCATGCTCCGCTCCCGACTTCCAGACCTGTCCGTCCGGGCCCGCATCTCGGCACCACAGATGTTGCGCAGATAAAACATTCACAATCGACAATGTCCCGGAAACGGAGTCACACGCAAATGAGGATTATTAAGAAAGCCTTAACACTTTTTAATTGTGCATTCAGGCCACAGTCGCCGCCGCCTCCGAGGGGGGAGGCGGGGCGCCCGCCGTCACCCGCAGCGGCAAAAAACCGCACCCTCGAAGGTCGCGCCTGTTTCCTGCCGCAATTCAGCCAGAATAAACAAACAGAATACTAAAATCTGCCACACCCTAACCGAATTTTCGGTCCAGTTTTCGTCAAAAAACAACCAAAGGTTAATGAACGAGGGCCCCGGTGCTACGTGTACTAAGTATTGAAGATGACCTCATCATGCAGGACATGATCGCTGCCACGCTTGAAACCAAGGGCGGGTACTGGGTCGACTTCGCCGATACCGGCGCGCAGGGGCTCACCATGCTGACCGGGGGGCTGCGCAAGTTCGACTGCCTGCTCATCGACGTCAACCTCCCCGACATGACCGGCATCGAGTTCACCGAAAGGGCCCGCGCCCTGCGCGGCTATGACGAGACCCCGATGATCGTGGTGACCAAGAGCGACGACGAGGCGACCATCGTCGATGCCTTCTGCGCCGGGGCCACCGATTTCCTCGCCAAGCCGTTCATCCCGTCCGAACTGATCGCCCGGCTCAACGTGGCGCATCCCCAGATGCGCACGAAATCCGCCAACCTGCCCGCCCCCCGGCGCCAGACCCTGCCGGCCCTGCCCGGCGTCGTAGGCCAGTCCTATCGCAGCAGCGAGGTCTTCCTCAACTTCCTCCACAGCCTCGACCCCGGCCAGGTCCGCAAGACCACTTTTCTGGCCGTCGACCATCTCGCCGCCCGTGACATGGCGGCCTCGGGAGCAGAGCCGGAGGGTGTCCTGCCCGCGATCATCGGCGCCCTGTCCCGCGTCTTCGACCGGCGGCTCGTGATCTGCACCTCGATGACCGACCACCAGGTCGTGGCGGCGCTGTCGGCCCGGCCCTCGGAAACGCCGCTGGTGCTGACGCACCGGCTGGTCGAACAGATCCAGGCCAGCCACCGCAACGCCGGCGGCTGGACCCCCGGCCTGGTCGTCGGCAACCCCATCACCCCGTCCATGTTCTTCGCCGACGAACCGCTCCGCCTTCTCGAACGCGCCCTCCATAGCGTCGAACGCCGGCGCCGCGACCTGGAAGCCGGCAACAGGGCCGACAACATCCTGCGCCTCCCCGGGCGCTACCGGAGACAAAGACGCATCAACGCGGCCGACGACTTCGCCTGATCCCTACCGCTGTTGCCATGACGATTGCAGCTGGTAAAAAATATGGTATCGAGTATGTTCAATGACGTTACGTCAAAGAAATTAACCGCGTTACGCGGAAACAGGCATAAGACGGTGGACAGCAGGCTGAAGGGCGAGCAGACCGGCACCGGCGAAGGTGTCATGGCGCAGAAGGCGCTGTCGGGAACCGGTGCGCTCGGTCCGGCGGCCCTCGTCGCCACCCATACCTCCGATGTCGCCCTCACCTCCGACCATACCGGCCGCATCATCTGGGCCAACGCCGCCTTCGAGCGGCTGACCGGCTACGAGCCCGAGGAATATATCGGCCAGAGACCCGGCGACCTGCTGCAGGGCCCCGAAACCGACCCCGCCACCGTGCGCCTCATCAGCCGGAAACTCGCCAGCCACGAACCCGTCGACGTGGAAATCCTCAACTACGCCAAATCCGGCGCCCCCTACTGGCTGACCATGCGCATCAACCCGGTCTTCGACGCCACCGGGCGGCTCACCAACTTCATCTCGATCCAGCAGGACATCACCCGCCACAAGCAGACCGAGGTCGAACTTCAGCGCAGCCGCGACCAGCTTCGCATGGCGCTCGACTACGGCGCCCTGCCCTTCTGGGACCTCGAACTCAACACCGGCCATTGCGAGTTCTCCGAGAATTTCGCCTCCATGCTGGGCAGCACGCCCGGCCGCGACGGCCAGTTCGATTTCGAATGGCTCCTGCAACACGCCCACCCCTCGGAACGGCGCTGGCTGCACCGCGCCATGCTCCGCCACTACGGCGGCGAGGATCTCGACATCACCTGCCGCTTCCGCCAGGACGCCGGCACCTGGATGTGGCTGCGCCTGCGCGGCCGCATCGTGCTGGACGAAACCGGCTTCCCGGTCCGCAGCCTCGGCGTGGTCAGCGACATCACCAAGATCCAGTCCGAGCGCGTCCAGGCCGAGGAGCGCGACCGCCGAAAATCCGAGGCACTGGCCCACACCACCCACGAAATCCGCAACCTTCTCAACGGCATATCCGGCACCACACAGGTCCTGCTCTGGTCCGACCTGTCCGACGAGCACGCCAGCCTCGCCAACCGCATCCGCAAGAACTGCGAGATCCTGCACGAGCTGGTCAACCACACGCTCGACCTCTCCCGCATCGAGGCCGGGCTGCTCACCCTGCATGCCGAACCCTTCGCCATCGCCTCCCTCGTCGACGAGGTGCGCGACACCCTGATCGACCAGGCCGAGAACAAGGGCCTGCGCCTCGTCACCCGGGTCGACCCCTCGGTGCCCCGCCGCGTCATGGGCGACCGCGGCCGCATCCGGCAGGTGCTGATCAACCTCACCGGCAACGCGGTCAAGTTCTCGTCCGAGGGCGAGGTCTGCGTCTGCGCGGGCACCACCCCCGACGGCGACGTCACCTTCAACGTCTGCGACGACGGCCCCGGCATCCCGCTGGCCGACCAGCCGCACCTCTTCGAACGATTCCGCCAGGTCGATGACGGCCGCAGCGGCGAGCGCGAGGGCTCGGGCCTGGGCCTGGCCATCTGCGCCGAGCTGGTGCGCCTGATGGGCGGTTCCATCTCGATCCAAAGCGCGCCCGGCGCCGGCGCCACCTTCCGCATCGAGCTCCCCCTCGACCGCGTCGATGCCGAGGATGCCGCCGAAACCACCGCCGATACCGACCACCCCGAGGAAATCCTCCAGCTCGCCATGGGCGACGCCCGCATCCTGCTGGCCGAGGACGACGAGATCTCCCGCGGGGTCATCACCGAGATGCTGGGCCTCATGGGCATCACCAACCTGCGCGCCGTCGACAGCGGCGACGTCGCCGTCGGCGCCGCGGGCCAGGAACGCTACGACCTGATGATCTTCGACCAGAACCTGCTGGGCATGAACGGCGCCACCGCCGTCCACACCATTCGCGACGGCACCGGCCCCAACCGCCGCACCCCCGCGCTGCTGATGTCCGGCAACGTGGGCGACCTGCCCGACCGACTGCCGGAAAACGTCTCTGTCCTGTCCAAACCCTTGGAATGGCAGAAACTTATCCGCCTGGTCAGCGAACTGGTCACAGAGGCGGCACCGGCACAGGAACGGCGCGCCTGACAGGCGAATATTTGCCGGTTTGCGCAACCCTTGCGGTGCACGCCACGAAAACGCCCAAATTGCGCCCTCAATATGAGCGAGAGATTTTTAAGTACTTAAGGGATTGCCCCTGCTTACGAAATGGAACCACCATGATGAGAATTCTTGCCGTAGACGATGATCCCGTATTCCGCGAGATCCTCGAGTCCTACATGGACAGGCTGGGCTATCCCGACGTCGTCTACGCGACGTCCGGGCCCGAGGCACTGAAATTCATTCAGGCAGCACCGCAGCCGTTCGACTGCTTCCTCTGCGACATCGAGATGCCCGGCATGAACGGCATCGAGCTGGTCCGCAACATCCGCTCCACCGAAAGCGGCAAGCGCGCGCCGGTGGTGATGATCACTTCCATGGGTGACCGCGACAGCGTCGACGGCGCATTCCAGGCCGGTGCCATCGACTACCTGTCGAAACCGCTCGACATCAACCAGCTCCGCGGCCGCCTCAGCGCCGTCGAACGGATCGTCCGCGAAAGCCGCCGCTTCGAGTCGATGAAGGCCATGCTCCGCGACCACGACGCCATCGAGCAGGGGATGCGCGATTTCGACGAGCCCGTTGCGCTCAACGATGTCGACGGCGTCATGCATTACGTCGCGGTCAAGAACTACCTCGAAACCGTCGGCCGCCTGCGGATGATGAACCACGCCGCCATGTGCATCCACATCCGCAACGCCGAGAAGCTCTTCGGCCTTATGACCCGCACCGCCTTCATGGACATGCTGGGCGACGTGGCCGAAACCGCCCATGGCGAGCTGCAGACCATGCACCACATGTTCGCCTACGCGGGCTCGGGCGATTTCGTCGTCCTTCTGCCCCGTCTCGCGGCCATCGACCCGGGCGAGCTGGAAGCGCTCATCAACATCGCGCTCGAGCAGTTCTACGATCAGCTCGACGAGCCCGACGTGATGCGCCCGGTCGTCACCGTCGGCCCGGTCGTGCGCCCGGCGCTGCTGCAGCTCGGCGACCCGGCCAGCATGCTCGAGAAAGCCCGGTCGCTGGCACAGTTCCCCCTGCCGCACAAGACCCAGGCCAAATCCATCCTTCAAACCGCAAGAGCATAAACGGGAGCAGACATGACACAGGCACAGATGGAAGATCTCGATCAGATCATGGCGCAGAGGCTCGCCAAGACGCGTGATCTCTTCCTGAAGGTTCTGGCCGAGCGCGATCGCGAGATCGTCGAGGCCCGCCGCAAGGTCGAACAGGAGGAAGCCCCGATCGACACCGGCATGGCCGAGATCCGCTCGGTCTACCACCGCATCGCCGGATCCGCCGGCTCGCTGGGCTTCGCCGATTTCGGCGACCTGGCCTCGACCTTCGAGGCGACGATCGACAGCCTGCGCGAAGCCCGCCGCACCGATCCCACCGGCTGGGCCGCCGTGGTCCGCGATTCCGAGATCTTCCGGGCGCGCATCGCCCAGCTTCTGCAGAAGCGCTGATCACCGGCGTTTCACGCAGTTTTGAGTAAATGACAGCGATTCCGGCCCGCGCAGCGCGCGGGTCAGGGCATTTTTTGCTATGAGATTTTACATAACCCGGCGTAAGCTGACCCCCGGTTAATTCGTACGCATCGCGACTCCCGGGGAGGATGGCCTGCATGATGCGCGGCCTGCTGGTGTTTTTGATCTATGGCATTTTCCTTGCCGCGCCCCTTGTCGCGGCGGCGGAGACACGCGCCCTGCTGATCGGCGTCTCCGACTACGACGATGCCGCCGGCGTGGCCGACCTCAAGGGCCCCGCCAACGATGTCCGCCTCCTCGGCACCACCCTCGAAAACCGCGGCATTTCCGATATCACCGTGCTCGCCGACGGGATCGACGGCGCCCCGCGCCCCACCCGCGCCGCCATCCTCGACGCCTTCGCCGATCTCGCCGCCACGGCGCAGGACGGCGATTTCATCTATATCCACCTCTCCGGCCACGGCACCCGCCAGCCCGATCGCAACGGTGACGAGGCCGACGGGCTCGACGAGGTGTTCCTGCCCGCCGACACCGCCCGCGCCGAACCCGGCGCCGGGGCCATCCCCAACGCCATCACCGATGACGAGATCGGCGAAGCCCTCCACGCCATCCGCATGACCGGCGCCGATGTCTGGTTCGTGCTCGACAGTTGCCACTCCGGCTCCGGCACCCGCGCCGCCACCCCCGGCACCGTCGCCCGCTTCGTCGACCCCGCCGCGCTCGGCGTTTCCGTCACCCCCGCGCACCAGGTCGAAGACGCCACCGACACCGCCCCCACCGGGCCCGAACCGCCCGGCGGCCTCCTGGCCTTCTACGCCGCGCAATCCACCGAACTCGCGCGCGAGGTCAACTTCGCCGAGGCCGAGGGCGGCGACGACTGGTACGGCTTCTTCACCTCCACCCTCGCCGCCCGGCTTCAGGACGACGCCGCACTCTCCTTCCGCCAGCTCTTCCAGGCCGTGCTCTCCGACATGAACGCCGCCCACGTGCCCGGCGTCGCCAAGCTCCAGACGCCACTCTGGGAGGGCGACCTGATCGACGCCGCCGTCTTTGGCGGGCGCGACACGGCGGGCGTACGCCGCTTCGCCGTCACCGATGACAGCATCGCCGCCGGCATGGTCCACGGGCTGGCCGAGGGCACGCTGCTGGGGCTGGTGGCCGACGCGGCGGACGCGCCCGACGCCCTGATCGGCTTCGCCCAGGTGGAAGACCCCGACGCGGCCGAGGCCTTCCTCCGCCCCGTCGCCGCCGATTGCACCCCGCGCGCCGACACGCTCTGCGACATCGCCGGCACCCTGCCGCCCGAGGCCCGCTTCGCCCAGGTCATCGCCCACCCGGTCGACCTCACCATCGCGCTGGCCCACCCCCGTGACCTCGCCACCGGCGCCGCCCTGCCCGACGACCACCCGCTCGTCACCGCCCTCACCGACGCCATCGCCGCCACGGCCGACGGCACCGGCCCCGCCGTCACCCTGTCGGCCGCCGAGGCCGATATCGACGTGCTCCACAGTGACGGCGCCCTCTGGTTCGGCCTGCCCGCGCAAGCCGGCGACAGCCCCGCCGGCCTCACCTGGCAACCCACCATTGGCCCCGACCTGCCCGTCATCCTCGCCCGCATCGCCCGCGCCGAAACCCTGGCCCGGATGCTGGAAAACCTCTCCGCCTCCGGCTCGCTCCTCAACCCCAGCCCGATCGACGTCGAAACCCAACTCCAGCCCGTCCCGATCGAGGCGCTCGCCGACCTTGGAAGCGACACCTCCCCCCGCCGCGAATGCCGCGCCGCCTACCGCGCCGCCAGCAGCACCGCGCCCGTCCCCCTCGACCATGGCGCCCGGCTCAAGCAATGCGACGGTCTCGCCTTCAGCGCCCAGGGCGCCACCGGCGGCACCTTCGACGTCAACCGCGTGCATGTCGACGCCCAGTTCTGCGTCCATGCCGAACACGAACGGATCACCGGCAACGCCAACGCGCTGCCCCTCGGCCCGGCCATGACCATCTGCTCCGACTGCCCCGGCGGCTATTCCGCCGGGACCGAGCGGCTGTTCGTCGTCGTCACCGAGGCCCGCGACAACACCGAAGCACTCAATCTCGAAGGCCTGGTCGAAACCTGCCTGGACGGCCCCACCAGGGGCACCGCAGGCGACCCGCGCGCCTTTCTCGACGACCTGGCCCGGCGCAGTGACACGCGCGGTGCCTTTGGCGGACTCGGCTCCGCCGGCATCTGGGTCGAGGCATGGACATGGCAGGTCCTGCCCCGCCGCGAAGCGTTCCTGCGCGCCGGCCGGTCGGTCGAGCCAACGAATTACCAGGGGAAGAAACAGGACTTTTAACGGGAGAAGACAAATGAAATTTCTGACCTCAAGCGCCACGGCCCTGTCCGTGTTCTGCATGCTTGCGCAGCCCGCGCCGGCGCAGGATTCGAGCTTTGCCAAGGTCGCCGTACCCGCCCAGGGCACCGGCACCTCGGTCGCCAATTACGTGGTGAAGGAGCGCGCCAAGGCCGAGAACCTCACCGGCGAGACCGCCTCGCGCATCTATGGCGGCCGCGCCGCCCAGGATGGCGCCTGGCCGCACCAGGTGTCGCTGCACCTGACCGAACGGCTCGACGGCACCACCGAGGGGCTTTACGGCTCGCAATTCTGCGGCGGCTCGATCATAGCCCGCCAATGGGTGCTCACCGCCGCCCACTGCATCGCCGATGACGAGGGCCGCGCGGTTCAGCCGGGCGAGGTGGCCATCAAGTCCGGCGCCGCCGATCTGGGCGAAGGCGACCTGCGCGCCGTCGCCCAGGTGATCGTCCACGAGGATTACGATCCCCGCACCGGCGACGCCGATATCGGCCTGATCCAGCTGGCCGAGCCGATCAGCGACAGCTCCGGCCCGGTCGCCGCCATCCCGGTGCAGACCGGCTCGACCCAGCTTCCCGAAGGCCCGGCGGTCGTCATCGGCTGGGGCATGATGGAAGAGGCGAAGTTCCCCGTCGACCTGATGGAAACCGATATCGACATCGTCTCCAACGCCACCTGCAACAAGGGCATGGCCGAGGTATCCCAGCGTGATCTGGGCGCCTTCCTCCTCGCCATCGGCACCGAGAACCGGATCCCGATGACCAGCCTCGAGGAGGCCTACTCGATCATCCTCAACAACTGGGGCGACGCGCTGACCGACAACATGATCTGCGCCGGCGTGCCCAGCGGCAAGCGCACGTCCTGCAATGGCGACAGCGGCGGCCCGCTGATGATCAAGGAAGCCGACGGCGACTGGCTTCAGGTCGGCATCGTCAGCTGGGGCCGCAAACCCCTCGGCTCGGCCGAGCCCTGCGGTCACGAGAACCTCTATTCGGTCTACACCCGCGTGTCGAACTACTTCGACTGGATCGCAGGCCACGTGCGCGGCTGATCCGCGGGAAGGAGAGAACGTATGACCTTGATTGCACGCACCGCGACAGGCGCGGCGCTGGCGGCGCTCCTCAGCGTCCCGGCGCTCGCCGATGACGGCTTCGGCGGCAGCTTCGACGACGGCCAGCCTGCCGTCGAAGCCACGTCCGACGCAAAGCAACCCGAGCCGGACACCGGCTCGGACACCGGCACTGACACCGGGGCGCAAGCCGCCTCGGAACCGGCCACCGATGACGGCTTCGGCGGCAGTTTCGGACCGGAAACCGAACCCACGGCCGACAGCGGCACCACCACCGGCGACACCGGCACGGCCGATACCGGCACGACGGCGGAAACCGCGCCCGAGGATGGCAGCTTCGATCCCGACTTCGCGATCACCGGCTCCGGCACAGGCACCGGTGACAGCACCGAAACCGCCATGCCGGAAACCCAGCCCGAGCCACAACCCGAGGCTCAGCCCGAAACCGACCAGGGCGGGCAGGCCCAGGCCCAGGCGATCACGGTCGATCCCCAGATCCTCTCCTTCGAAAGCCGTGACTACGGCGTGCCGCCCTCGGGCAACCTGCGCAATGGCGGCATGCACGCGCCGACCCCCACCGCGGTGCCCGGCGCCTCGGTCGTCTCGACGGAAGGCCTCGCCAACGCCATGGCCAGCGGGCTCGAGATGATCATCATCGACGTGCTGGGCGGCGAATACGCCCTGCCCGGCGCCTACATGATCCCGGAAATGTCGTCCCCCGGTTCCTACGAGGACCGGATTCAACAGCAGACCGGGCAGTTCCTCGGGCAGGTGACCGGCCAGCTCGCCGACTACCCGATCATCCTCTACTGCTCCGATCCGCAATGCTGGCTCAGCTACAACGCCACCCTGCGGGTCGTCGCGGCCGGCTATACGAACGTCTACTGGTATCGCGGCGGCATCACGGCGTGGCAGATGGCGGGCTTCCCGGTCTATCCGTCCGGCTACTGAGCACTACCACGAAACCGCCCGCGCAGCCGACATGGCGGCGCGGGCGCCCTCCGGCCTCGCCGAGATTGCACCGACGCAATACCGACAAAATACCGACGTTATACCGACGTTGAAAATCCGGTGTCCGAGGCCCTTCAACCCGCCAGCCTCTGCTCGCCCACCGGCAGCCCCAGCCGCTTGCCGATCCACGCCCCGGTATCCAGCATCCGGTTCGAGAACCCCCACTCGTTGTCATACCACGACAGCACCCGAACCATGCCGCCCTCCGTCACCCGAGTCTGACCGGGACAGAAGACCGAGGAATGGGAATCGTGGTTGAAATCGCTCGACACCAGCGGCGCATCGTTAACCGCAAGGATACCCTCTAACGGCCCTTGTCCTGCTGCCTTTCGGATCGCCTCGTTGACCTGCTCCGCGGTGGCCCTGCGCCTTGGCATGAAGGTCAGATCGACCACCGAGACATTCGGCGTCGGCACCCGGATCGCCGCCCCGTCCAGCCGCCCTGCAAGGTGCGGAAGCACCAGCCCCACGGCCCTTGCCGCCCCGGTCGAGGTCGGGATCATCGACAGCGCCGCCCCCCGCGCCCGGTACAGATCCTTGTGCGCCGCATCCAGCACCGGCTGGTCGCCGGTATAGCTGTGCACCGTGGTCATGTAGCCCGTCTCGATCCCGAACGCGTCGTCCAGCACCTTGGCCACCGGCGCCAGGCAATTCGTCGTGCAGGACGCGTTGGAGATGACCGTGTCCCCGGCGCTCAGGCTCTGGTGATTGACCCCGTAAACGATGGTCTTGTCCGCGCCCTCCGCCGGTGCCGAAACCAGCACCCGGCCCGACCCGTTCTGCAGATGCCGCGCCGCCTTGTCGCGCGCGGTAAAGACCCCGGTGCACTCCAGCGCCACGTCCACGTCCGACCATGGCAGGTCTTCCGGCGCCCGTTCCGCCGTCACGCGGATGCGCCGCCCGCCGACGATCAGCTCGCCCCCCTCGACCGAGACCTCCTCGGCCAACCGGCCGTGCACACTGTCATATTTCAGAAGATGCGCGCTGGTCTCGACCGGGGCGAGGTCGTTAATCGCGACGATCTCGATATCGTCCCGCCCCGATTCCACCCATGCCCGCAGGACGCAGCGGCCGATCCGGCCGAACCCGTTGATGGCAAGCTTGGCAGTCATGATGAAGGCTCCCTTTAACTGTTTTCGCGACTCATGATAGCGCTAACATATTCTGCGCGGCCTGGCCACAGCCACGGCCCGGCCTCCCGCCGGTCAGTTGGCCGGTTCGTCGACGCGTGAGAGATGCTCGAACAGCCGCGCCACCGCCTCGGCGCCGGGGTCGTTGTGCCCGGCCAGGCTTTCGGCCGAGACGTAGCTCGCCCGCCCGGCACGCGCGCGGGTGATCTCCGCCGTCGCATCGGCGCCCTTCCTCGCCGCCTCCGCTGCGGCCGCCAGCCCATCGGGCAACGCCTCCAGCGCCGGCTGCAGCGCGTCGATCATCGTCCGGTCGCCGGGGCCTGCACCCCCCACCTGCTGCACCCGCTCGAGGCCCGCCTTCAACGCCCCGATCGCGTCCTTCCCGCTGGCCGAGGCATCGCCCGCCGCCGCGAAGAAGATCGCCAGCAGCACGCCCGACGACCCGCCCATCGTCTGGCTCAGCTCCAGCCCGATGGCCCGGTACAACTGCGTCTGGTCCGCCAGCGGCAACCGGTCCAGCGACCCGATCAGCGCCCGCGAGGCCGTGGCCAGCGTGCTGCCAGTGTCCCCGTCCCCCGACTTCGCATCCAGTGCGTTCAGCGCATCCTGCTCGCCGATCAGGATCTTGCAGCACCGCTCCACGAACGCCCGCGTAGCCTCATGCGACGACGGGATCGGCTTGATCGGCGTCAGCCCGTCCGGCAGGTCGAGCAGCTCGACCTCACCGATCATGTGACAACCGGGCCAGGCCCACGGGGCCACCGGCGCCAGCAAGGCCGCCTCGTCCGCCTTCGACACCGGGTAGACCGAGATCGAGAACCCCCGCATATCCAGCGATGTCATCATCGGCGCCGGCCCGATCAGCCAGCGCAGCTGATCGCCGATGCGCGAGCGGGTCAGCTCATGCGCCAGCACCCCCATCTCCAGCGGGGTCGTGGCCCCGAGGTTGTTCAACAAGGCCACATGCGGCCCGCTGCCCAGATGCGGCGCCAGCCGGTCGATCACCATCGAGATCGCCTCGCGCGCCGTGGTGAAGGGCACCTGCTCGATCCCCGCCTCACCGTGAATGCCCAGCCCCAGCTCGGCCTTGCCCGGCCCGATCCGGTCCTCCTTGGGGGAGCCCGGCACCGTGCAGGTATCGAGCGACATGCCGATCGACACGGCCCCCTTGATCACCCGCTCCGCCGCCTCCGTTACCGCGTCGAGGTCGGCCCCCTGTTCGGCCAGGGCGCCGGCAATCTTGTGCACGAACAGCGTCCCCGCCACCCCGCGCGCCTGCGGCAGGTCGGGAAGGGCCACGTCATCGTCGACGATCACCATGTTCACCTTCAGCCCCTGCGCCCGTGCCCGTTCGGCCGCCAGCCCGAAATTCAGCCGGTCGCCGGTATAGTTCTTCACGATCAACAGGCACCCCGCCTTGCCCGTCACCGACAGGATCCCCGCCAGCACCGCATCGACAGAAGGGGAGGCGAAGACCTCCCCGCACACCGCCGCCGTCAGCATCCCCTGGCCCACGAACCCCGCATGGCTTGGCTCGTGCCCCGAACCGCCACCCGACACCAGCGCGACTTTCGACCGGTCCCAGTCGGTACGCACCACCACCTTGATATGCGGATACCCGTCCAGCCGCGCCAGCCGCCCTCCGGCGATGCGAAGGTTGCCGTCGATCGCTTCGGTGACGACGGTTTCCTTCTCGTTGATGAACTGCTTCATGGTTCAGTCTCCTTAAGCGATGCGCGCGCCAGAGGCGTCGAAATAAAGGGCGTTGCGGGGTTGAATGGCCACGGTATCCCCGGCCTCGAGGTCGGTATGCGGGTCGGTGAGCGTCACGATGTCATGCCCGTCAAGCTGCAGGTGCAGACGGGTCTGGTCCCCCAGCCGTTCCACCCGCGACACGGTCGAGGGCTTGCCCTCGCCATGCGCGATATGCTCGGGGCGTAGGCCGATGGTCTTCGCCTCCGCCGGTGCCCCGCCGAATATCCCGGCCGGCAGCGCGTTGATCCGCGGCAGCCCAAGCCGCCCGGCCACGTACAGGCTCACCGGATCCTCGTAAATCTCGCGCGGGCTGCCGAACTGCACCAGCTTGCCCTCGTCCAGCACGCCCACATGCGTCGCCATCGTCATCGCTTCGATCTGGTCATGCGTCACGTAGAGCATCGTCGCCCCAAGGCTCGCCTGGATGCGCTTCAGCTCGACCCGCAGATCGGCCCGCAGCTTGGCATCGAGCGACGACAGCGGCTCGTCCATCAGGTAGATCGACGGATCGCGCACCAGCGCCCGGCCGATCGACACGCGTTGCATCTCTCCCCCCGACAGCTCCGTCGCCTTGTTGTCGAGCTTGTGGGGGATGCTGAGCACCTCCGCCACCTCGCGGATCTTCCGCTCGATCTCCTCCTCGGGCGTCTTCAGGATGGGCGAGCGCAGCGGAAAGGCCAGGTTCTCGCGCACCGTCATATGCGGGTATAGCGAGTATTGCTGAAACACCATCGCCACGTCCCGCTGCGCCGGCGTCTCGTTCACAACCGAGCGGCCATCGATGCGGATATCCCCACTCTCGGGCCACTCCAGCCCCGAAATCAGCCGCAGCGTCGTGGTCTTGCCCGCCCCTGTCGGGCCCAGCAACACCACGAAAGCGCCATCGCTCACGGTCATGGTCAGGTTGTCGACCGCCAGCGTCGAGCCGTAGCGCATCGTCACGTTTTCCAGAAGCACGTCAGACATGCGACAACACCCCCTCGTTCAGGTCCGACCGGATCGCCCGCCCCGCCTGCGTATCGAACAGCGTTACGGTCTGGCCGTTGAAGTCGAGCCCCACGCTCTCGCCCACCCGGGCCGGCTGCTCCGACCCGATCCGCGCCTTTACCTCGCCGTTATGGGTTTTCAGCGTCACGATCTGGGTCGTCCCGAGATACTCCGTGGCGATCACCTCCCCGCGATAGCCCGAGGCATCGGACAGCCGCACATGCTCGGGCCGCACGCCATAGATCATGTCGCCGTCAAACGGCTCCCGCAGCGCCGGGATATGCAGCGTCTCGTGATGCATCGTCACGCTCGTCGCCCCCACTTCCAGACTGTCATGGAACTTCAGGAAATTCATCGAGGGCGAGCCGATGAACTCCGCCACGAACCGGCTGGCGGGCTTGTCGTAGATATCCTGCGGCGTGCCGAACTGCTCGATCACCCCGTGGTTCATTACCACGATCTTGTCGCCCATCTGCATCGCTTCAAGCTGGTCATGCGTCACGTAGACCGTGGTCGCCCCCATCCGGTCATGCAGGTTGCGCAACTCTTCGGCCATATGCTCGCGAAACTCCGCATCGAGCGCGCCAAGCGGCTCGTCCATCAGGAAACACTTCGGGTTCCGCACGATCGCCCGGCCCAGCGCCACGCGCTGCCGGTCGCCGCCCGACAAGCCGCCGACGGGCCGGTCGATGATGTTCTCGATGCCCAGAATACGCGCCGCCTCCGCCACCTTCTCGCGCACCTGCGCGCGGGGCATCCCCTGGCTTACCAGCGGATAGCTGATGTTCTTGCGCACGTTCATATGCGGATACAGCGCGAACATCTGGAAGACGAAGGCGATGTCGCGCTGGCTGGCCGGTTTCTGGCCCACCTCCTCGCCGTCGATGTAGATCTCGCCCGAGGTCGGCAGCTCCAGCCCCGCGATCATCCGCAGGGTCGTGGTCTTCCCGCATCCGGACGGGCCCAGCAGCATGAAGAACTCCCCGTCCTCGATCCGGAAGGACGAGGATTTGACGGCGGTGAAACTGCCGAAATCCTTGCGCAGGTTCTTGATGACGATCTCTGCCATACGCGCCTCCTATTCCGGGAAATGGCTGACGATGATGAACATGACCGTCCCCGTCAGCGTGATGATGAAGGAATAGGTGAAGGCCCACAGCACGAAGGGCTGCATCAGCATCACCACCCCAAGCGCGATAAGCCCCGAGGCCAGCATTTCCCATGGGCCGCGGCGCAACCGCAGCAGGCCGTTGACGAATTCCCTCATTTCCGAACCGCTCCGAAGGTGATCCCGCGCAGCAGGTGCTTGCGCAGCAGGATGGTGAATACCATGACCGGCACCAGGAAGATCGTCGCGCCGGCCGCCACGGCGGGCCAGTCCTGCCCGCCCACGCCGATGATCGTGGGGATGAAGGGCGGCGCCGTCTGCGCCGTGCCCGAGGTCAGCAGCACCGCAAAGGCATACTCGTTCCACGAAAAGATCAGGCAGAAGATCGCGGTCGAGGCGATACCGGTCGCCGCCTGCGGCAGCACCACCTTGTAGAACGCCTGGAACCGCGTGTACCCGTCGATCAGCGCGGCCTCCTCGTATTCCCGCGGGATCTCGTCGATGAACCCTTTCAGCAACCAGACCGACAGCGACAGGTTCACCGCCGTGTAAAGCAGGATCATGCCCGCATGCGTGTCCGACAGGCCCAGCGTGCGGAACATCAGGAAGATCGGAATGGCGATGGCAATCGGCGGCATCATCCGCGTCGACAGGATGAAGAACAGCAGGTCATCCTTGAGCGGGATGCGATACCGCGAAAAGGCATAGGCCGCGAGCGTGCCGAGGAAGACGGACAGGAAGGTCGACCCGAACCCGATGATCACCGAGTTCATGAACCGCTCGCCAAACCGCGACGGCCCGGCAATCACCATCCCCTTGTCGTGCACGATCTCCTCGTACCACGTCTCCGGCGGGTTGGCCGCGAGGTACTCCGCGCTCTGCCGCGTCTGGGTGGTAAACAGGTTCACGTAGCCTTCGAGCGACGGTTCGAACACCACCTTGGGCGGATAGGCAATCGAATCCGGCGAGCTCTTGAACCCGGTCGCAAGGATCCACAACAAGGGCATCAGCGTGATCAGCGCGTAGCCGATGACAAGCACGCCCGCGACCCATTTCTGCCGGCCGGTGGCCTCGGTGATCGAATAGCTGCTCATCTTTCCTTCACCTTGTTCAGCGCCTTCACGTAGATCGAGGCCAGCCCGAACACCGTGACGAACAGGATGATCGCGTAGGCCGAGGAAAACCCGGTCCGCCACTTCTCGAACGCCTCGCGCTTGAGGTCGATCGAGGTGAGCGTCGTGGTGTTGCCGGGCCCCCCGCCGGTCAGCTGCACCACCAGGTCGAACATCTTGAAGTTCTCGATCCCCCGGAACAGCACGGCCAGCATCAGGAAGGGCAGCACCATGGGCACGGTGATCGTCCAGAACTGCCGCCATTTCGACGCCCGGTCACATTCCGCCGCCTCGTAGATCGTGTCGGGGATCGACCGCAGCCCCGCCAGGCAGATCAGCATGACGAAGGGCGTCCACATCCATGTGTCAACGATCACGATCGCCCAGGGCGCCAGCGCCACCTCGCCGATCATCGAGAAGCTCGCGGGGTCGGCCCCGGTGAAGAACGCAACCACATAATTGAAAAGCCCGATCTGCGGCTGGTACAAGAACGTCCAGAAATTCCCCACCACGGCGGGCGACAGCATCATCGGAAAGACTATGATCGTCGTCCAAAGATCATTGCCCTTGAACTTCTTGTTGATCAGCCACGCCAGTGCGAAGCCCAGGATCACCTGGAAAAAGATCGTCCAGAACAGGAAATGCGCCGTCGCCTGCATGGTCAGCCAGACATCGCTGTCGGTCAGGATGCGCTGATAATTCCGCAGCCCGATCCACTCGACCTCGGCATTCGGCCGGTTGGCGCGGTAGTTGGTAAAGCTCAGGCGGATCGTCCAGATCAACGGGAAGATATTCACCGCCAGCAGCAGGAACACCGTGGGCGCCACGAAGATCCACGCGATGGTGCGGTCGGACATCCCCTTTATACGGCGCGCAACTTTCGTGGGCGTGGCGCTGGCGGCCCGATCCATGACCGTCTCGGACATGAGACTTCCTTCCCGGTAGTGGTGTTCGTTTGCGCGGGGCCGAAGCCGGCCGCACGGCCCCGCACGAGGGTGCCGCTGGCGCCCGGCAAGACAGGCGCCAGAGCAGCCCGGATCAGATCTTGCCTTCGTCCTCGAAGACCTCGGTCCAATCCTCGACCAGCGCGTCAAGCGCCTCCTGCGCCGTGCCTTCGCCCGCGATCACGTAGCTGTGCACATGGTCCTGCATGGCCAGCAGAAGCGAGGCATAGGCCGGCTCCGCCCAGAAATCCTTCACGATCGCCATCGAGTCGAGGAAAGTCTGCGCATAGGGCTGGCTGGTCGCGAAACCGGGGTCCTCGACCACGGCCTTGAGCGCGGAATAGCCGCCAAGCTCCCACCATTTCGACTGGATCTCGGGCTGCGCGAACCACTTGATGTATTCGAGCGCCGCATCCTGGCTGTCGGAATAGGAGACAACCGATATACCCTGCCCGCCAAGCTGGGCGAAATGCCCGCCCGGGCCCTTCGGATTGGGGAAATAGCCCGACTTGTCGCCGCCCACGTTCGGGTCGGCATTCACGCCCGGCCAGATGAAGGCAAAGTTCATCTGAAGGGCCACCTGCCCCGACTTGTAGGCGTCGATATTGGCCGACATGTACCAGTCGGACGAGCCCGGCGGTGTGCAGCAATCGTAAAGCGCCTTGTAATATTCCAGCCCTTCCGCCGCCTCGGGCGAATTCACGTAGCCTTCCAGCTCGTAGGGATTGTCCGGGCTGCCATACTCGAACCCGTAGTTATAAAGTGCGTTGGTCACCCCCATGGTGATCCCTTCCGAGCCGCGCTCGGTATAGATCGCCGCGCCATAGACCGTCTTGCCGTCGATCTCGCGGCCCTGGAAGAACTCGGCGATGTCCTTCAGCTCGGCCAGCGTTTCCGGCGCCTTCAGGTCACGGCCATAGGTTTCCTTGAACTCGGCCTGATGCTCGGGCATCTCGAACCAGTCCTTGCGGTAGGTCCAGCCCACCACGTCGCCGAAGGCCGGCAGCGCCCAGTAATTCGGCGTGCCCTTGGGCCATTCCGAATAGCCGGTCACCGTCGCGGGGATGAAATCATCCATGCTGATCCCTTCGGCCTCGAAGAAATCGTTCAGCTTCACGTAATGCCCGGCCTCGGCGCCAAGCCCGATCCACTGGCTGTCGCCGATCATCAGGTCGCACAGCTTCCCGCCCGAGTTCAGCTCGTTCAGCATCCGGTCGGCGAAATTGGGCCACGGCACGAATTCGAAGCTCATCGAGTGGCCCGACTCGGCCTCGAAATCCTTCGACAGTTCGATCAGGGCGTTGGCCGGGTCCCACGCGGCCCAGCACAACGTCAGGTCGTCGGCCTGCGCGCCACTTGCGGCAAAGCCGGTGGCCGCCGTCAGGGCAGCAGCCGACAGAAATTGCGTCGTCTTCATTGGTTGTCTCCTCCCGTTCAGGCGGCGCGCCATCCACGCACCGCGCCTCCGCGGTTGGATCGGGAGGCACGCAAACGGTAAATGAGGAACGTACCTCATGTCTAGGAATTTCTGAGGTACGTTCCTCCAGCCACCCGATCCCCCGAAGGATCCCGAAGCCGTCGAGTAGGACCGGAATTCAGGATATTCCTTGAAACGTCAGTGATTTACGCAAGGGAACCCCCATCGGGCGGATCGCGCCGCCCACGCAGGCGAAATCCGCGAAAACCGCCTAGTAAAGGTTCTCGCGAAGCACGATTTCGATTCGAATCCGCTCCTGCGCCTCGAAGATCGACTGCTCGTCACAGAACGCCCGCAGCACCCGCAGCGCGCTCCGAACCAGGTGTCCGACGTTCTGCGTGATCACCGCCGCCAGCTCGTTCCGCTGCAACGCCTCGCGAGTCTTCGGTGTCAGTTCATGCGCGATCACGACCAGCTGCCCCGCCCGCCCCGCCTCGCGCAGGGCGTCGAGCAGCGGCGCGTTTCCCAGCCCCATGGAATAGAGCCCCACCACCCCAGGCCGGTTCTCGACGACATCGGCGATCACGCTCGCCATGCGCGCCGGGTCGTCATAGGTCTCGATCGACGGCAGCACGGTCATCGCCGGGAAGTCGCTCTTCATCACCTCGTCGAAGCCCAGCCGCCGCTCGAGACTGTCGCGCGACCGCATGGAATTGGTCACCACAAGCACCTCGCCCTGCCCCCCGGCAAACCGACCCATCAGCAAACCGGTCGTCCGCCCGGCCGACAAGTTGTTGATCCCGATGAAATAATCCCGCTTCGAGTTGGGCAGGTCGGTCGCCACGGCCACCACGGCCAGCCCGGCCTCCTTCAACCGGGCAATCGCGTCACGCACCTGCGGCGTCTCGGGCGCCATGATCGCCACACCGTCCAGCCGATCGGTATCGAGCGCCCGCAACGCCCGCACGATGGCATGCGGATCGTTGGCCGGCACGCTCACCGTCCGCAGCACCACCCGGTCGGCGATCTGCGAGGCATAGGCCTCCTGCAGCGCCGCCTTCAGCGTTTCGGTAAACTGGCTCGGCCCTTCCGGCAGGACGAAGACGAAGCGGTATTGCCGCTGCCGCGCAAGGTTCGCGGCATAGGTATCGCGCACGTAACCCAGCCGCTCGACAGCGGCATTCACCTTTGCGATGGTCTTCTCGCGCACCCCGGGCCGCGCGTTCAGCACGCGGTCGACCGTGGCAAGGCTGACGCCCGCCTCCTTGGCGATATCGTGGACCGTGGGCTTGTTCACCGGAGCCTCCCTGACCGCCAACCGTAGCCAAGCCTTTGAGGCACGTCAATCAAACGCGACCCCGGCAAGGCTCGGCCCACACCTCTTTTGATCAAATTTCGGATTTGCTTTCTCCGCCACTTCTGCCAGTGTTCTGCAGAACCCCCGAACTGCGGCCATCAACACGGATCGTCCCATGACACTTGCTCCCAATTCCCCCGAAGCGCGCGACATCGCCTACCACTTCCACTCCTACACCGACGCCATGGCCCATGCCGAGAACGGCCCCCAGATTATCGAGCACGGGGAAGGCGTCTTCGTCTTCGACAATCACGGCAAGCGCTATGTCGAGGCGATGGCCGGCCTCTGGAGCGTCGCGGTCGGCTTCGGCGAGGACCGCCTCGTGAACGCCGCGACCGAGCAGATGAAGAAGCTGCCCTACTACCATAACTTCGCCCACCGTGCGCATCCGGCCGCCATCGATCTGGCCGAGAAGCTGGTCTCCATCGCGCCGGTGCCGATGTCCAAGGTGTTCTACACCAACTCCGGCTCCGAGGCGAACGACACCGTCGTAAAAATGCTCTGGTATCGCTCCAACGCGCTCGGCAAGCCCGAGAAGAAGAAGATCATCTCGCGCAATCGCGGCTATCACGGCGTCACCATCGCCTCGGCCAGCCTGACCGGCCTGCCCAACAACCACCGCTCCTTCGACCTGCCCCTTCCCGGCATCCTGCACACCACCTGCCCGCATTACTGGAAGGAAGGCCGCGACGGCGAGAGCGAGGAAGAGTTCGCCACGCGCTGCGCCGAGGATCTCGACGCGATGATCCAGGCCGAAGGGCCCGATACAATCGCCGCCTTCATTGGCGAGCCGGTGATGGGCGCGGGCGGCGTGGTCGTCCCACCGGCCACCTACTGGGAAAAGATCCAGGCGGTGCTGGACAAGTACGATATCCTTCTGATCGCCGACGAGGTCATCAACGGCTTCGGCCGCACCGGCAAGATGTTCGGCTGTGAAACCTACGGCATCCGGCCCGACGCCATCGTCATGTCGAAACAGATCACCTCCAGCTACGTGCCCTTCTCGGCCATCCTGCTGAACGACCGTTTCTATGAGCCCATCGCCGAGGAAAGCGGCCGGATCGGCGTGCTGGGCCACGGCTACACCGGCGCGGGCCACCCGGTCGGCGCGGCCGTCGCGCTCGAGAACATCAAGATCATCGAGGAGCGCGACCTGGTGACCAAGGCCGCCGAGAACGGCGCCTATTTCCGCGACAAGCTGGCCCAGTTCGCCCGTCACCCGATGGTGGGCGAGGTGCGCGGCGTGGGTCTTATCGCGGCGGTCGAGCTGGTGCACCCCGACGGCGGCGCAGACCTGAAACCGGGCAAGCTTGGCGCGGCGATGAACAAGCTGCTGTTCGAGCGCGGCGTCATCTCGCGGGCGATGATGGACGCGATGGCCTTCTGCCCGCCGATGATCATCGAGCGGGACGAGATCGACCTCATCATCGACGCCTTCGCCGATGCGCTGGACGAACTGGGAAAGATGGACTTCGCCGCCTGACCACGGCCGCACATATAATCGCCGGGCCGGGGCTAGCCCTTCGGCCCGGAATAGCTCGCCTTCCAGAGCGGGCGGCGCCGGCGCGGGGTCTTGCGCGAGTAATACCGCATCTCCCCCGCGATCTGCGCCCAGTGATCCAGCCGCGCCGCCGTGGCCACCGGATCATGCTCGGCCACCGCCTGCGCCAGCAACGACAAGAGCGTCGCCAGCGGCCCGGTCGACTCGATCGTCAGGTCGGTCGAGATGCGCGCCGTCAGCACCAAATCGGTATGCGCCTTCGCCCATTCATTCAGCTCGTCGGTCAGGATCAGCACTTCGAAGCCCGATTTCCGCGCCAGCGCCGCCACCGTCTCGGCCTCGCGCCCATAGGGTACGATATCGACAAGGATCAGCACGCGCCGCCGCGCCCGCCCCTTCGGCGGGATCAGCTCGGACAGGCACCCGTCATGGGTGGCCGCATAGCGCACGTTGTCGCGATAGGTCGACAGCCGCCGCGCAAAATCCTCCACGTGCCCGCGCAGCATCTGGAACCCGGCCACCACCACGTCGTCGGCGCCGTGCACCACCTCGACCGCCTCGCGCCAGCGGTCCGAGGCCACAAGCTCCGCCAGCGCCAGCACCGCCTCGGCCTCGCGCTTGAGGAAGTCGCCGATCGAGCCGTCGAGCAGCCGCTCGTTGCGGTCCTTCAGGTCGATCGCGTCCAGCGCCTCGTCCTCGCGCAGCGCCCGCTTGAGCGCCGCCACCCCCTGGAACCCCATCTTCTTGAGCAGCCGGCTGACGGTCATCTGGCTGACGCCCGCCTCCTGGGCCAACGCGGCACCGGTGTCGAGCGACAGAAGGTTGCCCCGCGCCCGCATGCACGCCGCCGCCCGGCGTTCGGCCGACGACAGGCTGTCCCACACATTCTCGATGCGTTTCTCCAGCGATGCCGCAGGGGGGAAAGTTGATGTTGCCGTGGGACCAGTCATGTTATTATCATAACAGTATCGCGATTCGATAAACAAATACCACAAACAATGTCGCGGCGACAAAAAACAGGGACAGGGAATGACCAGCGAGACCGCAAAGGCCCCGGAAGACACCACTACCCGACGCAACATGATCTCGGCCCGTGAACTGACGAAAACCTTCGGCCAGGGCGAGTCGGCGGTCACGGCCCTCGACAATGTCGATATCAAGATCCGCGAGAACGAGTTCTTCACGCTGCTGGGCCCCTCGGGCTGTGGCAAGACCACGCTTCTGCGGCTGATCGCCGGGTTCGAGCTGCCGACCAGCGGCACGATCGAGCTCGACGGGCAGGACATCACCGCCCTGCCCCCGCATGTGCGACCGGTGAACACCGTCTTCCAGAACTACGCGCTCTTCCCGCACATGACCGTGTCCGAGAACATCGGCTTCGGCCTCAAGATGCTTGGCAAACCCTCTGGCGAGTTGGAGGACCGCGTGAAGCAGATGCTCTCGCTCGTCCAGCTCGAGGCGATGGCGAACCGCCGCACCGATCAGCTTTCCGGCGGCCAGCAGCAGCGCGTGGCGCTGGCCCGGGCGCTGGCCCCCGCGCCCAAGGTGCTCCTGCTCGACGAGCCGCTGGCGGCGCTTGACCTCAAGCTGCGCAAGAACATGCAGATCGAGCTGAAGAGCCTTCAGGCCGAGACCGGGATCACCTTCATCTTCGTCACCCACGACCAGGAAGAAGCGCTCACCATGTCCGACCGGATTGCCGTCATGCGCGACGGCCAGATCCTCCAGATCGGCACGCCCAAGGACATCTACGACAAGCCCACGCACCGTTTCGTGGCCGACTTCATCGGCGACATCAACATCCTCGAAGCGCAGGTCGAAGGCACCGAGGGCGACCAGACGCGCGTGCGCCTCAAGGATGGCACCACGATGCTCGCCCGCTCCACCGGGGCCGATACGCAAGGGCAATGCGCGGTGGCGCTCCGCCCCGAAAGCATCCGCGTCGCCCAGGCCGGCGACACGCCCGCCCTCACCGGCCAGCTCGAGAACCTCGTCTACATGGGCTCGGCCCACAACCTGCATCTCCGGCTCGGCTCGGGCGAGGAGCTGGTCGTCCGCCACGGCGGCTCGACCGAGGGTATCGACCTGTCGCCGGGCGCTCAGGTGGGCGTCGTCATTGCCCCGGACGGCGCGCGGGTGCTGGCATGACCGACACCAGCCTCACCCTCGCCGAACAGGAATCGCGGCGCCGGCGCCGCCGGACCCGGCGGGCGCTTCTGGCCCCGGCGCTGATCATCATCCTGACGATCAGCATCATGCCGCTCGGCATCACCGCGCTCTATTCCTTCCTGACGCCCGGCACATATGGCGGCGTGATCTGGGACTTCACCCCCAATGCCTATGTCCAGTTCTTGTTCGAACGCGACATCTTCGACGACACGCTTCAGTTCAACGATTCCTACCTGACGATCTACATGCGCTCGATCGGGCTGGCCTTCGGGGCCACCATCGGGGCGCTGCTGATCGGCTTTCCCACCGCCTATTTCATCGCCACCAAGCCGCGCGACCAGCGGAACTTCTGGCTGTTCCTGATCACCCTGCCGTTCTGGACCAACCTGCTGATCCGGACCTACGCGATGCCGCTGATCCTGCGCGACGAGGGGCTGATCAACCTCTCGCTCATGGGCGTCGGCGTGATCGACCGGCCGCTCTCGATCCTCTATACCGACACGGCGGTCTTCATCGGGCTGATCTACAGCTACCTCCCCTTCATGGTGCTGCCTCTCTATGCCAGCCTCGAAAAACTCGATTTCCGGCTGGTCGAGGCGGGCTATGACCTTTACGCCAACCGCTTTCGCGTGCTGCGCCACATCATCGCGCCGATCGCCAAGCCCGGCATCATCGCCGGCTGTATCCTCGTTTTCATCCCCGGGCTTGGTGCTTACATCACCCCGGAGCTTCTGGGTGGCGGCAAGAAGCTGATGATCGGCAACATGATCGCCATCCAGTTCGGCTCGTCGCGCAACTGGCCCTTCGGGTCGGCTGCAGCGCTTATCCTGATGGCGCTCGTGGTGATCGCCCTGCTGATCTATGCCCGGTCCGCCGGGAAAGGAGCGCGCGCCCATGGCTGACACCCCTCCACTCGCAGCGGGCGCAACGGCGCAGTCGACCAAACGCAAGATGCGGTCGCGTGATCTCAAGGCCATGCCTGGATTCAAGGCCGCCGGCTGGGCCTGCATCTTCGCACTTTATCTGCCGCTTGTTGTGCTGATTGTCTTTTCCTTCAACGACAACCGCTCAGTCGTGAAATGGACGGAGTTTTCCCTGCGCTGGTACGAAGCCGCGCTTGAAAACGAAGGGATACGCAACGCGGCGTGGATGTCGGTCAAGGTGGCCCTGGTCGCCACCTTCTTCTCGACCATCGCCGCCACGATGGCCGCACTCGCTACCACCCGCACCGCGGCCTTCCGCGGACAGGGGCTGGCCTATGGCATCATCAACCAGCCGCTGATGATCCCCGAGATCGTCACCGCCATCTCGACCCTGTCGCTGTTCTCGCTGGTCAAGCAGCTTACCGGGGTCACCGGCGTGGGCTACCTGATGGCGGCGCATACCGCCTTCTGCATTCCCTTCGCCTACATGCCCATCCGCGCCCGGCTCGAGGACATGACGCTGACGCTCGAACAGGCCGGCGCCGACCTCTATGCCACGCCCTGGCAGACCTTCCGCCACATCACCCTGCCGCTTCTCATGCCCGGCATCCTCGCCGGGGCGATGCTGGCCTTCGTCGTCTCGCTCGACGACGTGATCATCACGCTGATGGTGGCAGGCCCGGGCGAGACCACCCTACCCATCTACATCCTCGGCGCCCTGCGCCGCGGCATCACGCCCGAGATCAACGCCGTCTCGACCATCCTTGTCGGTGTGTCGGTCCTGCTCGTTCTCGTGCTCTTCCTCGTCCAGGGGAAAATGAAGAAGTAACCAAAAAACCAATCCAACAGGAGGTAACAACGATGAAGACACAATTGAAGGCTGTCACGGCCGCCACCGCGCTGGCCCTCGCCGGCGGGGCGGCCCTCGCCGAGGGCGAGCTGAACATCTACAACTGGGGCAACTACACCAACCCCGAGATGATCGAGAAGTTCGAGAAGGAGCATGACGTCACCGTCAACCTCGACAGCTACGACTCGAACGAAACCATGCTGGCCAAGGTTCAGGCCGGCAACACCGGCTATGACGTGGTCATGCCCGGCGACTACATGGTCAAGGTCATGATCGGCGAAGGCCTGCTGGCCGAAGTGAAGCCCAACGAGATGGAGAATTTCGAGAATGTCGACCCGAAATGGGTCGATGTCTGGTGGGACGAGGGCCGCAACTACTCGATCCCCTACCAGTGGGGCACCACCGCCTTCACCGTCGATACCGCGGTCTATGACGGCGACATCAACACGCTCGCGCTGATGTTCGACCCGCCCGAAGAACTCAAGGGCCGGATCAACATGCTCAACGACATGAACGACGTGATCAACGCCGGCCTGCGCTATCTCGGCTACGAGCGCTGCAACGGCAACGAGGAAGAGATGCGCGAAGTGCTCGAGCTTCTGCTCGAGGCCAAGCAGCATTGGCGCACGATGGACTATTCCACCATCGAGAAGCTGACCTCGGGCGATGTCGATCTGTCGCAGAACTGGAACGGCGCCGCCATGCGCGCCCGCGCCCAGCGCCCGACGCTGCAATACGCCTATCCCAAGGAAGGCTTCACCGGCTGGATGGACAACGTGGCGGTGCTGGCCGACGCGCCGAACATGGAGAACGCCAAGCTCTTCATCAACTTCATGATGGACCCCGAGAACGCGGCGATGACCTCGAACTTCGCCCGCTACGCCAACGGCATCACCGGGTCCGAAGAATTCATGGATGAAGAGATGCTGAGCGCCCCCGAGATCGTCATGCCCGAAGACGCCCCGGCGCCCGACTTCGTGCAGCCCTGCCCTCAGGAAGTGGTCGATCTCTACAACAAGGTCTGGACGCGCCTGAAGCAGTAACGCAGACACCGAGGCGCGCGGTCCGGCCGCGCGCCTCGCCCCAGAAGACATTTCGAGGACAGATCATGACCGCCCAAGACACGCCCACCGCACCTGCAGGCGTGCCGGAAACGGCGCGTGCCCTGGGCATCATGCAGGGCTTCCCCCCGCCCCGCGACAAGCGCCCTACCCTCACGAACTGGGACCTGCCGCCCTACAACCGGTGGAGCTTCCGGAACATGCACCGCCTGTTCCCCACGGCAGACGTTTTCCGCGGCACCGGCCCGGAAAGCAACCTGCGCGAGACACCCGCCGAGCTCGACGCCATCCCCGTCCGCACCGAAAACGGCGAAACGCCCGGCCTCTCGCATTTCCTGCAGACGGTCTATGCCGACGGCATCATCGTCCTGCATCGCGGCCGCGCCGTCTATGAGCGCTATTTCAACGACATGGCCCCGCACAGCCTGCACCTGTCGCAATCCGTGGCGAAATCCGTCACCGCGCTGGTCGCCGGCGGCATGTGGTCCGACGGCCTGCTCGACCTCGATGCACCATTGGCCGATATCATCCCCGAGCTGAAGGACAGCGGCTATGCCGATGCCACGCTCGACCAGGTGCTCGACATGCGTTCCGGCGTCCGCTTCACCGAGGATTACAACACCCCCGGCAGCGACATGACCCGGATCGACATCGCCTCCGGCTGGCGCCCCGCCGATCCGGCCGAGGGGCGCCCGACGATCCGCGAGGTCATCCTCTCCCTGCCCAAGATCCGCCCCCATGGCGGCGATTTCGACTATCGCTCCATCGAAACGGATGTGGTCGCCTGGGTCATGGAACGGGTCGCGGGCGACGACCTCGCCACCCTGCTTGGCACCCGCATCTGGCAGCATATCGGCGCCACCCGCGACGCCAATTTCACCGTCGACGAGGACGCAACGGCATTGGCGGACGGCGGCTTCAACGCCACCCTGCGCGACTATGCCCGCCTGGGCCAGCTTGTCCTCGACGGCGGCCGCGCCGGCGACCGGCAGCTTGTCCCGCAGGCCTGGATCGAGCAGATGCGTGCAGGCGACCCCTCCGTCTTCGGCCCGCCCTGGTCCGACAATTTCCCCAATGGCGCCTATCGCCGCTTCTGGTGGATCCGCGATGCCGACCGCGGCGATATCTGCGCCCGCGGCGTCTTCGGCCAGTTCATCTATGTCGACCCGGAAAGCGACCTCGTGATCGCCCTGGTCTCGAGCTGGCCCGACTACCTGATCGCCGAATACACCCGCAACACGATGCGCGCCTTCGACGCCATTCGCGACGCGCTCGGCGCCTGACGACAGACCATTTACGGAGGCAACGACATGACAGCCGATCTCATCATCACCGGCGGCAGGATCCTCACGATGGGGGGCGACCAGCCCCGCGCCGAGGCCATCGCCATCAACAGCGGCTACATCGACGCCATCGGCGATGCCGCCGATGTCGAGGCGCTGGCCGGCCCCGACACCAAGTGGATCGACGCCAAGGGCGCCACCGTGCTGCCGGGCTTCATCGAAAGCCACATGCACCTCTTCATCGGCGGCTGCGAGCTGCAGAACCTCCAGCTCGACGGCGCCAGCGACCCCGACGAAATCCGCAGACACGTCCGCGCCTATGCGTCCGAGCACCCTGACCTGCCGCTCATCATGGCGCAGGCCCCCGATTACGCCGTTTTCGCCGACACCTCCCCGCGCGAGGTGCTCGACGGCATGCTGCGCGACCGCCCGCTGGCGATGATGGCGCACGATCACCATACCGTCTGGGCCAACACCATCGCGCTCGAACAGGCGGGGCTGATCGACGGGCTCGAAACCTCCCCCGGCCACGAGGTCGTCATGGGCCCGGACGGCCGCGCCAACGGCGCCCTGCTTGAGCCCGAGGCCTTCGGCCCCGTCCTCCGCCTCGCCGGGCAGGAACGGGTCAGCCTCGGCCTCACCACCGGGCGCGACCCCGACCCGTGGCCCACCGAGGAAGAGCGCGAGGAAGACCTCAAGCATCTCAGGCGCGGCCTCGACCACGCCGCCCGCCACGGCATCACCTCGATCGTCAACATGGACGGCAACACCTACCTCCTCGAATTGCTCACCGAGCTTCGCGCCAGGCGCGAGCTTCAGGTGCGCGTCCGCGTCCCCTTCCACTTCGTCCCCGAGATGGAGGTGGCCGATCTCGAAACCGCCAGGTACATGCACGAGACGTGGAACGACGACTGGCTCGCCTCCGGCTTCGTCAAGTTCTTCATGGACGGCGTGATCGACAGCCGCACCGCCTTCATGAAGAACGACTACCCCGGCCAACCCGGCTATCGCTCGCACGGCCGTTTCGACGCCGACCGCTTCGCCGATCTCGCCACGCGGGTCGACGCGATGGGCCTGCAGATCGCCGTGCATTCCATCGGCGACGCCGCCACCCAGCGCGTGCTCGACGGCTACGAAGCCGCCCGCCAGGCCAACGGCCCCACCGGCCCGCGCCACCGCATCGAACACCTCGAACTGGTCGCGCCCGAGGATTTCGAGCGCATCGGCGCCATGGGCATCACCGCCTCGATCCAGCCGCCCCACGCGCCGGGCACCTGCGGCCTGCCGCTGGAGCCGACGCTCACCAATATCGGCCGCGACCGCTGGGCCGATGCCTTCGCGTGGCAACGCCTCGCCAAGGCCGGCGCGCCGATTGCGCTGGCCTCCGACTGGCCGGTCTCCGACATCTCGATCATCCGCGGCCTGCACGCCGCCACCACGCGCGAGGCGTGGACCGATGACGTCCCGAACCACCGCTTCACCCTGAACGAGGCGCTGGCCGGCTACACCATCGGCGGCGCCTGGGCCGAGGGCACCGACACGAAGAAAGGCTCGCTCGCCAAGGGCAAGCTGGCCGATGTCGTCATCCTCGACCGCGACATCGAAAGCCAGCCGCTCGACCAGCTCGACCAGACACAAATCGCCGCGACAATCTGCGGCGGCATGGTCACCTACACCGCCGACTGACCTCAGCAAACGCTAGCGATCCAATTACCGACGCGGGCCCCCACAGCCCGCGCCGCGCCCCGGTTTCGGGTTGATCCCGGCGGGAACCTCTGGAAAACCGGACTCCGGGACCAATCTTTCGATTGGGGGGCTTTCAACACGGAATGACCCGTATATTGTCGGTCAGACCTATTGGGACAGGTGAAGATGTCGTTATTTCTGATTGTCGCACTGCCATTCCTGGGCGCGCTTCTGCCCGGGCTGATGATCCGCGCCGGGCGTCAGGCATGCGGCATGGTCACCTTCCTCGTGACGCTCACGGCATTCCTCGGGCTGATGACCCACCTGCCCGCCGTGATGGCCGGCGAGACGGTGACCGCACGGCTCGACTGGATGCCGTCGTTGGGGCTCAACTTCAACCTGTTCGTCGACGGGCTCGGCCTGTTCTTCGCCAGCCTCATCCTCGGCATCGGCCTGCTGATCATCACCTACGCCCGCTTCTACCTCTCGCGCGAAGACAACATGGGCGAGTTCTACACCTACCTCCTGCTCTTCCAGGGCGCGATGGTGGGGATCGTCCTGTGCGACAACATCCTGATGTTGCTCATCTTCTGGGAGCTGACCTCGCTCTCCTCCTTCCTGCTGATCGGCTACTGGAAACACCTTCCCGAAGGGCGGCAGGGCGCGCGCATGGCGCTGGCGGTCACCGGCGCGGGCGGGCTGGCGATGATCGGGGGCATGATGCTGCTGGGCGATATCGCCGGCAGCTACGACCTGACCGTGATCCTCCAGCACCGCGACGAGATCCAGGCCTCGCCCTACTACATGCCCGCGCTGATCCTGATCCTGCTGGGCTGTTTCACCAAGTCGGCCCAGTTCCCCTTCCACTTCTGGCTGCCGCACGCCATGGCGGCGCCCACCCCGGTCTCGGCCTACCTGCACTCGGCCACCATGGTGAAGGCCGGCATCTTCCTGATGGCGCGGCTCTGGCCGGTGCTGTCGGGCACGGATGCGTGGTTCATCCTCGTCACCGGGGCAGGGCTGGTGACCATGGTGATCGGCGCCATCGTGGCGCTCTTCAAGAACGACCTGAAGGCGCTGCTAGCCTTCTCGACCGTCTCCCATCTCGGGCTCATCACCATGCTGCTGGGCACCGGCACGCCCTTCGGCGCGATGGCGGCGGTGTTCCACATCCTCAACCACGCCACCTTCAAGGCGGCGCTCTTCATGTCCGCCGGCATCATCGACCACGAGGCCGGCACCCGCGACATCACCCTGCTGGGCGGCCTGCGCAAGCTGATGCCGGTCACCTTCGTGATCGCCACCATCGCCTCGCTCTCGATGGCGGGCATCCCCTTCCTCAACGGTTTCCTGTCCAAGGAAATGATGCTCGAGGAAACCACCCACACCACGCTCTTCGGCTATCCGATGCTGGTGCCCGTGCTGGCCACGATCGGCGCGCTCTTCTCGGCGGCCTATTCGTTCCGCTACATCGTGCACACCTTCCTCGGGCCGGAGCGCGACGACTACCCCGGCCACCCGCACGACCCCGGCGTCGGCATGTGGGGGCCGCCCGCGCTGCTGGTGATCCTCGTCATCGCCATCGGCGTCGCGCCCTTCCTCGCCGAACCGCTGGTCAAGACCGTCACCGCCGCCGTCCTCGGCGGCACGGCCGAACTGCCCGATGCCCACCTGAAAATCTGGCACGGGGTCACCCCGGCGCTTTGGATGTCGGTCATCGCGGTCGCGGGGGGCATCATCCTCCTGCTGATGTTCAAGCCGCTCGCCCGCGCATGGGCCGCCGCCGGGCCGCCCTTCGCCAAGGCGATCTTCGACGCGTTCATCGCCATGCTGGTCGCCATCGCACAGGCCGTCACCGGCCGCCTGCACGACGGCTCGCTCACCCGCTACGCGGCGATCTTCGCCGTCACCGTGGTCGCCGTCACCGCCCACGCGTTCTTCTCCGGCGGGGTCGCCCTGCCCAGCCGCGAGGCGCTGCCGATAGAACCGGTGCCGATGACCGCGTGGATCCTGCTGGTCACCGCCATCGCCGTGCTGCTGCGCTACCACCGCAACCGCTTCCTGGCGCTGGTCCTGATGGGCGTGGTGGGCCTCGTAGTCTCGATGGCCTTCGCCTATCTCAGCGCGCCCGACCTCGCCCTCACCCAGCTTTCGGTCGAGGTGGTCACCATCATCCTGCTGCTGCTCGCGCTCAACTTCCTGCCCCGTTACACGCCGGTCGAAAGCTCCGCCGGGCGGCGCCTGCGCGACGGGGTGATCTCGGTCGGGGCGGGCGTCGGCGCGGCGGCGCTGATCTATACCATGATGCTGCGCGACTTCGTCGAGCCGTCGATCTCCGCCTACCACCTCGAGAATTCCTACAAGGGCGGCGGCGGCACCAACGTGGTCAACGTGATCCTCGTCGACTTCCGCGGCTTCGACACGTTCGGCGAGATCATCGTGCTCGGCATCGCCGCGCTGATTATCTACGCCATCACCGAGTCGTTGCTGTCCGGGCCGGTGCGCGCCCGCCTGCTCAACCGACCGACCGAGGACGTGGCCGGCGACGCGCACCCGATGATGATGGTCGTCGTCACCCGCGTGATGATGCCCGTGGTGCTGATGGTCGGCGTCTACATCTTCCTGCGCGGCCACAACGAACCGGGTGGCGGCTTCATCGCCGGGCTGGTCGTGGCCATCGCCGTGGTGATGCAGTACATGGCCTCGGGCTATTCCTGGGCCTCCGCCCGCCAGCGCTACCCGTTCCACGGCATCATCGGCGCGGGCGTGCTGGTGGCGGGGCTGACCGGCATCGGCGCGTGGTTCTTCGGGGCCGAGTTCCTGACCTCCTCCTTCGGCTATTTCCGCATCCCGCCCTTCCAGGAATTCGAGCTAGCCACTGCCATGGGCTTCGACCTCGGCGTATTCCTCTGCGTGGTGGGCGCGGTGATGCTGTCGCTGGAAAGCTTCTCGCGCCTCGCCCGCCGCAGCGATACCGAGGTCAACGAACACGCCATGGATATCGACCCGTCGCGCGACGACGCCCCGCAAACCACCGGAAAGGAGGGCTGAGATGGAGCTTCTGCTTGCAAGCGCCGTCGGCGTTCTCACCGCAGCGGGGGTCTACCTCGTGCTGCGCCAGCGCACCTTCCCGGTGATCGTCGGCACCGCCATCCTGTCCTACGCGGTCAACGTCTTCCTCTTCGCCTCCGGGCGCCTGGCGGTCCACCAGCCGCCGGTGCTGAACGACGCGGCCACAGCCTATACCGACCCGCTGCCACAGGCGCTGGTGCTGACGGCGATCGTGATCTCCTTCGGGATGACGGCGGTCGTGGTGATGGTGGCGCTCGGCGCCTATCTCAGCTCCGAGGACGACCATATCGACGACCAGCCCGAAACCGGTGACGAGGGGGCGCAATCATGAGCCACTGGACCGTCCTTCCCGTCGTCCTGCCCGCCATGATGGCGGCCTTCATCGTGCTCGTCGTCCGCCATCACGTGACGTTGCAGCGGGTCTTCTCGCTGGCCGGCACCCTGGCGCTTCTGGGCATCGCAACCGGGCTCGTCATCGCCACATGGGACGGCTCGATCCTCCTCTACCAGCTCGGCAACTGGGCCGCGCCCTTCGGCATCGTGCTGGTGGCCGACCGGCTGTCGTCGCTGTTCGTCTTCCTCACCTCCCTGCTGGCGATCTTCGTCCAGCTCTACGCCATCGGCTCGAAATGGGACACGCGCGGCCGGCATTTCTACGCGCTCTTCCAGTTCCAGCTCATGGGAATCATCGGCGCCTTCCTGACCGGCGACGCCTTCAACCTCTTCGTCTTCTTCGAGGTGCTGCTCATCGCCTCCTACGGGCTGATGATCCACTCGGGCGGGCCCGAGCGCTTCCGCGTGGGCGTGCAATACGTGGTCTTCAACCTGCTGGGCTCGACCCTCTTCCTTTTCGCCCTCGGCACCATCTACGCCGAGACCGGCACGCTCAACATGGCCGACCTCGCCCAGCGCATCGCCGCCGCGCCGGCCGAGCACACCTCCGGCATCCGCGCGGCCTCGGTCATGCTGCTGATGGTCTTCGCAGTGAAGGCCGCGATCCTGCCGCTGCATTTCTGGCTGCCCTCGGCCTATGCCAGCGCGCCCGCGCCCGTGGCCGCGCTCTTCGCGATCATGACCAAGGTCGGCGCCTATGCCATCATCCGCTTTTACACGCTGATCTTCCCGCCCGACCTCGAAGCCACGCAGGGGCTCTTCGACACCTGGCTCCTGCCCGCCGCACTGCTGACCCTGATCCTGGGGATGCTGGGCGTGCTCGGCGCGCGCCGGCTCGACAGGCTGGTGGCCTTCGCGGTGATCGGTTCGATGGGGATGCTGATGGCGGCGGTCTCGGTCTTCACGCCGCTGGGCATCGCCGCGGCGCTCTTCTACGCCATCCACTCCACGCTGGCGACGGCGGCGCTCTTCCTGCTGGTCGATGTCGTCCGCGACCGGCGCGAGCGCAACCTGCTGACCTTCGACCTCGCCCCGCCCATCGCCGGCGGCGCGCTGGTGGCCGGCATGTTCTTCGCCGCGGCCATCGCCATGGCCGGCCTGCCGCCGCTCTCGGGCTTCATCGGCAAGCTGCTCATCCTCGACGCCGCGATGGCAGACGCGCGCATGGCATGGGTCTGGGCCGTGATCCTCGGCATGAGCCTCATCGCCGTCATCGGCTTCGCCCGCGCCGGCAGTACGATCTTCTGGCGCGCCCATGCCTCGGAAGCGGCCTATGATCAGGGAACTCCGCCCGAGGACGAGGCCGCGCTGGCACCGATGCCCGCCCTGCCGATGGTCGCCATCGGCGGCATTCTCGCCACGCTCGTCGCCGTCACCGTCTTCGCCGGCCCCCTGCAACGCCACCTCGCGGCCACCGCCGACCAGCTCTTCGAGCCCGAACCCTATATTTCGACTGTGCTGGAAACGCCCGGCAAGGAAATCACCTACAAGGGCCACGGCGACGACAGCCACGAGACCGAATCCGGCCTCGGCACCGGCACCGGCGACGGTGCCACGCCCGCAGAAGAGGAGGCGCACTGACATGGCACGCCGCCTGACCCGACGCATCTTCCCGCACCCGCTTCTGACCCTGCTGCTGACCCTCGTCTGGTGCTTGCTGATCAACACACCCAGCAGCGGCGCGGTCGCCTTCGGCCTGATCCTCGGCATCCTGATCCCGATCCTGACGGCGGCCTACTGGCCCCAGCGCCCGCTCATGCGGCGGCCGTACCGGATGGTCTCCTACATCCTCATAGTCGTCTGGGACATAGTCATCGCCAACGTGCAGGTCGCCCTGATCGTCCTGTTCAAGAGCAACGCCCGGATGAAGCCCAACTGGGTCTGCATCCCGCTCGACCTGCGCACGCCCGAGGCCATCGCCATCCTCGCCGGCACCATCACCCTGACCCCCGGTACCGTCTCCGCCGACCTCTCGGACGAAGGCCACTCCCTGCTGGTCCACGCGCTCGACGCGCCCGATCCGGATGCCGTGCGCGACGACATCAAGCACCGCTACGAACGCCGC
The DNA here is from genome assembly GCF_040223625.1 of Roseovarius sp. Classification (GTDB taxonomy): domain Bacteria; phylum Pseudomonadota; class Alphaproteobacteria; order Rhodobacterales; family Rhodobacteraceae; genus Roseovarius. Next base: position 53,022 of record NZ_JAVKFX010000065.1, on the reverse strand, counting down.
CTGAAGGAGATTTTCGAATGATCACCTACGCTCTCTACTTCGCCTTCGCCGCGGTCGGCCTGTCGCAGGTCCTCGCCCTCTGGCGCCTGCTGATAGGCCCGGGCTCGGGCGACCGCGTACTGGCGCTCGACACCATCTCCGTCAACGCCGTGGCGCTCATCGTGCTCTACGGCATCCTCACCCGCACCCAGGTCTATTTCGAAGCCGCCCTGCTCATCGCCATGCTGGGCTTCGTGTCGACCGTGGCCTATGCGCGCTTCATCCTGCGCCGGGACGTGATCGAATGATGGACGCCGTCGAAATCCTCGTCAGCGCGCTGATCATGATCGGCGCCGTCTTCATCCTCGTGGGCTCCTACGGGCTGCTCAAGCTCGACACCCCCATGGCCCGCCTGCACGCCCCCACCAAGGCCGGCACGCTGGGCGTCGGCAGCACGCTCGCGGCCTCCATGGTCTATGCCTATATCTGGGGCCACGGCTCGCTGCACGAGCTGCTGATCATGGCCTTCCTCTTCGTGACCGCGCCGGTCTCGGCCATGTTCATCGCCAAGGTCGCCATCCACCGCCGCCGCGTCGCGGTCGAGCCGCCCTCGCCGCCGGAAGACAGCACATGGGCCACCAAAGCCACCCCCGTGGCCGAGGAAAAGGCCTGAACCCCCGGGCTCAGATGCTGGTCTGCATCCGGTAGCCGGGCCGGAAATACTGCCTGACGGAGGTGATCGAACGGTCGTTGTCCCACGTGATGCGGTCGATCACGAAGATCGCCGCGCCCATCTCGCAACCGAGGGTCTCCGCCACCTCGTCGCTCGCACTTGCGGCGAAAAAGGCGATGTCGCCCTCGGTAAAGGGCGCATGGGTCAGCAGCCATTCATTGGCGCTCGTATCCGCGAATCCCTCCTCCGCCGCGCCGGGCACGGTGGTCAGGTTGACCCAGCGGTCCTCGAACACGAACGGTGTGCCATCGGCCGTCTGCACCGATTTCACCCTGACGAAATGGTCGCTCTCCCGCGCCTTCAACTGCCGCAACAGCGCCTCGGGCGGCGTGCCGCGCCGGTAGAGAAGCCGTTCGTAGCCATAGCTCTGACCCCGGTCCTCGATCTCCTTCCGGATCATCGGGATGCTCAGCGTCGCCTTCCGCACCGGGTGCAGCGCCACCCGCGTCCCCGCCTTCCGCCGCCGCTCCAGCAGCCCGGCGTCCGACAGGTTGCGCAGCGCCCGGTTCACCGTCGCCCGGGCACAGCCGAACTCCTCCGCAAGGTCCTGCTCGTTCGGGATCATCTCGCCCGGCGCCCAGATCCGTGCGTGGATGCGGCGGCGCACTTCGTCCTGCACCGCCTGCCAGTTCTTGAATTCACCGACCGTCACAGCGCCGCGCTCAACGTCGCCATCGTCGCGGCATACCGGTCGCGGATCTCGGCGTGCTTCACATGCCGTCCGCCTTCGACCACGGGCCGCCCGGCCGCCCACACGCGCGACACCATCCGGTCATCGCCCGCGAAGATATAGGCGTCGAGCACCGCATCCCCCTCGCGCCGCTGCAGGTCGACCGCACGGCCATCCAGCGCCATCAGATCGCCCCAGCTTCCCTCGGCGATCCCGCCCGCGCCCCGGCCTGCCGCCTGCGCACCGCCGGCGACCATCGCCTCGAAAATCCGCCGGCCCGTCGACTGCGCGCCCGAGGCCAGCGCCGCCCGCGACCGGTCCCGCAGCCGCTGGGAATATTCCAGCGTCCGAAGCTCCTCGGTCAGCGAAATCCGCACGTTGCTGTCCGACCCGATGGCGATCTTCCCGCCCGCATCGAACCACCGCACCCCGTCGAAGATCCCGTCGCCAAGGCTGCTTTCGGTGATCGGGCACAGCCCCGCAACCGCACCCGTCGCAGCCAGTCCCTCGGTCTCGTGCGGCTGCATCTGCGTGCAGTGGATCATGCACCAACGCTCGTCCACCTGACCTGTCTCAAGCACCCACTCCACCGGCCGCTTGCCCCAGGCCGCCTCGACCTCCTCGACCTCGGCCACCTGCTCGGCAAGATGCATGTGCACCGGCCCATTGCCCGCCAAGGCCGCCGTCGCGGCAAGGTCGTCCTTGCCCACGGCCCGCAAACTATGCGGCGCCACGCCCAGCACGGTATCACCGGGCAACCCCTTCAACGCCTCCCCGGCCCCCTCGTGCAGCCGCGCAAACCGCTCCGGATCGTTCCCGAACCGGATCTGCCCCGGCCCCAGCTCCCGCTGGTCACAACCGCCATACTGGTAATGCACGGGCAACAGCGTCAGCCCGATCCCCGTCTCCGCTGCCGCCGCGGCAATCCTCGCGCTGGTCTCGGCGAGATTGTCGTAAGGCACTCCGCCCGGCTGGTGATGCAGGTAATGGAACTCCACGTTCGTGGCATAGCCGGCTTCCAGCATCTCCATCTGGACGAAGGCCGCGATCGCCTCGATATGCTCGGGCGTCAACTGGTCCAGGAACCGGAACATCAGCTGCCGCCACGTCCAGAAACTGTCGCTCCCGCTCGGCCCCCGCCGCTCGGTCAGCCCGGCCATCGCCCGCTGGAAGGCGTGGCTGTGCACGTTCACCGGCGCCGGGAGCAATATCTCCACCCGCTCTCCGCTCTCCGGCTGGCCTGCCCGGACACTGGCGATCCGCCCCGCGTCGTCAAGCTCCACCGCCACGTCCTGCTGCCAGCCCTCGGCCGTCAGCGCCTGTTTCGACCAGATTGTCGGCATGTCTCGCCCGTCCCGTTCCAGATAATATGTGCAGACATATTACCAGACAGGGCGCAGAAGACAAGGGCCCGCTCCAATCATCCCGCCGGGTCTTCCTTGACCCCCTCGCCCTGCTGCACGATGCGCATCTTCCCGGCCGGATAGGGCCGCATCAGCTCCGCCGCCGCCTCCGGCGTGCCGGTCAGCCAAGTCTCGTAATCCTCCGGCTCAAGGATCACCGGCATCCGGTCCGGATGCACCGGCTTCACAAGCTCGTTCGGCGTCGAGGTCACCATCGTATGCGTCTCGATCTCCACCAGCTCACCCCGGTACTCGCCCCGAAAGCCCCGCCACATCCCGGCAAAGGCGAAAGGCGGGCGCGCGTCCGGGTCCTCGCTCGCCATCCCGAACCAATAATACGTTGCCGGGTTCCGCCCCTTCGCCTCGCAAAACGACGTGGCCGGGATAAGACAGCGCCGCGCCTCGAAACTCGCCCGCCAGAAGCCGGAATGCCGCACCTTGTCATCCCGCGCGTTGTTCACCGCCTTGGGCATGATCGGCTTGCCCGTTTTCTTCGAGACCTGCGGCATCAGGAACCCCCAGTGCATCGACACAAGCTCCCGCTCGCCACCCGCCCCGATCCGCACGACGGGCGCGCTGTACCGCGGAAAGATCGCCGGCAGCGGCGCGAAGTTGCCCAGCCCGTCGAACCCGGCGGCGACATCGAACAACTGGCGCATCGCCTGTTGCGTGGTCATGTTGGAATGCAGGTTGCACATGGGCCGGATGCTAGCACCGGCACCCGCACGGGCAAGCCCCGATGACGCCAACCCGCGACAGGCCTGACCGGTAAGAATTTTTGAACTTACCGGCCACGACCGTTAATTATTACCGCGGCAAGAACAGCAAGGGCAGGCGCAATGACGAAAGACGGCTCACGGATCACGCTGCGCCAGCTCGAGATCTTCCTCGCCGCCGTGGAAAACCGCAGCTTCGCCGCCGCGGCCGAAACCCTGTCGCTCTCCGCCCCGGCGGTCTCGATGCAGATGAGCAAGCTGGGCGAGGAACTGGGCGCCGTCCTGTTCGAAAAGGACGGCCGCTCGATTCAACCGACCGAGATCGCCAATGCCCTCGTGCCCTACGCCCGCCAGATGACCACCACCCTGACCGACGCGGTCGAGATGGTGAAATCCATGCAGGGCGAGCTCGACAACCGGGTCCGCGTCGCCATGGTCTCGACCGCCCGCAACTTCGGCCCGCAGCTCTTCCAAGAGTTCCAGAAACACCACCCCCGGATAGACTTGCAGATCACCATCGCCAACCGCCGCGGCGTGATCGAGGCGCTGGAAACCGGCCAGATCGACCTTGCCCTGATGGGCCGTCCACCCCGCCGGATCGAGGTCACGGCGCACCAGTTCGCCCGCCACCCCTACGTGCTGATCAGTTACCCCGACCACCCGCTCGCCCGGTTCCGCCGCATCCGCCGCGCCGACCTCGCCGCGCACCGCTTCCTCGTGCGTGAGCCCGGCTCCGGCACCCGCATGGTCCACGAGCACTACTTCCAGAGCGACGGCCTCTCCCTCCCGCAATCACAGGAGATGGACAGCAACGCCAACATCAAGCAGGCCGTGATGGCCAACATGGGCCTCGCCTTCATCTCGGCCCACACCATCGCACTGGAATACGAGGCCGGCAAGCTGACCATCCTCGACGCCGAGGGCATGCCCGAGCTGCGCGACTGGTTCGTGCTCTACCCGAAAGAGGCCGTGCTCGGCGCCGCCGCCCGACAGTTCCGCGATTTCATCAAGGCGACGGGCCCACGCTTCATGCGCGACTTTTTCGGCCCCACGCTCGCACCGGGCTAATCGTAGGCCGCCACCGCCGGCGCCACGCCGAAAGCGCCCGCCCCGTACAGGTGTGCACCGGGCCGGCGCATGTCGATATCGTCGCGCAGCTTCGCCGCGATGCGGGTGATGTTCGCACGCGCCGGAAACACCCGGTCGAACCCCTTGGCAAGAAACAGCGCCTCGGTCTCGTCCCAGCTTCCCTTGGCGGCAAGAAACCGGCCGCCTAGGTACAGCAGCACGTCGCTCACCCCGCTTTCCGCGCAGGTCTCGCGCAGCGACTTGCACTCCGATTCGGCCAGCCCGTCGGCACAGGAGACAAGGATGGCATCCGCCCCCGTCTCGACCGCCGCCCGGACCAGCTCGGCCCGGCTGCCACAGCAGCCGACATTCTCAACTTCGAACCCGTGATCGGTCAAAACCTGCGCCATCACGCAATTGCCGACCGTCTGCTGCTCTGCCCCGATGACCCCGAGGACGATTTTGTAAGTCGATGGCATTCTTTGCCTGTCCATGTTGCCTGCAACCTGGTCCGACCCGTAGAAAACTCCCCCGTTATGGTCAACATGGCTTATTTCACTTTTTGATTACTTCAGGAATTCTTATCATTCATTGGGCAATATCCGGCTCATTTTTGCCCTGTCCGAAGGCCACCGCCACCCGCCGGGCCGCCATCGCGGTGTTGTTCTCCTGCATGTTGGCCACCGCTTTCATGTCGCCCTGCTCCAGCCAGAATACCATCTCGCGAATCTCCCGCAAAAGCAGCGTGAACTCCCGTTCCGGCGCCTCGGCGTAAAGCGCGAACCAGAATGGCGCGACCTTGAAATAGTATAGGTCGTGCAGCCCCCTGAGCTCGCGATTCGCGATCAGCGCATTGACGATCTCGTGCCGGTCCTCGTTGACCTGCCAGAACGCCCGCGCCCCCGGCGGGTTCGGCAGCGCCTCGGCCCGCGCCTGCACCGCCCGCATCGCGTCGGCCGATTCGCTCGGGCAGGGCCCCGTCGCCAGCTCGCCGATCAGCCCGGCCAGCCGGATCCGCAACTCGTAGATATCGGCCAGCGTCTCCGGGTCGCCCGCCGTCACCAGCGTGCCCACCCCGTTGCGCGTCTCCACCAGCCCGAACGCCGCAAGCTGGTGCAGCGCCTGCCGCACCGGTGTCCGGCTCACCCCGAACTCCCGCGCCAGCTCCACCTCGCGCAGCACCGCCCCGAACGGCAGCTCCAGCGTACAGATCCGCTCGCACACCGCCCGGAAGATCGCGGCGGCGCCGGTGGTCTCGGCCCCGTCGCTCAATGCTCGCGCAGCAACCGGCCCAGCCCCTCCAGCCGGTCCGGCACCCCGGCCAGCCGAAGCACGTCCCACAACATCGCCTGGTTGGAACAGATCGCCGTCTTGCCCAGCGCCTGCTCGATCCGGTCGATGACCTCCATGCTCCGCAGCGCGCCACAGCTCAGCAGCACCGTATCCGCCTCCGGATGGTCGATCGCACGGGCGTAATCCATCAGGTACTCGGGCGAGACCCGGATCATCTCGGTGTCGTAACTCAGCCCCATGCCATGCGCGCGCAGCACCTCGAAACCGGCCTCCTCGAGGTAGCGCACCATCCGGTCATTCAGCTCCGGCACGTAAGGCGAGCCCAGCACGATCTTCGCCGCGCCCACCGCCGCCAGCGCTTTGCGCACCGCTCCCGCCAGGGTCGAGGCCACGGCCCCCTTGGCCCCCTTCTCCAACTCGGCACAGGCCGCAGCCTCGCCCACCGCCACGGTTCCCGAGGTACAGCCCAGCGTCACCACGTCCAGCCCGTCATCCGGCAATATCCGCCCCGCCGCGGCGGCCAGAGACTGCTTCAACTGCGCAAGGCTCTCCGAGGTGATATCCCGCGGCATCGGCGCCCGGCTGAAATACGCGCCCACCCCCGGCGGCATGTAGCGCAGCATCTCCTCCTCGATCGTCTGCTCGTTGGGGATCAGCACGAAGCCGATCTTCGCCCGCGCATTCCGCCCCTCGTCGAAACCCACCGCGTTCAGGATCGCCGCCCGCGCGGCCTCGGTCATCGGATCATTGGCGTTCATCTGGGCAACTCCCTCCCGGATCGGTCGCATATGAATACACCAGCCGTCGATTCCGCACAAACGCGTTGCCGCAATCGCCGATACCCTCCAACCTGTATACAGCTCAACCCGATTCCCATCAGGACCCCGCCATGCACTCCAACCCCTTCACCGATGCCGAACTCGTCCGCCGCCTCGCCGCCACCCGCACAGAGATGGCCAAACGCGGCCTCGACATGGCCCTTTTCAGCTCGCCCGAGAACATCTTCTACCTCATCGGGCTCGATCACTGGGGCTACTTCGCCCCCCACCTCCTCCTCGTCCCGGCCGAGGGCGACCTCACCCTCATCACCCGCCAGATGGAACAGGTCGTCATCCGCAACCAGGTCCGCAACGCCACCTTCATCGGCCACACCGATTCCGAAACCGCCGCCGACGTCGCGGTGAAGCACCTGAACGGCCAATGTGCCCGCAAAACCCTCGGCCTCGAAAAATGGTCCTCCGGCCTCGCCCACGGCATGGGCCACCAACTCACCACCCAGATCGACGCCGGGGAATGGCAAGACATCACCGGCATGCTCGACCTCATGCGCCTCATCAAATCGCCCGAGGAAGTCACCTTCATGCGCGCCGCCGCCCGCGCCGCCGACGCCGGCACCCAGGCTGCCATCGACGCCATCCACGACGGCGCCCGCGAAACCGATGTCGCCGCCGACTGCCTCGCCGCCATGACACGCGCGGGCGGCACGCCCCCGGGCTTCGGCCCCTTCATCCGCCCCGCCGCCCGCATGGCCGAGGAACACACGAGCTGGGGCGACGGCACCCATCACCAGACCGTCTTCCTCGAGGTCGCGGGCTGCGTCGCCCGCTACAACGCCCCGATGGGCCGCCTCGTCCATATCGGCTACATCTCCGAGGAAGACGCCGCGATGGCCGAGCTCAGCACCCGCGCCTTCCACGCCACGCTCGACGCCCTCAAGCCCGGCGTGACCGCCCGCGATGTCTACAACGGCTGGCAATCCGTGGTCGACGCCGCGGGCCTCCCCGCCTATCGCCGCCACCATTGCGGCTACCTCGTCGGCATCGGCTTCCCGCCGTCATGGACAGGCGGCCCCCGCGTCACCGGCCTGCGCCACGATTCCGACCTCGAGATGAAGGTCGGCATGACCTTCCACCTCATGTCGTGGTTCACCGAAACCGGCCGCGGCAACTATTTCGTGTCGAACACCGTCCTGCTCGGCCCGAACGGCGCCGAAGTGCTCAACAGCACCCCGTTCGGCCCGCATGTGAAATGACCGCTGCCTTGACCTCCCCGCCGGGCCCGCCTTAACTGGCGCCCCGCCAGTCAGCCCGAGGAAGACACCCTGCCGCTCGCCCCGATCCTCTTCGACTCCGCTGACGACGGCCTCGCCGCCGAGATGGCCATGCTCTCCGCCGTGGCCTCCAGCGACGCGCCGCGCGCTGCCTTCCTCTGGTGCGTCGCCTCCCCCTGCCTCGTCCTGCCCCGGCGCTACACCCTCACCGACACCTACCCGCAGGTCGCCCGCGCCTCCGCCGCCGCGGGCTGGCCCGTCACCTCCCGCCAGACCGGCGGCGGCATCACCCCGCAAGGCCCCGGCGTGCTCAACGTCGCCCTGGCCTTCACCGTCGCCCCGCCCCATGGCCGCGACATCCGCGGCAGCTATGCCGAGATCACCGGCCCGCTCACCGACGCCTTCCAAACCCTCGGCATCGCCTCCACCACCCAGCCCGTCGAAGGAAGCTTCTGCGACGGCGACTACAACCTCGCCGTCGCGGGCCGCAAGATCGTCGGCACGGCCCAGCGCTGGCGCGGCAACACCTGCCTCGCCCACGCGCTCATCCTCACCGATATCGACCTCTCCCCGGCCGTGACGGCCGTCCAGCGGCTCGCCACCGCCCTCGGCCACGACACCCGCTTCGCCCTCGACGTCCACAGCCGCCTCGCCGACCTCGCCGCTCGGCCGCAAACCCTCACCGACGACCTGCACGCCGCCCTGCACAAGGCCCTGACCAATCGCGGCTACGCCGACTGGACCCCCGCCAACGCCTGACGCATCGCCAGGATCATCGCATCCCGCCGTGCGCTCAGCTCCTCCACTGACTGTCCCGCATTGGCCTCCTCGAGCCCCTCGACCAGCAATCTTGTCGTCTCGGCATCCAGCTTCGGCTGCCCCAGATCATCCCACCACCCGTTGAACGTCTCGGCGAAATGGTCGCAAAACGCCTGCAACCCGCCCGGGCCCGCACCCAGCCCGAACAACGTCGTCGGCCCCATCGCCGCCCAGCGCAGCCCCGGCCCCGCGCTCATCGCCTTGTCCACATCGCCCACGCTCGCCACGCCGCTCTGCACAAGGTGAATGGCCTCCCGCCACACCGCCGCCTGCAGCCGGTTCGCCACATGCCCCGGCACCTCCCGCTTCACCCGGATCGTCACCTTGCCCACATCGGCATAGAACGCCTCCGACGCCTCCAGCACGCCATCCTCCGTCCGCTCATTCGCCATCAGCTCCACCAGCGGGATAAGATGCGGCGGGTTAAACGGATGTCCGAGGATGAACCGCCCCGGCGCCCGCCACCCTTCCTGCATCTGCCCCAGTGTCAGCCCAGAGGCCGAGCTCGCCACCACCGCCCCCGGCGCCAGCACCGGCTCGATCTCGGCAAACGTCGCGTGCTTCACCGCCACCCGCTCCGGCACGTTCTCCTGCACGAACCCGGCGCCCTCGACGGCCTCCGCCGCCGAGCCATGGAACGTCACCCGACCCGGATCACCCCGCTCCGTCAGCCCAAGCGCCGCCATCGTCGGCCACGCCCGCTCGACATAAGCCCGCACCGCCGCCTCGGCGCCCTCCACCGGGTCATAGACCGCCACCGACCGCCCCGACGCCAGGAACAACGCCGTCCAGCTCGCCCCGATCACCCCCGCGCCCAGCACGGCGCACTGCGTCACATCCCTCATTCAGAACATCCCCGGATTGAGGGGCGAGGCCGCGGTCATCCCCCCGTCGATGGTAAACAATTGCCCGCTGGCAAACCCCGCCTCGTCCGAGGCGAGCCATACCGCCATCGCGGCAATATCGCCGGGCTCCCCGAACCGCCGCACCGGATGCCGCGCAATCGCGTCACGCCGCGCCGCCGCCGGATCACCGGCCAGCTCGAACCCCGCCTCCAGCATTCCCGTGTTGATCCACCCCGGACAGATCGCGTTGCACCGGATCTTCGGCCCGTGATCCACCGCGATCGATCGCGTCAGCCCGTGCACGAATGCCTTCGACGCGTTGTAAAGCGCCATCGACGGATCGGCCTGAGCACCTGAAATCGATCCGATATTCACGATCGCCCCGCCCTCGCGCATCACCGGTATCGCCGCGCGGCACATGTTGAACACCCCCCGGCAATTTGCCCCGATCACCAGCTCCCAATCGTCATCCGAACTCTCGACAACCGTCTTCTCCACCTGCACGCCCGCATTGTTCACCAGCACGTCCAACGCCCCGCAGGCCTCCACCAGCGCCGCCGCCTGTGCAGGGTCCGACACATCCGCCCTCACCCAGTCACAGCCCTCCGGCAGATCCCCCGGGTCGCCCCCGCGCCCACTGGTCACCACCTCGGCGCCTTCGCGCAAAAATGCCCCGACGATCGCACGCCCGATTCCCTGCCGCCCGCCGGTCACCAGCGCCCGCTTTCCCTCAAGCCGCATCCCGTACTCCCGTCCGAACCTTCACTGTTTCCGAAAATACTCAAATCCTCATCTGCTGCACCTGCGCCGACAGCCCGCCATCCAGCACCCACAACTGCCCGCTCGCATACCTTGCCTCGTCACTCGCCAGCCAGGTCACCAGGTTGGCGATATCCTCCGGCGTGCCATAGGTCCGCAGCGGGTGCACATCCCGCACCGCCTGTTGCAGCGCGCCCAGGCTTCGCCCCCCGGCGCCGGACCCCTCGCCGGTAAAGAAACTCTGCAGCATCGGCGTGTCAATGTAACCGGGGCAGATCGCGTTCACCCGGATCCCCTCCGGCCCGTGATCGCAGGCCATCGCCCGAGTCAGCGCATGCACCGCCCCCTTGGTGGCGCAATACGCCGCCAGCCCCGGATCGGCGATGAACCCGTCATAAGAACCGAAATTGATGATCCCCGAACTAACGCCATCCGCCGCCGCCTTCCTCAACAACGGCAGCGCATGTTTCGAGGTCAGGAACGTGCCCGTCACGTTCACAGCAAACGACCGGTTCCACTCCTCTAGGCTCGTCTCCTCGATCGTCTTCTCGATCTCGATCCCGGCAGCATTGACCAGCACGTCCAGCCGCCCCTGCTCCTCGGACACCCTGGCCATCGCGGCCGTCACACTATCCTCATCCGACACATCCACCCGAACAAAGCGAGACGCGCCGTCAGGCGCGGCGAGCGACCCCGCCTCTGACAGATCGGCCGCGTAGACCACCGCCCCCTCCGCCTCGAACCGCGCACAGATCGCCCGCCCGATTCCGCCGCGCCCGCCGGTCACAAGCGCCACCTTCCCTTCAAGCCGTCCTGTCATGACCCCTCCCCGTCCCGGCCCCCGAGCCGGGACCTCTGACCACGCTCACCCGATCGCCTTCTCATACGCCTCCAGCATCAGCCCGTGGAAATGATGCACCGCGTGCTCCGACTTCCCCGACCCGCTCGGATCGTTCACGATCCGCCCTTGCGTGAAGGCCGGCGAGCTCATCCCCCGCTGCACGCTCTCCACCAGCCCGATATCCTCGACCTGCAGCACCTCGTCGAGATACCGGATCGCATCCAGCTCCATAGCGTCCGGCTCCGGCGTCTCGAGGAAGAAATCATAGGTCTCCAGCGTCCGGTCCGGCCCCGCCGGGATGATGTTGAGAACGATCATGCTCGACCGCCCCGGATAGCGCATCAGGCAAGTGGTCGGCCAAAGCCACCACACCGCGTGCGTCCGCACCGTGGCGTTCGACACGTCATAGGCGCTGTTCGCCCCCTGCCCCGCATCCGCCATGTGGCTCGAATAGATCCCGTAGGTCGTCACCTTGTAGGTATCCATATCCACAAGATCACAGAAATCCTTGTGCGCGGTCGGGCAGTGGTAGCACTCGAGGAAATTATCGACCACGTTCTTCCAGTTCGACCGGATGTCATAGGTCAGCCGATGACCGAAGGTCAGATCCTCGATATCCGGCGCCCAGTGCCGGATCTCGGTGCCAAGGCTCCCCGACTGCTCGTGCAGCGGCGCCGCCCCCGGGTCCAGATTGACGAAAACGAAGCCGCAGAATTCTTCCACCTGCACGGCGTCGAGACAAATCTCCCCCGTCTCGAAATCCTCGAGGTGCTCCGTCTCCGGCGCCCGCACCAACTGCCCGTCCAGCTTGTAGACCCAAGCATGATAAGGGCACATGATCCGGCTGGTCTGCCCCTCGCCGAGCAGCAATTCATGCGCCCGATGCTTGCACACGTTGTAGAAGGCGCGCAGCACCCCCTCCCGGTCGCGCACCACGACAATCGGCCGCTCGGCAATGCTCACGGTGACATAAGACCCCGGCTCCCGCAGCTTCTCCACGTGACAAACCCACTGCCACGTCTTCGCGATCACCCCCTGCAAATCGGCCCTGTACCACCCGTCCTCCGTATAGGCATCGGCGTGCAGCGACAGCGACCTGCCGGAATCCTCGGAATAGCCCTGCCGCAGTCTCTCGAAATCGGCGCGTTTCGGCATGTCGGTCATGGCTCGGCCCTCCTGCTGGCTGACAGGCCACCCGCGACTCGGGGGCCCGCCTACCTCCACAGCATCACCCCCAATCCCCCGGCGCATTTATACCAAACCCGCCGCCAACTTGACCAAACCGGACATCACACCGTCTTGCGATGCATTGGCCACGCCCGGAACTCGAACGGCACCCGCCCCTCGATCCGGTCCTGCCTCGGCGGCAACCCGAACCTTGCCCGATAGGCCCGCGAAAAATGCACCTGGCTCGCGAAGCCCGAGGCCAGCGCCACCTGGCTCAGCGCCATCTCCGTCTGCGTCACCAGCCCGCGTGCCCGGTCCAGCCGGATATCCCGGTAATAGGCCGCCGGCGCTTTCTTCACGTACCGGCGGAACAACCGGTCCAACTGCCGGTGCGAAATCTCCATCCGCTCGCAGATTTCGGCAATCGACAGCGGGTCTTCGAGGTGCTTCTCCATCAGCGCGATCGCCCGCCGCACGTTCCTCGGCGCGGTGTTCCCCAAGGGCTCCAGCGGGTCCGCGTTCTGCTGGCTCCCCGCCGGCCGCACGCTCTGGTGAAACAGGTACCGCGCCGCCCGGTTCGCCAGCGCATCGCCATGCGTCCCCCGCAGGATATTCAGCGCGAAATCCGTCGCCGCACTGCCGCCGCTGCAACTGATCCGGTTGCCATCATAGACGAACAGGTCCTCCGTCACCTCCGTGTCGGGGTACATCTCGCCGAACGCGTCGATATGCTCGTAATGCACCGTCGCCCGCCGCCCCTTCAGCAACCCCGCCTCGGCCAGGATGAACGCGCCCGTATCCAGCGCCGCCATCGTCGCCCCGGCCCTGGCCCAGCGCCACAAGGCCGCCTGCAACTGCGCCGAGCGATGTGCCTCCGGCGTCCAGCTCGACGACACCGCCACGATATCCCGCCTTTGCCCCGCGATCTCCGACAGCGCCCGCGTCCCGATCACCATGCCGTTGCTGGCCGCACAGTCGCCGCCCGCCTCCGACACCACGTCCCAGCGGAACAGGATCTTCCCGTTCAGGTAATTGGCCACGCGGAACGGGTCGATGAACCCCACCGTCGCGGCAAGGTTGAAATGCGGCGTCACCAGAATGGCAAGCTGCACCGGGGTGCGGGGCGCGGGCATGGGTCCACTTTCGGCCAGAACACGTCCAGCCATGTTAAGTCGGCCTCACCGACTAAAGCAATTCCCCGATCCGCCGGATCGCCTCGCGGATATTCTCCGTGCTGTTGGCATAGGAGAACCGCAAATACCCCTCGCCGTACTTGCCGAACGACGTGCCCGCAATCGCCGCCACACCAGCCTCCTCGAGGATCCGGTCCTGCGCCTCCCGGCTGGTCATCCCCGTCCCCTCGATATTCGGAAACGCATAGAACGCGCCCGCCGCATCGGCACAGCGCACCCCCGGCAACCCGTTCAGCGCCTCGACGATCACCTGCCGCCGCGCGTCGAACTCCGCCACCATCTCCCGCACCGCATCCTGCGGCCCGTTCAGCGCGGCGATCCCCGCATGCTGCGTCGCCGCGTTCACACAGGAATGGTCGTTGATGCACAGCCGCGTCACGTGATCCACCGCCGCCTCCGGCCACACGGCATAACCCAGCCGCCAGCCGGTCATCGCGTAGGTCTTCGACCACCCGTCCAGCATGATCAGCCGGTCGCGGATCTCCGGATACTGCAACAGGCTCACATGCTCCCGCCCGCCATACAGCATGTTGGAATAGATCTCGTCCGACATCACCGCGACCTGCGGATGCTCGGCCAACCCCGCCACCAGCTTGTCGATCTCCTCCTTCGGCGTCACGCCCCCGGTGGGGTTCGCCGGGCTATTGATGATGATCAGCCGCGTCTTCGGCGTGATCTGCCCCAGCACCGCCTCGGCGGAAAAGGCGAACCCGTTCTCCTCCTTCAGCTCGATCGGCACCGGCGTCGCCCCGCTATACCGGATCACGCTCTCGTAGATCGGAAAGCCCGGGTTCGGATACATGATCTCCGCCCCCGGCTCGCCGAACATCAGCACGGCAAAGAACATCGTCGGCTTGCCACCGGGCACGGCGACCACGTGATCGGGGTTCACCTCCACCCCGTGCCGCCGGTGCAGGTCCGCCGCCACCGCCTCGCGCAGCTCCGGCAACCCGTTCGCGGGCGTATACCCGTGATGCCCGTCGCGCAGCGCCTTGATCCCCGCCTCGACGATATGCTCGGGCGTCCGGAAATCCGGCTGCCCGATCCCGAGGTTGATGATGTCGCGCCCCTCGGCCGCCATCTTCCCGGCCTTGGCCAGCACCGTGAAGGCCGATTCCGTGCCGAGGCGCGAAAGGTTCCCGGCGAACTGCAACTCTGTCATGGCCATTTCCCTGTTTTGAAACTCCTCCGCGTGTTAGCGCAATACGCCCCCGATGAGAACGCCCGCCACGCCACGCCGCGATTGCCCGGAAATCGGGCACACCGCCCATCATTTGCGCAACCGGCTCGACCCCGCCTAGCGCGCGCCCCCCGAATCTTGCCGCCCCTTCGCCCCCGTGATCCCATCCATTGAAGCACCACGCCATTCTCGGGGGGAGAACCGCCATCACGCTGCATCCAGCTCATGTTCTGCCGCCCGTCCTCCCGCGGGCAAGGGGCGAGATCGCCCTCTCGACCAAGCCGGTCGCCGGGCGCAGCGTGCTCGACACCCTCCGCCAGTCCGGCGCCTTCAAGGCCCTCTTCCCCCGGCCCGAACACGGGCTCCAGGCCATCCTCATCAACACCGCCGGCGGCGTCACCGGCGGCGACCGCTTCCACGTCACCGCCCATATCGGCACCGACACCCATACCACGCTCACGACGCAGGCCGCCGAACGCGCCTACCGCGCGAGCCCTGGCGAAACCGGCCATATGCGCTCGCGCCTCACGTTGGCCGACAACGCCACCCTGCACTGGCTCCCGCAGGAACTCATCCTCTACAACGGCTGCGCCCTCGACCGCCGGCTCGAGATCGACCTCGCCCCCACCGCCCGCCTGCTGATGGCCGAACCCGTCCTCTTCGGCCGCACGGCCATGGGCGAAACCCTGACCGATGCCAGCTTCCGCGACCGCATCCGCATCACCCGCGCCGGCCAGCCCCTATACTTCGACGGTGTCTCCCTCACCGGCGATCTCGCCGCCCGCCTTGCCCGCGCCTCCTCGGGCAACGGCGCGGCGGCGATGGTATCCCTCCTCTACGTCGCCCCCGACGCCGAGGCCCACCTGCACCCGCTCCGCCAACTCCTGCCCTCAACCGGCGGCGCCTCCCTCCTCGCCCCCGACATGCTCGCCCTGCGCCTCGTGGCCCCCGACGGCCACGCGCTCCGAACCCACTTCCTGCCCGCGCTCGACCGGCTCAGCGGCGGCGCCCTCCCCACGTCATGGAGACTGTGACCCGATGAACCTGACCCCCCGGGAAAAAGACAAGCTGCTGGTCGCCATGGCCGCCGAGATCGCCCGCAAACGGCTGGCGCGCGGCGTCCGCCTCAACCACCCCGAGGCCATCGCGCTCATCACCGACACCGTGGTCGAAGGCGCCCGCGACGGCCGCTCCGTCGCCGACATGATGGAAGCGGGCGCACAGGTCATCACCCGCGAGCAATGCATGGAAGGCATCCCCGAGATGATCCACGAGGTCCAGGTCGAGGCCACCTTCCCAGACGGCACCAAGCTCGTCACCGTCCACAACCCGATCCGCTGAAAGGCGCCGCCATGATCCCCGGAGAGCTCTTTCCCGCCGAAGGCACGCTGACGCTCAACGCCGACGCCAAACCGATCACCCTGATGGTCGCCAACACCGGCGACCGCCCCGTGCAGGTCGGCAGCCACTACCACTTCGCCGAGGCCAATTCCGCCCTCGATTTCGACCGCGACGCCGCCCGCGGCCTTCGCCTCGATATCGCCGCCGGCACCGCCGTCCGGTTCGAGCCCGGCCAGCGCCGCGAGGTCAGCCTGATCCCCGTCTCCGGCGCCCGCCGCATCTTCGGCTTCAACCAGTGGGTAATGGGCGACCTATGAAACACGGCATGATCCCCAACCCCTTCGCCCTGCTGCAACTCCAGACCCAGGCCACCCTGATGGCGATGGAGGCCGGCGGCGTCATCTGGATGCGGATGATGGGCATGGCCGGCCTCTGGTCGGTCCTCCCGTCCGAGAATGCCCGCATGGTCACCGAGAATCAGAAAGCCTTCGCTGAGGCCGGCACCCGCCTGATGCTGGGCACCATGAAAGGGCAGGACAGCCAGAAAACCCTGGGCCACGCGCTCAAGCCGATCCGCCGCACCACGAAATCCAATGTCTCCCGCCTGACACGGCGCGGCCCGAAAAGGAAATAGCGCCCCATGCCCGCCACCATTACCCGCGCCTCCTACGCCGCCATGTTCGGCCCCACCGTGGGCGACAGGCTGCGGCTGGCCGACACCGACCTCATCATCGAGGTCGAGCGTGACCTCATCGCCGAACGCGCCGGCGCGGCCGCCACCGGCGGCGCCGGCAACAATACGCTGACGTATGGTGAAGAGGTCAAGTTCGGCGGCGGCAAGGTCATCCGCGACGGCATGGGCCAGTCCCAGGCGACCCGCGCCGAGGGCGCCGTCGACACCGTCATCACCAACGCGCTCATCGTCGACCACACCGGCATCATCAAGGCCGACGTGGGCCTCAAGGATGGCCGCATCGCCGCCATCGGCAAGGCCGGCAACCCCGACACCCAGCCCGGCGTCGACATCATCGTCGGCCCCGGCACCGAGGCCATTGCCGGCGAGGGGCGCATCCTCACCGCCGGCGGTTTCGACAGCCATATCCACTTCATCTGCCCCCAGCAGATCGAGGATGCCCTGCACTCGGGCCTGACCACCATGCTCGGCGGCGTCACCGGCCCCGCCCACGGTACGCTCGCCACCACCTGCACGCCCGGCCCCTGGCATATCGGCCGCATGCTGCAGGCCGCCGACGCTTTCCCGATGAACCTCGCCTTCGCCGGCAAGGGCAACGCCTCCCTCCCCGCCGCGCTGGAAGAACAGGTCAACGCCGGCGCCTGCGCCCTCAAGCTGCACGAGGACTGGGGCACCACCCCCGGCGCCATCGATTGCTGCCTCTCCGTCGCCGACGCGCTCGACGTGCAGGTCATGATCCACACCGACACGCTCAACGAAAGCGGCTTCGTCGAGAACACCGTCAAGGCCATGAAGGGCCGCACCATCCACGCCTTCCACACCGAGGGCGCGGGCGGCGGCCACGCCCCCGACATCATCCGCATCTGCGGGGAGGAGCACGTGCTGCCCTCCTCCACCAACCCCACGCGCCCCTTCACCGTCAACACGCTGGAAGAGCATCTCGACATGCTCATGGTCTGCCACCACCTCGACAAGTCCATCCCCGAGGACGTGGCCTTCGCCGAAAGCCGCATCCGCCGCGAGACCATCGCGGCCGAGGACATCCTCCACGACATGGGCGCCTTCTCGATCATCGCCTCCGACAGCCAGGCCATGGGCCGCGTGGGCGAGGTGATCATCCGCACCTGGCAGACCGCCGACAAGATGAAGAAGCAACGCGGCCGCCTGTCCGACGAGACCGGCGACAACGACAATTACCGCGTCCGCCGCTACGTCGCCAAGTACACCATCAACCCCGCCATCGCCCACGGCCTCTCGCATGAGATCGGCAGCATCGAGCCCGGCAAACGCGCCGACCTCGTCCTCTGGAACCCCGCCTTCTTCGGCGTGAAACCCGAGATGGTCCTGATCGGCGGCACCATTGCCTGCGCCCAGATGGGTGACCCCAACGCCTCGATCCCCACGCCCCAGCCGGTCTATTCCCGGCCGATGTTCGGCGCCTATGGCCGCTCTGTCGAACGCTCCGCCGTCACCTTCGTCTCCGAAGCCGCGCAATCCGGGGGCATCGGCAAGGCGCTCGGCCTCGCCAAGGACACGCTCGCCGTCCGCAACACCCGCAGCATCGGCAAGAAAGACCTCCTCCTCAACAATGCCACCCCGCAGATCGAGGTGAACCCCGAAACCTACGAAGACCGCGCCGACGGCGAGCTCCTCACCTGCGAGCCCGCCAAGACCCTGCCCATGGCCCAGCGCTACTTCCTGTTCTGAAGGAACACGACATGACCGACCTGCCCCTCGCCCAGACCGTCCACCGCGCCGGCGAATGGCGCGGCGTGGCCGAGATCGTCACGCTAGATTACGACACCCGCTTCCTGCGCCGCAAACGCCTTGCCACCGACACCGGCCGCCCCTTCGTGATCGACCTCGATAAGACTACTTCCCTCGAGGACGGCGACGCGCTGGACCTCGATGACGGCTCCCGCGTGGTCATCCGCGCCGCCGTGGAAGACGTGCTCGTCGTCACCGGCAAGAGCCTGCCCCGCCTCGCCTGGCATATCGGCAACCGCCACACCCCCTGCCAGGTCGACCCCGACCGCCTGCTCATCCAGCGCGACCCGGTGATCCGCCGCATGCTCGACCTGCTCGGCGCCACGGTCGAGGAAGCCCGCCACCCCTTCACCCCCGAGGGCGGCGCCTATGGCCACGGCCGCACCCATTCCCACGATCACGGCCACAGCCACAGCGCCGACCGCCACCACGAACACGATCCCGAACACGACCCCGACGAGACCGTCGATGCAGGCTGACCCCCGCCTTCTCACCCTCATGCAATGGCTTTCGCCCGCCTACCCGCTGGGCAGCTTCGCCTTCTCCCACGGGCTCGAAAGCGCCATCCGCGCGGGCTGGGTCCATGACGCCGACACGCTGGAAGACTGGCTCGCCGACCTGCTGACGGACGGCTCCGGCCGCAACGACGCCATCCTCCTCCGCCTCGCCCACGCCGCCCCCTCTCCGCAGGCCCTCGACGACGTCGACGCCACCGCCCGCGCTCTCTCCCCCTCCGCCGAACGCCTGCGCGAGGCCGAGCGCCAGGGCGCCGCCTTCGCCCGCGTCACCGGCCCGGTCTGGTCCATCGACCTGCCCGACCTGCTCCTCCCCGTCGCCGTCGGCCGCGCCGCGGGCCTCCTCTCGCTCGACCCCGACATCACCGCCATGCTCTACCTGCAGGGCTTCGCCTCCAACCTCACCTCCGCCGCCCAGCGCCTCATGCCATTGGGCCAGACGCAATCCCAGCGCACCCTCTCCCGCCTCGCCCCCCTCTGCCAGCGCCTCGTCTCGGAGACCGCCAATGCCACCGCGGCCGACCTCCACAGCAACACCTTCCTCTCCGACATCGCCGCGATGACCCACGAAACCCTGCAACCAAGGCTCTTCCAGTCATGACACGCATGAACGGCCCCCTCCGCATCGGCATCGGCGGCCCCGTCGGCGCGGGCAAGACCACACTGACCGCCCGCCTCGCCGAACTGATGAAAGACCACTACTCCATCGGCGTCATCACCAACGACATCTACACGCAGGAAGATGCCGAGGCGCTGATGCGCATGCAGATCCTGCCCTCCGACCGCGTGCTCGGCGTCGAAACCGGCGGCTGCCCCCACACCGCCATCCGCGAAGACGCCTCGATCAACCTCGCCGCCGTGGCCGAGATGCAGGAACGCCACCCCGACCTCGAAATCGTCCTCATCGAATCCGGCGGCGACAACCTGTCGGCCACCTTCAGCCCGGAACTCGCCGATCTCACCATCTACGTCATCGACGTCGCCGCGGGCGAGGAGATCCCCCGCAAGGGCGGCCCCGCCATCACCCGCTCCGACCTGCTGGTGATCAACAAGACCGACCTCGCCCCCCATGTCGGCGCCTCGCTCGAGATCATGGCCCGGGACGCAGCGAAAATGCGCGGCCCCCGCCCCGTCCTCTTCACCGCGCTGCGCCACCGCGAAGGCCAGCAGGCGGTGCTCGACGCCATCCGCGACTTGTCCGGCCTCTCCCCCGCCCCATCTCTGTCGCAAGGTCAGACTTTCAACTGAACCGTGCCTGACGTACAAACCGACTCGGGACAGGCAGGGCCACGCGCCGTGCCGGGCGTAGACGCGAACGAAGAACCACCGGCTTTCGGGGGACACCCATGCGAACAATCCTGACCGCGATCCTTCTGGCCGCAACCCTGCCGGGCCTCGCCTCCGCCCAGCAGGCAGAGCGCCTGCCGCTCGCCAAGCTGATCCCGGTCGAGGCCGGCGATGCCGCCGTCACCCGCAAGTTCTTCGGCCATGTCGCCGCCAAGGAAACCGTCGATCTCGCCTTCCAGGTCGGCGGTCAGGTGGTCAGGCTGCCGGTGGTCGAGGGCAACCCGATCACCGAGGGCGACCTGATCGCCCAGCTCGACCTCGAGCCGTTCGAGCTCTCCCTCGAACAGGCCCGCGTGGAAAAGCAACAAGCCGACCGCACCCTCGAACGCCTCCGCAAGCTGGAAGGCAACGCCGTCAGCCAGGTCTCCGTCGAGGATGCCGAGACCCAGGCCAATCTCGCCGGCATCGCCGTACGCAACGCCGAACGCTCGCTCGAGGAAGCCACGCTCGAAGCCCCCTTCGACGGGCTCGTGGCGCGCCGCATGGTGGCCAACTTCACCTCCGTCGCGGCCGGCACGGCCATCGTCCGCCTGCACGACATGTCCGAGCTTCGGGTCGAGATCGACGTGCCCGAGGTGCTCTTCCAGCAAGCCGGCCGCAACCCGGAGATCGAGCTCTTCGCCAGCTTCCCCGCCTCCGACGAACGCTTCCCCCTCACCGTGCGCGAGTTCAACGCCGAAACCTCCGATATCGGCCAGACCTTCCGCATCACCCTGGCCATGCCGCCGCCCGACGACCTGATCGTGCTGCCCGGCTCCTCGGTCGAGGTCACCGCCACCCTGCGCAAGCCCGGCGCCGCCATCACCATCCCCAAGACCGCCGTGGTCACCGGCAACGACGGCACCCCTTACGTCATGCTCTTCACCCCCGACGACGACAGCGCCGCCGCCGGCACCGTCGCCCGCACCCCCGTCACCGTCGAGCCCACCAATACCGGCCGCGTCCGCGTGACCGAGGGGATCGAGGAAGGGCAGGAAATCGTCGCCTCCGGCGCCGCCGGCCTGAAAGACGGCGACCGCGTCGCCCGTTTCGACGCCTTCCCGGAATGAGCCGGCGAACATGAACATCGCCACCTTCTCCATCGCTCGGCCGATCTACGTCTGGATCCTCGTTCTGGTCTGCCTCCTGGGCGGCATCTGGGGCTTCGCCACCGTCGGCCGCCTCGAAGATCCCTCCTTCACCATCAAGAGCGCGGTGATCATCACCCGCTACCCCGGCGCCAGCGCCCTCCAGGTCGCGCGCGAGGTCTCCGAACCGCTGGAATCCGAGATCCAGAAGATGAGCGAGGTCGACGAGATCCGCTCGGTCAACCAACCCGGCCTGTCGCGCATCACGGTGGACATGAAAGACACCTATGCCGGCGACGAACTGCCCGAGATATGGACCAAGCTGCGCACCCGCGTCAGCGACGCCCAGCTTCCCGACGGCAGCAGCCGGCCCTTCGTCAACGACAGCTACGGCGACGTCTTCGGCATCTACTACGCCATCACCGCCCCGGGCTATTCCGACCGCGAACTCTACGAGCTCTCCCGCTTCCTCCGACGCGAACTGCTCACCGTCGAGGGCGTCGCCGATGTCGACATCTCCGGCGTCCCGCAGGAGGTCGTCTATGTCGAACCCGACCTTGTCCAGACCACCAACCAGAACGTGCCCCCCGGCGCCATCCAGCAGGCCATCGCCAACGCCGACAGCGTCACCGAGGGCGGCACGCTGGAAACCGAGACCGGCCGCACCCTGATCCAGGGCCCGGAAGGCAGCGACACCGTCTCGGAAATCGCCGGCCTCACCGTGGGCATCGGCGGCGAGGTGCTGAACCTCTTCGACTTCTCCAACGTCTACCGCGACCGCGAGGAAGACCCCGACCTCCTGATCCGCCACAACGGGCAGGAGGCCTTCACCCTCGGCATCGCCGGCATCAGCTCCGAGAACATCGTCGACGTGGGCAAGCGCGCCGACGCCAAGCTCGACGAACTCGGGCCCCGCCTGCCCCTCGGCATCGCCATCCACCCGATCTACCAGCAGCACGAAGTGGTCGAGGAAGCCTCCAACGACTTCCTCACCAACCTCGCCATGTCGGT
This sequence comes from Roseovarius sp., assembly GCF_040223625.1. GTDB lineage: Bacteria > Pseudomonadota > Alphaproteobacteria > Rhodobacterales > Rhodobacteraceae > Roseovarius. Next base: position 30,564 of record NZ_JAVKFX010000065.1, on the reverse strand, counting down.
CTCCATCGTGGTGATCGTGCTGGCGCTCTTCATGGGCTGGCGCGCCGCGGTCGTGGTGGGCGCGACGCTCCTGCTCACCGTCGTCGGCACGCTCTTCTTCATGGGGCTCTTCTCGATCGAGATGGAGCGCATCTCGCTCGGCGCGCTGATCATCGCCATGGGCATGCTGGTCGACAACGCCATCGTGGTGGCGGAAGGCATGCAGATGACCATGCTGCGCGGCAAATCCTCCCACGATGCCGCGGAAGAGGCCGCGGGCCAGACCCAGATCCCCCTCCTCGGCGCCACCGTGATCGGCATCACGGCCTTCGCCGGCATCGGCCTTAGCCCCGACGCGACGGGCGAATTCCTGTTCTCCCTCTTCGCGGTGATCGGCATCTCGCTGCTGCTCTCCTGGCTGCTGGCCCTGACCGTCACGCCACTTCTCGGGCACTACCTCTTCAAGCGCGGCTCCGGCGAAGCGGGCGGCAGCTACGACGGCGTGATCTTCCGCGCCTATGCCGGCCTCCTGCGCGCCTGCCTGCGGCTCTGGTGGCTGGTCATCCCCGGCCTCGTCGCCGTCACCGTGGTCTGCTTCATGCTCTTCGGCCAGATCAAGCAACAGTTCTTCCCCGACAGCAACACGCCGCTCTTCTTCGTCCACTACAAGCTCGAACAGGGCGCCTCCGTTCACCAGACCTCCGAAGACCTGCGCGTGATGGAAGACTGGCTGATGCAGCAGGACGAGGTCGTCTCCACCACCTCCTATGCCGGGCAGGGCGCGGTCCGCTTCATGCTCACCTACCAGGCGGAAGACCCCAACCCCTCCTACGGGCATATCATCGTCCGGACCGAGACGATCGACACCATCTCCTTCGTCATCGACCGGATGGAGGAATTCACCGCCAGAACCCTCCCCGAGGGCGAATTCCGCGCCAAGCGACTCGCCTTCGGCCCCGGCGGCGGCAACCCGATCGAGGCGCGCTTCTCCGGGTCCGACCCGGCGGTCCTGCGCGACCTCGCCGACCGGGCCGCCGAACGGCTTCAGGCCGCCTCCGACAACATCGTCGCCCCCCGCATCGACTGGCGCGAGCAGGAGCTGGTCTTGCGGCCCATCTACGCCAACGACCGCGCCCAGGAGGCCGGCGTCAATCGCGACGACATCACCAACACCCTGCGCTTCGCCACCGACGGCATCCAGGCCGGCGTGTACCGCGAGGGCGAGCGCCAGATCCCCATCATCCTGCGCGCCGACCCCGAGGCCGATCTCGCCCTGACCGATTTCGTCATCTACTCCGAAAGCGCCCAGGCCTTCGTGCCCTTCGAACAGATGACCGACGGCCTGCGCTTCGACCCGCAGAACACCCTCCTCAAACGCCGCGACCGGGTGCTCACCATCACCGTCGGCGCCGACATCGCCCCGGGCCTGACCGCCGCCCAGGTGCAGTCCGAAGTCACCCAGACCATCGAGGAGATGGACCTCCCGGCGGGCTACGACATGGAATGGGGCGGCGAACTGGAAAGCTCCACCCAGGCCCAGCAAAGCCTCGGCCAGCAGCTTCCGCTCAGCCTGATCGTCATGGTCACCATCTCGGTGCTGCTCTTCAACGCCATCCGCCAGCCGCTGATCATCTGGCTGCTGGTGCCGATGTCCGTCAACGGCGTCAGCCTCGCGCTTCTGGGCACCGGCATGCCGTTCACCTTCACCGCGCTCCTCGGCCTCCTGTCGCTCTCGGGGATGCTGATCAAGAACGGCATCGTCCTCGTCGACCAGATCGACATCGAACGCCGCGACAAGCCGGCGCAACCGCTGAAGGATTCGATCGTCGCCGCCTCGGTGTCACGCCTTCGCCCGGTGGTCCTGGCGGCCGCCACGACCATCCTCGGCATGATCCCGCTGATATGGGATGCGTTCTTCCAGTCGATGGCGGTCACCATCATGGGCGGGCTCGCCTTCGCCTCGATCCTGACGCTGATCGCGGCCCCGGTGTTTTATTACCTGTTCTTCATCCGCGCCGACCGCAAAGCGCCTGCCGTACAAAGCGAAACCGCTTCCCCCGCGTAATCCGCACGCCCCGGCGATACCGACACCGGATTTGTGGGCGTCAACCCCATTGTGTGGTCGATCCCGCCGGAACTTGCGATATATTGAGGACGACAGTGGAGTTTCACCCTTGCGTTCGACCCGACAGATTGCACGCTGCTTTCTTTTTCTGACGTTTCTCGGCGTGGCCCGCATCGCCGCGGCGGCCGAGGTCTACATCCAGCTTCCCGCCGACGCGCAGGGTCTCAACGACGATCTGCGCGACGCCTCCCTCAGCGTCCAGACCGCCGCGGAAGAGAACGTAACGGCCCAGGATCTCATGGCCGCCGCCCGCGCCGATTACGCCCGCATGGTGGGCGCCCTCTACGAGGTCGGGCGCTACGGCGGGGTGGTCAGCGTCAAGGTCGACGGGCGCGAGGTGGCCGATATCTCGCCCCTCTCCACGCCCCGCCAGGTCCGGCAGATCGTCATCCAGGTCCAGCCCGGCCCGCTCTTCCATTTCTCCACCACCCGCATCGCCCCGCTCGCCCCGGAAACCGACCTGCCCGAAGGCTTCCGCCCCGGCGCCCCGGCCTATTCCGACATCATCGGCAAATCGGTCAAGGCGGCGGGCGATGCGTGGCGCAACCGCGGCCATGCCAAGGTCGCGATCGCCGATCAGCGCATGACGGCCAACCACGCCGGCGCCCGCCTCTCGATCGACGTGACCCTCGCCCCGGGGCCGCGCCTCACCTTCGGCAACCTCGTCATCCAGCGCCCGGGCGCCGTCCGCCCCGAGCGTGTGCGCGCCATCGCCGGCCTGCCCACGGGCAAGGTCTATTCGCCCGAAGAGGTCCGCCAGGCCAGCCGGCGCCTCCGTCGCACCGGCGCCTTCTCGTCCGTCGTGCTGGAAGAAGCCGAAACCATCGGCCCCGGCAACACGCTCGACATCCAGGCCACCCTGACCGACGCCAAGCCGCGCCGCTTCGGCTTCGGCGCCGAGATTTCCTCGCTGGAAGGGCTGACCGTTTCCAGCTTCTGGCTGCACCGCAACCTGTTCGGCGGCGCCGAACGCCTCCGGATCGAGGGCGAGGTCAGCGGCATCGGCGGCGATTCCGGCGGAATGGATTACGTCTTCTCCACCCGGTTCGAGCGCCCCGCCACCTTCAACCCGGATACCGACCTCTACCTCAGCGCCCGCGCCCAGGAGCTCGACGAACCCGACTTCCGCGAGCGCAGCGTCCGCGTCGGCGGCGGCTTCCTCCACCGCTTCTCCGACGAGCTCACCGGCGAGATCGGCGTCGCCTACCAGTACTCCGACATCAACGACGATCTCGGCTCGCGCACGCTCGAGCACTTCCTCCTCCCCGCCAGCCTCGAATACGACACCCGCGACGAAGAGCTGAACGCCAAGAAGGGCGTCTACGCCAACCTCGAACTGACCCCGTTCCTCGGCCTCGACAATGACAGCCTCGGCGCGCGCCTGTATTTCGACGCCCGCCAGTACATGACCTTCGGCAAGACCGACGGCCTTACCTTCGCCACCCGCGCCCAGTTCGGCTCGGTCAGCGGCGCCGGCATCGGCGAGGTGCCGCCCGACATGCTGTTCTACTCCGGCGGAGCGGGCACCGTGCGCGGCCAGTCCTACAAGTCGCTCGCCGTCGACCTCGGGCCCGGCCTGCGCATTGGCGGCCGCTCCTTCGCGGCGCTCTCCGCCGAACTGCGCGCCCGCGTCAAGGACAAGTGGTCCGTCGTGGGCTTCGCCGACGCGGGCTTCGTCGGCGCCGACAGCTGGTGGGACGAAGGCGAGGCCCATTACGGCGCCGGCTTCGGCGTGCGCTACGACACCGGCCTCGGCCCGATCCGCGTCGACATCGCCACCCCGCTCGGCAGCGACGCGGGCGAAGACATCGAACTCTATATCGGGATAGGACAGGCATTCTGATGCGTCTCCTCCGCCTCATCGCGCTCGTCACCCTCACCGCCCTGCCCGCCGCCGCGCAGGAGGAAAACGAGGCCGACAAGACCTATCTCGAAGGCTGGATCGAAGACGCCCTCTCCGGCGCCGGCCGCTCGGTCACCATCACCGGCTTCCGCGGCGCGCTCTCGTCGAACGCCACGCTGGAAAAGATGACCATCTCCGACGATGACGGCATCTGGCTGACCATGGAAGACGCCACGCTCGTCTGGTCCCGCTCCGCCCTCCTGCGGGGCGAGGTCGACGTGACCGAGCTTTCCGCCGCCGTGATCGACATCGCCCGCCTTCCCGAGGCCGGCGAACAGGTCACCCCCGACGATGCCGAGGCCACGGCCTTCGCCCTGCCCGAACTGCCCGTCTCCGTCTCGATCGACGAGCTTCGCGCCGACGAGGTCCGCCTCGGCGCGCCGATCCTCGGCGAACCCGCCACCATGACGGTCGAGGCCACCGTGCAGCTTGCCGACGGCGCGGGCGAGGCACAGCTCGCCATCGAACGCACCGACCGGCCCGACCAGATCACCCTCGACGCCGCCTTCGACAACGAATCCCGCGTTCTCGCCATCGACCTCGACTTCGACGAGGCCGAGGGCGGCATGGTCTCAAAGGCGCTCAACATCCCCGGCGAACCCGCCATGCGCCTCCAGGTGCAGGGCGAGGCGCCGCTGTCGGACTTCCAGGCGCAGGTGGCGCTCTCCTCCGACGGCACCCGCCGCTTCGGCGGCGCCATCAGCATCGCCGCCCTCGACGCCGAGAACGAGGAGGCCGGCTACGCCTTCTCCACCGACCTCTCCGGCGACCTCCGACAGCTCTTCACCCCCGACCTGCACCCGTTCTTCGGCGAAAACGCCGCGCTCCGCGTCTCCGGCCAGACCTATGCCGACGGCCGACTCACCCTCGACACGCTCGCCCTCGACGCGGGCGGGATCGAGCTTTCCGGTGATCTGGCCCTCGACGCCGATGGCTGGCCGCGCGAGTTCAACCTCGACGGCCGCGTCGGCGGCGAGGGCCGCCTGCGCCTGCCCATCTCCGAGCCGATCACGACCATCGAATCCGGCCGCCTCACCGCCAGCTACAACGCCGCCGAAGGCGACGCCTGGACCGCCGATATCACGGTCGACGGGCTCACCCGCGACGGGCTCGAGATCGACGGCGCGCGCGTGGAGGGCATCGGCACCATCACCCGCGGCGACAACGAAAGCTTCCTCGCCGACCTCACCTTCAGCACCCAGGGCGTCACCCACCGCGACGAGGCGCTGGCCCGCGCCATAGGCGGCGCCCCGAACGGCAAGCTCCGCCTCACCTACCAGCCCGAGCGTCCCACCCAGATAGAAACTCTCGAAGTGGCCAGCGGCGATGCCACCCTCACCGCGCAGGGCACCCTCGACGGGCTGGCCGAGGGCTTCCCCGTCTCCGGCCGCGCCACCCTGCAGGCCGACGACCTGCGCCGCTTCGCCGGCGTCGCCCGGCGCGACCTTGCCGGCTCCGCCAACCTCACCGTACTGGGCGAGGGCAACCTCCTCGGCGGCGCCTTCGACGTCGAGATCGAGGCCGCCACCCAGGACCTCGAAACCGGAACCGACCGGCTCGATCCCCTGCTCACCGGCCGCAGCACGCTGGAAATCGACGCCCGCCGTACCGAGGAAGGCACCTTCATCGACCGGCTCGTCATCGACAACGCCTCCGTCGACGCCACGGCCGAGGCCCGGCTCAACGCCGAAAGCGGCGCGCTCACCCTCCAGGGCCGGCTTCAGGACCTTACGCTCGTCGAGCCCCGCCTCGCCGGCCCGGCCACCATCGACACCAACCTCGGCTGGCAGGCCGACGGGCAGGTCACCGTCAACCGCCTCCTCTTCGAAGCGGTCGACACCACTCTCACCGCCGAAGGCACGCTCAACGCCCAGGCCAGAACCCTGCCCTTCAACGGCCGCCTCAACCTCCAGGCCGCCGACCTCTCACGCCTCGCCGCCCTCGCCAACCGCCCGCTCGACGGTGCCATCGACCTCGACATCACCGGCACCGGCACGATCCGCAAATCCGAAGAAACGGACGAACCCGAAACCCTGCCCGACGGCATCGACTCCATCATCGTGCAGATCGAGAACCTCCTCGGCGACAGCTTCGAGATCGACCTCGCCGCCACCTCTCAGAACCTGCAAACCGGCATCGAACGGCTCGACCCGATCCTCCGCGGCAACGCCCGCGTCGAGATCGAGACCTCCCGCACCGAGGAAGGCACCGCCATCGACCGGCTGATGATCGACAGCGACGCCCTTACCGCCGAGGCCGAAGCGCAACTGACCTCCGAGACCGCCACCCTCGCCCTCGAGGCCCGGCTCGACGACCTCGGCCGTGTCGAACCCACGCTCTCCGGCCCGGCCGATATCGACACCGCCCTCACATGGCGGGCCGATGACGGGCAGGTCACCATCTCCCGCCTCTCCCTCGATGCGCTCGACGCCAGCCTGAAGACCGAGGGCACCATCGGCACCGGCGATCCCGACCTCCCGGTCAGCGGCCAGCTCTCGCTCGACGCCGCCGACCTCTCCCGCCTCGCCGGCCTCGCCGGGCGGCCGCTCGCCGGCACCATCGACCTCGACGTCGCCGGCACCGGCAAGATCAACGGCCGCAGCGCCGACGCCGAGATTTCGCTCGACGCCACCGGCTTCCGTTCCGGCATCGCCCAAATCGACCGCATCCTCGGCTCCGACATCACCCTCGACACCAAGCTCGCCTATGGCGACAGCACCCCCTTCGTCGAAACCCTCGAACTCACCGCCGCCCGCCTCTCCGCCTCGGCCTCCAGCGCCGCCCCGGGCGAGCCCATCACCATCACCGCCAACCTCGCCGATCTCGGCCTGCTCGCCCCCGGCATCAACGGGCTCGCCACGCTGAACGGGCGCGTCACCATCCTCGACAGCCGCGGCGAAGACCTCGACGTGAACCTCGACTTCGACGGCCCCGGCGGCGTCGGCGCCCGCATCACCGGGCGCATCAACGACCTCGGCCAGACCGTCTCGCTCGCCATCAACGGCACCGCGCCACTGGCACTGGCCAACAGCTTCATCCAGCCCCGCTCGATCCAGGGCCCCGCCCGCTTCGACCTCCGGATCGACGGCAAGCCCGGCCTCTCCGCCCTCTCCGGGCAGGCTTCGATCAGCAACGCCCGCCTCGCGATCCCCGGCGTCGCCACCGCCATCGAGGGGCTCACCGGCACCGTCAACCTCTCCGGCGGGCAGGCCAATGCCGACATCACCGGCAACACCGGAACGGGGGGCAATTTCCGCATCACCGGTCCGATCACCCTCTCCGCGCCCTCCAACGCCTCGCTCGAGGCCCGGATCAACCGCCTCCGCGTGATCGACCCCTCGCTGTTCGAGACGATCGTCGACGGCCGGGTCACCATCACCGGCCCGCTCACCGGCGGCGCCCGCATCGGCGGCGCGATCAATCTGGGCCGCACCGAGGTCCAGGTGCCCTCCGGCGGAAGCTCCGCCCCCGGCACCATCCCCGACCTGCGCCACGTCAACGAACCCGCCGCGGTCCGCCGCACCCGCCAGCGCGCCGGCCTGATCGAGACCGGCAAGTCCGGCGGCCCCGCCGCGGCCTTTCCCATCGACCTCGTGATCAACGCCCCCAACCAGATCTTCGTGCGCGGCCGCGGCCTCGACGCCGAACTGGGCGGGTCGATCCGCCTCGGCGGCACCACCGCCGACGTCAATGCCAGCGGCACGTTCGAGCTGATCCGCGGCCGGATGGACATCCTGACCAAACGCCTCGACCTGACCGAGGGGCTCATCGACCTGCGCGGCGCGCTCGACCCCTACCTGCGCTTCGTCGCCCGCACCGAAACCGACGAGCTGACCATCGACATCATCCTCGAAGGCCTCGCCAGCGACCCCAACATCACCTTCACCTCCTCCCCCGACCTGCCGCAGGAGGAGATCCTCGCCCAACTCCTCTTCGGGCGCAGCTTCACCTCCATGTCGGCCTTCCAGGCGGCGCAGCTCGTCAGCGCCGTCGCCACCCTTTCGGGGCGCGGCTCGGGCGGGCTGACGGGGCGCCTCCGCGGCGCGCTGGGGCTCAGCGATTTCGACGTCACCACCTCCGAAACCGGCGCCACCCAGTTCAGCGCGGGCGCCTACCTGTCCGAGAACATCTATTCCGAGTTCACCGCCGACAGCGAAGGCAACAACGAGATCAACCTGAACCTCGATCTCAGTTCCTCGGTCACGGTAAAAGGCAGCGCCAGCAGCGACGGCGACACCGGCCTCGGGATCTTCTACGAGAAGGATTACTGAGGCGCGTCGCCACCAGTCCGGCAGGTCGGCCTAAACCACCCCGACCCGCTTCCTCTGCATGGTGTCATAATCGCGCAAAAGCCGCGCCTCGTAGCGCTTCAGGCAATGCCGCGCCGTATCGCCCATGTGCCGCGGCGCACTCCGGAGCTCCGGGAACAGCCCGAACAGCTCCTCCCTTGCCTCCTCGCAGATCGCGCTCAGCCCGACATCGCCGGCATGGAAGCTCTCGGTCGCGATCCCCTCGGCATAGATCACCTCGTGATGGTCGAACATCACGTGGATATAGGTTACCTCCGGCATCTCCCTGACCTTCACGTCGGCACCGTCGACAAGATGCTTCGCCGCCACCAGAACCTCGTCCTGCCCGAACAGCAACTCCGCCTGGTAACCCGCGAACAGGATCCGGTGCTGCGGCGACACCAGCAGCCCGGTGCGCGAGCCGTCCATCACGTTCGGCGCAACCCAGACCGGCGCGAACCGGCCCCGCCCCGGCACCGTCCGCTTGCCGATCCACCGGATCGGCCGCAAGCCGCTGTCCCGCGTCACCACACGGTCGCCGATCTTCAGGCTCTCGATCGGCCGCTCGCCGACCTCGGTCAGGATCATCGTGCCGGGCGTGAAACAGATGATGTTCTCAATCTCCGAGAACTCCACGAACGTCCCGTCGGCCATCGTGAAGTTGCCCGACAGCCCGCCCGCCTCGTCATCGGTATTGGTGAAGGTGATGTCGCCATAGGTGACATCCGGCGTCAGGACCAGCGTGTCGCCATCCGTCTCGTCCCCCTCGCCGCCGATGATCGAAATCGAATCGTTTCCCGTCCCGGTCGTGTCGGCATCGGCCAGCTCGAACCGGTCGTCCCCGTCGCCCCCCTCCACCGTGTCGCCCTGGTCGACTGTGATCGTGTCGTTCCCGGCCCCGCCAAACACGAGGTCCGCCCCGTCGCCGCCATCGAGGATATCGCCGCTCGTATCAGCATCACTGCCCCCCGCGATCCCCGTCACCGTCCCGGTGACGTTATCGACCAGAAGGTCCGTCCCCCCGGTATTGACGATCTCGATGGTGATCGGCTCGCCGTTCAGGCTCGGGTCGGAAAACCCCTCGCTGCTGACCGACACGGTCTCCAGCCCGTCGATATCCCCGGTCGTCCCGCTCTGCGTCCTGATCAGCGTGTCGCCGGCATAGATGTTGACGGTGTAACTCACCGACCCGGCATAGGTCGCATCGCCCAGGTCGACGTCGAACTCGTAGGTCTCCCCGTCGGTATATTCCTGCAACAGCGTCTGGCTCAGCGTGTCGCCATTGGCATAGAGGAAGGCGACGTTGCTGCCGTCGATATCCCCCTCGTCGATCTGGCCCGAGGTCGGGTTGAAATCCCCCACCTCCGTGCCGCTCGTCTCCCAGCCCGGCGTGCCCTCGGACCAGCCGCCGTCGCCGTGGCTCGTCTGCTCGAAACTGCCGTTGACGATCTCGATCGGCGCCGACCCGGTGGTCAGCGTATCGTCACCGCCAAGGATCGTGTCGTTCCCCGCCCCGCCGCTGATCTCGTCCGAGCCGATGTTGCCGACAAGGTAGTCGTCCCCCGCGCCGCCCTCGATCGTGTCGTCGCCATCGCTCCGGCCCTGCGCGGTGAAATGCACGTCGGTGACCCAGATCACCTGCCCGCTGCCGCCAAGCTGGTCGTAATCCACCTCGACGTAACTGACCGGCCCCTCGATCTCGACCAGCATCGAACCGTTGGCCCCGGTCGAGCTCTGCGATCCCTCGCCATCGACAAGAACATCCGGCCCCGTCTCGCTCACCCCCTGGTAGGTGACCGTCACGTCAAGCTGGTTGCCCTCCTCGTCATAGGCCCGAACGGTCATCCCGTCCTCCCAGCCGGTGCTGCTGCCCGACTGGTCGACATCGTTGATCCGGAAACTGACGTCCGAAACCTCGTCCTCGAAGCCCGACCCCTCGACCGCCGAGAAATCCATCCGCAGCGTCGCGGTATCCCCCGTGGCGCCACCCCCGCGCAGCTCGACCGAGGAATTGCCGTCGAACGGCTCGCCCGTGCCCACGTACTGGCCGGTCGTCGTCTCGACATTGGCGCTCTGACCGTTGCCCTCGTCGGAATAGGTGACGGTCACGTCGATGCCGCCGGTATCCTGCGTGAAGCCGGTGCCGATGCTCTGGCCGTCACTGCCCGCCGCGCTCCAGTCGAGGAACAGCTCGGTATCCTCGGCGCTGACCCCGCCGGTGATCGTGTCGTCGCCCTCGCCGCCGATCAGGCTGTCGCCGCCCCCGCCGCCATCCAGCGAATCGTTCCCCGCGCCGCCGTCGATCGTGTCGGCGCCGTCCTCGCCATCCATCACGTCCGCGCCGCCCGTGCCGTCCAGCACGTCGCCGCCGCCCCCGCCATAGGCGACCATGAAATAATCGAGCTGCGTGCCGCCACCGAGATTGGCGTCCGTCCCGGTCACCCCGGCCTCGCCCACGGTGAAGCTGTCCGAGCCGTCGCTGATGGTGATCACACCGGTCGCGGCGTCGACATCCACCGAATAGCCCGACGGCAGCGCCGAAAAGTCCAGTGCATGCCCGGCCGCGCCTTCGCTGATCCCTGACCAGAAAGCGGCGCTGTCCCAATTCTCTGTCGTGACCACATAGACGGTCATGGCGGTCCTCGAATACGTCTGTGCCACCCCCGACACCGGTGTCCCGGCATCAGGCCGACGGGCAAAACCCGCTTGTTTGAAAGGCTTGGCGCTGCTCGCTCCCGCCTCGCTCCGGCGGCTTCCGATGGCAAAGGGGCATGGCCCCGGTGCCGCGGTCCGGCCGGTTCTCTCCATCCTGCGAATTAGAGACGAATTAGGGGTAGATTATGGATCAATCGGGGAGAAACTATGATCCATTGCCGCCTGTGCCTTTTTCTGCTCCTCCCCGGCCCGGCCCACCACCTCGGCGATCCGCTGCAACTGCGGCGCCAGCGGGCTCGACCGCCGCCAGATCATTCCCACCGTCCGCGACGGCTCGGGCTTGCCGAACCGCGCCACCGAAACATCGGCCGAACGTGTCTCGACCGGCACCGCCATCTCGGGGATCAGCGTCACCCCGATGCCCGAGCCCACCATCTGCACCAGCGTCGACAGCGACGACCCGTCCAGCCCGTCCCCCGGCACCGCCGGCCGGATATTGCAGAACGACAGCGCCTGGTCGCGGAAACAATGCCCCTCCTCCAGCAGCAACAGCCGCATCCGCGCCAGGTCCTCCGCCCTCGGCACCGGCTGTCCCGCCTCGGCACCGGGCCGCACCAGCATGAACGCCTCGTCGAACAACGCCACCTCCGCCAGCCCCGGCTCGGAAATCGGCAGCGCCACGATTGCCGTGTCCAGCCGCCCGTCCAGCAACTCCCGGATCAGCCGGTCGGTCAGCGTCTCGCGCACATGGATGTCGATGCCCCGATGCGTCTCCGACAACGCCCGGATCACCCGTGGCAGCAAATACGGCGCGATCGTGGGAATCACCCCGATCCGCAGCCGCCCGATCAGCCGCTCCTCGCTCGCCCGCGCCAGGTCCTCCAGCTCGTCCACCGACCGCAAAATCTCCTGCACCCGGTCCGCGAACCGCGCGCCCAGCGCGGTCAGCCGCACCTGCCGCGCGCCCCGCTCGAAAAGCTGCGCGCCGATATCCTCCTCGAGATCGCGAATCTGCACCGACAACGCCGGCTGCGACACCGCACAGGCCTCCGCCGCCCGCCCGAAATGCCCGTGCCGGGCCAGCGCCTCGAAATATTTCAACTGTCTCAGGGTGATGTTCGCCATAATTAAAAATTATCGCCACAATCCGAAAATTCAACTTAAATCAATCAATCCGATTTGTTAGAACCGTTCCAGAATCTGGAGGGGAGGACCGATAACAGAGCCCCGGCAAAACCCTGCCGGCTGTCAGTATTCTGACATGTTCCTCCTGTTATCACCCGATCCCGACAGGCCAGATATTCCCGGCCGCAGGTGCCTGCGCCCCGGCCTTTCAAGACAAAGCCACCAATGGAGAGAGCTATGGATGGAAATGACATGAAATCGACCGGCAAGTGCCCGGTCATGCACGGCGGGATGACCCATACGGGCGTCAGCGTCACGGATTGGTGGCCCAGTTCCCTCAACTTCGACATCCTGCACCAGCACGATGCCAAGACCAACCCGATGGGCCCCGATTTCAACTACCGCGACGAGCTCAAGAAGCTCGACGTCGAAGCCCTCCGCAAGGACGTGGCCGACCTGATGACCGACAGCCAGGAATGGTGGCCGGCGGACTACGGCCATTACGGCGGGCTGATGATCCGCATGGCATGGCACTCGGCCGGCTCCTACCGCCTCGCCGACGGCCGTGGCGGCGGCGGCGCCGGCAACCTGCGCTTCGCCCCCCTGAACTCCTGGCCCGACAACGGCAACCTCGACAAGGCCCGCCGCCTGCTGTGGCCGGTCAAGAAGAAATACGGCAACAAGGTCTCCTGGGCCGACCTGATCATCCTCGCCGGCACCATGGCCTATGAAACCATGGGCCTGAAGACCTTCGGCTTCGCCTTCGGCCGCGAAGACATCTGGCACCCCGAGAAAGACACCTACTGGGGCGCCGAGAAAGAATGGCTCGCCCCGTCGGACGAGCGTTACGACGATGTCGGCCAGCCCGATTCGATGCAGAACCCCCTCGCCGCCGTGCAGATGGGCCTGATCTACGTGAACCCCGAAGGCGTCAACGGCCAGCCCGACCCGCTCAAGACGGCGGCACAGGTCCGCGAAACCTTCGCCCGGATGGCCATGGATGACGAGGAAACCGCCGCGCTCACCGTCGGCGGCCACACCGTCGGCAAATGTCACGGCGCGGGCGACGCGGCCACGCTGGGCGCCGAACCCGAAGGCGCCGATGTCGAGGCGCAGGGCTTCGGCTGGCTCAACCCCGCCCTCGGCGGCTCGGCCAACAAGGCCATCACCTCGGGCATCGAGGGCGCCTGGACGACCAACCCGACCGTGTTCGACGACGGCTACCTCAAGATGCTCTTCAACCACGAGTGGGAGCTCAAGAAGTCGCCCGCCGGCGCCAACCAGTGGGAACCGGTCGAGATCGCCGAAGAGGACAAGCCGGTCGATCCGACCGACCCCTCGGTCCGCCGCAACCCGATCATGACCGATGCCGACATGGCCATGAAGATGGACCCGACCTATCGCGCCATCTGCGAAAAGTTCATGGCCGATCCGGAATATTTCCGCGACACTTTCGCCCGAGCATGGTTCAAGCTGACCCACCGCGACATGGGCCCCAAGGCCTGCTACATCGGCCCCGACGTGCCGCAGGAAGACCTGATCTGGCAGGATCCGATCCCGGCCGGCCCGGTCAACTACGACATCGGCCGCGTCAAGGCAAAGATCGCTGAAAGCGGCCTGTCGCTCTCGGAAATGGTCTCGACGGCATGGGACAGCGCCCGCACCTATCGCGGCTCCGACAAGCGCGGCGGCGCCAACGGCGCGCGCATCCGGCTCGCCCCCCAGAAGGACTGGGAAGGCAACGAGCCCCAGCGCCTGCAACGTGTCCTCTCGACCCTGCAGCCGATCGCCGACGAATACGGCGCCTCGCTCGCCGACGTGATCGTGCTGGCCGGTAACGTGGGCGTCGAACAGGCGGCCAAGGCGGCGGGCTACACCGTCTCCGTGCCCTTCTCACCGGGCCGCGGCGACGCCACCGCCGAGATGACCGACGCCGACAGCTTCGACGCGCTCGAACCGCTGGCGGACGGCTATCGCAACTGGCTGAAGGACGACTATTCCGTCAGCCCCGAGGAACTGCTGCTCGACCGCTCGCAGCTCCTCGGCCTCACCGCGCCGGAAATGACCGTCCTGCTCGGCGGCATGCGGGTCATGGGCACCAACCATGGCGGCACCAAGCACGGCGTCTTCACCCACCGCGAAGGCGCGCTGACCACGGATTTCTTCGTCAACCTCACCGACATGGGCAACAAGTGGGTTGTCGTCGAGGGCGGACCGTACGAAATCCGCAACCGCCACACCGACGAGCTGCTCTGGACGGCGACCCGCGTCGACCTCGTCTTCGGCTCCAACTCGATCCTGCGCGCCTACGCAGAGGTCTACGCCCAGGACGACAATGACGAGAAGTTCGTGCGCGACTTCATCGCCGTCTGGACCAAGGTGATGAACGCCGACCGCTTCGACATCGCCTGATCCAACGGCGAATGGTCAGACAAAAAAGGCGCGGCCGGGGAAACCCGGCCGCGCTTTTCCGTTTCAACCGGTTTGTGGCACTCGACCTGCCACCCGGACCAGGTCTGGACCCGCACGCGCTCCCGGCCGGATGCAGCCTCAGTTCATCAGCCCCGCGTGCCGCATCCCGTCCTCGACCAGCGCCTTGGTCTCGTCGCTCAGCCCGGTCAGCGGCGAACGCACCTCGTCGCTGCACAGCCCCAGAAGCGACATCGCGTATTTCACGCCCACCAGCCCCGGCTCGGTAAAGATCGCCTTGTGCAGCGGCATCAGCCGGTCCTGCGTTTCCAGCGCTTTCTGGTAATCCCCGGCAAGACACGCCTCCTGCACATCCGCCACCATCCGCGGCGCCACGTTCGCGGTGACCGAGATCACCCCCACGCCGCCCTGCGCGTTGAACCCGTGCGCCGTGGCGTCCTCGCCGGAAATCTGCACGAACTCCTTGCCGCAGGTGATCCGCTGGTCGCTGACCCTCGCCAGGTCGCCGGTGGCGTCCTTCACCCCGATGATCCGCGGCAGCTTGGCCAGCTCGCCCATCGTCTCGGGCGACATGTCGATCACCGACCGCCCCGGAATGTTATAGATGATGATCGGCAGCTCGCAGCAATCGTGCAGCGCGGTGAAATGCGCGATCAGCCCGCGCTGCGTGGGCTTGTTGTAATAGGGCGTCACCACCAGCGCGGCATCGGCGCCCACCTTCTCGGCATGCCGCATGAAGCGGATCGCCTCGACCGTGTTGTTCGACCCGGCCCCGGCGATCACCGGAATCCGCCCCGCCGCGGCGCGCACCACCTCCTCGACCACCGTCTCGTGCTCGGTATGGGTCAGCGTCGGGCTCTCGCCGGTCGTCCCCACGGGCACAAGGCCGTGGCTGCCCTCGGCAATATGCCATTCAACAAGTTTCTTGAGCGTCTCAAGATCCAGCTCGCCGTTCTTGAACGGCGTGACCAGGGCAGGAAAAGATCCTTTGAACATGACACGCTCCATTGTTTTGCGTTACTGTAGGGCCAAAAGGCCCGGTGAAACGCGCGCGACACTAGCGGCAAGGTGCCCATCTGCCAAGGTTGTGAATGGACTTGTCCCGCGCCGCGCGCTTAGGCTGGGCGTGTCTATCCTTTGCATGGGCCCGAAATGCAAGCCATGTTGCGCTGCCTTGTTGTCCTGTTGGCGTTTTTCACTCTGTCCGCTGCCTCGGCGGCACAGGAGGACGAGACGCGAATCGCCCCCCGCCCGCTGCAGCTGGCCTTCGGCGCCATCGCCAACGGCCGCTGGCAGAACGCCGTCCGCATCGCCGAGCGCGACGGGCCCGCCGCCGTGGCTCTGGTCGAGTGGATCCGCCTGCGCGAGGGCCGCGGCACGCCCGAGGAGGTGCTGGCCTTCCTCGACGCCCATCCCGACTGGCCCGGGCTCGACTACCTGCGCAAGCGCAGCGAAGAGGTGGTGGCCCACGCCGATTTCGACACGGTGCTGGATTTCTACGAGGATTACCGCCCGCAAACCGGCGACGGCGTGCTGAACTACGCCCGCGCCCTCACCGCCCGCGGTCACCAGGGCGAGGCCGAGGCGACCGTGGTCATGGCCTGGCACACGATGGACCTCTCCACCGCCGAGCATGACGCCTTCCTCGAGGCCTATGACGAACTGCTGAAACCGCATCACGAGGCCCGGCTCGAAATGGCCCTCTGGCGCGGCCTGCGCGACGTCCAGCAGATGCTGCCGCTGGTCGACAAGAAGACCCGCGCCCTCGCCGAGGCCCGCCAGAAGATCGAGCGCGGCGCCTCCCTGAAGAACAGCGACCTGCCCGAGGGCGGGGCGAAGGATGCCGGCATCGCCTACGAACGCTTCAACCAGCACATCAAGGCGGGCCGCAGCGACGACGCCATCAAGCTGATGCTGGAACAGAGCCGCATGGAAAACGGCCTGGGCGAGCCCGACCGCTGGGCCGGCTGGCGCCGCTACCTCGCCCGCGACAGGATGCGCGAGGGCGACATCGCCACCGCCTACCAGCTCGCCGCCATCCACCAGCTTGTCGACGGCTCGAACTACGCCGATCTCGAATGGCTGTCGGGCTATCTGGCACTCACCTATCTCGACGCGCCCGACCTCGCGCTCGACCATTTCCAGCGCTTCCGCGCGGCGGTGGAAACACCCATCTCGCTCGGCCGTGCCGGCTACTGGATCGGCCGCGCGCAGGACGCGTTGGGCGACCCCGAGGCGGCGCAGCTCGCCTACGCCTTCGGCGGCGAATACCAGACCAGCTTTTACGGCCTGCTCGCCGCCGAGAAGGCCGGCGTCCCGCCCGACCCCGCGCTCGCGGGCGTGCCCTCCGACCCAAACTGGCGCAATGCCGATTTCGCCCAGTCCACCCTTTTCAAGGCCGGCATCCTGCTGCTCAGGACCGACCGGCTGTCGCTGGCCGAACAATTCTTCGTCGCCCTCGCCGACACGCTCGACGTGGACGAGATCAACCGCCTCGGCCACGCGCTCGACACCCTGGGCGAGCCGCATCTGGAGGTGATGGTCGGCAAGGCCGCGGCCGAGCGCGGCCTCGTCGTCCCCGGCCCCTACTATGCCCTCCACCCGATGCGGAAGATGGACCTGCCGGTCCCGGCCGAGCTGGCCCTCGCCATCGCCCGCCGGGAAAGCGAATTCGACCACCGCGTCAAGAGCGGCGCCGGCGCGCAGGGGCTGATGCAGCTCATGCCCGGCACCGCCTCCGACATGGCCCGCGCGCTCGGCATGGCCCATTCCGGCGCCCGGGTGATCTCCGATTGGGAATACAACGCCACCCTCGGCTCGGCCTACCTGGCCGAGCTGGTCAACCGCTTCGACGGCAACGTGGTGATGGTCGCGGCCGGCTACAACGCCGGGCCGGGCCGCCCGCTGCGCTGGATGAAGGAATACGGCGACCCGCGGCTGGGCGAGGTGGATATCATCGACTGGATCGAGCATATCCCCTTCCGCGAAACCCAGAACTACGTCATGCGCGTCGCCGAAAGCCTGCCGATCTACCGCGCCCGGCTCGGGAAAGACCCGCTGCCGGTACCCTTCTCGGAAGAGCTTTCGGGCCAGACCCTGCGCAAGCTGGCGCTCGATTAACCCCGCCGCGCCCCGTAAAGCGTCAGCACCGCCGGAACCCGCACACCATCCCGCGTGGCATAGGGCTGGAAATCCTCCGCCAGCGCGTCGATGATCGCCGCCTTGTCCTCGGCCGTGCCGCCCTTCTCCATCAGCACCCGCGCCGCCGGGCCGAGATGGGCGGCAAACTTCGCCACATGCAGGACCGTCCCCATCGGCGTCAGGTCGACCGTCACCTCCTCGGCCGTCACCTCGCGCAGCCCGGCACGATCGAGAATGCCGCGCACATACTCCAGCTCGGCAAAGGCCGTCGGCCCCGGCGCGCGCGGATCCTCCGCCGCCACCTCGCCCAGCCGGTCGACCGCCGCCTGCCGCGGCAGGGAAAACCACGGGTTCCGCTCCATCCCGCTCCATCCGACGACATGCACCCGCCCGCCGGGCCGCAGCGCCTTGGCCATGTTGGCAAAGGCCGCCACCGGGTCGTCGAAGAACATCACCCCGAAGCGCGAGATGATCGCGTCATAGGCCCCCGGCTCGAACCCGTGAACCTGCGCATCCGCCACCACGAAATCGGCGTTTTTGCACCCGGCCCCGACCGCCCGCTTCCGCGCCGCCTCCAGCATCACCGGCGAGATATCGGCGCCCGTCACCCGGCCCTCCGGCCCGACCCGCTCCGCCGCCGCCAGCGTGCTCGCCCCGGTGCCGCAGCCGATATCGAGCACCCGCTCTCCCGCCTGCAGCGCCGCGGCGTCCAGCACACAGTCCAGCGCCGGCGCCATCATCGCGTCGAGCACGCGCGCATTCAGCACCCACTTTTCGCCCGATACGGACGCCCAGAACTCCGCCTGATCCCGGTTCGGCCCTTCACCCATGCGTCGCTCCCATCCGCCCGGCCATCACGCAGAGCAGCTCGAACATGATCGACACGCCAAGAAACGCCGTGCCCCCCGACGCATCGAAGGGCGGCGACACCTCCACCATGTCCGCGCCCACGATGTTCAGCCCCTCCAGCTCGCGCACTACCTGCAACGCCTGGAAGGAATTCGGCCCGCCCACCTCCGGCGTGCCGGTGCCGGGCGCGAAGGTGGGGTCGACGAAATCGATGTCATAGCTCACATAGGTCGGCCCGCTCCCGGCGATCTCGCGCGCCTCTTCCATCACGTCGGCGACGCCGCGGGCGTGAAACTCCTCGATCAGGATCAGGCGGATGCCGTTGGCCTTGGCGAAATCCCGGTCCTCGGTGTCGTACATCGTGCCGCGCAGGCCGATCTGCACCACCTTCTTCGGGTCCAGCAAACCCTCTTCCACCGCCCGGCGGAAGGGGGTGCCGTGGGTGTACATCGTACCGCCGAAATAGGAATGGAACAGGTCGGTATGGCTGTCGAAATGCACCATCCCCACCGGCCCGTCCTTGGCCACCGACCGCAACACGGGCAGCGAGGTCAGGTGATCGCCCCCGGCCGTCAGCGGCACGATCCCGGCCGCCATGACTTGGTCGTAGAACGCGGTGATCCGCTCCATGCTGTCGGGAATGTCCGCCGGGTTCGGCCCCACATCGCCCAGATCGGCACAGTTCACCGTCTCGAACGGGCGCATCCCGCTGGTCGCGTGCTGGGCGCGGATCATGGTCGAGGCATCGCGCAACTGCCGCGGCCCGTGGCGCGGGCCGGGGCGGTTGGTGGTGCCGCTGTCCCACGGCACCCCGATCAGGCCCACCTGCACCTCGCCGAACCTTTCATGCCCCGGCGGCACGTGGGGCAGCCGCATGAAGGTCGGCACCCCGGCAAAGCGCGGCAGGTCGAACCCCGACACGGGGTGAAAGAACGGATCGCTCGTCATCTGCCCCCCAGCCGCTTGCGCGAGGTCACCGGGCCATCGCCCTGCGCCTCGATCCGCTGCACCGCCGCCTCCAGCGGCTCGTAACTCACGGCCATGGCGAAGGCGTTGGCATGCAACAGCGTATCCCGGTCGACCACCCAGGCCACGTGGGTCTTCCAGAATAGCAGGTCGCCCCGCTCCAGCGGCGCATCCTCGGGCAGGGCATGGCCCAGCTCGGCCTCCTGCATGTCGCTGTCGCCGGGACAGTCGATGCCACAGGCAAGGCACGCCATCTGCACCAGCCCCGAACAGTCGATGCCGAAGCTCGTGTTCCCGCCCCACAGGTAGGGCGCGCCAAGGAACAGCCCGGCCACCCGCACCGGGTCGTCGGCCACCTCCTCCAGCGGCGACAGGTGCACCGCCGGCACGTATCCCAGCGGCGTCACGGCAAACCGCCCCTCCTGCCCGGTCACCGTCAGCATCGCCCCGTGGCTCAGCGCCGCCAGCTCCCGCGTCTTGAAATCCGCCACGCGGTAGATATGCGTGGCCCGCGCCGTCACCCGGTGCGTCGGCGCCTGCACGCCCGAAAGCTCGGCCGCGGGCAGGTAGCCGGTATAGCCGTCGCGCGCCGCCTCGACAAAGGACCAGCCGTCGCGCTCCTCGTAGACCGTCACCGCCTCGCCCAGCAGGAACTGCCGGTCCCGCGCCCCGCCCGGCGACCGCAGCAGATCGGCGACCGGCACCACCACCCGGGCCGGAACGCCGTCGGTGAAACCCTGCGCCTCGACCTCGCCACGCAGGCGGAGGGCGGCGACACGGCCATTGGCGGGATGTCTGCGCGGATCGGTCATGGCAGATCAGGGGCGCTGCCCCTCTTGGCCCCGGACGGTGTCCGGGACCAATTCACCCCAGGGATATTTTTGGCCAGAAGAAGCCATGTCCCCCTCATACCTTCAGAAGTCTCGGCAACGCCTCGAGCAGGGCCCGCGCGCCCATGCCGACCCCGCCCTTGGGCCGCGCCGGGCCGTTGCCGGTGCTCCAGCCGTAGATGTCGAAATGCGCGTAACGCGTGCCCCCGGCGAAGCGGCGCAGGAACAGCGCGGCGGTGATCGCCCCGCCGAAGCCCCCCTTGGGCGCGTTGTCCAGATCGGCGATGCCCGGCTCGATCAGCGCCTCGTAGGGCGCATGGAAAGGCAGCCGCCAGACCGGGTCGGCCACCACCGCGCCGGCGGCGTCGATCGCCGCGGCGAAATCGCCGTCATCGGTGAAATAGGGCGCAAGATCGGGCCCCACCGCCACCCGCGCCGCCCCGGTCAGCGTCGCCATCGAGATCATCAGGTCGGGGTCGTCCTCCGCCCCGAAGCTCAGCGCATCGGCCAGCACCAGCCGCCCCTCGGCATCCGTGTTGTTGATCTCCACCGTCAGCCCATTGCGCGCGGTCAGTATGTCGCCAGGCCGGAAGGCATTGGCCGAGACCGAATTCTCCACCGCCGGCACCAGCACCCGCAGCTTCACTGGCAGCTCCAGCGCCATGATCATGCGGGCCAGCCCCAGCACCGTCGCCGCGCCGCCCATGTCCTTCTTCATCAGCCCCATGCTGGCGCCGGGCTTGAGGTTCAGCCCGCCGGTGTCGAAACACACTCCCTTGCCCACCAGCGTCAGCGCCGGGCCCTCGCCGCCCCAGCGCATGTCGATCAGCCGCGGCGCCTGTCCCGCCGCCCGGCCCACCGCGTGGATCATCGGGAAGTTCCGCTCCAGCAGCGCCTCGCCCCGCACCACCTCGATTTCCGCGCCGAAATCCTTTGCCAGCCCGGCACAGGCGGCCTCCAGCTCCTCCGGCCCCATATCCGCGGCCGGCGTGTTGATCAGGTCGCGGGTGAGCGCCTCGCCCTCGGCAATCGCCACCAGCCGCGCCGCATCGACCCCCTCGGGCGCCACCAGCCGGGCCTTCGACGGCGACTGGTCGCGATACCGGTCGAAGGCGTAGGCCGTCAGCAGCCAGCCCAGCGCCTCTTCCACCGCGCGGCCCTCCGGCAAGCCCTCCAGCCGGTACGCCCCCTCGGGCAGCGCCGCCGCCGTCCCGGCCAAGTGAAACCGCCCGCGCGCCCGCGCCTGCTCGGTGCCGTACCCGGCGAGCGCCATCGCGATCTGCCCGTCCTCGCCCGGCACCAGCAGCGTCGCGCCCGGCGCCCCGGTGAACCCGGCCGCCCGCACCCAGCCGGCCACGCGCCCGGGCTGACCGTCACACCAGCTCTCCACCTCCTCCTGCCCGATCACGTGCAGCGGAATGGCGGGCGCGTCGGCCGGGGCAAACTCGAAGGACATGGGCAAATCTTTCCGGTCAGGTCTGGGCGTCGGCCACAGCCTAGCCGCCCGCGCCGCGCCTGCAAGCCCTTCCGTCGGCAAACCGCCCGGCCCGGCCGATGTGCGTCACCGCACCGGAATGGCTTTGACGTCAGGGCAACCCGTGCTAACCTCGCCTATCAGACCGATTTGCCCGGCTGATCGGGCCCCCGTCCGAACGACGCACAGACCAAAACAGAATTCTACAAGGACGTTTTCCCATGACCCGCCGTAGCCTCCTGCTCGCCACCACCGTCTCGACATTCTGCGCCATGCAGGCCCATGCCGCCGGCCCGAACTTTTCCAGCGACGTCTATGTCGACGGCAGCCTCTGCGTCGGGTCCGACTGCGTCTTCGGGCAAGGCTTCGGGTTCGACACGGTCATCCTCAAGGAAAACAACCTCCGCGTCTTTTTCGACGACACGTCGGCCTCTGGCTCTTTCCCCGCAAACGACTGGGGGCTCCACGCCAACGACACGAGCAACGGCGGCGACAACTACTTCGCCGTCGTCGACCGCACCGCCAACCGGCAGGTGTTCCGCGTCGATGCCGGCGCCCGGGCCAACGCGCTCTACGTCGACAGCCAGGGTGACCTCGGCCTCGGCACCTCGATCCCGGCTGTCGACATCGACGTCAAGACAGGCAACACCCCGACCCTCCGCCTGCAGCAGGACACCTCTTCGGGCTTCGCCGCCCAGACATGGGACCTTGCCGGCAACGAAACCAGCTTCTTCATCCGCGACGCGACCAGCGGCTCGACCCTGCCCTTCCGGATCATTGCCGGCGGCGCGCCCTCCAACGCACTGATCATCGACGCGACGGGCGATGTCGGCATTGGCGCCGGCACCGACCCGCAGGCCCCGCTCGAGATCGAACGAAGCGACAGCTACGTCTTCATGCGCATGACCGCCACAACGGCCAGCCCCAACCAGTCGGTCGACGTCACCTATACCGACGGCGGCGATTCGGGCGAGCTGCGCTACAACATCGTCGATGGCGACGGGCCCGAGATGTCGCTCGACCACAACGGCGCGCTCGAACTGACATCCTCGGAAAGCTTCAACAACCTCAGGCTCACGGCCACCGGCGCCTCGCCCAACTCCAGCGCCGACGTGACCTTCACCGATGCCGGCGCCGACGGCGAGCTGCGCTACAACATCGTCGACGGCGACGGCCCGGAAATGAGGCTCGACGCCGCCGGGAACCTGACGATCACCGGCTCGCTCAGCCAGGGCTCCAGCCGCGCCCGCAAGACGGCGATCACCCCGGTCGATCACGCCGATATCCTGCAGAAGGTCACCGCCCTTCCGGTCGCCAACTGGAGCTGGAAGGACGCCGAGGAGGTCCGCCATATCGGCCCCTTCGCCGAGGATTTCCACCGCATCTTCAGCACCGGCGACTCCGCGCACACCATCGCCACGCTCGACGCCAGCGGTGTCGCCCTGGCGGCGATCCAGGCGCTCGCCCACCGCACCGAGACGCTGCAGGACCGCACGACCCGGCTCGAGGCCGAGAATGCCGAACTGCGCAGCCGCCTCGAAGCGCTAGCTGACTGATCGGGCCCGACGGATCGGGCCCGACTGACCCACGAAAGGTAGCGCGCTCACACTCACCGCGTCGCCTGCAAGAGCCCGGCACATCGTGGCCGGGCTCTTCGCTTGCCGGCCCGCCTCAGTAGGCCGGCACCTCCCAGATCTCGGTCAGTGACGTCTCGCCCACCCGCAACAGCCGCGCCAGCACCGCCGCCAGCGCCACCGCGTCGCCGGCATCCGAACAGCCGCTCACGTCGCGCGCCACCCGGGCCAGCGCCTCCATGCCAAGCTGATCGGCAATCGCGCCAAGGCTGCGGGCGCATTTGCGCATCTCGCCCGTCTTGCCCTGCCGGTAGAACCGCTCGACATGGGTCAGCCTTGCCGCCAGCTCCTCCAGCGCCCGGCACACCACGTCCTCGGCCTGCTGGTGGCCAAGCTGCAGGTACAGCTCGTCCAGCCGGTCCGGATCAAGCCGCACCCTCTCACTCTGTTTCAACAGCGTCACATGCTCCACGGTCACACCCCATATTCCAAAGCCCCCCAAGGCCCAGGCGCCACCTTCCCCCATCGCGGTTCCCAAATGGTTGCCCGCGGGGTGATTTCTCGCTCGAATCTTAGGTGAATTCGGGCTATCACCACGCGTTGAGAACAGATGCGAATGAGGGACGTCATGGATAACGCGCGGCCGCTGCCCGGCTATCTCGTCGAACGCTACCACGGCTGGAAGGCCACCAAGTACAAGGACAACGCGGCCTGGTACCGCCACCTCGCGCAGGAGGGGCAACACCCCCGCGCAATGGTGATCAGCTGCTGCGACAGCCGCGTGCACGTCACCTCGATCTTCGGCGCCGACCAGGGCGAGTTCTTCCTGCACCGCAATATCGCCAACCTCGTGCCGCCCTACGTCACCGACGGGGCCCAGCACGGCACCTCGGCGGCGGTCGAATACGCGGTGACCGCGCTCAAGGTGGCGCATGTCATCGTGCTCGGCCATTCCAACTGCGGCGGCGTCAAGGGCTGCGAGGAGATGTGCTCGGGCAACGCCCCGGCGCTCGAGGAAAAGACCAGCTTCGTCGGCCGCTGGATGGACATCCTCCGCCCCGGCTACGACCGGGTGAAGAAGATCAAGGACCCCGCCGAACGCACAAGGGCGCTCGAGAAACAGGCCATCCTCGTGTCACTGGAAAACCTGATGACCTTCCCCTTCGTGAAAGAGGCGGTCGACAAGGGCAACCTCACCCTCCACGGCCTCTGGCACGATATCGGCGAAGGCGGGGTGGAACAGTACAACGCCGAGAAGAAGGTGTTCGAGGCGATTTGAAGGGGCGGGGGTGTGGGCACGTGAGGGCCAGCTGTGGGCTCGGATTGGCATGTCCGGTTCGAGCACACAGTTTTGAATCCTGCGCTGCAAACGATAGTCCGCGCTTCGCTTGTAAAAGTTAGTAACATTCAGATTGGTGCATGCCGACACTTTCTTATACTCGAACGAACCGACTACCCATCATTGATGTGACAGTTCGCTATCATCCGCTCCATGGTGTCGCGCATTCATCAGGAGGGATACCCGAGGCGAGGGTTCGTGCCTTGATTGACACCGGCGCAACCCACGTTGTCCTTCAGCCAGAGATTGTACAAGCCTTGGACCTCCCATTTGCAGCTAACATTAACAACACGGTCGTGGGGAGCGCGGTCCACAACGTGCCAGGCCATGCGGGAGATGTGGTTTTTGGAGACCATCCCACCTATACGGTAACTGATGTGATAATCTTGTCGCAGGCACTGAGTGGATACGATATGCTCATCGGATGGGACGTGCTCCGCTTCACGGATTGGTCGTTTCAACGCGATGAAAGCTTCAGCCAATCTTGGTAAGCTGACGACGTAGTGGAGACATCAGACGTCCGGTCGCGTGTCACCGGCCGTTCCCCACGGGACTCACCGCGTCCCTGCATCATTCAAAGCAAAAGACTGGCGCCCCCAGGGCCCGACAACCCTCTCTCAGATCACTGCAGTACCATCCCCTCCGGCCATTCCAGCGTATGCGTCA
The DNA here is from genome assembly GCF_040223625.1 of Roseovarius sp. Taxonomy (GTDB): domain Bacteria; phylum Pseudomonadota; class Alphaproteobacteria; order Rhodobacterales; family Rhodobacteraceae; genus Roseovarius. The sequence goes on along the minus strand of NZ_JAVKFX010000065.1, from coordinate 5,219 downwards.
GGGTGATCTCCTTCTCCTCGCCCGCAGCGATCTCGAAATCCCACGCCAGCACGCCACGCTTGCCGTCCACGTCCATCTCCGAGGCATGCGGCGCGGCGTTCCACTCGATCTCGAGGTCTTCCTGCTCCGAATAGGGCACCCGGTCCAGCACCCGCATCGGCCAGGCTTCCCCGGTCAGGTTCTCGATCTCGATCCGCACCTCCTCGGTCAGCTCGGTCGAGCGCGAGATCATGCCGCGATCCCCCTCGTTCCGGCCCAGCACCGTCCGCTCCAGCCGCAGCCCCTCGATCGGCCCGAAGGACAGCTCCGCCTCGCCCCCCGCGGGGATCAGGTCCAGCGGCCGTGTCCCGATGAACCGCCCGTCGAGGTAGAAGCTCGCCTCGTGCGTCGGCAGGATCAGCTCCTCGGCCTCGTTGGTGAACTCCGCCATCAGGTAGGCGTTCGTATCGGTCAGCGGCACCGCCTGCGCCACCATCTCGGCCTCGGCCTGCAACGTGCCCAGCGTGATCCGCAGGTTGTCGGCGCCGGTGGCCACGTCGACCGTCTCGGGATAGCTGTAGGTCACCGACAGCCCGTCGAACTGCGCCGCCGCCTGCACCGGCGCCGGCGCCATCGCCGCCTCCTCCATCGCGCCGTCCGCGGCATAGCCCGCCTCCGGCTCGGCCCGCACCAGCGGCTTGGGCATCGGCACCGGCACCTCGGGGTCGAAGATCCGCCGCAGCCACGGCCAGACCTCGCCCGGCACCACCTGCTCGGTCGGCCGCGTGGTCGACAGCGTGAGCGCCACGTCGCTCCAGTTCTCGCCGGTCTGCTGATAGACCAGCGCGCCCCGCTCGATATCCAGCGCGCCCGTCTCCCGCTCAAGCCGCAGGTCATAGACCGGCTGCCAGCCCGCCTCGTAGATATTGTAGGTCACCGTCAGCGTGCCTTCCGCCGGCGCATCCGACCGCACCGCCACCGCCAGCATCGCGCGGTCCTCCCGCTCCGGCACCAGCGCCGCCAGCGCCTGCCGGGCCCGCTTCAGATCCTCCTGCAGATCCTCCAGCTCCCGTGCCGCCGCCTCGGCCCGGCGCCGGGCGCCCTGCGCGGCCTGCAATGCGGCCAGCGTCTCGCTGCCGATCATCTCCGACAGCGCCATCAGCTTCTCGACATCCAGCGCCGCCACGCCCTCGCCCTTGCCGAGCGACTCCAGGAACTCCACCCGCGCCTCGGCCGCCTTCGCCTCCAGCCGGATCGACTCGATCGCCGCCTGCCGGTTCCGCAACTCCTCTTCCAGAAGCTCGACCCGGTCCTCCGCGGCCTGGATGGCGGCATTGGTCTCCTCCGTCCGCGGCGGCACGAAATCGTTGCGGGTGCTGACACTGCCCATCTGCGCCCCCTCGACCGCCACCCGGACCGAGGCCAGCGGCGTGTTGCGCGGCAGGTCGGTCAGCACGAGCTGATGCGCCCCCGCCGGGGCGCTGAACGGCACCCGGCGCGTCACGGTCGCGCCGTTGGGGTAAAGCGTGACGCCGGTGACATCACTGGCCAGCGGGATATCCTCGGCCAGCACGGCCGTGGGCAGCAGGGCAAGGGCAAAAGCGAGACGTTGCATGGGGAAAGCTCCTGGGTGTTTCGTGTCGACTATCTCCATTAGACGCGGCCCAAGACAAGGTCCTTGGCGGGCCTGCGCAAATTTACGCATATTTCATCAAACCGGTGTCTGATCGGGGGATGAGCGAAACCCGGATCGAGATTCTCCTGCACGACGACTTGCACCGCGCGGCCAATGCGCTGGCCGCAAGGCGAGACATCTCCGTGGGTCAGCTCGTCCGCGACCTGCTGGCCAGGGAAATCACCTGCGCCCGCAACGCGAAGCCGCCCGTAAGGGCGGATGAGCGGCTCCTCGCGCCCTTGCGCGCGCGCCTCGCAGATGACCTCGCCCATGCGCGGGACTGGTCCGATCTCGAGCGCCGCCTGAACGCGAAGGGCTATGCCCTCCGCGCCGCCTCTGCAAGGCGTCCGAACTGGGCTTCAGCTATGCCCGCCTCATGCGCCGCTTCGGCGCGCCCTTCCCCGGCCACAGCCATACCTGGCTGGCCGAGCGCATGCTCTCCCCCGCCCCTCGGGACGAGGACTGCGAGGTGATCGAACCCTTCTGACCCACGCAAAAAGGGCGCCCCGAAGGCGCTCCTTTCGTACCTCTCATGACGCGCCCCTCAGGCCTTCTTCAGCACCCGGTTGCCCAGCGTCTCGGCGATCTGCACCGCGTTCAGCGCCGCGCCCTTGCGCAGGTTGTCACTGACGCACCACAGGTTCAGCCCGTTGTCGATCGTCGGATCCTGCCGGATGCGGCTGATGAAGGTGGCATAGTCGCCCACGCATTCGATCGGCGTGACATAGCCGCCATCCTCGCGCTTGTCGACGACCATGATGCCCGGGCTCTCCCGCAGGATATCGCGCGCCTCGTCCTCGTCAAGGAACTCCTCGGTCTCGATATTCACCGCCTCGGCATGGCCCACCAGCACCGGCACCCGCACGCAGGTCGCGGTCACCTTGATCGACGGGTCGATGATCTTCTTGGTCTCGACCACCATCTTCCACTCTTCCTTGGTGGAACCGTCTTCCATGAACACGTCGATATGCGTGATCACGTTGAACGCGATCTGCTTCTGGAACTTCTTAGGCGCGATCTCGCGGGTCGGGTTGTAGATGTCCTTGGTCTGGTCCCAAAGCTCGTCCATCCCTTCCTTCCCGGCACCGGAAACGGACTGGTAGGTGCTCACCACCACGCGCTTGATCTTGGCGCGGTCATGGATGGGCTTCAGCGCCACGACCATCTGCGCGGTCGAGCAGTTGGGGTTGGCGATGATATTCTTCTTGGCATAGCCCTCGACCGCCTCGGGGTTGCACTCCGGCACCACCAGCGGAACGTCCGGGTCGTAGCGGTAGAGCGACGAGTTGTCGATCACCACGCAGCCCGCCTTGGCGGCCTTAGGCGCATAGGTCTTGGTCGCGTCCGAACCAATGGCGAACAGCGCGATATCCCAGCCTGTGAAATCGAACGCGTCCAGGTCCTGGGTCTTGAGGGTCTTGTCGCCAAAGCTCACCTCGGTGCCCAGCGACCGGCGCGACGCAAGCGCGGCGATCTCGTCCACCGGGAACTGGCGCTCGGCCAGGATGTTCAGCATTTCACGGCCCACGTTCCCCGTGGCACCCGCGACGACGACCTTGTATCCCATAGTTCAGACTCCTGATCGGAATGGATCAACGGCGGCCTGCATACAGCCTCCGCCTCCCGAGTGAAAGCGGTTATCTCATTCCATCGTGTCGCGACTGAAAAGATAGATCACCAGCCCCAGCAGCAGCGCGCCCCCGAACACGGCGAACAGCGTGGCATAGGCCACCGACGCCCCGGCCTGTGCGGTCACCGCGGCATGAAGCGGGCCCGAGCCGAACTGGGCCACACCCGCGCCGCCGATCCCGAACATGTTCATCAGCGTCACGCCGCGCCCGGCAAGGTGGGGCGGAAAGAACCCCCGCGAATGGGCGATGATCATCGGGAAGGACGCGCCGAAGAAGCCGATGGCCGCGCACAGCACCACGACCGTCGCGATACCGCTCTCTGCCAGCACCGCCAGCAGCAACATGCAGACGGCCGCCAGAAGGTTGCCCGTGAACACCACCCACTTGCGGCTGCCGAACACCCGGTCCAGCGGGCCATAGGCCAGCGTGCCGGCGATCATCGCGATCCCCATCACCAGCGTCGCCTGCCCCACCTGCCCGGTATCGAGCCCGTGGATATCCGCCAGGTACGGCCCCATCCACAGCCCCCGGATGGCGGCCGAGGGGGCGTAGGCGATGAACATCAGCGGCATGATCGCCCACAGCACCGGCATCCGCAGCAGGTCGGCCAGCGACCCTTTCGCCTCGCCCTCGGGCGCCTCCGGGTCGCGCACCCACGCCCCGATCCCCACCGAGACCAAAAGCGAAATCCCCGCCAGACCCCACAGCGCCGCCCGCCATCCCATCGTCTCCGCCGCAAAGGCCATCGGGTAGGAAGCGACAAGATTGCCGACCGAGCCCACCCCCAGCATCAGCGCCGCCAGCGTGGCGAACCGCGCGGGCGGAAACTGCCGGGCGAAGATGTAATAGGACGCCATCAGCACCGGCGAACAGCCGATCCCGATCAGCACCATGGCCAGGTCGATATGCCAGCCCTGCGTCGCCACCGCGAACAGCGCCGCCCCCCCGCCGCCGCCGACGCCCAGCAGCACCGAGGCGCTCCGCCGCGGCCCGATCCGGTCCAGCGCCCAGCCCACCGGAAGCTGCATCAGCGCGAAGGTCACGAACCACAGGCCCGAGGCAAAGGACAAATCCTCCGCCGTCACGCCCAGATCACGTCCCAGCGGCTCGCTCAGAACGGCGAGGAAGGCCCGGAAGAACTGGCTCAGCACGTAGGCCAGACAAAGAACGGCAAGCCGCACGCGCATCGTCAACTCCATTTGTGGTCGCGATTACGTCGCACGGACACCCGCAAGGCGCAAGCCCACCCGGCGCGCCCCTTCCCCCACCGTCCCGGCTCCCGAGCCGACCTCGACCCACGCCCTCCCCGTCCCGGCCCCCGAGCCGGGACCTCGTCCCGTATGAGGCCCCGGCCCGGACCCGCGACAAAGCGAAACCACGCCAAACCCTCCGTCCCACATGAGGCCCCGGGTCGGGCCCGGGGCGGGCAGATCAAGAACCGCTGCCAACCGGCAACGACACCCCGAGTTTCGGTCCCGTCCCGCCATCGCCGCCACGCTTAAGCACGGCTCTGTTCCAAGCGCGTGCCAATCCGCACCGGGGGCAAATCCAACCCCCTTCGCCCCCTCGACAACCACTTTCCCCGACCCGCCCCCCGAACCGGGACCTCGACCCACACCCTACCCGTCCCGGCCCCCGAGCCGGGACCTCGCCCCGTATGAGGCCCCGGCTCGGACACGCGACAAAGCGAAACCACGCCAAACCCTTCCGGGCGGACCACTCCCGCCGCCCGGTCTCCCGCACCGACGCAATACCGACAAAATACCGACGTTATACCGACGTCGAAATCGCCCCGTAGCAACTGTCTTTCTCATCCCGCCACTGGCCGGTGCTCCCTCTGATCCCGCAGCATGGCATTGAGGATAGTGAGCAGCTTGCGGGCGCAGGCGATGATGGCGAGTTTGACGGGCTTTCCCGCCTCCTGCAGCTTGCGG
>NZ_JAVKFX010000064.1:0-11714 GCF_040223625.1 Roseovarius sp. | reverse complement strand
CAACTGTTCAGGTTTGACAACGGTCGGCAGACGAGCCCCAGGCTACGCGACGGTCTCAAGGACCAAGGGTGGGACGGGGTCTCGCCTGCCGATACCGAATATCACACAGATCAAAGAGACAAGGGTGGGTGCAAACCCACCTTCCGCACCCTCAAAGATACCCCCCGTCCCGGCCCCCGAGCCGGGACCGCACCCAACCCCCCGCCGCCCGACAACCGTCTTGCGCGCTCTCCCCATCCCGTGCACAACTCTCCCGGAAAATGGCGCGACCCATCCCGGGGCGCCCGGCCAACCCGCACCAAAGGAGCCACCGATGAACCGCACCCTGCCCGTACTCGCCCTGACCCTCGCCGCCACCCCGGCCGCAGCCCACCTGCCCCCGGGCGAATACGGCTCCTTCCTCGCCGGCGTAACCCACCCGATCTTCGGCCTCGACCACGTGCTCGCCATGATCGCCGTCGGCCTCTGGGCGGCCCAGATCGGCGGCCGCGCCCTCTGGCTCGTGCCCACCGCCTTCGTCGCCACGATGATCGCGGGCTTCCTGCTGGCGCTGGCCGGCACGTCGCTGCCCTTCGTCGAACCGGCCATCCTCACCTCGATCGTGATCCTCGGCCTCGTCGTCGCGCTCGCACTCCGCCCCGACCCGCGCCTCGCCATGGCGCTCGTCGGCGCCTTCGCGCTCTTCCACGGTCACGCCCATGGCGGCGAACTGGGCGGCGCCAGCGCCCTGCAATTCGGCGCGGGCTTCGCCATCGCCACTGCGCTCCTGCACGCGGCGGGCCTCGGCGTCGCCCTCGCCGCCTCGCGCCTCACCACCGGCAACGCCCCGGCCTTGCGCCTCCTCGGAGGGCTCACCTCGGCCGCCGGGCTCTACATCATCTTCGGCTGATCCGCTCCCGCAACCGCGCCCCGGGCACCACCCCGTGCCCGGGCCTCCCCGGCTTCTTCTTGGCCCAAATATTCCCGCCGGAGGCTCCCGCCCCCGCCACGCGCGCGACCGTCAGACCCGGCACGTCACGTCAGCCAAAAACCCGAGACGGCGCCCAACGGGCGACGGCGAGACAACCGGCGCGCCCGCACGGGCGCACATCGGCCTCTCAGACCTTGCCTTCGAAATCCTTGTGGATCAGCTTCGCATCGCAATACGGGCATTCCACCCAGCCGAGTGTCTGCGGGATCATCAGCCAGACGCGTGGATGGCCCAGCGCACCTTCGCCGCCGTCGCAGGCGACACGGTAGGTGTCGACGATCCGGGTTTCGGGGGCCTGTGTCACCATCTGGCAGTTTCCTTTTCCGCTCGGTTGAACTAGGTCCGAATATGGAAGATCGAAAAGCCGGGGGCAAGAGCAGCGATGGGCGGAAATGCCATTGAAATCCGGGGGCTGACCAAGACCTACCCGCCGCACAAGGGCGAACCGGAAAAGCAGGCCCTCAGGGGCGTCGATCTCGACATCCCCTCCGGCTGCGTCTTCGGCCTTCTCGGCCCCAACGGCGCGGGCAAGTCCACCCTCATCAACATCCTCGCCGGGCTCGTGGTCAAGACGGCCGGCCGGGTCAACATCTGGGGCTTCGACCAGGACGTGAACCCCCGCCAGAGCCGCGCCGCCATCGGCGTCATGCCGCAGGAGCTGAACCTCGACCCGTTCTTCACCCCGCGCGGTGCGCTCGAGGTGCAGGCCGGGCTCTACGGTGTGCCGAAATCCCAGCGCCGCTCCGACGAGATCCTCCGCCTCGTCGGGCTCGAGGACAAGGCCCAGGCCTATGCCCGCACCCTCTCGGGCGGGATGCGCCGCCGCCTGCTGCTGGCCAAGGCGCTGGTGCATCACCCCGCCGTTCTCGTCCTCGACGAGCCCACCGCCGGGGTCGATATCGAACTCCGCCGCATGCTGTGGGACAATGTCCGCCGCCTCAACGACGAGGGGATGACCATCATCCTGACCACCCACTACCTCGAAGAGGCCGAGCAGATGTGCGACGAGATCGCCATCATCAACCACGGCGAACTGGTGGCCCGCGACACCACTGGCAACCTGCTGGGCCGGCTCGATGCCAAGACGCTGGTGATCCGCCCCGACGCCCCGGTGAAAGACCTGCCACAGGCCGAGGGGATCGAGGTTGAAACCCGCCCCCATGGCGAGCTGGCGATCACCTACCAGTCGGGCCGCACCTCTGCCGAGCAGGTGCTCGAGGCGGTCCGCGGTGCCGGCATCCGCATCTCCGACGTCCGCACCGAGCAGGCCGATCTCGAGGATGTCTTCCTCGACCTGACCCGCAGCACCTGACAGCCTCTAGCGCTCCTCGCGGTCCAGCAGCCGCTCGATCCGCTCCAGCCGCCCGACCACCTCGTCGCGGTAATTGCCGGTCTTCTCGGTCTCTTCCTCCGAATGCGCATCCTGCATCGAGTTGACGATCAGGCCGACCACCAGGTTCACCACCGCGAAGGTCGTCACAAGGATGAACGGCACGAAGAACGCCCAGGCCTGCGGATAGACCTCCATCACCGGCCGCACGATCCCCATCGACCAGCTTTCCAGCGTCATGATCTGGAACAGCGAATAGGCCGACCGCCCCAGCGTCCCGAACCACTCGGGGAAGTTCTCGCCGAACAGCTTCGTCGCCATGACCGAGCCGATGTAGAAGATGATCCCCATCAGCAGGAACACCGACGCCATCCCCGGCAGCGCGCTCATCAGCCCTTCCACCACCCGGCGCAGCGACGGCGTCACCGACAGCACCCTGAGAAGCCGCAGGATGCGCAGCGCCCGCAGCACCGAAAGCCCCTGCGCCGCCGGCACCAGCGAGATCGCCACGATCACGAAGTCGAAGATGTTCCAGCCGTCGCGAAAGAACCGCGCGCCGCGCGCGAACAGCTTGAGGCCGATCTCGGCCACGAAAATCGCCAGGCAGATACTGTCCAGCGTGACGATCAGCGCCCCGGCCCGCGCCATCGCGATATCCGAGGTTTCAAGCCCCAGTATGGCCGCGTTGAACAGGATCACGCCGAGAATGAAATTTCTGACGAGAGGCCGGTCGATGAACGCACCGGCGCGGTCGCGAAGGGTCATGGGGGCGAAATCCGTCTGTTTCCTGTCCTCTGCCTGCATATGGGGAGTGACCCCCAATCGGCAAGATCGAAACCGGACCGGGGCACGCCACACTCGACGGATCGCCCAAACTGTGCTCTAATTTCAGGGTATTAGGGGACCAATCGCTATTTAATTGGGGAGCATCATGAAAAACCGCATTCCTTCCGTTCTTCTGGCCGGCGCGCTTTTCGCCTTCGGCACCGCCGCCACGGCCTGCAATGTCGAGGTGGGCCATTGCCCCGACCCCAAGCCTGACCCGGACGATCCGATCGCCCTCACCCTCGCGCCCCGCGTCACCTGGCACGAACCCGTCACGCTGGATGCGCCCCCCGCACGCGCCGGCTACGGGCGGCTCTCCTTCCGCCTGCTCGACCCCAGGGACAACACCCCCCTCAGCGCCGAGCTGACCCCGGACTCCCGCGAATTCGCCGACCGCTCCTTCCTCGGCTGGCTCGGCAGCTACTTCAACGACACCGAAAAGACCTACATGCTGTCGGTGGAAGTGGTCGAGTTCATCGACGGCGAGGTCGAGGTGCTGCACCGCCGCCCGGTCTATGCCTATACCAGCCGCCAAAGCTTCTCCTCGATCTCCGACAACCAGTTGATCGATTTCGGCGGCGAGATCGGCTTCTTCTTCAAGAACGACGAATCCCGCCGCGTCCGGCTGGTGCTGCACCGGGGCGCAACCACCGAGTTCGTGACCGACAATGTCGCCCGGCTCTTCGCGCTCGGCAATGACGGCAGCGAGACGTTCAGGAACGGCGCCGACGGCAAGACGGTCAGCCTCGCCAGCCTCAACCGCCACGTTCTCGGGTCGAACGCCGCCCGCGTCGGCGCCGCTCTGGATTTCCTCGACGACATGTTCGAGCCGTTCGAACAGGTCGAAACCATCACCGCCAGCCGCACGCTGCGCCACGCCGGCGCCGGAAGCACCTACGGCATCCGCGCCGATTTCTACCCGCGCAACACCCGCACCGCCGAAGACCGCAACAACCACCTGCGCCTCGAGGTCTCGCTCGACTACCAGCCCTCGATCCTGCTCACCAGCGCCGACCCCACCTTCAACGACATTCGCGACAGCAAGATCCACGTCGACAACGACATCGTCCAGCCGCTCGACTATTTCGTCCAGACCAACCCGGCCACCAAGGCCGCCTGGGGCGATGTCGGCTCCGACCGGCACGACACCAAGCGCGTCTGTGACAGCATCGCCGACGCCCTGAACGGCCGCCTCGTGGGCGCCGACGTGCCCATCGCCATCAGCGCCATGCTCTACTCGAAACAGGCCGACTTTTCCGAAGGCTGGAACGAGGATGCCTGCTTCGGCCCCGACAAGGCGGTGTTCGACGAACCCGCTTTCCGGAAATACCGCTTCGCCCCGCTGCAATCCGAGGTCGACCTGACCGATGACCAGATCCGCCACGACGACATGGTCGTGCTGCCCTCGGGCCTCAGCGGCGTACTCAAGATCCCCGCGCTGCGCGAAACCGTCCACGAGGCCGGCAGCCCCTACCGCTCGGCCCTGCGCCGCGTCACCGACAACGGCACCCGCCGGGTCACCCTCTGCGACGAAACCGGCCTCTTCGACAGCGTGCCCTGCAACGGCGGCGTCAACGCCACGCCCTACACCGCCGACGCCCTGCTGCACCGTCTCGCCCGCGATGTCGACCTGCTCGAGGTCGACGGCGCCCGGGTCGGCCTCGGCTGCTTCACCTACCCCGCCGACGAAGGCGGCGAGGCCGGTGTGAACGACCTCGGCTCGCTGGCCGTGATCGGCAACCGCACGGTCGAGTTCCTCTGGCAGTTCAAGAACCGCGACGGCGCGCCGGTGCTCGACGGGCTGACCATCTCGCACCCCTCGGCCCGGCGCAGCGCAATCTACGAGGCCAATGCCGGCGGCACCTGCGGCGCCACGGCGGTCCGGAACCGCATCTGGGCCTTCAACGGCGAAACCGAAGGCGCCTGAACACCCCCGGGCGGCCGCCCGCCGGCCGCCCTCAATCCTTCGACAGCATCCGCCCCAGGGGCCGCCCGCCAAGGATGTGCAGGTGGTAATGCGGCACGTCCTGCACCCCATGCGCCCCGGCATTGGCGATCGAGCGGAACCCCTCGCCCCCCTCGCCCAGCGTCACGCCGGTCTTGCGGCACACCTCGGCCGTGGCACGGGTGAAATCCACGATCTCGGCCTCCGACGCCTCCGCCGCGAAATGGTCATGGCTCACATAGGCCCCCTTGGGGATGATCAGCACATGCACCGGCGCCTGCGGCTGGATGTCGTTGAAGGCCAGCGTATGCTCGGTCTCCAGCACCGTGTCGTTGGGAATCTCGCCGCGCAGGATCTTGGCGAAAATGTTCTGGTCGTCATAGGCGAAGGGCATGGCGGTCACATCCTAGTCAGCGAAAAGACGGGGCGTCTCGGCAATCTCTAGCGCCTTCTCGGGCGGGATATCAAGGAACCGCGCGATCGGCGGCGCGTTCTCGTCCGGCTCGGCAGTCTCCCGTATCACCCCGTGATGCTCGAACCCGGCATCGCGGATCCGGTCGCTCTCATAGGTCATGTCGCCCCGAATCGTCGGCAACAGCCGCTCCAGCGTCTGGGCCGAGGTCTGCTCGCCCGCCAGCCCCACCCGCTTGGCATGCCCGATCAGGTAGTCGTCACTGAACTCGCACTGGATTTCCAGCATCTTCGTCGTCGACCGGTCACCGGCAAAGTCATGCAACAGGTCAAGGTTCGACGGGTCCATGCACACGATCAGCCGGTCGGTGTCGAAATAGTCGAACAGCATCCGCATCAGCGCCCGCCGGTGCCGCGTGCGCTTGCCCAGCGTCGCCTGGATCCCGCCCAGATCGGGCAGCGGCGTATCCTCCTCGTTGAACAGGTAATCGATGGTCGGCACGTTCGCCACCTGCCGGATCCGCTGGATCACCCGCTTGGCCACGTGCCACTTCTTGCAGATCACGATCATCAGCTCCCGCTGCCGGCCCAGCGAGCTTTCCGTCTCCCAGAACCGGCTGGCGAACCGCCGCCCGATCCGCCCCCGCCCGGTCAGGAACCGGTACAGGTTCCGCCCCTCGTCGGCAATCTGGAACGTGGCATCCTCGTTGGCATAAAGCGCCCCCAGCCGCGTCTTCAGCTCCGTCGCCTCCGGGCTGATCTTCCGCGCGAAAAGCGCATCCTGCGACAACAGCAGGTCATAGTGATCGTTGTAGAACGTCACCGGCATCCCGTAATCGGTGAACATCAGGAAGGTCAGCGTCCGTGTCCGGATCTCCTTCTCCGGCACCACGTGCCGCACCAGCGTCTGGAAAAACGTCTCGTCCGGAATCCACGTCGTGGCAAAGAACCGCATCACGTCGCGCCGCTTCCGCGTGAAATCGAGGATCCACTCGATCGTCCGCCGCCGCAGGCACCACCACTGGCTGCCGATCTGGATCTGCAGATCGGCCGGAATGGGCCGCGTCAGCCCCAGCTTCTTCTGCAGGTTGTACAATGTGTAGAACCGCCACTTCTGCACCCGCTCGTTGAAATAATGCCGATAGATCAGCCGGTCTTCCTTCATCCCGGTCTTGATCCAGTCGCTCTCGAAGAAATCGAAGCTCTCGATGTAATCGGCATCGTCATTGTCGAGGAACTCATGCGCATAGGCGGCCGACTTCACCGCCATGCAATCCCCCGACAGCATGTAAAAATGCGTGGCCCTCGGAAACGCCTCCACCGCCGCCTCCACGGCATAAAGCGAGGCCTGCACCAGCGACCACTCCCCCCAGCCGCACCTGATCCGCTTGCGCGCGAAGGTCACGTTCGGGTTGCCCGCCAGCGCCGAGCGGATCTTGCGGTAATGCTCCACCTTCGCCCGCGCGTCGAAATGAATCGCCATGTAATCGCCCACCGCCGTCAGCATCTCGGCCTGACGGATGATGGCGTCGGGGTCCTTGTGGCACAGAAGGATGAAGGCAATTCTTGCCATGACGCGAACGCTCTACCCGATATTATCTTTCTTGCGTACAGTGATAGACATGAAGACGGCCTGAAGAAACGCCCTTTCGGGGGAATATTCCTCAGGCTACAAAGCCAAAGCCGCAAAAAAAAGGCGGCGCGGGAAGGTGGAGGCAGAAATATGGGGTTTCCGGGCACCTGGATGACCGAAAGCGAAAGCGTCGTCTATCGCGTGGTGCCGAAATGCGCCTGCTCGACGATCGGCCAGATCATGTACTACTCCGATCACGGCGAATTCTTCGACGGTGACATTCACGACGCGACCGACGGCCTGCACAAATGGGCCCGCGACGACAGCCAGCCGCTGATCCGCGACAACGTGACGGCGCACCGGTCCTACGCCTTCACCTGCGTGCGCAACCCCTATACCCGCATCCTCTCCAGCTTCTTCGACAAGATCTGCGGCATCCAGCGCAACGGCAAGCGCTACCGCGGCAAGCTCGTGCCGCTGCTGGTCCAGAAATACGGGGTCGAGGTCGGCGGCGAGGATGGCAAGGACGACTTCGACCAGGTCAAGAGCTTCCGCCGCTTCCTGCTCTTCGCCCGCGACACCATCCGCTGGAAACGCCCGATGGAGCCCGACATCCACTGGTCGGCCATGTCCGGCCACGTCTCGACCTTCATCGTCAACGGCGGCCGCTACGACCGCATCTTCTGGACCGAGGCGTTCAACGACGGCATGGCCGACGTGCTGAAATCCATCGAAACGCCCCATGCGGTCGACCTCGCCGCCATCCCCCGCTTCAACGAAAGCGAAGGCCACGGTCCGAAACGCGCCCACCCGGTCGAAGACTATTTCGACGACCTCTCCATGCACCTCGTCTACGAGATCTACAAACGCGATTTCGAGCTCTTCAAATACGACTTCCACGACCCGTCGAACAAGATGCCCACGGGCGAGATCGACCTCGACGAGGTCCACGCCAAGCTCGGCGACTGAGCCGGGCCCGCCGCCATGATCGTGCTCGACCAGCCCTCGGCGCTGCGCCTCTTCTTCGTGATGCAGGGCTCCATCGTGCCCCGCATCCTGCACAAGATCCTCGCCGTGGCCGGGCTCTCGGCGGCGATCCTCCTGATCGACCGGCTCGCCCTGCCCCTGCCGCATGTCTCCGTCTCGGCCATCGGCGTCTTCGGCATCGCCCTCTCGCTCTTCCTCGGCTTCCGCAACAACGCCGCCTATGACCGCTGGTGGGAGGCCCGCAGCCTCTGGGGCCAGCTCATCGCCGAAACCCGCAACCTCGGCCGGCAGGTCACGCTCTTCTCCCCCGACCCCGCGCTGCACGCCCGCGTCCTGTCGAACGCGGTGGCCTTCGCCCATCTCCACCGCGGCGCCCTGCGCGGCGAGGAGGCCCGCGCAGCCCTCCTGCCCTGGCTCGACCCGGCCGAGGCCGACGCCCTGCTCGCCCATACCAACCCCGCCGACGCCGCCCTCTCCCGGATCAACGCCGCGCTGGCCACGGCCGATCTGGACGGCTACGCCCGCATGACCCTCTCCGGCACGCTCTCGGCCATGGGCCTGGCACAAGCGGGCGGCGAACGCATCGCCACCACGCCGCTGCCCTTCGTCTATTCCCTGCTCGTGCGGCGCACGACCTACCTCTACTGTTTCCTGTTGCCCTTCGCGCTGGCCGACCAGGCGGGCTGGTTCACGCCGCTGCTGGCCGCCATCGTCGCCTATGTCTTCTTCGGGCTGCAGGCGGTGACCCGCGAGCTGGAACATCCCTTCCAGACTGTCGAGAACGGCCTGCCCCTCCACACTATGTGCCGGGTGATCGAGATTTCCGCCTCCGAGGCGCTCGGCCGCCCCGCCCCGCCACCGCTGGCGCCGGTCAAGGGTGTGCTGACCTGACAACCGGCTAGGCAGATCGCACCGGCCAGGCTATCATCCCCCATCCCGCCGGAGGCCATAGCCCATGCCCACACGCGCCCTCGTCACCGCCCTCGCCCTCTGCTGGCTCGCCGGCATGGCCGCAGCCCAGACCACCAAGTTCGCCGGCTCCTGGTACTGCCGCTACGCCATGGAACCCTTCAGCGGCCAGCCCCTCGACCTGCATTACTGGGAATACCGCCTCACCGCCCGGCCCGACACCGGCTTCACGGCGGAAGGCTTCTACGAAAACCCCGTGGTCGGCCGCGTCCCCGTCCAGATGCAGGGGCAATACGGCCCCCAACCCGGCTACGGCAACGCCGAGGTGGTCTTCCTCGGCACCATGTACCGCGCCGGCAGCGGCCAGCAGCCCTTCCAGATGCCGGCCATCATGTCCGACCCGAACACGATCTACTTCCAGTTCCGGGGCAACACCCACATGACCAACATCAACTGCACGCGCTGAGGCGGCGGCGGAAGAAGGGGCGCTGCCCCTCTTGGCCCTCCGGGCCAATTCACCCCGGGATATTTTCCCCAAGAAGAAGCAACGGTTTCTTAACCACGGTATGGTTGACTAGCAGGTGCGGTACAGGCTGGGAAGCCGATGACCGCCCAAGGAGAAGTCGCGCCCGGCATTCCGGCCCCGCCGCCGGTGCCGGGCGCGCAACCCGTGCTTCTTCTTGGTACAAATATCCAAATCCGACGGCGGCGACACAACGCACCGCCGCTATTCAAGCCACCGTCAGATCAACCCTTCCGCGGCAAACAGCGCCTTCACGTCCTTCTCCGGCCGCGCGCCGTAATGTCCGATCACCTCGGCCGCCGCGATGCAGCCCATCCGCCCCGACACCGCCAGCGGCTGGCCCGTCGCCACGCCGTAGAGGAACCCGGCCGCGAACTGGTCGCCGGCGCCCGTGGCATCCACCGGCGTGACCCGGTCCACCGGCACCGTCACCGTCTCGTCGCCCTCGACCAGCACCACGTCATCGCCCGAACGGGTGCAGACGATCAGCCCGCTATCGGCCGCCGCCTGTTCCAGCGCCGCGCCCAGGTCCTCGGTCTCGTACAAAGCCTGCCACTCGTGCTCGTTGCCGATCACGTAGTCGAGCTCGGTCACCAGCCGGCGGAAATCGTCGCGGTGCCGGTTCACGCAGAACGGGTCCGACAGCGCGATCCCCGCACGCCCGCCCCCGGCGCGACAGGCCCGCGCGGCGGCGAGGAACGCCTCCTTCCCCTTGTCCTTGTCGAAGAGATACCCCTCGAGGAACAGGAGCCCCGCCTGCCCCGCCACACCGTCATCCACGTCCTCCGGCCCCAGCTCGGTCGAAATCCCCAGGTAGGTGTTCATCGACCGCTCGCCATCCGGCGTCACGAAGATCATCGACCGCGAGGTCGGCAGTTCGCCCCCCGCCACCGGCGTGTTCACGAAATCCGTGCCCACGTCGGCCATCTCGTCGGCATAGAACCGGCCCAGCGTGTCATCCTTCACCCGCCCGATGAACCCGGTCTTCAGCCCCAGCGCCCCAAGCCCGGCAATGGTGTTCGCCACCGAGCCGCCCGACATCTGCGTGCGGTTCTGCATCCCGTCATAGAGCAGCTCGCCGCGCTCCTGCTCGATCAGCTGCATGATCCCCTTCTCGATTCCCATCGTCGAGAGGAACTGGTCGTCGCATTGCGAGATGACATCGACGACGGCATTGCCGATACCAACGGCTTGATACTTTGTCATAGGGTCTTTTCCTCGAATTGACAGAGGTCCCGGATGAGGCATGCGGGACACATGGGTTTGCGGGCCTTGCAGGTATAGCGCCCGTGCAGGATCAGCCAGTGATGCGCATGGCGCTGGAAGTCGACCGGCACGTGATCCTCGATGGCGCGCTCGACGGCGTTGACGTCCTTGCCGGGGCAGATGCCGGTGCGGTTGCCGACGCGGAAGATATGCGTATCCACCGCCTGCGCCGGGTACTGCCACCACATGTTCAGCACAACATTCGCCGTCTTGCGCCCGACGCCCGGCAGCGATTGCAGCGCCGCGCGCGAATTGGGCACCTCGCCGCCATAGTCATCGACAAGGATGCGGCTGAGCTTCATGACGTTCTTCGCCTTGTTGCGGTAAAGCCCGATCGTCTTGATGTGACCGATCAGCCCCTCCTCGCCCAGCGCCAGCATCTTCTCGGGCGTATCGGCCACCTTGAACAGCTCGGCCGTGGCCCTGTTCACCCCCGCATCCGTCGCCTGCGCCGAAAGCGCCACCGCCACCACCAGCGTGAAGGCGTTGACGTGATGCAATTCGCCCTCGGGCTCCGGCTCCGCCTCCTGGAACCGGGTGAAGATCTCGCGCATCGCGTGGTAATCGAGCTGGGTCGCCATGTCCCCCTCATGCCCGCATTCCCGGCAATGCGCAATATTCGGGTCGCATGGCACCGGGCCAGCGATTAGATTTCCTGTCACGAGCCCAAGGAATGCCCCGATGAACGCCGAGCCCCAGCACAGCTATCACTACCACGTCATGCGCCGCGCGCTGGATCTGATAGACGCCGCCGATACGCCCCTGTCGCTTGAGGATCTGGCTGCCGCGATGGGGATGAGCGGTGCGCATTTTCAACGCGTGTTCACCCAATGGGTCGGTGTCAGCCCGAAACGGTATCAGCAATACCTGGCGCTGGGACAGGCCCGCACGCTGCTGGCCAACCGGCACACGGTGCTTGAGGCGGCGGATGGTGCGGGCCTGTCCGGGTCCGGTCGGCTGCACGATCTCTTCCTG
>NZ_JAVKFX010000063.1:0-68899 GCF_040223625.1 Roseovarius sp. | reverse complement strand
TCTCGCGGGGGGGGGCGCTCCCCCCCCCCCTTCCCGCCCGGGGGGGGGGCCCCCCCCCCCCCCCGGCCCCCCCGGGCTGGCCGGGCGCGACACTGCTCTTATTCCTTCGTCACGCTCTGCAGGTGCAGGAGGAAGGAAGGCTGAAGCTGGAAGTCCGCCACGCGGTCGCTGGTCACCGCGTTCTGTTTCCAGTTGGCGATGAAGACCCAGGGCGCCTCTTCCTGCACGATGGCCTGCATCTCGCGGTAGAGTTTCGCGCGCTCGTCCTGGTCGGTCGCCGTGCGTGCGTTCTCGAGCAGCTCGTCGACCTTCTCGTTGGCGTAGTAGCCCGAGTTGAAGCCGCCCTGGTCGGGCCAGGCCTCGGACCGGAGCGCGAGGTAGGGCAGGGTGTCGGGGTCGTTGGTCATCCATGCCATCTCGGCCATGTCGGCCTTGCCTTCGAGGCCGGGGTTCACTTCGCCCAGGAAGGTGTTCCACTCGTAGGTCTCGATGGTGACGTCGAAGCCCACGGCTTCGAGATCGGCCTGGATGGCGGTGCCCATCGGCACCGGGTCGAGCATGCCGGAGCCGCCTTCGGTGACGTAGAAGGTGAGTTCCGCGCCCTCGGCCCCGGCCTCGGCGATGAGCTGTTTGGCCTTCTCGGGGTCGTGGGGGTAGGGGTCGAGCTCCTCGTTATAGGCCCAGGCGAAGGCGGGGGGCGTGGGGCCGGCCGCGACGGTGGCGGTGCCTTCGAGCACGTCGTTGACGATGGCCTCCTTGTTGATCGCGTAGTTGGCGGCCTGGCGGATCTTCATGTCGGCGAAGGGGCCTTCCTTGGCGTTGAGGATCAGGAACCAGACGTGGGGGCCGGCCTGTTCGTGGACGGTGTAGTCGTCGCCCTCGAACTGGCCCATGGAGGTGGGGGGCACTTCGACCATCATGTCGATGCCGCCGGCGAGCATTTCGGCGACGCGGGTGTTGGCGTCGGTGATCGGGCGGAAGACCACGGCCTGCAGGCCGGCGGTGTCGCCCCAGTAGTCTTCGTAGCGGTCGACGACGACGCGTTCGTTGGATTGCCATTCGACGAACTTGAAGGGGCCGGTGCCCACGGGGTTGCGGCCGAAATCGGCGCCGCCGGCCTTGACCGCCTCGGGCGAGACGATGAGGCCGGTGGGATAGGCGAGGTTCGACAGGAAGGGGGCGTAGGGGGCGTTGAGGGTGAATTTCACCGTCATGTCGTCGACCACCTCGGTGGTTTCCACCGCGCTGAAGAAGAAGGCCAGCGGGAAGGGGCCGGTGTCGTGGTAGGGGTGATTCTCGTCGAGCATGCGGTCGAAGTTGAACTTGACCGCCTCGGCGTTGAAGGGCGTGCCGTCGTGGAAGGTGACGCCCTCGCGCAGGGTGAAGGTGTAGACGGTGCCGTCTTCGGAGATCTCCCAGTCGGTGGCGAGGGCCGGTTCGGGCTGCAACGTGCCGTCCTTGTAGCGGGTTAAGCCCTCGTAAAGGTTCACGAGAATGCGGAAATCGTTGACCGCCGTCACCGCCGCCGGATCGAGCGATTTGGGCTCGGCGATCTGGCCGACGATGAGCACGTCGGCCGGCGTCTGGGCGGTGGCGGGAAGGGGGGCGGAGCCGAGCGCGAGGGTGGCGCCGGCAGCCGCCGCCATGAGGCCCCGCCGGGTCCAGGTGAAGAATGTCATGGTGGTCTCCCTGATTGGTTTTATGGGGGATAATTTATCATGATAAATTGCATCGGTCAATTTTTCATGATAAATACCGAAACATAATGACTGACATTGCATCATGACCTTTTCGATCCTTGCCCGAGACCCGGAGACGGGCGCCATCGGCGGGGCGGCCGCAACGGGCAGCCTGTGCGTGGGCGGGTGGGTGCTGCGCGGGCACCTGTCGGCGGGCATGAGCGCGAGCCAGGGTGCCTCGCCCTCCACCTTTTGGGGCGAGGAGGTGCTGGAGGCTATGCGGGGCGGCGCAGGCGCCGATGCCGCCGTGCGATACGTGACCGGCGCCGATGCCGGCAAGGGGTATCGGCAACTGGCCGCGCTGGACCTGAACGGCGCGACTGCCGCGTTCACCGGGGATCGCAATACGCCGGAGATGGGCAGCGCGGCCTTCGATACGGGGGTCGTGTCGGGCAACATGCTGGCCGGGCTCGATGTGCTCGAGGGGATGGTGCAGGCATTCGAGGGCGCCACGGGCGGGCTGGACCGGCGGTTGCTGGCGGCCCTGCGCGCGGCGGAAAAGGCCGGGGGCGACAGCCGGGGGTTGCTGTCGGCGGCGCTGCTGGTGCTGCATCCGGATCATGCGCCGCTGACCCTGCGGGTGGATCATCACGCCGACGACCCGATCGGGGCGCTGGCCGACCTGCACGGGCGGGCGACGAGCGGGGAGTATGCCTATTGGGCGCAAAAGGTGCCGGTGGCGAGCGACCCGGAGCGGGGCCTTGACTGACTGGGGCGCCCGCGCGGCGGACCTGCTGGAGGATCTTGCGAGCCTGTCGGAGCCGGGCCCGGGCGTGACGCGGCTGCCCTTCACGCCGGAGCATCGCGCCGCGGTGGAGCTTCTGTCGAACCGGATGACGCAGGCGGGGCTGGCGGTGAGGCTGGACGATGCCGGCACGCTGGTCGGGCGGCTGGAGGGGCCGGCGGGACGGGGCACGCTGCTGATGGGCTCGCACCAGGATTCGGTGCGCCACGGCGGCGCCTTTGACGGGATCATGGGCGTGGTGTTGCCGCTGATCGCGCTGGAGAAGCTGCGGGCCGAAGGGCGGGCGCCGCCCTGTTCGGTCGAGGTGCTGGCCTTTGCCGACGAGGAAGGCGTGCGGTTTCCCACGGCGCTGGTGGGCTCGAGGGCGCTGGCGGGAACGGTGGAGCCGGGCGTTCTGGAGATGACGGATGGCGACGGCGTGACGCTGCGGGCGGCGATGACGGCATTCGGGCTGGCGCCCGATCGGATCGGCGCGTTGAAGCGCGATCCGGGCGACGTGATCGGGTTCGTCGAAACGCATATCGAGCAGGGGCCGGTGCTGGAACGGGCGGACGAGGCGCTGGGCGTGGTGTCAGCCATCTGCGGGATCGAGCGGCATAGCATCGGGATCGTGGGCGAGACGGGCCATGCCGGGACAATGCCGATGGAGGGGCGGCGCGATGCGCTGGTGGCGGCGTCGGCGATCGTGACGGAGGTGAACCGTCTGGCGCTGGATGCGGAGGGTCTGCGGGGCACGGTGGGCGCGCTGGCGATCGGGCCGAACGTGGTGAACGCGGTTCCCCGGGTGGCGCGGCTGACGGCGGAGTTCCGGTCGGCGGAGGACGAGGTGAGGCGGGCGGCGGGCGATGCGCTGCACGGGTTTGCCGAGGCGCTCTGTGAGCGGATGGACCTGGGGCTGGCCTGCGAGCTGACCTATCAGCAGCCGGCGCAGCCCTGTGCGGCGGGGTTGTCGGAGCGGCTGGTAAAGGCGGTGACGGCGGCAGGCGGGCAGGGGCTGGTCCTGCCGTCGGGGGCGACGCATGACGCCTCGGCCATGGCGGATCTGTGCCCGGTGGCGATGCTGTTCGTGCGCTGCCGGGACGGGGTGAGCCACAGGCCCGAGGAGTTCGCCGCGCCGGAGGACATGGGGCAGGCGGTGGCGGTGCTGGCCGAGCTGGTGATGTCGCTGGACTAGGGGCCTATTCGGCCACTTCCCGCAGCCCGGCGACGAGGTGGTGGAATTTCTCGCCCTGGACGGCCACGTGCTTGCGGATGGCGGCGGAGGCGCGTTCGGCATCGCCTTCGGTCAGCGCGTCGACGACATCCTCGTGTTCCTGCATCGACTGGCCCATGCGTCCGCGCACGCGAAGCTGCGAGCGGCGGAAGGGTTTCAGGCGGCGGTGCAGGCGCAGGCATTCCTGTTCGAGAAAGCCGTTGCCGGACTGCCGGTAGAGGATGTGGTGGAAGGTTTCGTTCGCGTCGTAGTAGGCGGCGGTATCCTTGGCCCCCACCGCCGCCTTGCACAGTTTGTTCGCGGCGCGCATCTCGTCGAGGGCCGCGTCGGTGATGCGCGTGGCCGCAAGGCGGGCGCAGGAGGCCTCGAGCTCGGCCATCACCTCGAACATCTCGATCAGTTCGACGGGCCCCGGCTGGCGGACGAAGACGCCGCGGCGGGGGAGCTGTTCGACAAGGCCGGAGAGCGCCAGTTTCTGGCAGGCCTCGCGGATCGGGGTGCGGGAGACGCCGAAGCGGGCGGCGAGCTGCACCTCGTCGAGCCGTTCGCCATTGCCGATGGTGCCGTCGAAGATCATCCCTTCGATTTCCTCGGCAATGATATCGGCGCGTTTTCGTTGCATGGGGCCTTCTTAGCAGCGTTTCGAAAATGCAGGAAGGGATTTTTTGTATACAAGAATGTTGACTGGATATACACGCGGATGGCACAAACGCGGTGATCCGGTCGAGAATCGGACGCGTTATGGGAGGAAATCATGAACAAGATTCTAGCAACGACAGTTGCCGCCGGGGCCCTTCTGGCCAGCGTGGCCGTGGCCGGCGCCGCCGAGCTTCGGCTGTCGCACCAGTGGTCGAACAAGGATGTGCGGCACAAGGTGGCGCAGATCGTCGCCGACGAGGTGAAGGCGGCGGATGTCGACCTCGAGATCAAGATCTTCGGGTCGAAATCGCTGTTCAAGCCGCGCGAGCAGTACAAGCCGCTGAGCCGCGGGCAGCTTGACATGTCGGTTCTGCCGCTGAGCTATGCGGGCGGGCAGCAGCCGGCCTATAACCTGACGCTGATGCCGGGGCTGGTGAAGAACCACGACCACGCCGCGCGCCTGTCGGAGAGCGATTTCATGGCCGCGCTGGAAGAGAAGATGGCCGAGGATGACGTGATGGTGCTGGTGCATGGCTACCTGGCCGGCGGGTTCGTCGGCAAGGAGAAGTGCATCACCGCGCCCGAGGACGTGGACGGGCTTCAGATGCGGGCCGCGGGCAAGGCGTTCGAGCAGATGCTGGCGGGGGCCGGGGCGTCGATCGCCTCGATGGCGTCATCGGAGATCTACAACGCGATGCAGACCGGCGTTCTGGATGCGGCGAACACCTCGTCGTCGTCCTTCGTGTCGTACCGGATCTACGAGCAGGCGGCGTGCTATACGCCGGCGGGCGACGTGGCGCTGTGGTTCATGTACCAGCCGCTTCTGATGAACAAGACCACCTTCGAGGGGCTGACCGAGGAGCAGCAGCAGGCGTTGCTGGATGCCTCGGAGAAGGCCGAGGCGTTCTATCTCGAGGAGGCCAAGAAGCAGGATGCGGCCTCGGTCGAGGTGTACAAGGAGGCGGGCGTCGAGATCGCCGAGATGAGCCAGGAGGAGTTCGAGGCGTGGCGCGAGCTGGCCAAGGAGACCTCGTACAAGGCGTTCGTCGAGGAAGTGTCGGACGGGCAGGAACTGCTCGACATGGCGCTGGCCGTCGAGTGATGTGACGGGCGGGGGCGGCCGGTGGGCTGCCCCTTTGCCCCAAGGCTGTTTTCACACCCAATGACAGGAGCAGGCCATGTCGGGCCCGAGCTCGGCTGCCCCCGCGCATGCCGGTAACAACCCCTTCCTTCGTGCCGTGGCGGTGATCTCGACGCTGGCCGGATGGTGCGCCGCGGCGATGATCGTGGCGGCGGTGGCGATCACCTGCCAGATGATCTTCATCCGGGCGGTGCTGAACGGATCGACCATCTGGCAGACCGAGGCGGTGATCTACCTGATGGTGGCCGCGACGCTGATCGGGCTGCCTTACGTGCAGCGGCTGAGGGGGCATGTGAACGTGGATCTCGTGCCGATTTCCCTGCCGGAGAAGGCGCGGTTCGCGCTGTGCATGGTGACGCTGGGGGTGTCGATCGTGATCGTGGCGGTGATGCTGTGGTATGGCTACGATTACTGGCACTTCGCGTGGGAGCGGAACTGGAAGTCGGACACGGTGTGGGGCGTGCGGTTGTGGATACCGTACCTGTCGATCCCCATCGGTTTCGCGCTGCTGTTGTTGCAGCTCATTGCCGATCTCGTTGCCGTGCTTCTGGGCATAGATAAACCCTTCGGGCTGGAGGATCACTGATGGATCCGCTGCTTCTTGGCGCGCTGGTCGCCATTGCCACCATTCTTGTCCTGTTTTCCGGCGTGTCGGTGGCCATCGGGCTGCTGATCGTGTCGGCGGGGTTCCTGATCGTCTTCGACGGGCTGCGCTCGCTGGAGCTGATGCCGGAGATATTGTTCGGGAAGCTGAACAATTTCGCGCTGCTGTCGATTCCGATGTTCATCATCATGGGGGCGTCGATCGCCTCGACGCGGGCCGGGGCGGACCTTTACGAGGCGCTGGAGCGCTGGCTGACGCGGGTGCCCGGCGGGCTGGTGGTGTCGAACCTCGGCGCCTGTGCGCTGTTCGCGGCGATGTCCGGTTCCTCGCCCGCGACCTGTGCCGCCATCGGCAAGATGGGCATTCCGGAGATGCGCAAGCGGGGCTATCCGGATGGCGTGGCCGCAGGCTCGATTGCCGCGGGGGGCACGCTGGGCATTCTCATTCCGCCCTCTGTCACCATGATCGTCTACGGGATCGCGACCGAGACCTCGATCGGGCGGCTGTTCCTGGCCGGGGTCTTTCCCGGGCTGCTGCTGGTGGGCCTCTTCATGGCGTGGTCGCTTTACTCGACATGGCGGTCGGGGCAGGCGGGCGTGCTGGGCGCGGGCAGCTACACCTGGCGGCAGAAATTCGAGATCCTGCCGCGGGTTCTGCCCTTCCTGCTGATCATCCTCGGCGTGCTTTACGCCATGTATGGTGGTGTCGCCACGCCGTCGGAGACGGCGGCGGTGGGCGCGCTTCTGTGCCTTGTCATCGCGATGGTGATCTATCGGCTTTGGGACCCGCGCGCGCTGTGGGTGGTGCTGCGGGATTCGACGCGGGAAAGCGTGATGATCCTGTTCATCATCGCCGCGGCGGGGGTGTTCAGCTACATGCTCTCGTCGCTCTTCATCACCCAGTCGATTGCCGAGTGGATCGGCACGCTGGAGGTGAACCGCTGGGTGCTGATGGGGGCGATCAACATCTTCCTGCTGATCGCGGGCTTCTTCCTGCCGCCGGTGGCGGTGATCCTGATGGCGGCGCCGATCCTGCTGCCGATCATCGAGACGGCGGGGTTCGACCCGATCTGGTTTGCCGTGGTGCTGACGATCAACATGGAAATCGGGTTGATTTCGCCGCCCGTGGGCCTGAACCTGTATGTGATCAACGGGATCGCGCCGGATATTTCGCTGAAGACGATCCTGACCGGTTCGCTGCCTTTCGTGGCGTGCATGGTCATCGCGATCATATTGCTTTGCCTCTTTCCGGGTCTGGCCACGTGGCTTCCGGATGCTGTGATGGGAACGGGGATTTGACCTTGCTTGCCGATTTGCTGTCGACCGTCTTCGAGAGGCGGTTCCGGAATGCGCCTGCCGGCGACGACAAACGCTCGATCGAGGAGATGTCGGACGCGCTGGTGGGGGCGACGGGCGAGATTTCCGGCCTGACGCTGGCGCGGAACATCCTCGAACGGTATCGCCGGTCGGAGGACGAGGCGCGGCTGGCCTTCTTTCGCTACCTTGCGACGGGCATGAACATCGACCCCGGCAAGGTGCGCGCGGCGCTGGCCGAGTACGAGGCGGGGGCGAGCAAGGAGAGCTATCGCGCCTTCCTCGAGGCGGCCGAGCCGCCTAGGCAGGAACTGATCCGCCGGCTGAACCAGGTGCCGGGGGCGACCGGGCAGTTGGTGTCGATGCGCACCGACCTGATCCGGATGGGCAAGGACGACCCGGAGCTTCGGGCGCTGGACCTCGATTTCCGGCACCTGTTCTCGAGCTGGTTCAACCGGGGTTTCCTTGTGCTGCGGCCGATCAACTGGGAAAGCCCGGCGCATATCCTCGAGAAGATCATCGCCTACGAGGCGGTTCATGCCATCGACAGCTGGGACGATCTGCGCCGGCGGCTGGAGCCGAGCGACCGGCGCTGTTTCGCGTTCTTCCACCCGGCGATGCCGGACGAGCCGCTGATCTTTGTCGAGGTGGCGCTGACCAAGGGGGTGGCAAGCTCGGTCCAGGAGTTGCTGGCCGAGGATCGAGAGGAGATGGGCTCGGACGAGGCGGATACGGCGGTGTTCTATTCGATCTCGAACTGCCAGGCGGGGCTGGCCAGCATTTCCTTCGGCAACTCGCTGATCAAGCAGGTTGCGGCGGATCTGTCGGCGGAACTGCCGGGATTGAAGACCTTTGTCACGCTGTCGCCCATTCCGGGGCTGGTGCAATGGCTGGGTGCCAACGACATGCAGCCGCCGCTGGAGGATGACGAGGCGCTCAGGCAATTGGCGGCGTCGTACCTGCTGGGGGCGAAGCGGCCCGACGGGCTGCCGCTTGACCCGGTGGCGCGGTTCCATCTTGGCAATGGGGCGGAGGTACACGCCATCCATGCCGGGGCCGACACGTCGGAGAAGGGGTTGCGGCAATCTGCCGGGGCAATGGTGAATTACCTTTACGACCTCGACAAAGTCACCCAGAACCACGAACGGTTCGCCGCCTCGCATGATATCGCGGCCTCGTCGGAGGTGAGCAGTCTGGCGGCGGCCGCAGAGAAATCCGCCGCGTAAGGAGACGTGTCATGGCCAACCCTTTGTATGATGCGCTTTTCGGGAAATATGCCGGGCAGGAGACGCCGTTCCTGTACCTGAGCGATGGCACGGTGATTTCCCATGCCGGGTTTCTGGAGACGGCGGCGCGGGTTGCCGGGGTGATCACGGAGGCCGGGTTGCAACCCGGTGACCGGCTGGCCGCGCAGGTGGAGAAATCGGCGGAGGCGCTGGCGCTTTATGCGGCCTGCGTGCAGGCGGGGGTGATCTTCCTGCCGCTGAACACGGCCTATACGGCGGACGAGCTGACCTATTTCATCGACAACAGCGGCGCGGCGATGATCGTCTGCGATCCGGGAAAGCTGGAGACGCTGGCGCCGATTGCCGAGCGGCTGGAATGCCGGGTGGAGACGCTGGCAGGGGATGGGGCCGGGAGCCTGATGGAGAAGGCCACGGGGATGCCGGGGGAGTTTGCCACGGTGGACCGGGAAGGCGGCGACCTGGCGGCGTTCCTCTATACGTCGGGGACGACGGGGCGATCGAAGGGGGCGATGCTGACGCAGGACAACCTGTTATCGAATGCGAGGACGCTGACGGAGTGCTGGCGGTTCTCGGACAAGGACGTGCTGCTGCACGCGCTGCCGATCTTTCACACGCACGGGCTTTTCGTGGCGACGAACATCGTGCTGCTGTCGGGCGGGGCGATGATCTTCCTGCCGAAGCTGGATATCGACCGGATGATCGAGTGGATGCCGAAGGCCACGTCGATGATGGGGGTGCCGACCTTCTATACGCGGCTGCTGGATGATGCGCGGTTCACGAAGGAACTGGCCGAGCATATGCGGCTTTTCGTGTCCGGCAGTGCGCCCTTGCTGGCGGAGACGCATGAACGGTTCGAGAAGCGCACCGGGCACCGGATTCTCGAACGCTACGGGATGACCGAGACGAACATGAACACCTCGAACCCCTATGAGGGCGAGCGGCGGGCGGGGACCGTGGGGTTTCCGCTGCCCGGCGTGGAGCTGAAGGTGTGCGACCCCGAGAGCGGGGACGAGGTGGCGCAGGGCGAGGTCGGCATGGTCGAGGTGCGGGGGCCGAATGTCTTCAAGGGCTATTGGCAGATGCCGGAGAAGACGGCGGCCGAACTGCGCGAGGACGGGTTCTTCATCACCGGGGACCTGGGCCGGATCGACGAGGATGGCTATGTGCATATCGTCGGGCGCGACAAGGACCTGATCATCTCGGGCGGGTACAACATCTACCCCAAGGAGATCGAGCTGTTGCTGGATGAACAGCCGGGCGTGCTGGAAAGCGCCGTCATTGGCGTGCCGCATCCGGATTTCGGCGAGACGGTGGTGGGCGTTCTGGTGGCGGAGGCGGGGGAGCGCCCGGACCTCGAGGCCATCGGCAAGGCGGCGGAGCAGTCGCTGGCAAGGTTCAAGCATCCGAAGAAGCTGGTGGTGGTAGAAAGCCTGCCGCGGAATACCATGGGCAAGGTGCAGAAGAACGTGCTTCGGGAGGAGTACAAGGGGCTGTTCGCGTAGGGCCGGGCGCCGGTTGCCAGTGGCGGGCGGATCGGCGTAACGTCCGGGCGCGGGGGCGTCGGAGGGGCTGCGTTGACCAAGGACTTGCAGAATTTCCCGCTGGCGCGGTTCGACCTTGTGACCTTGCGGATCTTCCTGACGGTGATCGATACGGGAAGCATCCGGTCGGCGTCGGAGAGCCTGAACCTGTCGCCATCGGCGATCAGCCGGCGGCTGGCGGAGCTGGAGGAGAATTTCGGGCAGCCCTTCTTTGCAAGGCATTCGCGGGGCGTGGAGATTTCCGATGCCGGGCATGTCATGGCCGCGAAGGCGCGGGAGATCTTCGCGTCGATCGACAGCGCGCATTCGGAGCTCAGGCGGCTGAGCAGCGGGGAGGCGGGGAGCCTGTTGCTGAGCGCGAACGGCTCGGCCTTCGTGAACGGGCTGGCCGAGGACATGAAGCATTTCTCGGATGCGTATCCTTACATCGGGATCGAGCTGTTCGAGCAGATCAGCCCGAACGTTGTGGCCTCGGTCATGAGCGGGCGGACGGAGCTGGGTCTGATCTCGCGCACTTTCCGTTTGCCGCCCGAGATCGTCTGTACGCGGTATTGCACCGACCGGCTGGTGCTGGCGGTGCCGGAGGGGCATGACCTGGCCCGGCTGCCGGCGGTGCGTTTGTCGGACATGTCGTCCTACCCCAGCATCGGGGTGATCGAGGGCAGTTCGATGACCCGGCTGATACGGCGGGTGTCGGTGCTGGGCAGCGGCGAGGTCAGGTATCGCTACATGGCGAACACCAACGAGGTGGCCCGCACGCTGGTGGCCCATGGGCACGGGATTGCCATCCTGCCGGAACAGTTCGTGCGGCCGCATGAGCGGATGATGCCGATCAAGGCGGTGGCGATCGACGAAAGCTGGGCCGAGCGGGAGATCAGCCTTGTGCAACACGGCGACGCGACGCTGTCGAAAACGGCGGCGATCTTTCGGGAGTTCCTGCTGGAACGGTCGCGGGAGAGGGGCGAGGCGGGCTGAGAAGCGGTGTTGCGTTGGGCGGGACGCAGGGGTCCGGATTCAGCACTTGCCGCTGCAAAAGGGGGCACTTACGCTTCCGCGCAGGCGTGTGGCCCCCGGGCCGCGGCGCCGACGGGAGGAGAGGGACAGGAGGCTGCCGGTGCGGCAGTGGCGGGAGGCCGGCTTGCCGGCAAACCGGGCGCCTGTTCATCCCCGATTGAGAGGCCGGTCGATGTCGCCGCATCAGGCGGGTGGCCGGCAGAATGGAATGGGAGGAACCAGATGGCACTTTCGCAACTCGTCCGCAGGGCAACGCTTGCGGCGGCGGTCACGGTCGGGCTGGGCACGCTGCCCGCGGCGGCCGAGACGATCGAAATTCACAACACGATGAGCACCGGCGGGTCGGAGGAAGCCGCCCTGCAGAAGTTCCAGGAGTTGATCGGCGAGAAGCTGGGCGACGATTTCGAGGTGAACATCTACCTCAACAGCCAGCTTGGCAGCGAGGCCGAGGTGCTGGAGCTGCTCAATATCGGCCAGACGCAGATGGCGCTGACCGGGGGGGCGTTCATGGGCCAGTACGCACCCGAGTACAACGCCGTTTCGGTGCCCTTCGTGCTGCCCAACTGGGGCGCGGTCGAGCATTACATCATGGAGACGGAATCGGGAAAGAAGATGCAGGAGATCGCCCGCGAGAAGGGCAACCTCGTCTATCTCGGGCCGCAGAAGCGGGCCTTCCGGCACATGACCGCGAACAAGCCGATCAACACGCCCGACGACCTCGAGGGTCTGCCGATGCGGATGCCGAAGATCCCGGTCTGGATCGACGTCTGGGAAGAGCTGGGTATCCAGGCGGTGGTGATCCCGTCGTCGGATATCTACCTGGCCATGCGCACGGGGCAGGTCGAGGCGCATGAAAACAGCCTGGCCTCGCCCTATACCCGCCAGATGTGGGAGGTGCAGGATTACATCATCGAGACCTCGCACCTGTCGTTCCCGTGGCACTGGGTCGCCTCGGCGCAGTGGTGGGACGGTCTGACCGAGGAGCAGCGCACGGCGATTGCCGAGGCGGCCGAGGAGGCGCGCCAGCACGGCACGCAGGTCGAGAACGAGAAGGATGACTTCTATCGCGAGGCCCTGATGGAGAAGGGCATGGAGTTCATCGAGGTCGACCAGGCGCCGTTCCGCGAGAAGGCCGCGCCGGCCATCGAACGGGCGATGTCGGGCATGGCCGACACCGTGCAGCCCGATATCGAGGCCAGCATCGAGGCCGCGTCGGAATGAGTGACGCCGACGGGCGCCGGCGCCCGTCCCTCGTGACGCGGGGGGCGGGCATACTGGAGAGCGTCGCCATGGTGCTCATGGTGGCGCTGGTCCTGTCGATCTTCTACTCGGTCGTGGCGCGGGAGGTGTTCAAGCTTTCCGTGCCATGGGCCGAGGAGGTGGCGGCGGGGCTTCTGGCGTGGAGTGTCATGCTGGGGGCCGCGGCGGCCTGGGGCCAGCGGCGGCATATCGTGATCGACGTGCTGCTGCGGCGGATCGCGCTGGGCGCACGGGTGTGGATCTCGGTGGTGATCGAGTGCGGCGCGCTGCTGTTGTTCTACGTGATCGCGCGGGGCGCCTACCTGATGATGTTCGCCAGCGCCAACAACACCACGACCGCGCTGGGCATCTCCTTCACCTGGCTTTACCTCGCGCTGTTGATCGGGACGGTGGCGATGATCCTGTTCAGCCTGGCCTACCTTGTCAGCCTGATCCGCAACGGTAAGGCCGTGATCGGCCAAACGGAAACGAAGAGCGAATGGACTACCTCCTGATATTTCTCGGTGTGATGATCTTCCTGTTCGCCGTGGGCGTTCCGGTTGCGATCTCCATCGGGCTGACATGCCTCGTGGTGCTGGTCGTGCAGGGCGGGATCGAGAAGATCCCCGAAGAGCTGTTCGCGATGCAGATGCTGAGCGGGATGAACAATTTCCCGATCATCGCGGTGCCGTTCTTCATATTGGCCGCGTCGCTGATGAATACCGGGTCGAGCAATGCGCGGCTGTTCAATTTCGCGACCGCGCTGGTGGGGCCGATCCGGGGCGGGCTGGGGCATGTGAACGTGCTGGCCAGCGTGATCTTTGCCGGGATGTCGGCCACGGCGGTGGCGGACGTGGCCGGGATCGGGCAGCTCGAGTTGAAGGCGATGAAGGAGCGGGGCTATCCGCAGCGCTTCTCGGTAGGGATCACCGGGGCGGCGTCGATCATCAGCCCGGTCATTCCGCCCTCGGTGGCGCTGGTGGTCTATGGGTGGCTCTCGGGCACGTCGATCGCGGCGCTGTTCATGGCGGGTGTGATCCCCGGCATCATCCTTGCGGTGGGCATGTCGCTGACGGTTCTGCTGACCTCGTTCTGGCTGGACCTGCCGGGCACGCAGCGGGTGCCGGGGGCGGAGCTCTTCCGCCTGTTCCTGAAGGCGGTGCCGCCGCTGCTGACGCCCTTCATCATCATCGGCGGCATCTGGAGCGGGATCTTCACGCCGACCGAGGCGGGGGCGGTGGCCTGCATGTATGCCTTCCTGCTGGGCGCGGTGATCTATCGCGACGTGACGCTGGCGGAGTTCGTCGAGGCGCTCAGGCGGACGGTGCGGTTCACCTCGGTGATCCTGTTCATCATCGCCATTGCCACCTTCTATGGCTGGCTGCTGGTGCGGGTGCGGATCCCGCAGGAGCTGGCGATGGCGCTGCTGGACCTGAACCTTGGCGAGACGCAGGCGATCCTGCTGATCCTGCTGTTCTTCCTGGTGATCGGCTGTTTCATGAGCGTGGTGGAGGCGGTGCTGATCTTCACGCCGATCTTCATGCTGACGGTGCAGTCGCTGGGGATCGACCCGGTGTGGTTCGGGGTGCTGATGGTGATGACCCTGTCGGTGGGGGTGATCACGCCGCCCTTTGGCAACGTGCTGTTCGTGCTGACGGAATTGACGGGGATGCCGTTCGAGAAGGTGGTGGTGGCGATCCTGCCGTTCCTGGTGCCGATCCTGCTGACGCTGCTATTGCTGGTGTTCGTGCCGTCGCTGGTGACGTTTTTGCCGGACGTGATGCACTAGGGCAGACCCGAGAACAGGAGAGGACAATGAGCGTACATTCCGGGAGCGGGAAACTGACGGCCATGTCGCTGGCGGGCCGGCGGGGGGAGACGCCGCTGGTGGGGCTGACGGCCTATACCGCGCCGATTGCGGCGGTGATGGACGAGGTGGTGGATTTCATCCTCGTGGGCGACTCGCTGGCGATGACGATCTATGGCGAGAGCTCGACCGTGGGGGTCGATCTGGACACGATGATCCGGCACGGGCGGGCGGTGGTGAAGGCCACCAGCCATGCCTGCGTGGTGGTGGATTTGCCGTTCGGATCGTATGAGGCGTCGCCCGAGCAGGCGTTCGCCTCGGCGAGCCGGGTGCTGATGGAAACCGGCTGTGACGCGGTGAAGCTGGAGGGCGGGGTGGAGATGGCCCCGACGGTGGCGTTCCTGGTCAAGCGGGGCGTGCCGGTGATGGCGCATATTGGCCTCACGCCGCAGGCGATCAACACCCTGGGCGGGTTCCGGACGCAGGGCAAGGACGAGGCCGCCGTCGAGATGCTGGTGGCCGATGGCCGCGCGATGGAGGAGGCGGGCGCGTTCTCGATCGTGATCGAGGGGGTGATGGAGAGCGCCGCGAAGGCGGTGATCGCGGCGACCAGCGTCACCACCATCGGCATCGGGGCGTCGGCCGAGTGCGACGGGCAGATCCTCGTGGTGGATGACGTGATCGGCCTCTTCGCGGCGTTCAAGCCCAAGTTCGTGAAGCGCTATGCCTCGATCCTCGGGGATATCGAGGGGGCGATTGCGGAGTTTGCCGAGGAGGTTCGGAGGCGGGAGTTTCCGAGCGAGGAGTTCTTGTTCGGAGCGGGGAAATGACCATGGATATCACGATCACCGAAGTGGCCCCGCGGGACGGGTTGCAGAATGAAAAACACGCCGTCAGCACCGAGCAGAAGATCGAGCTGATCGGGCGGATCGCGAAGGCCGGGATGAAACGGTTCGAGGTGACCTCCTTCGTGTCGCCGCGGGCGGTGCCGGCGATGGCGGATGCCGAGGAGGTGGTAAAGGGGGTGCCCGGCCGGGAGGGCCTGATCATCGAGGCGCTGGTGCCGAACCAGCGCGGGGCCGAGCGGGCGGCGGCGCTGGGCTTGGATGAATGGGTGTGTTTCGCCTCGGCCAGCGAGAGCCATTCGCAGGCCAATTCCAATAGCTCGACCGAGGAGGCGCTGGCGCGCTTGCAGCCGGTGATCGAGCTGGCCCGGCAGGAGGGCGTGGTGCCGGTGGGGGCGATTGCCACCAGTTTCGGCTGCCCGTTCGAGGGGGATGTGCCGGTGGCGCGCGTGGTCGAGGTGGCCAAGCGCATGGCGGATATGGGTGTCGAGACGATCAAGCTGGGCGACACGATCGGGACGGCGTGGCCGGCCCGGGTGCGCGAGCTGGTCAGGGCGATGCGGGAGGCGTTGCCGGAGACGGAGCTGGTGCTGCACCTGCACAACACGCGGGACATGTCGCTGGCCAACGTGCTGACCGGGATGGCCGAGGGGGTGGACCGGTATGAAAGCGCTTTGGGCGGTGTCGGCGGCTGTCCGTTCGCGCCGGGGGCGACGGGGAACGTGGCGACCGAGGATTTGGTGCATTTCCTGCATCTGGAGGGGCACGGGACGGGACTGGACCTGGGCCGGCTGATCGAGGCGGGGCACTGGTTCGAGACGGTGCTGGAGCGCAAGCTGCCGGCGCATCTGCTGCGGGCCAAGCCGGTGGGCGAGACGGTCGAGCTGGCCAGTACGCGGCGCGCGACGGGCTGAGGGCCCGGAGACGGAGAAGGAGTTGGCATGAGCCTTCGAGGCATCCAGGTGATCGACCTGACCCGGATTATTTCCGGACCGTTCTGCACGCAGTTGCTGGCGGATTTCGGGGCGGACGTGATCAAGATCGAGACGCCCTCGGGCGATCCGCTGCGCCTTCAGGGGAAGGGGCGGGACGGGCTGAGCTGGTATTTCGCCAGCTACAACCGGAACAAGCGGTCGGTGGCGCTGGATCTGCGGAGCGAGGCGGGGCTGGAGGTGCTGCGCGAGATGATCCGGGGCGCGGATGTGCTGGTGGAGAATTACCGCGCCGGGGTGTTGGCGAAGATGGGGCTGAGTGACGAGGCGCTGGAGGAGCTGAACCCGAAGCTGGTGGTGTGCCATATCAGCGGGTTCGGGGCGGACGGGCCTTATGCGCAACGACCGTCGTTTGACTTCATCGCGCAGGCGATGAGCGGGTTCATGGCCGTAAACGGCAACCGCGAGGACGACCCGCAGCGCAGCGGGGTGCCGATTTCGGACCTGGTGGCAGGGCTTTACGCGGCGCTGGGCGTCTCGGCGACGCTGGCGGGGGCGCGAGAGGAGCGGAGGTTCCGGAGTGTCGATGTGGGGCTGACCGACAGCCTGATCAGCCTTTTGAGCTACATGGCGAGCGATACGCTGGCCGCGGGCAAGCCGCCGGAGCGGAGCGGGAACGATCACCCGCTGGTGGCACCCTACGGGTTGTTCCAGACGGCGGATACGCCGATCGCGATCGCGCCGAGCAACGACATGATCTTTGCGCGTCTTCTCAAGGTGTTGGGGCGGGAGGAATTGCTGACCGATCCGCGGTTCGACACGAATGACAAGCGGATGGCGGACCGGTCTGCGATCCGGGCCGAGATCGAGCCGATTTTCCTGACCGACAGCTGTGCCAACTGGATCGACCGGCTGAACGAGGGCGGGGTGCCCGCCGGGCCGGTGATGTCGGTGCCCGACGTGTTCGAGGACCCGCAGGTGCAGCATCGCGAGATGGTGGTCGAGGTGCCCCATGGGGAGCATGGGAATGTGCGGATGCTGGGGTTTCCGGTGAAGGTCAGCCCCGAGGGCTGCGAGATGCGGCATCCGGCGCCGGAGCTGGGCGAGCATGGCACTGCCGTGCTGCGGGCGCTGGGCTATTCGGCGGAGCGGATTGCCGAGCTGCGGGCGAGCGGTGTGCTGGCCGGCGGGGGCGAGACGGCCAGCGGGGCGTGAGGCCCGTCAGCCGGGGTGTGAGACCGGCGGGGTCGGTGGTGGCCGATCCCGTCGGTATCAGGGGGCGTAAGCCTCAGGCCGCGTGGGCCGGCTTGGTGAAGGCCGGGGCCGAGCGGCGGAAGACCGCGCGGAACAGGTCGCGGATATAGGCGGCGCGGTATTCGCGGGCGGCTTCGAGCAGGTCGTGGGTGTCTTTGTCGTACATTTCAGTGCCTCTTGGGGGGTATTGCGTCTTGCCCCATGCATATAGAAATTCTGCACCGCAGCATAACCCCGCAATGCGGCAATGCCGCATTGCAAGGATTGCAATTCACCCTTTGTTAAGAATGGTTAATGAATTGCCTTTTCGATGGCGGATTCGAGCTTGTCGGTCAGCTCGTCGAGCTGGGCGTCGGAGATGATGAAGGGCGGGGCTAGCATCACGTGGTCGCCATGCTTGCCGTCGATCGTGCCGGACATGGGGTAGCAGACCAGCCCCTCGGCGAAGGCGGCCTTCTTGATCTTGGCGGAGATGCCGAGGGAAGGGTCGAACGGGTCCTTGGTTTCGCGGTCGGCGACGATCTCGATGCCGTGGAACAGGCCGCGGCCGCGCAGGTCGCCGATATGGGGGTGCTGGCCGAAGCGGTCGGCGAGGCGGTGCATGAGCTTTTCGCCCTGGGCGCGGACGCGCGGCAGGAGGCCACGGTCGAGAATGGCGGAGACCACGGCGAGGCCGGCGGCGCAGGCTGTGGGGTGGCCGTTATAGGTGTGGCCGTGCTGGAAGAAGCCGGTGCCGTCTTCGATGGTCTTGTAGATTTTCGCGCTGCAGAGCATGGCGCCGATGGGCTGGTAGCCGGCGCCGAGCCCCTTGGCGATGCAGGTGATATCGGGGGCGATGCCATCCTGTTCGCAGGCGAAGAGCGTGCCGGTGCGGCCCATGCCGCACATCACCTCGTCGAGGATCAGGAGGATGTCGTACTGATCGCAGATTTCGCGGATGCGCTTGAAATAGCCGGGCGCGGGGGTGAGCGTGCCGGCGGTGGCGCCGACGACGGGCTCGGCCATGAAGGCCATGACGTTTTCCGGGCCAACGCGGAGGAGTTCGTCTTCGAGGGCCTGTGCGGCGCGCTGGCCGTAGGCTTCGAGGCTCTCGCCCTCATGGCGGAGGCGGTACTCGTAGCAGGGGTCGATATGGGTGACGTCGAGCAGGAGGGGGCCGAATTGCGCCCGGCGCCATTCGTTGCCGCCGGCGGAGAGGGCGCCGATGGTGTTGCCGTGGTAGCTTTGCTTGCGGGAGATCAGGCGGCTGCGCTGGGGCTGGCCTTTTTCCACCCAGTATTGGCGGGCGAGCTTGATCGCGGCCTCGGTCGCCTCGGAGCCGCCGGTGACATAGTAGACGCGGTCAAGATCGCCGGGGGCGTTGGCGATGAGCAGGTCGGCCAGTTGCTCGGCCGGCTCTGACGTGAAGAAGCCGGTATGGGCGAAGGCGATCTGGTCGAGCTGGGCCTTCACCGCGGCGATGATCCCTGCGTCGTTGTGGCCGAGGCAGGAGACCGCGGCGCCGCCCGACGCGTCAAGATATCGTTTACCGGCGGCGTCGATCAGGTAGCAGCCTTCGCCGCCCGTGGCGACCGGGGCGTTGAGGCGGGTGTGGCGCGGGAAGACGTGAGACATTCGGCAGGCTCCTGCAGGGGATCGGGCGGTTCGTCGGCAGTATTGCGCGGCGGGCGGGAGAGTCCAAGAGGGTGGCTGATTGGCCCAGTGTCGTTGCATATGGTTGCAGAATTTCCTTACGCACCGAACGGTGTGGTCAAATTGGCCGGCCGGGGCGGACGGTTAAGCCCCTTTCCATACAAAGCTTCCCTTGTCGGAACCACGGCTTCGGCGCTAAACTCGACCTGACGAGACAGGGAGGGTTTCGGAAATTATGCAGGATTTCGGGGAGGCATTTGCGCTGGCGTTCGGCCTTGTGCTGTCACCGACCGGCGATCTGCTGGAGATCGTCGGGCTGTCGCTGCGCGTCAGCCTGACGGCGACGGCGGTGGCCTGCCTGCTGGGCCTTCCGCTGGGCGCGCTGCTGGCGGTGACGCGGTTCCCGGGGCGGGGCGCGGTGCTGGTGGCGATCAACGCGCTGATGGGGCTGCCGCCGGTGGTGGTGGGCCTGCTGGTCTATCTCAACCTGTCGCGGGCGGGGCCGCTGGGGTTTCTGGGCCTGCTTTACACGCCCACGGCGATGATCATCGCGCAGACCATCCTGATCACGCCCATCGTGGCGGCGCTGTCGCGGCAGATCCTCGAAGATTTGAATGCCGAGTATGCCGAGCAGTTCCGGTCGCTGTGCCTGAGCCGGTGGCAGAGCGTGCAGGCGCTGTTGTGGGACGGGCGTTATGCGCTGCTGACGGTGGGGCTGGCAGGCTTTGGCCGGGCCGTGGCCGAGGTGGGCGCGGTGATGATCGTGGGCGGCAATATCGACCACCTGACACGGGTGATGACCACGGCGATCGCGCTTGAGACCTCGAAGGGGGAACTGGCGCTGGCGCTGGCGCTGGGGATCATCCTGATGGCGATTGCGCTGGGGGTGAATGCCTTGGTGCAGTCGCTGCGGATGTCGGCGGAAAGGCGGAATGTTTATGCGTGACCTTGTTTTTCCCGATGTGGTGCCGCGGACGGAGACGGACCTGATGCCGCTGGAGCTTGAGGGGGTGCGGCTTTGCCTTGATGGCAAGGCGGTGCTGGATGGTGTGGACCTGCGGTTGAATGGCACGGGATGCACGGTGATCATGGGGCCGAACGGGGCGGGCAAGAGCCAGCTTCTGAAGCTGATCCACGGGCTGAAGCGGCCGGATGCGGGGCGGATTTCGTGGAACGGTCGGGCGGCCGCGGCGGTGACGGCACGGCAGGCGCTGGTGTTTCAGAAGCCGGTGCTGTTGCGGCGGTCGGTGGCGGCGAACGTGGAGTTCGTGCTGAAGGCGCGGGGGCGGGACCGTGGCTTGCGGGACGGGTTGCTGGAGCATGTGGGCCTGCTGGACAAGGCGCGGCAGCCGGCGCGGCAATTGTCGGGCGGCGAGGCGCAAAGGCTGATGCTGGGCCGGGCGCTGGCGACGGAGCCGGAGGTGCTGCTGCTGGACGAGCCGACCGCGAGCCTTGATCCGGCCTCGGTGCTGGCGATCGAGCGGATCATTTTGCGCGCGCGGGAGCGGGGGGTGAAGGTGATCCTCGTGACCCATGACACCGGCCAGGCGCGGCGGATGGCCGACGAGGTGGTGTTCCTGCATCGCGGGCGCATCCTCGAGCATGTGCCGGCGGACGAGTTCTTCCCGGAGCCTGCGACCAGAGAGGCACGGGATTACCTGAACGGCAGGATTGTCGTTTAACATCGACCAGAGGAGTTTCCATGAAAATCAGAACGCTGATGGCCGCCGCCCTCGTGGCGCTGGCCCCTGTTTCCGCTGTCGCCGACGAGGCGATCATCGTGCAGTCGACCACGTCGACCGCCAATTCGGGGCTGTATGACTACCTGCTGCCGATCTTCACCGACAAGACCGGGATCACGGTCAACGTGGTGGCCGTGGGCACCGGGCAGGCGATCAAGAACGCGGCGAATTGCGATGGTGACGTGCTGCTGGTGCATGCCAAGCCGGCGGAGGAGAAATTCGTGGCGGAGGGCGGCGGGACCGCGCGGACCGACCTGATGTACAACGATTTCGTCATCGTGGGCCCGGCGGAGGACCCGGCGGGGGTTGCGGGGATGAGCGATGTGGAGGCGGCGCTGACCAAGATCGCCGAGAGCGAGGCGTTGTTTGCCTCAAGGGGCGACGATTCCGGGACGCACAAGAAGGAGAAGGCGCTGTGGGAGGCCGCGGGTGTGGCGCCGGGCGACGGGTCGGGCGAATGGTATCGCGAGACGGGTTCGGGCATGGGCGCGACGCTCAATGCCGGGATCGGCATGGGCGCGTATGTCATGACCGACCGGGCGACGTGGATCAGCTTTGCGAACAAGCAGGAATACGGGATCGTCGTGGAAGGGGATGATGATCTCTTCAACCAGTACGGCGTCATTCCTATCAGTCCGGAGGCGTGTCCCTCGGTAAATGTCGAGGCCGCTCAGACCTTTGCGGACTGGCTGGTGTCGGCCGAAGGGCAGGCGGCGATCGGCGCCTACGAGGTGGACGGGCAGCAACTGTTCTTCCCCAACGCGCCCGAACAGGGTAGCTAACGGGGGCCGGGGCGCTGGTTTCGTGGGCCTCGGGACAACTGAGGCGGCGAGATGAGCGACCCGGAATTCCTGACTGTGCCCGAGCTGGCCGCGTTGTTGCGGATCAAGGAGCGCAAGGTCTATGACCTTGCCGCTTCGGGCGAGGTGCCCTGTACGCGGGCGACGGGGAAGCTGTTGTTTCCCGAGCGCGGGATCCGGGCGTGGCTGGACGATCATTCGGACGGAGGGCTGGCGAAACCGCCGCGCCCCGCCGTGCTTTTGGGCAGTCACGATCCGTTGCTGGACTGGGCCGTGCGGGAGTCGCGCTGTGGCTTGGCGAGTTATTTCGACGGGTCGAGCGATGGTCTGACCCGGTTCCTGGCACGGGAAGGCGTGGCCGCAGGGCTGCACCTGCTGGATGAAGAAGGGCGGGAGTGGAATATCCCGACGGTGGCGCGGAGTTGCGGCGGGCGGAATGCCGTGCTGGTGAGATTTGCCAAGCGGGCCAGGGGGTTGGTGCTTGGCCGCGAGGTGTCGGGCGTGGCGGAGATGGCGGACCTGAAGGGCCGCCGGGTGGTGCCGCGGCAGCCGGATTCGGGGAGTGACGTGCTGTTTGCGCAGCTGGCGGCGAAGGCGGGGTTGCGGTCGGAGGACATGGAGCTGGCCGAGGTGGCGCGGACCGAGACCGAGGCGGTGCAGGCGGTGGCGCGGGGCGATGCGGAGGCGACGCTGGGGCTGGAGACGCTGGCGAAGGATTTCGGATTGCCGTTCGTGCCGCTGATCGAGGAAAGATTCGATTTGCTGGTGCATCGGCGGGCGTGGTTCGACACGCCGTTGCAGCGGCTGATGACGTTTTGCCAGTCGGAGGCGATGGCGGCGCGGGCCGAGCATATGGGGGGCTACGACCTGACCGGTCTGGGCACGGTGCGCTGGAACGCGTGATTCGAAGGTTAACGGCTTTGTTTTGCTGGGGTCTGGACGTCGGTATAACGTCGGTATTCTGTCGGTATCGCGTCGGTGTCGGGGGCGGTATCGCCAAGGGTTGATGTGGCGTTCCGGGCGCAACAGGCGAGATGTTGTGTGGGGCGCAACGGGAGAGGAGCCGCGCATCGCCGTGCCGTCGGGACGGCCCACCTCTCGGCGATTGCAAGCAATCGCCTGCCGGCCAGCGGTCGATGCGCGGCGGCCTTCGGCCTCGATTCCGCGCAGAGTCTTTGCCTCACCCTTCCCAGACCGCCACTTTCCTGTCGATCGTCTTGCGGGAGACGCCCAGCCGGCGGGCGGCCTCGGCGCGGTTGCCGCCGCAGAGGTCGAGGATGCGCAGGATATGGCGTTGCACCACGTCGTCGAGGTTTTCCATGGCGCGGGCGCCGGTGACGCGGCTGTCGCCGT
The DNA here is from genome assembly GCF_040223625.1 of Roseovarius sp. Lineage (GTDB taxonomy): Bacteria > Pseudomonadota > Alphaproteobacteria > Rhodobacterales > Rhodobacteraceae > Roseovarius. Next base: position 46,099 of record NZ_JAVKFX010000063.1, on the reverse strand, counting down.
CGAATTCGGGGGGGAATTCTCCGAGGATGACGGAGCGTTCGATCAGGTTCTTCAACTCGCGCACGTTGCCGGGCCAGTCGTAGCGGCGCATTTTCAGGAGCGTTTCGGCCGAGAGTTCCAGCGCGGGCAGGCCGAGGGTGGTGGAGAACTGCTCGATGAAGAGGGCGGCGAGTTCGGTGATGTCCTCTGACCGGTCCTTCAAGGGGGGCATGTGGATGCGGACCACGTTCATGCGGTGGTAGAGGTCGGCGCGGAAGCGGCCCTGTTCGACCGCTTCCTCGAGATTGGCATTGGTGGCGAAGAGCAGGCGGAGGTTGAGGGGGAATTCCCGCTCGGCCCCGATGGGGCGGACGCGCTGATCGTCGAGGGCGCGGAGGAGGGCGGCCTGGGCCTGTTCCGGCATCTGGGCGATCTCGTCGAGGAAGAGCGTGCCGCCATCTGCCAGCAGGAAGAGGCCCGGCTTGAGGTCGTCGCTTGGGCCGTTGATGCCGAAGAGCTCCTCGGCGATGTGGTCGGGGGCGATGGCGGCGCAGTTGATGGTGACGAAGGGGCGCGACGCGCGGTCGGAGAGTTGGTGCAGGTGGCGGGCGGCCAGTTCCTTGCCCGTGCCGCTGGCGCCGGTGAAGAGGACGGGCGTGGGCAGGGGGGCGAGTTTCTTGAGCATGGCGCGGACCTCGGACATCACGTCGGAGGTGCCGAGGAGGCGGCCGGATTGCGGATCGCTGTTCAATTCGTGCCGGAGGAGCGTGTTGTCGCGGCGCAGGTACTTGCGGTCGAGGGTGCGGGCGACGGCGCTGACGATCTGGTTGGCGCGGAAGGGTTTGAGGACGAAATCGCTGACGCCCGCGCGGAGCGCGGCGATGGCGGTTTCGAGATCGGCATAGGCGGTGATCAGGATGGTGTCGGCGAGAAAGCCGAGGCGGCGCTGTTCGAGTACCCATTCCAGCCCCGTCTTGTTGGGCATGACATTGTCGAGGATCACGAGGTCGAAATGATGCTCGTCGAGCTTGGCGGAGGCCTCGTCGGCGGAGGCGGCCATCTCGATCCGCTTGACGCGGGGTTCCAGCGTTTTCAGGAGGAAGTTGCGCATGCCCGGCTCGTCGTCGATCACCAGGATCGAGGCGCCGGCAAGGTCGCTGCCGTAATCCTCGGGGGTTATGCGGTGGCGCGCCTCAGTCAAGGCGGACACTGTCGCCCGAGGTGCGTTGCCAGGTGGTGTAGTCGATTTCCTCGAGGGCGAAATATGCGCCCACGCCGATCACGGCAATCGCCGCGAAGCCAATCAACATCGCTTTCATTTCTCGCCCTCCTTGCTGGCGGTCTTGAGCCACGCGATCAGGTCGGCGCGGTCCGAGGGGCCGGCGATCACCTGCATCGGCATCTTCGAGCCGGGGATATAGTGATCGGGGCCTTGGTCGAACAGCGCGTCGATGGTGGTCTCGTTCCAGATGATATCAGATTCCGACAGGGTTTCGGAATAGGGATAGCCCGGCACGGTGCCGGCGGGGCGGCCGAAGACGTTGTGGAGCGTCGGGCCGGCCTTGCGCGAGGGGCCGGGGGTGACGGCGTGGCAGATCGAGCATTTGCGCATGAACTGGCGTTCGCCGTTGGGCATGGTGTCGGCGTCGCGCAGGAAACTGCGTTCGCCGGTGATGCCGGGGTCGAATTCGTCGAGGAGGGCGGTGGGCCAGCCATAGGCGACATCGTCGAGCCCGCCGGCCCAGATGGTGGTGCCGTCGGGGGAGAAAGCGAGCGCCCAGACCGGGCCTTGGCGGGTGGCGCGGAAGTCGCGGGCGATGCGCCATTGGGCGGTGTCGAGGACCATGATGTAGCCGTGGCCGTCGCCCACGGCGAGTTGCTGGGTTTCGGCGTGGTAGGCCATCGACAGGATCGGGCGGCGCTCGAGGGTGAAATCGGCGATCTCGGCGCCCTGGGCGTCGAGGATGCGGGTGCCGCCGTCGACGGCGCCGTAGGCGACCCATTCGGGGGTGGCGATGATCTCGTTGACGCCGAAGCCGTGGCGGGCGACCTGTATGGGCGGCGCGTCGGTCTCGAGGTCGTAACGCAGGAGCAGGCCGTCGGTGGTGCCGGCATAGAGGGTGGTGGGCGTGTCGAAGGCCACGGCGTTGACGCCGGCGGGGGCGTCGAGGGTGCGGGCCTCGCCGCCGTCGAGGGGCCAGAGGCCGATGGTGCCGTCCCACGAGGCGGAGGCGACGGTGCTGCCCGAGATGTCGAGGCCGGTGACCTTGCCCTTGTGGGTGCCGAGGATGCGGGGCGCGTCGGACCAGAGGCGGACGGTGAAGTCGTCGCCGCCGGAGACGAGGGCGCCCGCGCCGAAGGTGACGGCGTTGACGGCGGCGTCGTGGCCTTCGAGCCACTGGGGCGAGCGCCCCGTCCAGAGGCCCACGGAATTGTCGAAGCTGGCGGTGGCGACGCGGCCATCGGGGGCCGTGGCGAGCCCCATGACGGGGCCGCCATGGCCTTTGAGCGTGGTGAAGTCCTGCGCCTCGGCCGGCGAGAGCGTCGCCAGCAGGGCCGCGACGGCGAGAAGGCGCATCACTCGGCCGGGGCCGCGGCTTGTTTCGAGGTGGTCTCGTTCTTCTCCTTCAGCTCCTCGTACCAGATCGAGTGGTGCTGTTCGGCCCAGTTCTCGTCCACCTCGCCGGAGCCCATGGCGTCGAACGCGCCCTCCATCCCGAGGGAGCCGATGTAGATATGGGCGAGGATGATGGCCATCAGCACGAAGGAGACGATGGCGTGCCAGGCTTGCGCCAGTTGCATCTCCTCCTGCGGGGCCAGCGCCGTGGGCAGGGGATCGTAGCCCACGAGGCCGGGCAGGCCGAGGTCGTTGATGATGGTGAAGGTCTTGGCGAAGAGCTGCAGCTCGAACGGGAAGAGCAGCGAGAGGCCGGAAACGGCGATGGAGCTGCCGAGGAGGATGACGGACCAGAAGATGATCTTTTGCCCGGCGTTGAACTTCTTCGCGGGCGGGTGGGATTTGCCGATGATGCCGCCGGCCTGCCGGAACCAGGTCAGGTCGGTCCGGCTGGGCAGGTTGTGCCAGACCCAGAGGACGAAGATGAGGACGAGGCCCAGCATGAAGGCCCAGGCCACGTTGTTGTGGATGAACTTGGAATAGGTCAGCAGCGTGGCGTTGAATTCCTTGCCGAGGTAGGGGGCGATGAACTTGCGGCCCATGAGGGTGAAGAGGCCGGTGAAGGCCAGCAGGATGAAGGAACCGGCGAGCAGCCAGTGGGAGAAGCGCTCGAAGGCGGCGAAGCGGGTGACGGTCTGGCCGGTCTTGCCGCCGTCGATGCGGATGCGGCCGCGCAGGAGGAAGAAGACGGCGAGGAAGGCCAGCGTGCCGAGGAGGAGCCAGCCGCCGTATTTGAGCAGCGGGCCCTCGCGGAAGGTCCACCAGCGCATGCCGCCGTCCTGGACCAGTACCTTGGCCACGTCGCCGCCGGCCGAGACCTTCACGTCGGTCTCGTTGTAGCGCAGGGCGCGCCAGAGGTCGGGGTCGGAGGCGCCGCCGAGGGTGCCGAGCTGTTCGGCCATGGCGGCCGCGCTGTCGGGGTCGCCGGTGTTGTCGGCGCGGTAGCTGTCGTCGACCTCCTCGCCGCGCTGGCGGGCGAGGATGTCTTCGAGCGTGGTCGCGCCGCCGGTGGCGGAGCGGTCGGGCTGTGCGGTTTCGGCCTCTTGCGCCGTGGCGGCGGTGCCAAGGGGCAGGGCCAGCATCAGGATCAGCAGGACATGGACAAGGTAACGCATCCGTCTCTCCAAACTCGTGAGGAACGTTTCGGTGTTTGTTGTGCCCCGGTGGGGCGCATCACCGATCCGCGAGGGGGCGGATGGGTCATGCGTCCTGTGTCGTCGGGTGTGCGCGGAAGGTCCGCCCGGCCCGCGGTGAAGCGGGCCGGGCGGGGTGTTCGGTCAGCCGCCCTTCTGGTCGTAGGCGGTGCCCCAGCCCCAGGCGCCGGTGCCGAAGCCGCGGGCGACGACGCGCTCGCGGTAGATCGCCGAGACGACATCGCCGTCACCGGCCAGCAGCGCCTTGGTCGAGCACATTTCGGCGCAGATGGGCAGTTTGCCCTCGGCGATCCGGTTGCGGCCGTACTTGGAGAACTCCGCGTTGGAATTGTTGTCCTCCGGTCCGCCGGCGCAGAAGGTGCATTTGTCCATCTTGCCGCGGGACCCGAAATTGCCCGCCTGCGGGTATTGCGGCGCGCCGAAGGGGCACGCGTAGAAGCAATAGCCGCAGCCGATGCAGAGGTCCTTGGAGTGGAGCACCACGCCTTCCTCGTTCTGGTAGAAGCAATCCACCGGGCAGACGGCCATGCAGGGCGCGTCCGAACAGTGCATGCAGGCCACCGAGATCGAGCGTTCACCCGGTTTGCCGTCCTGGATCGTCACCACCCTGCGGCGGTTGATCCCCCACGGCACCTCGTGCTCGTTCTTGCAGGCCGTGACGCAGGCGTTGCATTCGATGCAGCGCTCGGCGTCGCAGAGAAACTTCGCTCTAGCCATTCTCTTTCCTCCTTACGCTGGCATGATCTTGCAGAGAGTCGCCTTCGTCTCCTGCATCTGGGTGACACTGTCATACCCGTAGGTCTGGGCAGTGTTGGTGGATTCCCCGAGGACATACGGATCGGCGCCGTCGGGATACTTGGACCGCAGGTCTTCGCCCTGGAAGTGGCCGCCGAAGTGGAAGGGCATGAAGGCCACGCCTTCGCCCACCCGTTCGGTGACCATCGCCATGACCCGGACCTTGCCGCCCTCGGGCCCTTCGACCCAGACCTGAGCGCCGTCCCGCACGCCGATATTGTTGGCGTCGCGCGGGTGGATTTCGACGAACATGTCCTGTTGCAGCTCGGCGAGCCAGGGGTTGGAGCGCGTCTCGTCGCCCCCGCCCTCGTACTCGACCAGCCGGCCGGAGGTCAGGATGATGGGATAATCCTTGGAAAAGTCCTGCTTCTGGATCGAGGCGTACATCGTCGGCAGACGATAGAACTTGCGATCCTCGTAGGTCGGATAATCCTCCACCAGGTCCCGGCGGTTGGTGTAGAGCGGCTCGCGGTGGACCGGCACCGGGTCGGGGAAGGTCCAGACCACGGTGCGGGCCTTGGCGTTGCCGAAGGGCGCGCAGCCGTGCTCGATGGCGACCCGCTGGATGCCGCCCGAGAGGTCGGTCTTCCAGTTGATCGACGCGGTCTTGTCGTTGAAGTCGGAGGGGAAGGGCGACATCGCCTGTTCTCCGACCTCCTCGTCCGCGCCCTGCGTGCCTTCGCCGGAGGTCAGGCCCTGGGCCGAGTCGGTGTCGCCATCGTCGCTTTCGCCGACGGCACCGTCGAGCTCGAGCCCCACGACACCGGCCATGGTGCGGCGTTCCTCGTCGGTGAGGTCACCGTCCCATCCGAGGTCGACCAGCATCTGCATGGTAAACTCGGGGTAGCCGTCCTGGATTTCCGAGCCGGGCGTGAATACCCCCTCGGCCAGCAGGTTGTCGCCCTCGTGTTCCACGCCGAAGCGGGCGCGGAAGGTGAGGCCGCCCTCGGCCACCGGTTTCGACATGTCGTAGAGGTTGGGCGTGCCGGGATGGTTCATCTCGGGCGTGCCCCATGACGGCCAGGGCAGCCCGTAATAGTCGCCGTCGGCCGGACCGCCGATCGCCTGGAGCGTGGTCCTGTCGAAGGTGTGCTGGTTCTCCATGTGCTTTTTCAGCCGTTCCGGGCTCTGGCCGGTATAGCCGATCGTCCACATGCCGCGGTTGATCTCGCGGAGCGTGTCCTCGACATTGGGCGTCACGCCGTCATCCTCGATCGCGATGTTGCGGAAGATGCGGTCGTGGAAGCCGAACTTCTTGGCGAAAAGGCCGATGATCTCCTGATCCGGTTTCGACTCGAAGAGCGGATCGACCACCTTCTGGCGCCACTGGAGCGAGCGGTTCGACGCGGTGACCGAGCCGTAGGTCTCGAACTGGGTGGCCGCCGGCAGGAGGTAGACCCCGTCGGTGCGGTCGTGGAGAACGGCGGAGACGGTGGGATACGGGTCGATCACGACCAGCATGTCCAGCTTCTCCATCGCCTTCTTCATCTCGACCATGCGGGTCTGGGAGTTCGGGGCATGGCCCCAGAGCACCATCGCCCGCACGTTGTTGGGCTGATCCATGTTGTCGGCGTCTTCAAGAATACCGTCGATCCAGCGCGACACGGGGATGCCCGTCTCGTTCATCAGGTTCTTGTCCTTGCCGTCGGAGCCTTTCATCGAGGCGAATTGGCCGCTGAGCCAGTCGAAATCCTCGCCCCAGACGCGCGACCAGTGCTGCCACGCGCCCTTGGAGAGGCCGTAATAGCCCGGCAGGGTGTGCGAGAGCACGCCGAGGTCGGTGGCGCCCTGCACGTTGTCGTGGCCGCGGAAGATGTTGGTGCCGCCGCCCGACACGCCCATGTTCCCCAGCGCGAGCTGGAGGATGCAATAGGCGCGGGTGTTGTTGTTGCCGTTGGTGTGCTGGGTGCCGCCCATGCACCAGATCACGGTGCCGGGGCGGTTGTTGGCCATGGTCCGGGCGACGCGCTTGAGCTGTGAGCCCGGCGTGCCGGTGACGCGCTCGACCTCTTCCGGGGTCCAGTTGGCGACTTCCTCGCGGATCTGGTCCATGCCCCAGACACGGGTGCGGATGAACTCCTTGTCCTCCCAGCCGTTGTCGAAGATGTGCCACAGGATGCCCCAGATCAGCGCCACGTCGGTGCCGGGCCGGAAGCGGACATATTCATCGGCATGGGCCGCGGTGCGCGTGAAGCGCGGGTCGCAGACGATGAGCGGCGCGTTGTTCTGTTCCTTGGCCCGCAGGACATGGAGCAGCGAGACGGGGTGCGCCTCGGCCGGGTTGCCGCCGATGATGAAGATGGCCTTGGAATTGTGGATGTCGTTGTAGGAGTTGGTCATGGCGCCGTAGCCCCATGTATTCGCAACCCCCGCCACGGTGGTGGAGTGGCAGATCCGGGCCTGGTGGTCGACGTTGTTGGTGCCCCAGTAGCCCGCGAACTTGCGGAAGAGATAGGCCTGTTCGTTGCTGTGCTTGGCCGAGCCGAGCCAGTAGACGCTGTCGGGGCCGCTTTCCTCGCGGATCGACATCATGCCGTCGCCGATCTCGTTGATCGCCTCTTCCCACGAAATGCGCTTCCACTCGCCGCCCTCTTTCTTCATCGGGTACTTGAGGCGGCGTTCGCCATGGGCGTGTTCACGCACCGAGGCGCCCTTGGCGCAGTGGGCGCCGAGGTTGAACGGGCTGTCCCAGCCGGGTTCCTGCCCGGTCCAGACGCCATCCTGCACTTCGGCGATGACGGTGCAGCCCACGGAACAGTGGGTGCAGACGGATTTCCTGAGGTCGACGGCGCCGGCCGCGGTGGAGGCGGCGTTGGCCTTCTGGACGGTTCCGCCGGTTGCGGCGACGGCGGCGAGGCCGCCGATGGCCAGACCCGAGCCGCGCAGGAAGGCGCGGCGGTCAACCGAGGTTTGCGCCACCTCGGACAGGATCGAAGTCCGCTGGGGGCGTCGCGCAACCCCGTTGGTCTTTTTCCTAAGCATGTTTCTCTCTCCCTTGCTCGCCCGGGCATCCCCGCCCCGGCTTGCTTGGCACTTACGGTGACCTTGGACAGTCGGGCGTCACGCAACCAGTCGCCTTCGGTCGGTTAAGCAGGTCCGCGGGATGCGGGCCGGCGGTTGGTTTCAGAACTTCGCCGAGGCGAAGTAGGCGCGGGTATGCGCGGTGTCCTGCATCTTGTCGGATGACAGGTCGGGCTCGGCCGCTTCCGCGTCCGATGTGCCGGAGGCAACAGCGACCGCCGCGATGGGCGCCGTGGTGCCGGCCAGCTTGAGGAAATCGCGGCGCGTGGCGCCGTCTTCCTTCTTCATGAGAGCCTCCTCTCTCTGGGTTGGGGGCGGGATGTGCCGCCCTTTGTGTGCCCGGGCCCGGCCCGGGCGGTGAATGTCAGGTGCCGCTCATCCGGAAGCCTTCGGTCTCGATCTCCATGAAGAGGCGGCCGACGGTGCCGACGGGGGCGTAGAAGACGGAGTTCTTCGCCGCCTCGAGGTCGGTGAAGAAATGGCCGGCCCAGGGGGCAATCTGGCGGTTGAAGAAGTCGCGCTGGGTGGCGATGGGAGCCGGCGTGCCGAAGCGGCCGACGATCATGGCGCCCATCATCTCCATCAGGCTGGCGATGTTGTCCTCGGGCTCGAAGACGGTGTCGGCGCGGGCAAGCCCGAGGCGCGACATGTCCTGCCGGAGGAGGGCGAGGGGTTTCTCGTTCAGGAAGCCGGTGAGGTAGTAGGAGGCGTAGGGAAGAAGTTCGCCCCGGCCGAGGCCGATGAAGAGCTTGTTGAACTCGCTTTCCACGGTTTTCGGCTTGGTGACCTTGGCCATGCGCGCCAGCGTGGTGATGGCCTGCCCCAGCGGGCCGTCATCGCCGGAGAGGCCGGCGGTCTGCGACAGCAGCATCTCGTCGGGCGGGCCGGAGAGGAGGACGCCGAGGTAGTTGTAGAGGTCGGCGCGGAGGCGGTCTTCCTCGGCGATGGGGGGTGTGGCGGGGTTTGCGGTCATGCGGTTTCCTCGGTCTCGAACCGGAAGCGCATCCGCCGCGTGTTGGCGGCGGGGGCCGGTTCGGTGTCGTCGGTGTCTGTGAAGGTGTAGCTGTAGGGCTCGACCGGGTCTTCGGGGGCGACCTCTTCTTCGGTCTCTTCCTCGGCCTCGGCGAGCAGGGGCTCTTCCTCGGGCTCCGGTTCCGGGTCGGGCTCGGCGAACTTGTCGAACATGCCCTTGCCCACCTGGTAGACGGTTTGCATGTTCTCGATGACGCGGGTGGCGTCGGTGTAATCCTCGCCGTAATCGACCAGCCCGTCGAGATTGGCCAGCACCGGGTTCAGCCGCCAGAGGCGGCGCAGCGCGCGGGCCTTGAGGCGCTGGGGCAGGGCGGTTTTCAGGAAGTCCTGCACCTCCTCGGCGGTGGTGAGGGTTTCGGGCTCGGGCATCCCGGCCTCGGCCAGAAGCTCGGCATCGGGGCGCTCGGCCAGGGCCTGTTCCTGCGCCTGGCGTTCGGCCGCGTCGCGGGCGGCGATCTCGGCCTGTTCCTCGGCGGCGACGGCGGCCTTGCGGCGGGTCCAGAATCCGGTGGATGCGGTCATTGCACGCGCCTCCGCTTGAGGGCGGGGGAGGCGTAGACATCGCCCGGCTTGCCGATGCGCGGGTCGCCGATGCCGTCCTGCACCTCGTCGATGCGCTTGCGGTCGCGCTTGCGTTTGACGAAGACCTCGTCCTGGTGGTGTGCCTCGACGAAGTCACGGACCCAGGCGACGAGGCCGTGGGGCATGGGGATCTTGCCGACCAGCTCCTCTCCGCTGTCGGTGTAATCCTGGGCCTGGTAGGGGGAGGCGGTGATCAGCAGCACCTCGTAGGGGACGGGGCCGGGCGTGCCGGTTTCGCGCATGACGACGTAGACGCTGGGCACCTCGGCGGAGAGGCCGTGGAGGTAGGCCTCGGTCTCGGCGCCGTGGAGTTCGAGGAGGGGCGTGGCGGCGTGGTATTCCACGGCTTCGCCCTCGCGCCGCAGCTCGCGCCAGTCGGCGGGGCCGGCGCCCGGAAGGACGGCGACGGCCGTCCAGTGCCATTTGGCCCACCGGGTCACACCGGGGGCACGGCGCATGACCACCCCCACCGGCATCGATCGATAGGCGTTCGGATTGTAGATCACGTTATCCTCCCTGGTCTTCAGGATGGCCGAGCGGGGCTTTGACGCGAAAGGGTTTTTGCGCCGGGTGGCCTGCAAACTGCCCGATCAAGTCATTTTGACCGGGTTGCGGGGGGCAGGGGTGGCCAACTCGTCTTTTTGTCCAAATTGACCGTTTTGGTCGGGAATCGGGATCGGGCGGTTCGGGGCGTGACGGGGTGCGAATCACCTCGCCGGGCGGGCGGGGTGTGGCGAATCGCGCGGTCCGAAACCGGTTGTGAGCGCGCTCGAATCATGTGTAGCTAACCGGTGCGGGCACGCTTGGAGGGCGTCTGCAAGCGCCGGTGAACGCAGGGAGGACACCATGGCCAAGTCATTGATAACATGTGATTGCGAGGGGAGTCAGCGCATCGATTCCGAGGCGCTTTCGCGGGTGACGGGGCTGGAGGTGAAGACCCCCTGTTCGGCGCTTTGCACCCGGCAGCTTGACCGCGCGGCGGAGGCGATGGCGCAGGGCGAGACGATTTTCTGCTGCACCCAGGAGGCACGGGTTTTCGAGGCGCTGGCCGAGGAGGTGGGGGTGGAGGCGCCCCCGGTTCTGGACCTGCGCGACCGGGCCGGATGGAGCGATGACCCCGCGTCGAATGTGCCCAAAATGTCCGCCCTGATCGCCGAGGCGCAATTGCCGGCGGCGGGCGAGAAGACGATGGACGTGATTTCGGAAGGCTTGTGCCTGATCGTGGGGGCGCCGGAGGTGGCGTTGCCGGCGGCGGAGCAGTTGCAGGAGCATCTGGGGGTGACGGTGTTGCTGCCCGAGGGGGCGGAGGTGCCGGATACGCGGGGTTATGACGTGGTGACCGGGCGGCTGCGGCAGGCCAGGGGGGCGCTGGGGCAGTTCGAGGTGGTGATCGACGCGCTGCGGATGGTGGAGCCGGGCGGGCGCGGCGGGTTCGGGTTGAGCGCGCCGAAGGATGGCGGGCGGTCGGAATGCAATATCCTGCTGGATCTGCGGGGTGACCTGCCGCTCTTCCCGGCGCATGAGAAGCGGGAGGGGTATCTCAGGGCCGATCCGGGGCATGGGCCGTCGGTTTCGGCGGCGGTGATGGCGGCGTCGCACATGGTGGGCACGTTCGAGAAGGTGCTGCATGTGAAGATGGAGCCGCTTCTGTGTGCCCATTCGCGGGCCGAGCAGACGGGGTGTACGCGGTGCCTGGATCTGTGTCCGACCGGGGCGATCCTGCCCGCGGGCGAGCATGTGACGGTGGACCCGATGGTGTGCGCCGGGTGCGGGGCGTGTTCGGCGGTGTGCCCGTCGGGGGCGATTTCCTATGACGCGCCGCCGGTGGACATGGTGATGCGGCGGGTGCAGGTGCTGGCGAAGACGTTTTTGGAGGCGGGGGGCGAGGCGCCGCGGTTGTTGGTGCATGACGCGCATGGGGCGGAGATGATCCGGCTTGCCGCGCGGCACGGGCGCGGGTTGCCGGCGGACGTGGTGCCGATGGAGCTGCCGAAGGTGGGCGCGTTCGGCCATGCGGAGATGGTGGCGGCGCTGGCCGCCGGGTTCGCGTCGGTTCGGCTGTTGGTTGACGCGGGCGCGGATATGGACGCGATCGGGGCGCAGGTGGAGCTGGCACGGGCGATTGGCGGGGAGGCGGTTGCGGTGATCGATACGCCGGACCCGGATGTGATGGCGGATGAGCTGTATGGCGAGGATGTGCCCGGCACGGTGGCGACGCCGGTGCGGCCCATGGGCACGCGGCGGCAGATCACGCGGCAGGCGGCGAAGGCGTTGCATCCCGAGACGGAGGTTCTGGCGCTGCCGGAGGGGGCGCCTTACGGGGCCGTGGTGGTGGATGACGGCAGTTGTACGCTGTGCCTGTCTTGCGTGTCGCTTTGCCCCTCGGGGGCGCTGGGGGACAATCCGGACCGGCCGGAGCTGCGGTTCCAGGAGGATGCGTGCCTGCAATGTGGGCTCTGTGCGAATGTCTGTCCGGAGGATGCGATTTCATACGAGCCGCGGCTCGATCTGACCGATGCGGCGCTGGGACAGCGGGTGCTGAAGGAGGAGGAGCCGTTTGCCTGTATCGAGTGCGGGGCGCTGTTCGGCGTCAAGAGCACGGTGGAGCGGATCACCGCGAAGCTGGAGGGGCATTCGATGTTCGGCGGCGACAAGCTGCGGATGATCCAGATGTGCGACGATTGCCGGGTGAACGCGCAGTTCCATTCCGAGGACAACCCGTTTGCCGTGGGCGAGCGGCCCAGGGTGCGCACGACGGAGGATTACCTGTCGAAGCGGCGGGATCACTGATGTTGCAGGGGGGCGCCGAGGTCGGCCGCGTCCATCGCGGCCACGTAGGCGAGCACGGCGTCGACCTCGTCGAGGGTCATTTCCATGGGCACGATGGGGCTTGGGTTCAGCTCGTCGAAGGGCGGCGTGACCTCGGCGATCTGGGTGAAGCTGGGGTGCGGGTTGAGGACGTAGAAGGCGGCGAAGCGCTGTTCCCAGTCGGGCAGGCTGCGCAACACGGCGAAGGACGGGGTGGAGCCGATGCCGGCCATGCGGGTGCTGTCGTCGACGGCGTGGCAGCGGGTGCATTTGGCCTTCGAGATGCACAGGCCGAGGGCCGGGTCGCCGGAGAGGTCGGCGGTGGCGGTTTCGGGTTCGATGGTTTCGGCCTCGGTGAAGAGGGCGTCGCCGTCGGGGGCGTAGGCGAGGATGGTATTGCGGCCGATCTCGTCCGTCAGCCAGTCGGCGAGGGTGGCGGTGCCCGGGTGATCGGGGTCGCGGATGTCCATGGCCCAGGTCTGCGAGGGGCCGGTGAAGAGCGGGCGGCCCTCGGGGCCGAGGGTGATATGCGCGTCGGCAGGCGTGTCGACGAGGGCCACGCGGATCCGGTGCTTGAGGGTGAAGCGGGGCAGGATGTAGTCGAAGAGGCCGGTGTCGACGAGGGCTGCCGGGGCATGGAGGCGGACCGGCCCGTCCTCCGCCGCTGCCTTGAAGGGCGCGAGCGAAAGAGCCAGTATCAGCAGAAGCCATCGCATGGCCCCAAGCCTACGGGGCGGGGCGTGCGGGCGTCAACGTTCAATGGAGAGAGACGATGAGCGACGATTTCAACATGTCGATGCGGAAGTTCCTGAAGCAGGTCGGCGTGACCTCGCAGCAGGCGATCGAGGAGGCGATGCGGGAGGCCGACACGGCCGGCAAGACCTATGCGATCAAGGCGGTCGTGACCATCGAGGAGCTGGACCTGCACCACGAGGTGACGGGCGAAATCAAGGGTCAGGAGTAATCCGCTTGGCAACACGGGACGAGGTTCTGGAGCTTCTGAAGGGCGTCGAGGCGCCGCGCGGCGGCGATATCGTGTCGGCGGGCGTGGTACGCGCGCTGACGGTGGGCGAGGGCGGCGCCGTGCGCTTTGTCATGGAGGTGCCGCCGAAGGAGGCCGAGGCGTGGGAGGCCGTGCGGCAGAAGGCCGAAGGCGCGCTGAAGGGCGCGGGCGTGGCGGAGGTGTCGATTGCGCTGACCGGCCATGTGGAGAAGGCGCCGCCGGAGCTGAAGCCGTCGAAGCCCGCGCAGACCGGGCCGGAACGGATCCCCGGCGTGGCGCATATCATCGCCATTGCCTCGGGCAAGGGCGGTGTCGGCAAGTCGACGGTGTCGGCGAATATCGCCTGTGCACTGGCGCAGCAGGGCAAGCGGGTTGGTCTGCTGGATGCGGATGTTTACGGGCCGTCGCAGCCGCGGATGATGGGGGTTTCGGGGCGGCCTGCGTCGCCTGACGGGAAGACGATTTTGCCGCTCAGGAACCACGGCGTCACGCTGATGTCGATCGGGCTCATGACCAACGAGGACCAGGCGGTTGTGTGGCGTGGCCCGATGCTGATGGGTGCGTTGCAGCAGATGATGATGCAGGTGCAGTGGGGGGCGCTCGACGTGCTGATCGTCGATCTGCCGCCGGGCACGGGTGACGTGCAGATGACGCTGGCGCAGAAGGCGGTGGTGGACGGCGCGGTGATCGTGTCGACGCCGCAGGACGTGGCGCTGCTGGATGCGCGCAAGGGGATCGACATGTTCAAGCAGTTGAACGTGCCGATCCTGGGCATGATCGAGAACATGTCGACGCATATCTGTTCCAAGTGCGGGCACGAGGAGCACGTCTTCGGCCATGGCGGCGTGGCGAAGGAGGCATCCGGCCTCGGCGTGCCGTTGCTGGCGGAGGTGCCGCTCGACCTGCAGATCCGGCTGGCCTCGGACGGGGGCGCGCCGATTGTCGTGACCCAGCCCGACAGCGCGCAGGCGCAGGCGTTTCATGCCGTGGCCAAGGCGCTGGTGGAGGCGGGGGCGGTATGAGTGCCGTGCTCGATACGCTGGTCTTTCCGCCCGCGATGGCGGGGGAGGCGGTGTCGGGCGACCCGGCGGAGGCGGCGGTGCTGCGGGCGATCCAGGGGGTCGATGCCGGGCTGGTGGTCTACCGGGTGGCGGCGGACCGGGTGGGCGCGGCGCTGGTGTTTGCGCCGGAGGTGCCCTTGGCCAAGGCGATGGTGATGTTGCCGCTGTGCCAGGTGGGGTTTCAGAACGCGCTGGGCGCGCTGGCGCCGCCGGAGGTGGCGGTGCACCTGGAATGGTCGGGCGGCGTAAGGGTGAACGGTGCGGGCTGTGGCCGGTTCCGGGCGTTCGCGTCGAGCGATGACGTGGAGGCGGTGCCGGACTGGCTGGTGGTGGGATGGGAGATGCCGCTTCTGCCGCCGGGCGAGGACACCGGGCTGACGCCGGAGGAGACGGCGCTTTACGTGGAAGGCTGTGCCGATGTGGATGCCGGGCAGTTGGTGGAGGCCTGGGCACGGCATACGCTGAACTGGATTGCCAAGTGGGAGGACGCGGGCGCCGGGCCGCTGCATGGCGAATGGCGCAGGCTGGCGCATGGCATGGGCGAGGATGTGATCGTGGACGGGGTGAGCGGCACGTTCCTCGGCCTTGACGAGAGCTTTGGCATGCTGCTGCGGCAGGGCGAGGAGACGGTGCTGATCCCGCTGACGAGAAACCTGGAGGAGAGCCCATGAAACTGGCCCGTGCGATCCATTTCGACGAGAGCGACATGAACGTGTTCGCCAAGCCCGCGCGCACCGGGGAATGGTGCGTGCCGGGGGGCTTCGAGTTTTCCGACTGGGGCGAGGGCGATCTTGTGGGCAAGGCGCGGCAGGCCTTTGCCAATGGCTGGCTGGGGCTGGAGACCTTCGGGCGGGTCACGTTCGTGGCGGTGACGCAGGTGGAGGAGGCCGAGCTCGACGTGCTGGAACGGGCGCTGGCGGAGCATTTCGTGGTCTATTATGGCGCGCCGTCGGCCGAGGCGGCCCTTCCGGTGGCGCGGGAGGAGATAAGGCACATGGCGGAGCTGTGTGACGAGCATGGGCCGAACACCCTGC
Source organism: Roseovarius sp. (assembly GCF_040223625.1). GTDB lineage: Bacteria > Pseudomonadota > Alphaproteobacteria > Rhodobacterales > Rhodobacteraceae > Roseovarius. The sequence goes on along the minus strand of NZ_JAVKFX010000063.1, from coordinate 30,953 downwards.
TGACGGTGGCAAGAGAGCTGACCGAGGCCGGGGTGCGGGAGGTGTTCCGGGTGATCGAGCCGCAGGATGCCGGGCTGGAGCAATTCGCGATTCACGGATCGCTGGACGAGTGAAGGCGCTGGGCGTCTTCCGCTCGATCCGGGTACGCCTGCTTTTCCTTGCGCTGGCGCCGCTGGTGGTGCTGATGCCGATGCTGCTGCTTCTGGGGATGACCCGGTGGACGGCGGATTACGACAAGGTGTTGATCGCGAACGTGGAATCCGATCTGCGGATTGCCGAGCAGTACCTTGCCCGGATCATGGAGACGACCGGCGAGGAGCTGACCGGCGTGGCGGAATCGGTGCGGTTTGCCGAGGTGCTGGCGGCGGAGGGCGCGGCGCAGGCGCGGTTTCTTGAGGAGACGCAGGCGCGGCTGGGGCTCGATTTCCTGTATATCCTGCCGGAGGGGCAGGCGGGGCCGACCGCCGAGCGCTGGCCGGTGGTGGAGACGGCGCTGGGCGGGCGGCCGGCGACGGAGATCGACATCTTCCGGTCGGAGGAACTGGCGGCGTTCGACGCGGACCTTGCGGACCAGGCGCGGATCGACCTGATCCCGACGCGAGCCGCCGTGCCGACCGACCGGGTGGTCGAGAGCCGGGGCATGGTGGTGCATTCGGCGGCCCCGATCGACCGGGACGGGTTCGAGGGGGTGCTGGTGGGCGGTATCCTTCTGAACCGGAACCTGCAATTCATCGATACGATCAACGCGCTGGTGTACCTGAACGCCGTCACGGGCGGTGAGCGGCAGGGGACGGCGACGCTGTTTCTTGAGGATGTGCGGGTGTCCACGAACGTGCGGCTTTTCGAGGATGTGCGGGCGCTGGGCACAAGGGTGTCGGCGGTGGTGCGCGAGGCGGTGCTGGACGAGGGGCAGACGTGGCTGAATAGGGCCTTCGTGGTGAATGACTGGTACATTTCCGGCTACCTGCCGCTGCGCGACAGTTTCGGCGAGGCGGTGGGGATGCTGTATGTGGGCTTTCTAGAGGCGCCGTTCACGGCGGCGAAGCGGCAGGCGGTGCTGGTGATGTTCGCGGCGTTCAGCGGGGTGCTGCTGTTGTCGGTGCCGCTGTTTTTGTGGATGGCGAAGGGGATTTTCGCGCCGCTGGAGAAGATGAACCAGACGATGCGCCGGGTGGGCGAGGGAGACCTGAACGCGCGGAACGGGGTGACCGGGTCGCATGACGAGATCGGGCAGGTGGCGGGGCATCTGGACGATCTGCTGGACCAGTTGCAGGACCGGGATGCGAAGCTGCGCGCCTGGGCGGACGAGCTGGAGCAGCGGGTGGAAGAAAGGACGGCGGAGCTGCGGGATGCGAATGCCAAGCTGGAGGATACCTGGCAGCAGCTGGTGATGAGCGAGAAGCTGGCCTCGATCGGCGAGATCACGGCCGGGGTCGCGCATGAGATCAACAACCCGGTGGCGGTGATCCAGGGCAATCTTGACGTGATGCGCGAGAGCCTGGGCGAGCGGGCGGATAGCGTGGCGGTGGAGCTGGACCTGATCGACCGGCAGGTGGCGCGGATCAATGCCATCGTCGGCAAGCTGTTGCAGTTCGCCCGCCCGCACGAGTTTTCCGGGGCGGAGGAGGCGGTGGATTTGCGGCCGCTGGTGCATGACTGCCTTGTGCTGGTGGAGCATGTGCTGTCGAAGGCGGAAATCGAGGTGGAGACCGACCTTGCGGAGGCGCCGAGGGTCAGGATCGAGGCCGGGGAGATGCAGCAGGTTGTGGTGAACCTGCTGGTGAACGCGGCGCAGGCGATGAAGGAAGCGGGCACGATCCGGCTGCGGCTGCGCGAGGAGAGGCGCGAAGGGGTGAAAGGGTCGCTGTTGTCGGTGCAGGATACCGGGCCGGGGGTGCCGGATACGCTGATCGACAAGATGTTCGACCCGTTCTTCACCACCAAGCGGGCCGAGGGCACGGGGCTTGGCCTGTCGATCTCGCAGACGCTGATCCAGCGGGCCGGGGGGCGGATCACCTATCGTAACCTGCCCGAGAAAGGGGCGGAATTCTGTGTCTGGCTGCCCGCGGCGGAGGGCGGCGAGGGGTGACGGCAGAGGCGCCGGGGGATGGCCCGACTCGTCGCGGTTGTGCGCAAAATTGTTGATTTGCCGCGCAAGGTGATTAAAAGTTGAACGCTATCAACAAGCTGCTAACGTGGCAGTAAACTTGAGGCAGTCGCCAGGAAAGACCGAGCGGCGAACTGACATGCAACCAGGGAGACAGCATGAATATCTTCATCAAATCGGCCACGGCCGCGATTCTCGCAGTGACCGCCACCGCCGCCACGGCGCAGGAGCGGTTCATCACCATCGGCACGGGCGGGCAGACGGGCGTCTACTATGTTGTGGGCCAGTCGATCTGCCGTCTCGTCAACCGCGGCACGTCGGAGCACAACTTGAAATGCACCGCGCCGTCGACCGGCGGCTCGATTGCCAATATCAACGCCATCTCGGCGGGCGACATGGACATGGGCGTGGCCCAGTCGGACTGGCTGTACCACGCCTATAACGGCAGCTCGGAGTTCGAGGGCAAGCAGGTCGAGAAGCTGCGCGCCGTCTTCTCGGTGCATGGCGAGCCGTTCACCGTGGTGGCCCGCGCCGATGCCGGGGCGGAGAGCTTCGACGACCTGTTCGGCAAGCGCGTCAACGTGGGCAACCCCGGCTCGGGGCAGCGCGCGACGATGGAAGTGGTGCTGAACGCGATGGGCAAGTCGATGGACGATTTCGTCCTGGCGTCCGAGCTGAAGCCGGCGGAGCAGTCGGCGGCGCTGGGCGACAACAAGGTTGACGCGATCGTCTACACCGTGGGCCACCCCAACGGCTCGATCCAGGAGGCGACATCGACCGTCGAGGCGAAGATCCTGCCGGTGACCGGCGAGGCGATCGACACGCTGGTCGACGAGAACCCCTATTACGCCAAGGCGACCATTCCGGGCGGCATGTATGCCGGCACCGACGAGGATGTGGAAACCTTCGGCGTGAAGGCGACCTTCGTGACCTCGGCGGACGTGCCGGAAGACGTGGTCTACACGGTGGTGCAGGCGGTGTTCGAGAATTTCGACCGCTTCAAGGGGCTGCACCCGGCCTTCGAGAACCTCGCCGAGGAAGACATGATCTCGGCCGGCCTGTCGGCGCCGCTGCACCCCGGTGCGGAGAAATACTATCGCGAGCGCGGCTGGATCGAGTGATCCGGCGTTCGTGACACACCCTTGCGGCCCCGCCTTCGGGCGGGTCCGCCCATAACAAGCGACGTGCCGGCCATGACCGGGATGCGAGACAACCAACGGGGGACATGCGATGACCGATGACGACAAGCAGTTCGAGGCGTCTGCCGTCGAACAGGCAGCTTCGGGGAAGGGCGGGCTGAGCCAGTCGGAACTGGACGAGCTTGTTGCCTCTTCGGACACGGGCGGGCGGAGTGCCGGGCCCTTCATCACGCGGCTGATCATGGTGGTGGCGATCGTCTGGTCGCTGTTCCAGCTGTGGATCGCGAGCCCGCTGCCCTTCATGCTGGGCTGGGGCGTGTTCAACGATACCGAGGCGCGGTCGTTCCACCTGGCCTTTGCGCTGTTCCTGGCGTTCCTTGCCTATCCGGCGGCGCGCAGCCCGTTCCAGCTTGGGCTGGCGGTAGGCGTGCCGGCGCTGCTGACCTTCCTGTTCATCTATGGCGCCAAGGAGGGCACGCCGATCTGGTGGATTCCGGTGGTCGGGGCGGCGGTGATCGCCGCCGTGCTGCTGGGCTCGCCCAAGAACCGGGTGCCGCCGTGGGAATGGGGGCTGGCCCTCGCCGGGGCCGTGGCCTCGCTTTACATCTATTTCGCCTATCAGGGGATCGCCCAACGGGTCGGCGCGCCGATCCTGCAGGATTTCGTGATCGCGGTGATCGGGATCATGGTGCTGCTGGAGGCGACGCGGCGGGCGCTGGGCCCGGCGCTGATGATCGTGGCGTCGTGTTTCCTGATCTACACGTTCCTCGGGCCGCACATGCCCTCGATCATCGCCCACAAGGGCAACAACCTGTCGGAAGTGGTGAACCACCAGTGGATCACCACGGAGGGGATTTTCGGGATCGCGCTGGGGGTGTCGACCTCGTTCGTGTTCCTCTTCGTGCTGTTCGGCTCGCTGCTCGACAAGGCGGGGGCCGGGAATTACTTCATCCAGGTGGCGTTCAGCCTGATGGGCCACATGCGGGGCGGGCCGGCCAAGGCGGCGGTGGTGTCCTCGGCGATGACCGGGCTGATCTCGGGCTCGTCGATTGCCAACGTGGTGACGACCGGCACGTTCACCATTCCGCTGATGAAGCGGGTGGGGTTCAATTCGGAAAAGGCGGGCGCGGTCGAGGTGGCCAGTTCGGTCAACGGGCAGATCATGCCGCCGGTGATGGGGGCCGCGGCCTTCCTGATGGTGGAATACGTGGGCATCCCGTATTTCGACGTGGTCAAACACGCCTTTTTGCCGGCGGTGATTTCCTACATCGCGCTTGTCTATATCGTGCATCTCGAGGCGATGAAGGCCAACATGCAGGGCTTGCCGCGGGCCTATGAGCCCAAGCCGCTGGTGGCCTGGCTGATCTCGCTGGCGTTCACCATCGCGGCGATCTGTGCGCTTTCCTTCGCGGTCTATTACGGGATGGGCTGGATCCGGCCGGCCTTCGGCGCCTCGGCGGGGTACGTGGTGTTCGCGCTGCTGGTGGCGGTCTATGTGGGGCTGCTTTACATCTCGTGCCGCGAGGCGCGGTTGAAGATGGAGGACCCGAACGCGCCGGTCACCAAGCTGCCGGTGCCGGGGCCGACGATTCGGTCGGGCCTGCATTTCCTGCTGCCGGTGGTGGTGCTGGTCTGGTCGCTTATGATCGACCGGCTGTCGCCGGGGCTGTCGGCCTTCTGGGCGGCGGCGTTCATGGTGTTCATCCTGATCACCCAGCGCCCGATCGAGGCGATGTTCCGCGGCGAGGGCGATTTCGGCGGGGCGGTGGCACGCGGCTTCCGCGAACTGCTCGAGGGGCTGGAAGCCGGCGCGCGCAACATGATCGGCATCGGCATCGCCACGGCGACGGCGGGGGTGATCGTGGGCGCGGTCAGCCAGACGGGCGTGGGCTCGGCGCTGGCGGACGTGGTCGAGGTGCTGTCGGGCGGGAACATCATGGCGATCCTGGTGCTGACGGCGATCCTGTCGCTGATCCTTGGCATGGGGCTTCCGACGACGGCGAACTATATCGTGGTGTCGGCGCTGCTGGCGCCGGTGATCGTGACGCTGGGCCAGCAGAACGGGCTGATCGTGCCGCTGATCGCGGTGCACCTGTTCGTGTTCTATTTCGGGATCATGGCGGACGTGACGCCGCCCGTGGGGCTGGCCTCCTTCGCGGCGGCGGCGGTGTCGGGGGGCGACCCGATCCGGACCGGGGTGGTGGCGTTCTTCTACAGCCTGCGGACCGCGGCGCTGCCGTTCCTGTTCATCTTCAACACCGAGCTGCTGCTGATCGACGTGAACTGGGCGCAGGGGGTCTTCGTCTTCGTCGTGTCGACGATTGCCATGCTGCTTTTTGCGGCGGCGACGCAGGGGTGGTTCCTGGCCCGGAACCGGATCTATGAAACGATTGCGCTGTTGCTGATCGCCTTCACCCTGTTCCGTCCGGGCTTCTGGATGGACATGGTGGTGCCGCCCTTCGAGGACGTGCCGCCCGCGCAGATCGAGCAGGCCTTTGCCGAGGCGCAGGTGGGGCAGGATATCCGGATGACGGTCGACGGGATGAACGCCGTGGGCGACCCGGTGACCTTTACCGCGCTGGTGCCGGTGATGGCGGGCGAGACCGGGGCGGACAGGGTGCTGGCCGCCGGGATCGAGTGGATCGAGAACGATGGCAAGGTGATCATCGACAACGTCACCTTCGACAGCGCGGCGCAGAAGGCGGGGCTCGACTGGGATCAGGAGATCGTCGCGGTCAAGGCGCCGGCGCCGCAGCCGTCGAAATACTGGATGTTCATTCCGGCGCTGGCGCTGCTGGCGCTGGTGGTGGTCCTGCAGCGCCGGCGGACGCCGGTGCCGCAGGCGCAACCGGCCTGAGGAGAGGTGTGAGAGATGTTCGATAACGTCCTGCTGCCCATCGACCTGACCCACCCTGAATCGTGGGAGACCGCCCTGCCGCTGGCCGTGAAGATGTGCGGCGAGGGGGGCACGCTGCACGTTCTGGCGATCGTGCATGACGTGGGCTCTGCCATGGTGGCGGGGTACCTGCCGAAGGATTACGAGCGGAAGGCGCTTCAGGGGGCGAAGGCCGAGCTGGATGCCTTTGTCGAGAAGGAGGTGCCCGGGGGCGTGAAGGCGGTGGCGCATGTGGGGCACGGGCACGTGCCGGCGCATATCCTGTCGGCGGCCGACGACGTGGCGGCGGACGTGATCGTGATCGCCGCGAACCCGCCGAGCGAGTTGCGGACCTTCCTCGTGGGCTCGCATGTGGGCAAGGTGGTCAGGCACGCGACGCGGCCGGTGCTGGTGGCGCGCTGAGGGGCTATTCGGCGGCGCGCAGCTCTTCCTCCAGCGCCTGCGCGCTGGAGGCGCGGGAGCGGGTGGTGCTGGAGACCAGCGCGTAGGCGGCGGGGGTCAGGAAGAGCGTGAAGATGGCGGCCATGCCAAGCCCGCCGACGATGACCCAGCCGATCGAGGCGCGCGCCTCGGCCCCCGGGCCGGTGCCGAGGATGAGGGGCAGGCCGGACATCACGGTACAGATCAGCGTCATGGCGATGGGCCGCAGGCGGGCCAGCGCGGCCTCGTAGGCGGCGTCGGGGACCGAGCGGCCCTGATCGCGGAGCTGGTTGGCGAACTCGACCAGAAGGATGCCGTTCTTGGCCATCACCCCGATGAGCATGAGCACGCCGATCTGGCTGTAGATGTTGATCGTGGTGCCGGTAAGGAGCATGGCGTAGATCGCCGCGCAGACGCCGAAGGGGACGGTTGTCATGACGACGAGGGCGCTGGTGAGGCTTTCGAACTGGGCCAAGAGGACGAGGAAGACCACCAGCAGCGCGATGATGTAGGTGGCGGTCATGGCGGTGGAGGTTTCGTCGAGCGAGGCGGCCTCGCCGAGGAAGATCAGGCCGATGCCGTCGGGCAGGCGGTCCTGTGACAGGGCGCGCACGTCGTCGATCACTTCGCGCAGGGTGACCTCGGGGGCGACGGAGGCGTCGATCTCGATGGCGCGGCGCTGGGCGTGGCGGTCGAGCTCTGCGGCGACGCCTTCCTCTGTGAGCGAGACGATCTGGTTGAGGGGGACGAGATCGCCGGTGTCGGCGCGAACATAGAGGTTCATCAGGTCGGCCGGGTCGCGCACCGCGCCGGCGGCGGATTGCAGCAGGATCGGCACGGCCTCGTCATCTATGGTGAGCTCGGAAATCTCGTCTTCGTCGATCAGCGCGCGGAGGGTGCCGGAGAGGGTGGAGATCGGCACGCGCAGGTCGGAGGCGCGGTCGCGGTCGACGCTGATGGACAGCTGGGGCTGGGTGGCCTGGTACTGCACGCGGATGCCGGAGAGGCCGGTGACCTCGGCCAGGTCGCGGGCGAAGGTGTCGGCGGCGGCGGCGATGTCGGGGTAGTTCGGGCCGGTCAAAGCGATGCTGAGCCCGCCGCCCGAGCCGCCGCGCAGGCCGAGGCTGTTGCCGCTGCGGATGCGGGAATCGGCGCCGGGCAGGTTGTCGAGCTGGTCGCGGAGGGCATCCTCGATCTCGGCCTGGGTGGTGGTGCGTTCGGACCACGGGATCAGGCGGACGCCGATGCTGCCGCGGTTGAGGTCGTAGCGGCCGGTTATCGAATAAAGGCCCTCGGCGACGCCGTTATCCACAAATGGGCGCAGCATTTCTTCCACTTTCACGACCTGCCGGTCGGTATAGTCGAGCCCCGCGCCATCCGGCCCTTGGAGCCAGACGGAGACCATGCCACGGTCTTCCGGCGGGACCAGCTCTTCCCCCAGTTCGCCGTAGAAGAGGGCGGCGCCGGCGGCGAGGACGCCGGCGCCGACGATGGTGACGAGGGGCGCGCGGATCATCGGGCCGATCATGGCGGAGTAGAGCGCCATCAGCCGGCGGCCCAGCCCGGTGAAAAGCCCGCCGGAGCGGCCGAGGCTGTCGGAGAGGGAGGCCAGCATCGGGCACATGGTGAGCGCCACGAAGGTGGAGATGATGACGGTGATGGCGAGCGCGAAGCCGAACTCGGTGAAAAGCCGCCCGGCGTCGCTGGGCAGGAAGGAGATCGGCACGAAGACGGCGACGAGGGTGAGGGTGGTGGCGATGACGGCGAAGAAGACCTGCCCGGCGCCGAGGACGGCGGCGGCCTTTGGCCCCATGCCTTCTTGCCGGCGGCGCTGGATGTTCTCGGTCACGACGATGGCGTCGTCGACCACGAGGCCGGTGGCGAGGACGAGGGCGAGAAGGGTGATGAGGTTGATGGAGAAGCCCATCAGCCAGATGCCGGCGACGGAGCCGACGAGGGCGATGGGGATGGCGACGGCGGGGATGAGCGTGGCGGTGAAGCGGCCGAAGAAGATCCAGATCACCGCGATGACGATGCAGAAGGCGGCGGCCAGCGTCTTGAGTACCTCGGTGATGGCGCCGCGGATGAAGACGGCGTCGTCGCTGGTGACCTGAAACCCGAGGTCGGGGAAGCGGGTTTCGAGCCGGTCGATGGCGCGGTTGACCTCGTCGGAGATGCGCACGGTGTTGGATTGCGCCTGCCGGACGATGCCGAGGCTGACGACGAGGCGGCCGTTGAGGCGGGCGACGCTGTCGGGGGTGGCAAGGCCGAAATAGACATCGGCCACGTCGCCGAGGCGGACGCCCTCGCGCAGCATCAGGTCCTCGATGCGCCGGGGGTCGGCGACGGTGGCGTCGGCGCGGACCAGCACCTCGAGCGGGCCGGAGGCGAAGCTTCCGACGGGGACGTCAAACTGGGCCGAGTCGAGCGTGTCGGCCACCTCGCCGATCGACAGGCCGAAGGCGGCGAGGCGGTCGGGTTTGACCTCGACGCGGAGCACCTTCTGGCGGTCGCCGAAGAGCACCACCTCGGCCACGCCGTCGACGGCGGTGAACTCGGTCGCGATGGCGTCCTCGACAAGCTGGGTGAGCTCGTCGATGGAGCGTTCGTTGCTCCAGACGGTGACGTCGAGCACCGGGTCGGCGTCTTCCTCGGACTTGACGACGAAGAGGTCCTCGACCCCGTCGGGGAGGCGGTTTTCCACCCGGCTGACGGCTTCGCGCACGTCGTTGGAGGCGTTGGCGAGGTCGCGGGAGGGGCTGAATTCCACCCGCATGCGGAAATTCCCCTCTTCCGAGGAGGTGCGGACGGATTCGACCCCGGCGACGCGGGCCACCGCGCCTTCGACCAGCGAGGCCACCTCGGCATCCATGGTGGTGGGGGAGGCGCCGGGGTAGTTGGCGCGGACCGAGACGATGGGGCGGTCGACATCCGGCAGCTCGCGCACCTCGATGCCCCAGAGGGCGCCGATGCCGGCGATCATGATCAAGAGGCTCATCACCGCGGCGAGGTAGGGGCGGCGGACGCTGATGTCGGAAAGGCCGCGGCCGCCGGGCGTCATGAGCTGCCATCCGTGGCGGTGTTGAGCACGTTGACGGCGGCGCCTTCGCGCAGGCGCTGGGTGCCCTCGACGACGATGTGATCGCCCTCGGCGAGGGGGCCGTCGACGAGGACCAGCCCCTCGCGGCGGCGGACGAGACGGACGGTGACCTGTTCGGCGGTGCCGCCCGAGACACGCCAGAGGTTGAGCTCTCCGCGGGAGAATTGCAGGGCGAGTTCCGGGACGGCCGGGTAGGTCTTGCCGGGCAGGTCGATGCGGAGGCTGAACGAGGCGCCGGGGCGGAGGACGTCGGCGGCGTTGTCGATGGCGGCGCGGATGCGGGCGGTGCGGGTGGCGACGTCGACGCGGCTGTCGATGGCGGTGATCTCGCCGTCGAAGCTGCGGTCTTCGACCGCCGGTGTGGTCGCGGTGACGGTCTGGCCGATCTCGACGCGGCCAAGGAGTGCCTCGGGGAGGTCGAACTCGACGAGGATGCGGCTGCGGTCGTCGAAGCTGGAGACGGTTTCATCCGTGGCGATCCGGTCGCCGGTTTCCACCGAGGCAAGGCCGGTGACGCCGTCGAAGGGGGCACGCAGGGTGCGGCGGGCAAGGTCGGCGCGGGCCTGATCCAGCTCGATCTTCGCGACCTTGAAATCGGTCTGGGCCTGTTCGAAGCGGGCGGTGGCGGCGGCGCCGGTATCCTGCAGCGCCTGGTAGCGGTCGCGTTCGGAGGTGGCGCGGGAGAGGCGGGCCTCGGCCAGCGCGACGGCGAGGCGTTCGTCGGTGTCGTCGAGCTGCATCAGCGTGTCGCCGGCGGCGAACTTGGCGCCGGGTGCGATTTCCAGCGCCGTGACCTCGCCCGAGGAGGGGGCGCGGAGGGTGACGGAGCGCAGGGCGAAGCCGGTGCCGATGGCGGAGAAGGCGAGGTCGTCCTGCACGAAGCGGACATCGGCGACGATGACGGGCGTGCCGGGGCCCTGGGCTTCGGCGGTCTGCCTCTGGTCGGGGGCGGTGCCGGTGGCCCAGAGGGTGCGCAGCGCGTCCCGGTTCTGCCACGCCAGCACGGCGCCGCCGATGAGCACGGCGGAGACGAGCGCTTGTTTCCAGAAGGCGGTTTTCCTCAACGGCGGTTCCCTGCGGCGTGGGTTTGGGCTGGACCTAGCCCGAAATGCCGCCCCGTCACGTTCCGGGAGCGGCCGGCGGGGGGAGCATAGCACGAAGGCGGCGCCTGGCCGAGGCGCGCGGGGGCGGATCGGCGCGGATGCCCGTTTTTGCGGCAGAGTGTGCCAATGTTGCGCCGGGCCCTTGGCGATGCCGGGCGGGGGGATTAAAGCGGGTCATGCCCGTTTCGCGATTTCCCGGAGCCTGATGCCCCCGAACGCTTTCATCGACCGTGCCGCCGCCGGGCTGCTGATCGTGCTGACGGCGCTGTTCGCGGCGAGGGAATGGGGCGCGGGGGTGCCGGGGGGGATCGTCGAGGGGCTGACGCTGGCGGTGCTGGGGCTTCTGGGGGTGAATGTCCGGCTGACTCGGAAGGCGTTCATCCTTGTGGGACTTGCGCTGACGCTGTGGCTGGCGCTGGCCGGGGAGGACTGGCTGGGTCAGGCGCGGCGAGGGCTGGAGAAGGCGGCGTTCGTCGCGTCGTTCTTCGTGGCGCTGTCGAGCTTGCGGAACGTGGCCGAGACCTCGCCCGCGCTGCGGAAGGGCGGGGCGTTCCTTGCGGCGCAGCCGCCGGGGCGGCGCTACGGGGCGCTGACGGTGGGCGGGCATCTTTTCGCGCTGCTGATCAATTACGGCTCGATCTCGCTTCTGGGGAGCCTCGCGTCGAATGCGGCGCGGGCGGAGGCCGACCCGGTGGTCCGGGGCCACCGGACGCGGCGGATGCTGCTGGCGATCCAGCGGGGGTTCATCGCCTCGCTGCCGTGGTCACCGCTGGCGTTTTCGCTGGCCATCACCATCGCGCTGATCCCCGGTGCCACATGGGCCGGGGCGGTGCTGCCGGGGTTGGGCACGGCGGTGATCATCACCATGACCGGCTGGGCGATGGACGCGATCTTCAAGCCGCGGCTGGGGCGGCCGCCGCCGAAGCGGGAGGTGGAGGGATCGTGGAGCCTGATGCTGCCGCTGGTGTTCCTTTTGGTCCTGCTGGCCTGCGCCATCTCGGGGGCGCATTTCCTGACCGGTATCCGGGTGGTGGGCGTGGTGATGGTGGTGGTGCCGGCGATCGCCGCGGTCTGGGCGGTGATCCAGCGGATCGGGCTGGGCCGGGAGGGCAGCCTGCGCGGGCGGGCGCGGGGGTATGTGACGGGCGAGCTGCCGGGCTACCGGGGCGAGATCGTGCTGCTGATGATGGCGGGGTATATCGGCACGGTGGGCGCGCCGGTGCTGCAGCCGCTGCTGGTCTCGCTGGGGTTCGCGCCGGAGGCCCTGCCGACATGGGCGGTGCTGGCGATCCTTGTCTGGATCGTGCCGGCGCTGGGGCAGGTGGGCATGAACCCGATTTTGGCGGTGACGCTGATCTCGCCGCTGTTTCCCAGCCCCGAGGCGCTGGGGATCGCGCCGAGTGCGATGGTGGCGGCGATCACCGCGGGCTGGGCGATGAGCGGGGCGACCTCGCCCTTCACCGCGACCACGCTGCTGATCGGCTCGTTCGGCGGGGTCAGCGCGACCCATGTGGGGCTGCGCTGGAACGGGGTGTATTTCCTCGTCGCGACCGCGATCCTGACGGGCTGGGTGTTGCTTTACGGGCTGGTGCTGGGCTGAGGGTCAGGTGGTGACCATGGCCCTGTCCATGATGGTTCTCGCGGTGGCCTGCGTCACCGGCCGGGCGAGGGTGCCGAAATGCGCGCCCCATGTGCCCGGCGTGCCGGGGGTGCGGGTGGCGAGGAAAGTATCCGCGACCTCCTGCGTGCTGGCGCGGAGAAGCTCGGCGCCCTGCAGGAGGCGGGCCACGGCCTCGGTCATGGGGCGGGCGTAGAACTCGTCTTCGCGGGCCGCGTCGATCAGGCTGTCGGTGTGGCGGATCATGGCGTCGAAGCGGTCATCGCTGCCCTTGAGCGGGGAAACCTCGTCATGCAGGGCGTCGAGGGTGGCGGAGTCTTTCAGCATGGCGCGGCGGACGTCCATGCACATCATGTTGGCGGTGCCTTCCCAGATCGAGTTAAGCGGCGCCTCGCGGTAGAGGCGGGCCATCGGGTTTTCCTCGATGAAGCCGTTGCCGCCGTGGCATTGCAGCGCCTCGTTGGCGATGGCGGGCACGCGGGAGCAGTTGAAATACTTGGCCGCGGGCGTGGCGAGCCGGGCGAGGAGGCGGTCATGCGCGTCGTCCTCCAGCCGGTCGGTGGCCTTGGCGACGCGGAGCGCCATGAGGGTGCAGGTCTCGACCTCGACCGCCATGTCGGCCAGCACGCTGGTCATCATCGGCCGGTCGGCGATGGAGGTGCCGAAGGCGGTGCGGGTGGAGGTGTGGGTCATGGCGAGCGTCAGCATCTGGCGCATGAGCCCCGCCGAGCCTATGGCGAAGTCGAGCCGGGTGAGGTGGGAGTGGGAGAGGATCTCGCGGATGCCCTTGCCCTCCTCGCCCACGCGGATGGCGAGGGTGCCGTTGTATTCGACTTCGGAGGAGGCGTTGGAGCGGTTGCCGGCCTTGTCCTTGAGCCGCTGGATGTTGAAGCGGTTGTAGCTTCCGTCGGGCAGGGTGCGTGGCAGGAAGAAGCAGGTCACGCCGCCATCGACCTTGGCCAGCGTGAAGAAGCCGTCGGATTGGGGGACGGAGCAGAACCACTTGTGGCCGGTGAGTTCGTACCAGTGGGCGGGTTTGCCGTGGTAGTCTTCGGTATGGAGGAAGCGGGCCGTGGTCTGGGTTTCGCGCAGGTCGGAGCCGCCCTGTTTCTCGGTCATGCCGTAGCCGATGACGACGGAGGGTTTGTCGGCCACTTCGCGGCGGCTGAACTCGTACTCGGTGCCCTTGACCTTTTCCGCCCAGATGCCGAGGGCCGGTTCGGCCTCGAACCCGGCATAGGCGGCATAGGCCATGCCGGTGGGGCAGCCGGTGCCCTGTTCGACCTGGTTCCAGACGTAGGAGAGGACGGCGCGGGCGTAGTGGCCGTTCTTCTGGTTGGTGCGCCATGTGAGGTTGGGCACCTCGTGCTTCCAGGCGAGCGCCATGAGGTCGTGCCAGCTTTGGTGGAACTCGACCCAGTCGATGCGGTTGCCGAAGCGGTCGTGGGTTTTCAGCTCGGGCGAATGGCGATTGGCGAGGTGGGCCAGTTCCTGCACATGCTCGTCGCCCGCCATGGCGCCGAGGGCGGCGCATTTGTCGGCGGCCCACGGCGCCTCGCGGGCGATGGCCTCGCGCAGGACGGCGTCGCCGGTGAAGGCGTTGAATCCGGTGGCGGGGCGGGCCTGGTTGCGGACCTCGTGGGTTGTGAAGGTATCGGGCATGGGGGTTATTCCGCGGCTTCGGTGGAGATTTTCTCGGGCGGCTGGCAGCCGGTGGCGCAGCAGCGGCCGGGCTGGCGGGAGACCTTGCGGCCCTCGGCCAGAACGCCGCGGTCCATCAGGTCGGAGACCAGCTCCTGCCGTTCGGCGACGGGGTAGTTGCGCCAGATCTCGCGCTTCATGGCCTCGGGCGAGCCGCCGCCGTGCAGCGAGATGACGGAGTACCAGTTGCCTTGATTGGAGACGGTGAGGTCTTCGATCATGCGGGAGATTTCCATGCGCCGTTCCGCCGGGATGTCGGGGCGGCCGCCGAGGACGGCGGTGAGGTCGGCGCGGGTTTCGGGGTTGTGATCCTCATCCGGCCCCGGCAGGGCGACGATCAGGCCGCCGGAGACGTAGTGGGCGACGCGGTGCATGTCGTAGATCTTGGTGGCGAGCAGCAGCTTGCCGATGTTGGAGAAGACGGCGTCGGGCATGACCGAGCCGGCGGGGTCAGCCTCGCAATAAACGCAGGCCGCGACGCCGCAGGCGTAGAAGCTTTCGGTGATGGTGATGAGGTCGACCATCGCGTCGCGGATATGGGCGTGGCGGTCGACATCGAGGCCGTTGGCGTCAACCATCATGGCGCCGGCGCCGATCAGCAGGTCGCCGAAGCCTGCCCGCGCGCCGATGCAGGAATGGCGGTGGTGGGTGGCGTAGGAGGTGGTGAGGAAGCCGCCCTCGGTCGTCTCGCCGGCAAGGAAAACGCGGTCATGTGGGACGAAGACGTCGTCGAAGATCACCACGCCGGTGGACTGGCCGTAGCGGGCGGAGAACTTGGCCGCGGCCTCGCCCGGGCGGCCGGCGGGTTTGGCGACGATGGTCACGCCCTCGGCATCGACGGGGACGGCGCAGCAGACGGCATAATCGGCGTCGTCCGCCGTGTGGGTGCGGCAGGGCATGACGAGGAATTCGTGCATGTAGGGCGCGCCGGTGACGATGGCCTTGGTGCCGCGGATGACGATGCCGTCGGGGCGGCGTTCCTTGATGTGGACATAGACATCGGGGTTCGCCTGTTGGCCGGGGCGTTTGGAGCGGTCGCCCTTGGCGTCGGTCATGGCGACGCCGAGGGTGAGGTCGCGGTCCTGCACGTCATGCAGGTAGGCCATGAAGCGTTGTGCATAGTCGGTGCCGTGGGTGGCATCGGTGCGGTGGGTGGCCTGGTAGATGCCGTTCAGCGCGTCGTGGCTGAGGTAGCGCTGGGCGCAGCCGGAGACCTTGCAGACAAGTCGGACGGCTTCGAGCTTTTGCAGGAGGTCGTCGCTACTCTCGTTGATGTGGAGCATGCGGTTGACGGTTTTGCCGCTGGTCGACTGGGTGGCGGTGAGCAGGCGTTCGGACTCGGGCCGGTGGGCGAAATCGTAGGTGATGCCGACGCCGTTGATGCCGGGGGCGAGGCGGGGTTCGTCGGCGACGCTGTCGATGCGGTCACCGTCGATGAAGACGCGGGGAGAATAGGCGCGAAGGGAGTCGCGGTAGGCTTCGGCGGTCATGAGCATGTGGTGGTCCTCCCGTGGGTTGCGGCGAAAATTAAACACTGTTAGATTTTGCGTCAAGTGTTCGAATTGGAGGGTGCCCGGTGGAGGATCGGAAGGCGGCGCGGCAGAGGCGGCTGGCGGAGAGCAAGCGGCAGATCATCCTCGACGCGGCGCGGGAGGCATTTGCCGAGGACGGGCTGGAGAAGGCGAGCCTGCGGGCGATTGCGACCAAGGCGGGGTATACGCCGGCGGCGCTGTATTTCCATTTTGCGTCGAAAGAAGCGATTTATGCAGAGTTGTTGCGCACATCCTTGCACTCATTGGGCGAGAGCGTTGCAGCGGCGGTGGACGGGGCCGACACGGCGGAGGCGCGGTTTCGCGCGGCTGGGATGGGGTTCTTCGGGTATTACGCGGCGAACCCGAGCGAGCTGGACCTGGGGTTCTACCTGTTTCGCGGGGGCATGAAGCCCGCCGGGCTGGACCGAGACACCGACCGCGAGCTGAACGCGGCGCTGGAGGGGGCGTTGCGGCCGCTGGCGGCGGCGGCGCGGGATATGGGCGCGGGGGAGGAGGCGGCGGGGCTGTCGATGGTGAATATCTTCGCCCATGCCACGGGCTTGCTTTTGTTGCTGCACACCGGGCGGATCCGGATGTTCGGCGCCTCGGCGGAGGCGCTGATGGGGCAGTATGTGGAGCAGCAGGTGGCGGTGTTGCGGGCGGGGTAGAGTCGGGGGCTTTACCGGGCCTACTACGGACATATCCGGCAAGCGCCTGCGCGGAACCAAGGGCTTTAGCCCGCCGCGCATCGCCGGGCCGTACCGACGGCACGGCGATTTGGCAAATGGAGTGCCACGCTCGTGGGTTGGATGTGCTTGGCAGGGATAAAGTGGCAGCTACGACCGTCGGTTCGCCGTACCACGGCCCGTCGATGCGCGGCTCCGCACCGGCGGGGCGGGCCTTAGCCCGTCTTCGCGTTGCCGATCTGCCAGTCTGTCCCCGGCACGGCGGCGAGGAGGGTGCGGGTGTAGTCCTTCTGCGGGCGCAGGAAGACCTCGGCGACCGGGCCGATCTCGACCAGCTGGCCCTTCTGCATCACCGCCACCCGGTCGCAGAGCTGGGCCGCGACGCGCATGTCGTGGGTGATGAACATCAGCGACAGGTGCAGGCGGGTCTGCAGGTCGCGCAGCAGTTCGAGCACCTGCGCCTGGATCGAGACGTCGAGGGCGGAGACCGCCTCGTCGGCGATGATCAGGTCGGGGTCCATGGCCAGCGCGCGGGCGATGCCGATGCGTTGGCGCTGGCCGCCGGAAAACTCGTGCGGGTAGCGGTCGGCGGCGCCGGCGTCGAGCTCGACGATCTCCAGCAATTCGCGGGCGCGGGCGTGGGCCTTTTCCTTCGCCACGCCCTGCACGATGGGCCCTTCGGAGAGGGCGTGCAGGATCTTCTTGCGCGGGTTGAGCGAGGCGTAGGGATCCTGGAAGATCATCTGGACGCGGCGGCGGGCGGATCGGAGTTCCTCGGTCGTGAGCGAGTTCATGTCCTTGCCGTCGAGGATGATCTCGCCGCTGTCGGCCTCGACCAGCCGGACGATGGCGCGGCCGACGGTGGATTTGCCCGAGCCGGATTCGCCGACGATGCCCAGCACCTCGCCCTTGGCGATGGTGAAGGAGATGTCGTCGATCGCCGTCACGCTGCGCTTGGGTTTGAAGAGGCCGCCGGAGGTGACGAAGGTCTTGCGGAGGTTGCGGACCTCGAGCACCGGTTGCTCGGTGATGGGCGTGGGTTCGGGCACGTGGTCCGACGGGATCGCCTCGAGCAGGGCCTTCGTGTAGCTGTGCTGCGGGTTTTCCAGCACCTCGCTGGCCGCGCCCTGTTCGACGATCTCGCCGTAGCGCATGACGATCACCCGGTCGGCGATTTCCGCGACGACGCCGAAATCGTGGGTGATGAACATCACCGCCATGCCGTGTTTCGACTGGATCGACTTGATCAGGTCGAGGATCTGGGCCTGCGTGGTGACGTCGAGCGCGGTGGTGGGCTCGTCGGCGATGAGGATCGCGGGGTCGAGGGCGAGGGCCATGGCGATCATGGCGCGCTGGCGCTGGCCGCCTGAGAGCTGGAACGGGTAGGCGCGGATGATCTTCTCGGGGTCGGGGAGGCCGACCTCGCGGATCAGCGCCAGCGCCTTTTGGCGGCGTTCGGAGGTGGTGTGGAGGTTGTGGGCCTCGAACACCTCGGCGATCTGGTCGCCGATGCGCATGAGCGGGTTGAGGGCCGTCATCGGCTCCTGGAAGATCATGCCGATGCGGGCGCCGCGCAGCTTGCGGCGCTCGTTGTCGGGGAGGGCGAGCAGGTCGCGGCCCTCGAACTCGGCGGAGCCCTTGGCGACCTCGACCTGGTCGGGCAGGAGGCCCATGAGCGCGTTGGCGGTCATCGACTTGCCCGAGCCGGATTCGCCCACGACGCAGAGGATTTCGCCGGAGTTCAGGTCGAAGTCGATGTTCTGGACGGCGAATTCACGGTCGGCGCCCCGGGGGAGCGAGATCGCAAGGTCGCGGATGGCGAGAACGGGGGTGGTCATGATCAGCGCCCCTTCCGTGCCAGCCGGGGGTTCAGGGCGTCGTTGAGCCCCTCGCCGATGAGGTTGAGCGACAGCACCGTCAGCAGGATGGCGACGCCGGGGATGAAGCTGAGCCACCATGCGGTGCGGATCACGGTGCGGGCGGCGCCGATCATGTAGCCCCAGCTCATGATGTTCGGGTCACCGAGGCCGAGGAAGGAGAGCGAGCTTTCCAGCAGGATGGCGGTGGCGACCATGAGGGAGGCCATGACGATGATCGGCGACATGGCGTTGGGCAGGACGTGGCCGAAGAGGATGCGGATGTTCGACAGGCCCGCCAGACGCGCGGCATCGACGAATTCGCGTTTTCGCAAACTCAGCACCTCGGCCCGCACGAGGCGGGCAACGGGGGGCCAGCTGACGATGGCGATGGCGAGCGTGATGGTGGGGAGCGTCGGTTCCATGATCGCGACGAGCACGATGGCGAGCGCGAAGTTGGGGATGGTCTGGAAGAACTCGGTAAAGCGCATGGCGCCGTCATCCACCAGCCCGCCATAGAAGCCCGCGAAGGCGCCGAGCGGCACGCCGATCAGCAGGGCCACGAGGGTCGAGACCAGCCCGACGATGAGCGAGACGCGGGCGCCGTGGACCAGCCCGGCGGCCACGTCGCGGCCCAGCGTGTCGGTGCCGAGCGGCAGGCCGTCGGTGGAGAAGGGCGGCAGGAAGGGGCGCTGGACCATCTTCCACGGACTGTCGGGGTAGATCAGCGGCGCGAAGATGGCGAGCAGGATCACCACGATCAGGATGATCATCCCGAAGAGCGCGCCGCGGTTGCGGGAGAAGCGTTTGAGGAAGTCGATCATGGCTGGCTCCTCATATCCGCGGGTCGATCAGCCGATAGACGATATCGGTGATGATGTTGAAGGCGATGACCATGGCCGCCGAGACGAGGAACACGCCGAGAAGGGTGTTGTAGTCGCGGGCGGTGAGGCTTTCGAACATGAGCCGGCCGATGCCGGGCCAGGCGAAGACCGTCTCGGTCAGGACGGCGCCGCCGACAAGCTGGCCGGCCTGAAGGCCGGCGAGCGTGACCACCGGCAGCAGCGCGTTGCGCAGGATGTGGCGGCGGCGGATCGTGCCTTCGCCGAGGCCCTTGGCGCGGGCGGTCTTGACGAAATCCATCTGGCTGACCTCGAGCACCGAGGAGCGGGTCATGCGCAGGTAGACGGCCATGAAGAAGAGGCCCAGCGTGAGGGCGGGCAGGAACAGGTGCTTGAGCCGGTCGAGCACCAGGTCGAGGCCGGTATAGCCGGCGCCCACGGTCTCGTAGCCGAAGGCGGGGAACCAGCCGAGCTTGACCGAGAAGAGCACCACCGCCATCAGCGCCACCCAGAAGAGCGGCGTGGCGTAGAAGAGAAGTGCCATCGAGGTGATGGCGGTGTCGCCCATCCGGCCCTGGCGCGCGGCGGCGGCGAGGCCGAAGGCGATGCCGAGAAGGAGCGACATGAAGAAGGCGGTCAGCGTGAGCAGCAGGGTCGCGGGCAGGCGGTCGAGGATCAGGTCGAGGACCGGCATCTGCTGGCGGTAGGAATAGCCGAGGTCGAGCTGGAGGACGCCAGAGACGTAGTTCCAGAACTGGACGTAGAGGGGCTGATCGAGGCCGAACTGTTCGCGAAGCTGCTGGATGAACTGTTCGTCGGCGGCGCCCGCCTCGCCCGCCATCACCATGGCCGGGTCGCCGGGGGCGGCGTGGATCAGGAAGAAGTTCAGGATGACGATCAGCAGGAGCGTGATCGCCGCCTTGGCAAGGCGCCCGAGGATGGCGGCGGCAAGTGTCATGAGATCAGGCTACCCGGTTTGTTGAGGACGTCGGTCGCCGAAAGCGGCCGGCCCGCGAGAGGTGGGGCCGGCCGCGATCTTTTCGGAGTTATTGCTCGATCCACGCGTCGCGCAGGCCGTCATTGACGCCGATCGCGGTGGTCACGAGATCCTGCACCTCGCAGCGGTAGATCGTCGGGAACTCGATCTCGAGCAGCCAGGCCACGGGCACGTCGTCGACGAGCTGTTTCTGGATCTCGGTGTAGATCTCCTGACGCTCTTCGGCGCTGGGGGCGACGGCGGCCTCGGCGAACATCTCGTCGATTTCCGGGTTCTCGTAGCCGGCGACGTTGTTCCACGGGCTGCCCTTGGCGATGTTCGAGGACAGGTAGCTGCGGGCCACGCCGAGCGCCGGATCACCGTACTGGTAGAGGTAGGTGAAGGCGATGTCGAAGTCCCACTCGGCCTGTTTCTGGTTCCAGCCGGCCACGTCGGTGGCGACCATCTCGACATTGATGCCGACCTCTTCGAGGTTCTGCTTCATCGCCTCGGCCCAGCGCTGCCAGGTTTCGCCGTAGGGCAGGGGCAGGATGCGGACGGTTTCGCCGTCATAGCCCATTTCCTCGAGCAGCTCTTTCGCCTTCTCGGGGTTGTGGTCGTACATGATCGTGTCGTCGGTGTAGAAGTTGGTCTTGGACGACACGGGGCTGGTGGCGACGGTGCCGAAGCCGTTCCAGATCACGTCCTTCACGAAGTTCCGGTCCATCGCGTACATGACCGCCTTGCGGAACAGCTTGTCAGAGGTCGGGCCCTCGCGGTTGTTCATCCAGGCCATGGCGTGGGGGGCGAAGTATTCCCAGCCCTTGCCGGTCGAGCAGACGCCCTCCATCTCGGTCAGGCGCTTGACGTCCCAGTTCTCGATCGAGCCGCCGGGGAGGACATCGACCTCGCCGTTCTCGAAGGCCACGGCGCGCGAGGCGGCGTCGGGAATGACGCGGTAGTAGACTTCATCCAGGTAGGGCTGGCCGTCGAGGTAGTAATCCTCGTTCTTCACCAGGTGGATGTAGCTGCCCTTTTCCCATTCCTCGAACTTGAAGGGGCCGGTGCCGATGGGCGTGTTGTTGGCCGGGTTGTTCGCGAAATCGGTGCCTTCGTAGATGTGCTTGGGCACGATCGGCATGGTGCCGACCTCGAAGACGCCCATGAAGGGCCCGAACGGGTTCTTCAGCTTGAAGACGACGGTGGTGTCGTCGGGCGCGGTGACCGACTCGACATGTTCGAGGCTCACGCGCAGGCGGGCATGGGTTTCGCGCAGGAAAGTGTCGACGGAGAAGACCACGTCTTCTGCGGTGAAGGGCTCGCCGTCATGCCATGTCACGCCGTCATGCAGCTTGAACGTGTAGGTGAGCCCGTCGTCCGAGGCTTCCCACGACTTGGCGAGCGACGGCTGCGGCTCGAGATCGGTGTTGTAGCGCAGCAGGCTTTCGTAGATGTCGCCCGCGACAAGCTGGGTCGGGCCGTTCTGGACGAGGCCCAGCATCAGGCTGGGCGGCTCGGGCTGTACGACGATGTCGAGACGGCCGCCCGAATCCTGTGCGGCGGCGGGCATGGCCAGCCCGAGGCCCAGGATCGAGGCTGTGAGTAGTTTCTTCATCTGTGGCTCCCTGAGTTGGTTTCGCGGGTGCCGGTTCGTCCGGCCAGTGCCAGGCGCCGATGGTGTGCGCCGGCCCCGCTTCGTTCGTCCTTGCGCGCCCTGCCGGTTTTGTCCGGTCTGCGGCGCAGGTTGTCACGTGGCCGGACAGGGTTCCCCCGGCCGGCCACCATGGGGCAACTTCATCGGCTGGCCTGCGTCGAGTCAAGCTAAATTGTCGACAACCGACAATCCGGCGGCTAGTTTGAGGCCATGACATCCAGGTCCGAACGCCTCTTCCAGCCGCTTGCGCGCGATGCGCTGTCGCAGCAGATCGCGAGAATGCTGACCGATGCGATCGTGTCGGGCAAGCTCAAGCCGGGGGACAGGGTGGCGGAATCGGTCATCGCCAAGGAGGTCGGTGTCAGCCGCGCCCCGGTGCGCGAGGCGGCGCGGCTGCTGGAAAGCACGGGGCTTCTGGTGTCGCATGCGAACCGGGGGTTCTTTGTCCGGACGATCGACGCCGAGGATATCGATTCGCTTTACGAGCTGCGGCTGTGCATCGAACGCGAGGCCGCGGCGCGCGTGGTGCGCGAGGGGAAGGTGGCCGGCATCATCGACCGGCTTCGGGCCCAGATCGAGGACATGGTGGGCATGTCCGAGGAGAACCAGCTGATCCTGCAGATCGGGGTCGACCTGCAGTTTCACCGGCTGATCGTGGAGAGCAGCGGCAACAAGCGGTTCCTTGCGGCGTTCGACAAGCTGGCCTCGGAAATCCAGGCTTGTACGGCGATGATCGAGACGGTGTTCGACGAGCCGGGGCTGGTGGCGCGGAACCATTACCTGATCATCGATGCGCTTCTGTCGGGCGACGAGGACGAGGCGCGCGCGGCGCTGGACTATCATATCGGCGTGGCGCGGGAGACGGTGGTGGGCCGGTTCCGCAAGCTGGAGGCCGAGGAGCCCGCGAAGCGCTGACGGGCGGGGTAGCGGTGGCCGATGGCCGGGAAGCGGTGCCGGTCGGCTGCCGCAGCGTCAGGTCGGGGTGATATTTAGCTTGGTGATTTGCATATAGAGGTTGTGATATAGGATAGAGTCACAACCTTGAGGTGTGTTGATCGGTATCTGCTGTCAATTTGCGCAGATGGATTATTGGGCAAGAAGAATGGTTTGTGCGCCAAAGTACCAAACTTCATGAAAAAGTCGCATACAAACCTTGAATAGTCGTACCTTGCCGGTGATAACTCTAGGCACATCGAGTCGGGACCTGAAATGCTTCGACAAGGAAAGCATCCCGACCCTCGGCGGCAAGGCGTGTGACGCCGGCCGCGCGGGCTGAAAAGCCTTGCATCCGACCAGAGGTGCGGGGCGAAAACAACGACACTGATGGCGACGCTTCCGTGTTCCGCATTGCGGATCGCGGGAGGCTCACGAGCGCCCGCCTCGGGGCGCGCGCCGTCCAGATAGCGGAGAGAAACACATGACCAGCGACCTCGCCGAAAATGCCGAACTGACCATGACCCAACAGGCCTACAGCAAGGACCCGCTGGCGGATCGTGAGACCGGGCACTATCGGAAGGAATACGTCACCCCGTTCGTCGACAAGTGGGACGAGCTGATCGACTGGGACGGCCGCGCGCAGAGCGAGGGCCAGTTCTTCATCGACATCCTCAAGGCCCGCGGCAAGGAGCGGGTGCTGGACGTGGCGTGCGGGACCGGCTTCCACTCGGTCCGTCTGACCGAGGCCGGGTTCGACGTGACCGCCTCGGACGGCAATGCGGCGATGGTCGCCAAGGCCTTCGAGAACGGCCAGAGCCGGGGCCTGATCCTGAAGACCTCGCAGGCCGACTGGCGCTGGCTGAACCGGGACATTCACGGCAAGTACGACGCGATCATCTGCCTCGGGAATTCCTTCACCCACCTGCACAAGGAACAGGACCGGCGCCGCGCGCTGGCCGAGTTCTATGCGGCGCTGAAGCATGACGGGGTGCTGATCCTCGACCAGCGGAATTACGACCACATGCTCGACCACGGGTTCTCGAGCAAGCACAAGTACTATTACTGCGGCGACGACGTCAGCGCCGAGCCCGAGCATATCGACGAGGGGCTGTGCCGGATGCGTTACGACTTCCCCGACGGGGCGTCCTACACGCTGAACCTGTGCCCGATCCGCAAGGATTACATGCGCCGCCTGTTCCGGGAAGCCGGGTTCGAGCGGGTGCGCACCTATGGCGATTTCCAGGAGACCTATGCCGAGGAGGAGCCCGATTTCTTCATCCACGTCGCTGAGAAATCGGCCGAGCACGTGGCGCGTTGGGGCGGCAACGGGGCCGATGGGGAGGCCGATATCCGCGATATCACCGAGACCTATTACGACAGCGACGATGCCGACACGTTCTATTCCACCATCTGGGGTGGCGAGGACCTGCATATCGGGCGGTACGAGACGACCAAGAACATCCGCGAGGCGAGCGACCTGTCGATCGACGCGATGATCGAGGCGCTGCCGGAGCTGAAATCGGGCTCGCGGGTGCTGGACCTCGGGGCCGGCTATGGCGGGGCGATGCGGCAACTGGTGAAGAAGACCGGGTGCGAGGCCGTCTGCCTGAACATTTCCGAGACGCAGAACGAGTACAATCTCGGCAAGGTCCGGGCGGCGCGGCTGGCCGGCAAGATCGGCATCCGCCACGGCGTGTTCGAGGATGTGCCCGAGGCCGATGACAGTGTCGACGTGGTCTGGAGCCAGGATGCGTTCCTGCATTCGGACCAGCGCGACCAGGTCCTGGCCGAGGCGTTCCGCGTGCTCAAGCCCGGCGGGCACCTGATCTTCACCGACCCGATGCAGGCCGACGACGTGCCCGAGGGCGTGTTGCAGCCCGTCTATGACCGGCTTCAGCTCAACAGCCTCGGCTCGCCCGCCTTCTATCGCGAGACGGCCGAGAAGCTGGGCTTCGAGACGGTCAAGCAGGAAGAGGCGGTCGCCGACCTGCGGGCGCATTACGATCGGGTCCGCGAGGAGCTTCTGGCCCATTACGACCAGCTTCGCGAGAAAGGCTGTTCGGCCGAGTATCTCGACAAGATGGCGACGGGTCTGCAGAACTGGGTCAAGGCTGCGGATGACGGGCATCTCGCCTGGGGCATCCAGCAGTTCCGCAAGCCGGTGCGGCACTGACCTGACCTGACGGGGCGGGGGTGTAATGGCACCCCCGCCGCCCCCCGATTTCTTCCTTCCCGGTCCCCGAGATGGAGACCCCGCACATGACAGGAATGTCCGACGATCTGTCGATATCCTTCGAACTTTTCCCCCCGAAGACCGAGGCCGGCGTGGCCCGCCTTCGGGATACCGTGACGCAGCTGAGCGCGGCCGATCCGAAGTATTTCTCGGTCACATACGGTGCTGGTGGCACGACCCGCGACCGCACCGCGCGCATGGTCGAGATGGTGGCGAACCGGACGGGCCTTCCCGTTGCGCATCATTTCACCTGCGTCGGCGCCAGCCGGGCCGAGATCGACCGGCAGGCCGAGGGGTTCTGGGAGAGCGGTATCCGCAAGATCGTCGCCCTGCGCGGGGACCTGCCGGATGGCGAGACGGTGCCCGAGGACGGCTATCGCGATGCCGCCGAGCTGGTCGGGGCGCTGCGCCGGGTGGGGGATTTCGACATTTCCGTCGCGGCCTATCCGGAGGTGCATCCGGAGGCGCGTGATGCGAAGGGCGACCTTGACCATCTCAAGCGCAAGATCGACAACGGCGCGGCACGGGCGATCACGCAATATGCCTTCGATACCGACACGGTGCTGCGGTTCATCGACCGCGCCCGGGCGGCCGGTATCGAGGCGCCGATCGTGCCGGGGATCATGCCGGTGTCGAACTTTGCCGGGCTGAAGCGGTTCTCGGAAGGGTGCGGCGCGTCGATCCCCGACTGGCTGGGCCAGATGTTCGACGGGCTGGACGATGCGCCCGAGACCCGCGCCATGGTGGCCACCGGCGTGGCCGCCGAGCAATGCCGCCGCCTGATCGACGAAGGCGTGAGGGAGTTCCACTTCTACACGCTGAACCAGCCCAAGGTGACCCTGGCCGTTTGCAGGACATTGGGGCTGACACCAGATATACCTGCGGAAGACGCCGCTTGAAGGATTGAAGGACGCATGACCAACACCAACGACATAAGAGCCGCGATCGAGGACCGTATCCTTGTGCTGGACGGGGCCATGGGCACGATGATCCAGCAGGGAAAACCCGACGAGGCGACCTATCGCGGGGAGCGGTTCAAGGATCATCCCAGCGACGTGGGCGGCAACAACGAGCTGCTGACGCTGACGCAGCCGGACATGATCCGCAAGATCCACGAGGAATTCCTGGAAACCGGCGCCGATATCCTTGGCACCAACACCTTCGGGGCCAACGCGATCAGCCAGGCGGATTACGACATGACCGACCTGGTGGTCGAGATGAATGTCGAGTCGGTGAAGCTGGCGCGCGAGGCGGCGGACGCGGTGGCGACGCCCGAGAAACCCCGCTGGGTGGCGGGGGCCATCGGGCCGACCAACCAGACCGCCAGCATTTCGCCGGACGTGAACGACCCCGGTTTTCGTGGTGTGACGTTCGATGATCTGGCCAGGGCGTATGGCGAGGCGGCGCGGGCGCTGATCGAGGCGGGCGCCGACCTGCTGCTGATCGAGACGATCTTCGACACGCTCAACGCCAAGGCCGCGCTTTTTGCCATCGACAGCCTGTCGGACGAGGGGCTGACCATTCCGCCGCTGATGATTTCCGGCACGATCACCGACCGGTCTGGCCGGACGCTGACCGGCCAGACGCCCGAGGCGTTCTGGGTCTCGATGAGCCATGCGCGGCCGTTTTCCATCGGGCTCAACTGTGCGCTGGGCGCGGGCGAGATGCGCCAGCACGTGCGGACGCTGTCGGAGGTGGCCGACACGCGGGTCAGTGCCTATCCCAACGCCGGCCTGCCCAACGAGATGGGCGGCTATGACGAGACGCCGGAGGAGACCGCCGAGCACCTGGAAGAGTGGGCCCGGTCGGGGCTGGTCAATATCGTCGGCGGCTGCTGTGGCACCACGCCAGAGCATATCCGCGCCATCGCGCAGGCGGTCGAGGGCAAGAGCCCGCGCAAGATACCGCAGAAGGTGCGCCGGATGCGCCTGAGCGGGCTGGAGATGTTCGAGGCACAGGGCGCGGCCACCAAGGAGGGCGCGGCATGAGTACAGGCGTTTCCAGCTTCATCAATATCGGCGAGCGGACCAATGTGACGGGCTCGGCCAAGTTCAAGAACCTGATCATGGACGGCGATTATGCCACCGCGCTCGACGTGGCGCGCCAGCAGGTCGAGAACGGTGCGCAGATCATCGACGTGAACATGGACGAGGGGCTGCTCGACTCGGAAGAGGCAATGAAGACCTTCCTGAACCTGATCGCCTCGGAGCCCGATATCAGCCGCGTGCCGGTGATGATCGACAGTTCCAAATTCGAGGTGATCGAGGCCGGGCTGAAATGCGTGCAGGGGCGGGCCGTGGTCAACTCCATCTCGCTCAAGGAGGGCGAGGACGCGTTCCTCGAACAGGCCCGCACCGTGCGCCGCTATGGCGCCGCCGTGGTGGTGATGGCCTTCGACGAGAACGGGCAGGCCGAGACGGCGCAGCACAAGTTCGAGATCTGCAAGCGGTCGCATGACCTGCTGGTGGAAAAGGCGGGGTTCGAGCCGTGGGATATCATCTTCGATCCCAACATCTTTGCCGTGGCGACGGGGATCGAGGAGCACAACGACTACGCCAACGCCTTTTTCGAGGCGACCCGGATGATCAAGGAGGCGATGCCGCATTGCCATGTCTCGGGCGGGCTGTCGAACGTGTCGTTCAGCTTCCGCGGCAACAATGCCGTGCGCGAGGCGATGCATTCGGCGTTCCTGTACCACGCGATCCCGCTGGGCATGAACATGGGGATCGTCAATGCCGGGCAGATCACCGTCTATGACGACATTCCCGAGGAGCTGCGCGAGCGGGTCGAGGATGTGCTGCTGAACCGGCGCGACGACGCGACCGAGCGCCTGCTCGAGATTGCCGACAAGTACAAGGGCTCGGGCGAGGCGTCGAAGAAGGAAGACCCGAAATGGCGCGAGCAGGAGGTCGAGAAACGGCTTGAGCACGCGCTGGTGCATGGCATCACCGATTACGTGATCGACGACACCGAGGAATGCCGGCAGCGCGCCGAGAAGCCGCTCGACGTGATCGAGGGGCCGCTGATGGACGGGATGAACGTGGTCGGCGACCTCTTCGGCGACGGCAAGATGTTCCTGCCGCAGGTGGTGAAATCGGCCCGGGTGATGAAGGCCGCGGTGGCGCATCTTCTGCCCTTCATGGAAGAGGAGAAGCGCAAGTCGGGCGATACCTCGGCCAAGGGCAAGGTCATCATGGCCACGGTGAAGGGCGACGTGCACGATATCGGCAAGAACATCGTGGGCGTCGTGTTGCAGTGCAACAATTACGACGTGGTCGACCTTGGCGTGATGGTGCCGGCCGAGGATATCCTCGAGGCGGCCAAGAAGGAGAAGGCCGATATCATCGGGCTTTCCGGGCTGATCACGCCGTCGCTTGACCGGATGGTCGACGTGGCCGCCGAGATGAAGCGGCAGGGGCTGGACCTGCCGCTGCTCATTGGCGGCGCGACCACCTCGAAGAAGCACACCGCGCTGAAGATCGCGCCGGAATATGAGCACGGGGTGATCCATGTCGACGATGCGTCGAAGGCCGTGGGCGTGGTGTCGCGCCTGCTGTCCAAGACGGCGCGGCCCGAGTATCTGGCCGGCGTCGTCGAGGAGCAGGAGAAGCTGCGCGACGGCATGAAGGGGCAGGGCGACCGCCCGACCGCCCCGCTGGCCGAGGCGCGGAAGGAGAAGTTCGACGGCGGATGGGAGGATTACACCCCGCCCGCGCCGCAGACGCCGGGCCTGACGGTGATCGACGACATGGGCATCGCCAAGCTGCGGGAGTTCATCGACTGGACGCCGTTCTTCAACACCTGGGAGATGAAGGGCAAGTTCCCGAAGATCTTCGAGGATCCCGACAAGGGGCCCGCGGCGCGCGAGCTGTATGACAACGCGCAGAAGATGCTCGACCGGATCGAGAAGGAAGACTGGTTCAGCCCGCGGGGCGTTGTGGGCCTGTGGCCTGCCAACGCGCAGGGCGACGATATCGTGGTCTGGGCCGACGAGAGCCGCAAGACCGTGAGCGCCCGGATGCCGCAGCTGCGCCAGCAGCGCAGCAAGTCGAACGGCCGCCCGCAGATGTGCCTGGCCGATTTCGTGGCGCCCGAGGGCACCGACGACTGGGTCGGCGCCTTCACCGTCACCGCCGGGCCGGAGGTGCATGACATTGCCGACCGGCTGAAGGCCGAGGGCAACGATTACGACTCGATCATGGTGCAGGCGCTGGGCGACCGGATTGCCGAGGCCTTCGCCGAGGCGCTGCATGCCCGCGTGCGGCGCAGCCTGTGGGGCTATGCCTCGGACGAGGGGCTGGATAACGAGGCGCTGATTTCCGAGCAGTATCGCGGCATCCGCCCGGCGCCCGGCTATCCGGCGAACCCGGACCACACCGAGAAGCGCACGCTGTTCGACCTGCTGAACGCGCCCGAGCATACCGGCGTCACGCTGACCGAAAGCTGCGCGATGTGGCCGGCCTCGGCGGTGTCGGGGCTGTATTTCGCCCACCCGGACTCGGCCTATTTCGGGATCGGCCGCATCGGCCCCGACCAGGTGGCCGATTACGCCGAGCGCAAGGGCATGAAGATTGCCGAGGTGGAGGCGTGGCTGCAACCCAGCCTGTCCTACACGCCCGACAAGTCATCGGCCGATCGAAAGATCGCCTGACCCCCGCAAAAATACGGTTTTTGCCAAAAGCGACCCAACCCCACGACAGTGGAGAAAGGAACGATTATGAGCGACAAGTCATGGCTTTTCACCTCCGAGTCGGTGTCTGAAGGGCACCCTGACAAGGTTTGCGACCGGATCTCGGACGCGGTGCTCGATGCCTATCTCGCCGCCGATCCGCAATCGCGCGTGGCCTGCGAGACGCTGGCCACCACGGACCACGTGACCATCGCCGGCGAAGTGCGCGGCCCGGAAAGCGTGCTGAAGGATGTCGAGCAGATCGCGCGGGATGCGATCAAGGATATCGGGTACGAGCAGCACGGGTTTTCGTGGAAGGACGCCGAGATCGTCTGCCGCCTGCACGCGCAATCGGCCGATATCGCCATGGGCGTCGACGAAGGCGACAAGGGCGAGGAAGGTGCCGGCGACCAGGGCATCATGTTCGGCTATGCCTGCAACGAGACCGAAGAGCTGATGCCGGCGCCCATTCAGTTCGCCCACAAGATCCTGCGCACGATGGCCGAGGACCGGAAATCCGGCAAGCAGCCGAATTTCGGGCCGGATGCCAAGAGCCAGGTGACGCTGAAGTACCAGAACGGCAAGCCGGTGGGGATCGATACGGTCGTCGTCTCGACCCAGCACGCCGAAGGCCTGAGCCAGGATGACGTGCGCAAGCTGGTGGAGCCTTACATCACCGACTGCTTCAAGGAAGAGGGCTGGAGCCTGCCGTCGCAGGACAAGATCATCGTCAACCCGACGGGCAATTTCGTGATCGGCGGGCCGGATGGCGACGCGGGTCTGACGGGCCGCAAGATCATCGTCGACACCTATGGCGGCGCGGCACCGCATGGCGGCGGGGCGTTCTCGGGCAAGGACCCGACGAAGGTCGACCGTTCGGCGGCCTATATCTCGCGCTACATGGCCAAGAACGTCGTGGCGGCGGGGCTGGCCGACAAGTGCCAGATCCAGCTCGCCTATGCGATCGGCGTGCCGGAACCGGTGGCCGTCTATGTTGACACGCTGGGCACCGGCCGGGTGGACGAGACCAAGCTGGCCGCGATGCTGCGGGAGATGGTGCGCCTGACCCCGCGCGGCATTCGCGATCACCTCGACCTGCTGAAGCCGATCTATGCCCGCACCGCGGCCTATGGCCATTTCGGGCGCGTGCCGGCCGATGACGGCAGGTTCAGCTGGGAACGCACCGATCTGGCCGACGAGCTGGCGCGCACGTTTGGCGCCTCTGCCGCGGCCGAGTGACGGAACAGGACAGATAGAAAGGACACGGGACATGAACAAGCCGGAAAGCTTTGCACCCGAAGACAGCGCAATCCGCGACATCAACCTCGCCGGCTTTGGCCGGCGGGAGCTGGACATCGCCGAGACGGAGATGCCGGGGCTGATGGCCCTGCGCGAGGAATACGGCGAGGCCAAGCCGCTCAAAGGGGCGCGGATCGCCGGGTCGCTGCACATGACGATCCAGACCGCCTGCCTGATCGAGACGCT
>NZ_JAVKFX010000062.1:0-96870 GCF_040223625.1 Roseovarius sp. | reverse complement strand
GACGTGGCTCTGCGCGGCGAGGTTATAGACCTCGTCGGGCTTCACCTTCTGCAGGATATGCGTCAGCGACGAGCTGTCCGTCATGTCCCCGTGATGCAGAACGAAACGGCCCTCACGCCCCGGCGCCCCCTCGATCAGGTGATCGATCCGGGCGGTGTTGAACAGCGACGTGCGCCGCTTGATGCCATGCACCTCGTAGCCCTTGTCGAGCAGGAACTCCGAAAGGTAGGCCCCGTCCTGCCCGGTGACGCCGGTGATGAGTGCTGTCTTTTCGCCCATGTCTGTCTCGCCTTGGCTTCGGGGTTCACCCGATAAAGGCTTCCCCACCGGTTGAAAAGGGGGTTGGGCAGCGCGCCGTACCCCGGCGCCCCCGTCCCGGCCCCCGAGCCGGGACCTCCTCGCTCCCGATTACCCCCGCCCCGCCTTTGACGCTCTTGCCCCCGCCCCTGTCGCGGATGTACCAGAAACCCATCGCGCCGGATGCTCGACTGCTCTGGCAACCCGGAATGAAAAGGAAACCCCATGATCCGCCAGTTCGGCCCCGAAACCGCCCTCCTCCTCATCGACGTGCAGAAGGGCGTGAACGTGCTCGAACATTGGGGCGGACCCACCGGCCGCCGCAACAACCCCGGCGCCGAGGCCGAGATGGCCCGCCTCCTGGCGGCGTGGCGCGCGGCGGGCCTGCCGGTGATCTACACCCAGCACGACAGCCGCGAGGCCGCCTCCCCCCTGAAGCTCTCCCTGCCCACCGGCGCGATGATCGAGGGGTTCGAACCCTCGGCCAGCGAGATCATCGTCAGGAAGGACGTGAACTCCGCCTTCATCGGCACCGATATCGAGCTGCGCATGCGCCAGCACGGCATCACGAGGCTGGTCGTGGTGGGCTTCTTCACCAATTTCTGCGTCGAGACCTCGACCCGGATGGCCGGCAACATGGGCTACGACACCTACCTCGTGCCGGAGGCCTGCGCGACCACCAACCGGGTCGGACCGGACGGCACGGATCACGACCCGGAAACGGTGCACGCCCTGTCGGTGGCCTCACTGCACGGCGAGTTCTGCACGGCGATCTCGACGGATCAGGCGCTTGCGCTGACGAAAGCCGACGCGCCCGATCTGGAGCGAGCGCAGGGCAACGAGTAAGACCCCTTCCGCGGAATCAAGGCGCGCCACAGCGCGCCGCCGCGGATCGGCGGGCCGCCCCGACGGCCCGGCGATTTGGCAATCGAAGTGCCATGCTTGAAAGTTGGATGCACTTGGCTGACATAAAGTGGCAACTACCCTAGTTGGTTCGCCGCACCGCGGCCCGCCGATCCGCGGCCCTGTAAACTTCACCCGTCCCGGGCCTGACCCGGGACCTCGCGCCTCACAAGCCCCACCTCAAACCCGAGGCACCACCAACCCCTCCCCCGGCCTCTCAACCTCCCAGCCAACATCCCGGATCCCCGCCAACCGCGCGAACCGCCCGAGCTCCGCCTCCAGCTTCTCCACCCGCGACGGCCCCCACTTGACGCCCCGCTCCGGCCAGAACCCCGTCACCCGCAGCCAGCCCGCCGCCCGGTCCGCCTTCAGCTCGCAGCGCCCCACGAACCGGTCGCCCTCCAGCAGCGGATAGACGTAATAGCCCCACAGCCGCTTCTCCTTCGGCACGAACATCTCGTTGCGATAGGCGAACCCGAAGAGCCGCTCCAGCCTGACCCGGTCCCTGATCGCCGGGTCGAACGGGTTCAGGATCCGCAACCGGCTCGTCGCCCCCGGCGCCGCCGCCAGCCGCGCCTCGACATCCGGCGCGCCCCAGGCCTGCCGCCACGCGCCGTCCGCCCCCTGCACCTCCACCGGCACCGGCCGCCGCGCCTCGGCCCAGCCTTGCGCCTCGCCCGCCTCCATCGCCGCCCAGAACCGCTGCACCTCGCCCGTCGTGCCCACGCTCAGCCGGTCGAGCGCGGCATCGCACAGCCACAGCGCACTCTCCGCCTCCCCCGGCCCCTCGCGCAGATGCGCCGGAAAGACCCGCTCGCCCAGATCGTAGAACTTCACGAAATTCTCGCGGTGACAGGTCGCGAGCTCCCCCGAATACCACATCTGGTCGAGCGCCTTCTTGTGCGGCGGCCTCGCCCACATCTCGCGGCTCTCCGCCCTGGTCTCGAACGCATGGGTCGACAGCGCCCCCTCCGCCGCGATCCGCGCGCGGATACTGGCGATCTGCTCCTGTCCCAGCCCCGACTGGTACCAGTCATGCCGCGCCGCCTTCTCGCCCAGCCGCCGGAACTGGCGCTGCCACATCGGCAGCACGTCCATCGGGATGAGCGAGGCATCATGCGTGAAATGCTCGAAAATCTCCCGTTGCCGGAGCAACGGCCACAGCATCCTTTCCCGGTAATTCTGGTTCCGGCTCCACAGGATGTGATGATGCGCCCTTGTCACGTTGCGGATCGTGTCGATCTGCACGAAACCCAGCGCCCGGATCATCCCCATCACGTCCACCGGCCCCACCGGCGTGCCCGACAACCCGTTCGTCCACAGCCAGAGCCGCCGCGCATCGCGGTTGCCGATGCGAAGCGGCGTGCTCACGGGGCGCTCATGAAGATCAGCGCATCGCGCTGAACCTGCCCCTCCAGCCGCATCACCGCGTCATACATCAGCCGCCCGATCACGCAGGCCCGCCGGTTGTCGGCCCGCCGCAGGTCGCGCATCGCCTCGACGATCGACTCGGGCCGCGGGGTGCCGGCGATCAGCACGTCCATCTCCCGGTCGAGCCCCGCGCGTACCCGGTCGAACTGGGCCCGCGACAGCCGCACGGCATTCCGGCTCGCCCCCAGCCGCGCGGCGCGCAACTGGATGTCGTAATATTCCTTCAGCGCCGGCGCGTTCAGCCGCGCCGCCATCCGGCTCATCGTGTCCGAATGCGCCTCCGCCGACAGGTCGTTGCGGATGATCCGCCCGCACTGCGCCACCGGCAGCGCGTCGATCATCGTCTCCTCGACCTGGTAATAATACCGAAGCTTCCGGGTCGGCAGATGCCCCAGCCCCCGGTCGATCAGCGGCCAGATCAGCCCCTGCGCCTGCCCCGGCCGGCCGGGCTCGGCATAGGCCATCATCACCTGCTCGGCGATATGCCCGGCAATCACCGGATCGGTATAGAAGGCCCGGTTCTGCGCCACCGCCAGCTCGAGATTCTCCCCCCGGAAGCCCAGCGCGCGCATGTCCTCGCGCACCGGCGCCATGTCGGGGATCTGCGCCAGAAGCGCCATGATGTCCTGCTTGGTCACGACGACGACATCCTCCTCCGGCGCGGCCGTGGCGGCGGCAGGCAGAAGCGTCAGGCAAAGGCAAAAGGCGATGATCAGGTGCAAGGCGGTCTCCGGGCTCGGGGCTCTCGGTCCAGTTGTAGGGGAGGCGGAAAGGATTGGCTATGCCGACCTCGGCAGTTTCGGCACCGCCGCGATCAACTCTCTGGTATAGGCGTGGCGCGGGCGGGTGAACACCTCTTCCGTCGCGCCCTGCTCGACGATCCGTCCCGCCTGCATCACCAGCACCCGGTCGGTCACGTTCCGCACCACCGACAGGTCATGGCTGATGAACAGGTAGGTCAGGCCCAGCCGGTCCGACAACCCCGCCAAAAGGTCGAGGATCTGCGCCCGCACCTGCACGTCCAGCGCGCTCACCGCCTCGTCGAGGATGATCAGCTCCGGCCGGATGATCAGCGCCCGGGCAATGGCGATCCGCTGCCGCTGCCCGCCGCTGAACTCGTGGATATATTTCTCCGCGTCCCCCGCCGTCAGCCCCACGCTCTCCAGCGCCTCCGCCACCGCCGCCGCCCGCGCCTCTCCGCCGGGCGCATCGTCCAGCAAATGAAACGGCTCCGCCACCAGCCGCCCGACCTTGTGACGCGGGTTGAAACTGCCATACGGATCCTGGAACACCACCTGCATCCGCCGCCGCACATCCCGGTTGGGTTTATGGCCCACAAACACCGGCTGCCCGTCCAGCCGGATCGTGCCGCCCTGCACCTCCTCCAGCCCCAGGATCGCCCGCGTCAGCGTCGACTTCCCGCAGCCCGATTCGCCCACGAGGCCAAGGTTCTCCCCCCGCCGCACGTCGAAACTCACCCCGTCCACCGCCCGGAACACGCCCGGCTTTCCCAACCATCCCTGCCGCGGCGTGTCATACTCCCGCACCACGTCCCGCACCTCCAGCAGCGGCGCCTCGCCCGCCTGCCCCTCGCGCTCCGGCACATGGTCCGACGCCTCCAAGAGCCTCAGCGAATAGGGATGGCTCAACGCCCCGAAACGCCCCTCCTCCATCACCCTGCCCTGCCGCATGATGACGATCCGGTCCGCCATCCCCGCCACGACCCCAAGGTCGTGCGAGATCAGCATCAGCCCCATCCCGTCCTCCTGCACCAGCCGCTTCAACAGCCGCAGAACCTCCGCCTGCGTGGTCACGTCCAGCGCCGTGGTCGGCTCGTCGGCAATCAGCAGCTTCGGGCGCAGCGCAATCGCCATGGCGATCCCCACCCGCTGCCGCTGCCCACCCGACAGCTCGTGCGGATAGCGCCCCAGCGGAAACCGGTCCTGCGGCAGCTCCACCCGCGCCAGCGCCTCCGCCGCCCGGCTCATCGCCTCGGCCCGGCCCACCCGCTCATGGATCAACACCGTCTCCGCCACCTGGTCGCCGATGGTCTGCAACGGGTTCAGCGCCGTCATCGGCTCCTGGAACACCATGCCCACCTCGTTGCCCCTGATCCGGCAGAGCGCACGCTCCTTCATCGCAAGCACGTCCTGCCCCGCCAGCATGATCCGGCCCGTGCAGCTTGCCCCCTGCGGCAGCAACTGCATCACGCTCAGCGCGGTCATCGACTTGCCGCTCCCCGACTCGCCGATCACCCCCA
This sequence comes from Roseovarius sp., assembly GCF_040223625.1. GTDB lineage: Bacteria > Pseudomonadota > Alphaproteobacteria > Rhodobacterales > Rhodobacteraceae > Roseovarius. Next base: position 91,979 of record NZ_JAVKFX010000062.1, on the reverse strand, counting down.
CGATCTCGCCCGCGCCCACCGACAGCGACACGTCCTCCAGCACCCTCACCCGCCCGATGCTCAGCCCCAACCCCTCGATCTCCAACAGGCTCATTGCCGCGCCCTCCGAAGCCTCGGGTCGAGCAGGTCCCGCAACCCGTCCCCCATCAGGTTCAGCCCCAGCACCGTCAGCAAAATCGCCAGCCCCGGAAACAGCGCCATATGCGGCGCAAAGGAAATCATCGTCTGGCTGTCGGCCAGCATCCGCCCCCAGCTCGGCACCGGGGGCTGCGCCCCCAGCCCCACGTAACTGAGCCCCGCCTCCGCCAGAATGCCCAGCGAAAACTGGATCGTTCCCTGCACGATCAACAGGTTGGCGACATTCGGCAGGATATGCTCCCACGAAATCCGCACCGCCCCCTTGCCGGCCACCCGCGCCGCCAGCACGTATTCCCGCGTCCAGAGGCTCATCGCCGCCCCCCGCACCAGCCGCGCGAAAACGGGAATGTTGAAGATGCCGATGGCGATGATCGCGTTCACCGCGCTCGGCCCGAAAACGGCGGTGATCATGATCGCGATCAACAGGCTCGGAAACGCAAAGATCAGGTCATTCCCCCGGCTGATCACCTCGTCCAGCCAGCTCCCCCGCCTTGCCGCCGCCGCCAGCCCCAGCGGCACGCCCAGCCCCATGCCGATCCCCACCGCCACCAGCGCCACGGCGATCGACGTCCGCGCCCCCACCATGATCATCGACAGGATATCCCGCCCGAAATGATCCGTCCCCAAGGGATGCACGGCCGAGGGCGGCTGGATCTTGTTGGCGATATCCAGCGCCTCGATATCATAGGGCACCCACAGAAAGGACAGCACCGCCGCCCCGGCAAACACCGCCGACAGGCAGGCCCCGAAAATGAGCGCCCCCCTCACCGCCGCCCCCTCAGCCGCGGATCGACCCAGGCATAGGTCAGGTCCACCACGAAATTCACCATCACCACGGCGAAGACCAGGAACATCACCACCGATTCCACCACGATCAGGTCGCGCGAGCTGATCGCCTGGAACACCAGCCGCCCCAGCCCGGGCAGGAAGAACACGTTCTCGATGATGATGACGCCCGCCAGCAGGAAGGAAAACTGCAACCCGATGATCGTCAGCACCGGGATCAGCGCGTTCCTGAGCGCGTGCCGCCTCAACGCCTGCCCCCGCGTCAGCCCCTTGGCCCGTGCCGTCCGGATGAAATCCTCCCCCAGCGTGTCCAGAAGCGCCGAGCGCATCACCCTTGCCAGGATACTCGCCTGCGGCAGCGCCAGCGCAATGGCCGGCAGGGTCAGGCTCTTCATCCCCGCCAGCAGCCCGTTCTCCCACCCGGCAAACCCGCCGGCGCTGAACCAGCGCAGGTTGATGGCAAAAACCAGCACCATCAGCATCGCGAACCAGAAATTCGGGATCGCCACGCCAAGCTGCGTCACCCCCATCACCCCCCAGTCGACGGGCGAGCCGCGCTTCGAGGCCGCCCAGATCCCGGCCGGAAAAGCGATCAGCGTGCTCAGCACAAGCGCATAAACCGCCAGCGGCAGGCTCACCCACAGCCGATCCCCGATCATCTCCGCCACCGGCGTCCGATAGGTGTAGGAGGTGCCGAAATCCCCCTGCACCATGCCGCCCACCCAACTGAAGTACCGCTCCACCCGCGACTGATCGAGCCCCAGCTCAGCCCGCAGCGCGGCCAGCGTGTCCTCCTGCGCATTGATCCCCAGCATGTAGGCCGCCGGATCCCCCGGCACGACCTCCAGCGCCAGGAAGATCACCACCGACGCCACCAGGAGCGAGACCACGAGCGACACCAGCCGCCGCCCCACGTAGCGCAGCATCACGCCACCCCCGGCTTCTTCTTGGCCGAAATACTCAAATCCGCCCTCTCCGGACCTCCCGCCCGGTTGCGGCGGCGGTCCCCCGCCACCGCCCGCGCCGCGGAATTTTCAAAAATTCCGGGCCCCGCGCCGGTCAGTCCTCCCAATAGACCCCCGTCAGGTCGGTGGCCTGCGTCGGCGCATCGGTCCACAGCCCCTTGATCTTCGCATTCGCCACCGTCGGCGTCGCCAGCTGGAACAGGTAGCCGTTCACGTAATCCTCCGCGATCTTCCGCTGCATCCGCTCCAGCAGGTCGGACCGCTTCGCCGGGTCCGCCTCGCCGCCCAGCTCGGTGTTCATCTCCTGGAACTCGGCATCGTCATACTGGAAATAATAATCCGGCCGGGCATAGATCCCGATATCGAAGGGCTCGGTATGGCTCACGATGGTCAGCCCGAAATCCTTGCCGTTGAACACCTGCTCCAGCCATTGCGCCCATTCGAGGTTCGAGATTTCCGCCTCGATCCCCACGGCCCGAAGCTGCGCCGCGATGATCTCGCCCCCGCGCCGCGCATAGGAGGGCGGCGGCAGCTTCAGCGTGGTGGTGAACCCGTCCGCATAGCCCGCCTCGGCCAGAAGCGCCCTGGCCTTCTCCGGGTCGTATTGCGACATCTCCGTCAAATCGACGTAATCCGGGTTATGCGGCGCGAAATGCGTCCCGATCGGCGTGCCGAGGCCGAACATCGCCCCGTCGATGATCGCCTGCCGGTCGATCGCGTGCGCAATCGCCTCGCGCACCTTCACGTCGTCGAACGGCTTCATCTTGTTGTTGGTCGACAGGATCGTCTCCCCCTCGGTCGACCCGACCAGCACCTGGAACCGCTGATCCGCTTCGAACTGCGGCAGGTTCTCAGGCGCCGGGAAGCCGGGGAAGGCGTGCACATCCTCGGCCATCACCGCGGCAAAGGCCGCCGTCGGGTCCGAGATGAACTTGAACGTCACCCGGTCCAGCTTCGCCGGCTCCCCCCAGTAATCGGGGTTCTTCACCAGCGTGATCCGGTCGCCCTGCACCCAGTCGTCGAAGACGAAGGCGCCGGTGCCCACCGGCTCCTGCGCGATCTCGGTGATGCTCTCGGGCGCCACGATCACCGCGTCGCCCCAGGCCATGTTGAACAGGAAGCTCCCGTCCGGCTTCTTCAGCGTCACCTTCACCGTCAGGACATCGACCGCCTCGACGCTCTCGATCCCCTCGAACAGCGCCTTCTGCGCGTTCTGGCTGTCCTCGTCCCGCGCGCGGTCGAGGCTGAATTTCACGTCGCCGGCATCGAGCGCCGAGCCGTCATGGAACGTCACCCCCTCGTGCAGCGTGAAGGTATAGGTCAGCCCGTCCTCGGAAATCTCCCAGCTCTCGGCCAGGCCCGGGTTCACCGACCCGTCCGGCCCGAACCGGGTCAACCCCTCGAAAACATTGGCATAAAGAACCTGGTCGATGGCCCCGGCGGCGGCACTCGTCGGGTCGAGATGCGGCGGCTCGAGGTTCAGCCCGACAACGATGTCGCTCTTCGCCTGCGCGGCCCCCGCCGCCATCACCATCGCGCCGGCCAGCGCGGCCATACGGAACGTCTTCATCCTTCCCGGTCTCCTATACCCTCGTGGAATCCCACCCTGTGGGGCGAAGTCTCTCCGGAAACCGCCGCGCAATCAACCACAAGCCGCGCGCGAAGCGGTGGATTCCCCTCCGCACAGCGGATAGAACCCGCCCCGACACCCGCAAACGACCCCGAAGGCCCGCCGATGACCCCGCCCCCGATCCTCCGCCGCCTTGCCGACCTGCGCGGCCTGACCGACACCTGGCACGACGCGCATGAAACCATCGGCGTCGTGCCCACCAGGGGGGCGCTGCATGACGGGCACCTCTCGCTGGTCGAGGCGGCCAAGGACCGTTGCGACCGGGTGATCGTGACGATCTTCGTGAACCCCAGACAGTTCAACAACCCCGAGGATCTCGCCAACTACCCCCGCACCGAAGTGGAAGACGCCCGCAAGCTCGCCCGTCTCGAGATCGACGCGCTCTACGTGCCCGACCCCGACCAGATCTACCCCTCGGGCTTCGCCACCACCGTCTCGGTCTCGGGCCTCACCGAGATGATGGACGGCATCCTGCGCCCCGGCCATTTCGACGGCGTCGCCACGGTCTGCACCAAGCTCTTCACCCAGACCACGGCGACCGACGCCTTCTTCGGCGAAAAGGACTTCCAGCAATTGCAGGTCGTCACCCGCCTCGCCCGCGATCTCGACCTGCCGATCACCATCCACGGCTGCCCGACGATCCGCGACATCGACGGGCTGGCGCTCTCCTCGCGCAACCTGCTGCTTTCGGACCGCGCCCGCACCCTCGCCCCGCGCCTCTTCGAGGAAATGGAAACCGTGGCCCAAGGCCTCGCCGAAGGCCAGCCCTTCGGCCCGCTCCAGCGCGCCGCCATCGACCGGCTGGAAAAGACCGGCTTCACCCAGGTCGAATATCTCGACCTCCGCGCTGCCGACGACCTCCACCTGCTCGACGCCCCCACGCGCCCCGCCCGCCTCTACGCCGCCGCCTGGCTCGCCGGTGTCCGGCTCATCGACAACATCGCGGTCTAGGCACCGCCCGCCCTTTCACTGTTCTTCAAATACTCAACTGCGCCACGATGAGTATTTCCGGAACAATGAAAGCCGGGCACGCCTTCGACTTTCATCTTTCTCCAAATACTCAAATCCAGCGCCTGCCGCAGGCGCCGACATTCGAGTATTTTCGGAAAGATGAAACCTCAGGCCCCGCCCAGCAGATCATTGAGCGCCAGCGCCATCACCTGGGCCGACTGCACCATGTCCTCGATCCCCACGTATTCGTCCGGCTTGTGGGCGAGGTCGAGGATGCCCGGCCCGTAGGCGATACAGTTCTTCAGCCGCCCGATCCGGTCGATATGCTTCTGGTCATAGGTGCCGGGGCTGACAACATAGGTGGCGTCGCGCCCGAAGACGGCATTCACCGCCCCGGCGACCGAAGTCACCACCGGCGCCTCGCGCTCGGTCATCGTCGGCAGCACCCGGAACAGCTCGGTGATCTCGTAATCGAAGCCCGGCCGCCCGTCCCGCACGCGCTCCAGCACGGCGCGGATCTCGGCCTGCACCTCCTCGATATCCTCCTCGATCAGGAAGCGCCGGTCGATCACCATGCGGCAGCGGTCGGGCACGCAAGGCGACGGCGGGCCCGAGTAATCCTCCTCCTGCTCCGCCTCGCCGCCATGGATCGAGTTGATGTTCAGCGTCGACTGCCTTGCCCCTTCCGGCACCACCGGCATCTCTGTCCGCTTCTCGGCCAGCGCGGGGAACAGGCTCGTCTCCATCTCCTGCAACACCGCCCCCATATGCCGCACCGCGCAATCGCCCAGGAACGGCATCGAGCCATGGGCGATCTCGCCCTTGGTCTCCACCTCCGCCCACCAGACGCCGCGATGGCCAAGGCAGATCCGGTCCTTGTTCAGCGGCTCGGGGATGATCACGTGCTGCACCCGCTCGGGGCTGAAATACCCCTTCTCGGCCAGGTAGGCGACACCGCCGAACCCGCCCGATTCCTCGTCCGCCGTGCCGGAAATCTCGATCGCGCCGGCATAGTCGGGGCAAAGGTCGATGAACACCTCCGCCGCGATGATGCTCGCCGCGAGGCCCCCCTTCATGTCACAGGCGCCCCGGCCATAGACCTTGCCATCCTTCACCTCGCCGCCGAACGGGTCGACCGTCCAGCCATGGCCGGTCTCGACCACGTCGATGTGAGAGTTGAAATGCACGCATTGGCCGGGGACCTTGCCCTCGCGCCGCGCCACGATGTTCCAGCGCGGATACTTGTCGCTGTCCCCCCGCGCCCCCTCGGCCCGGATCAGCTCGGTATGAAAGCCCGACCGCAGCAGCCGCCGGTCGAGATAGTCACAGATCGTCCGGTACTCCCGCCCCGGCGGGTTCAGCGTGGGAATGCGGATCAGGTCCTGCGTCAGCGCCACCAGATCCTCCTGCCGCGCTTCGATCTCCGCCTTCAGCCTGTCCGTGATATCCATGCGATGCTCCCTGCCTTTTGGCGAAGCGTAGCACCGGTTTGAGGGAAAGAGGAAGGGCGAGGAATAGCCCCGCCGGGCAGCGCCCGACCGCGGGTGGGCGCGCCTACGGATGTGATGGTTGATTTATGGCGCCGCCACATCCAACGATGGCTCGACATGACGTCGTTGCAGAAGCGCCCGCCCGGGGAGCGGTCGGGCGCTGCCCGGCGCCACGCCCTTGGCGTGGCTTGATTCCGGGCAAAGGGCCCCTACTGCTGAACCCCGGCCACCGCTTCCCGCAGCGCCCGGATATTCGCCCCGTACACCTCCGGCGTCTCCACCGAGCCGCCCTTGAACACCGCCGAGCCCGCCACCAGCACATCCGCCCCGGCCGCCACCACCGCCGGCGCCGTCTCCGGCGTCACCCCACCATCGATCTGGATATGCACCGGCCGGTCGCCGATCATCTCCCGCAGCCGCCTTGTCTTCTCCACCCCGCTCTCGATGAACTTCTGCCCGCCGAAGCCGGGGTTCACCGTCATCAGCAAGACCATGTCCACGTCATCCAGCAGGTATTCGATGCTCTCCAGCGGCGTCGCCGGGTTGAGCGACACGCCCGCCATCTTCCCCGTCGCCCGAATTGCCTGCATCGTCCGGTGGATATGCGGCTCCGCCTCCACATGGGCGGTGATCATGTCGGCGCCCGCCTCGGCATAGGCCGAGATCGACGCATCCACCGGCGAGATCATCAAATGCACGTCCATGAAGGTGGTCACATGCGGCCGGAACGCCTTCACCGCCTGCGGCCCGAAGGTCAGGTTCGGCACGAAATGATTGTCCATCACGTCCACATGCACCCAGTCGGCCCCCTGCGCCTCGATCGCCCGGATCTCGGCGCCGAAATTGGCGAAATCGGCCGACAGGATGGAAGGGGCGATCTTGACGGTACGGTCGAACGGCATGGGGGGATTCTCCTGCTGGGGCGGCTCGCCCCCCGGTTAGGCCCGCCGCGCCGCGCGGTCAAGGCTGGCGGCATCGCATTGAATGCCCCGGGGCTTTGTGCCACCGTCCCCCGCAACAGGACAAAGACCGCGAAAGGCACCGCCCCGATGCAAGGCATGATGATGCACCGAGACCTGAGGATCATCGACATCCTCACCTATGCCGCCGAGGCTTTCCCGGACCAGGGCATCGTCTCCGCCCGCGACGAGGGCGACGTGCACCGCCTGTCCTACCCCGAGATCCTCGGCCGCGTCTCGCAGCTTGCCCACGGGCTGAAGGCGCTGGGCGTCAAGGAAGGCGACCGCGTCGCCACCCTCGCCTGGAACGGCCATCGCCATTTCGAGCTCTACTACGGCATCTCCGGCATCGGCGCCGTCTGCCACACGCTCAACCCGCGCCTCCCGGCCGAACAGATGAGCTACATCCTCAACCACGCGCAGGACAGCGTGCTCTGCGTCGATCTCAGCCTGATCGGCCTCGTCGAGGCGCTCAAGGGCGACGTGCCCGAGGGCATGAAGATCGTCGTCATGACCGACCGCGCCCACATGCCCGACACCTCGCTCGACGTGCTCTGCTACGAAGAGCTGCTCGAGGGCCAGCCGAAGGAAATGGACTGGCCCGAATTCCTCGAAACCACCGCCGCCGGGCTCTGCTACACCTCCGGCACCACCGGCAACCCCAAGGGCGCGCTCTATTCCCACCGCTCCACCGTGCTGCACGCGCTCTACGTGGTGGCGGGCCACCCGCAAAGCCTCTCCTCCGGCCGCCGCGCCCTGCCCGTCGTGCCGCTCTTCCACGTCAACGCCTGGGGCATGCCCTACACCGCGCCGCTCGCCGGCATGACCATGGTCATGCCCGGCCGCTTCCTCGACGGCGCCAGCCTCTACGACCTGATGCAGGCCGAGGAGGTCTATACCGCCTGGGGTGTGCCCACGGTCTGGGCCGGGCTTCAGGCCGAGATCGAGAAGCGCGGCAATAAACCCCCCAAGGGCTTCGAAGACCTCGTGGTCGGCGGCTCCGCCGCCCCGCGCGCCATGATCGCCGCCTTCGAGGCCATGGGCGTCAACGTCAACCAGGCCTGGGGCATGACGGAAATGAGCCCCATCGGCACCCGCGGCCTGCTGCCCGAATGGATCAAATCCGCGTCGAAGGACGAACAGATCGACGCCAAGACAGGCGCCGGCCGCCGCCTCTTCGGGGTCGAATTCAAGATCGTCGACGACGACGGCAACCGCCTCCCCCATGACGGCGAAACCACCGGGGAACTCTACGTGCGCGGCAACACCGTGATCCGCGCCTATTACGAGAACGAGGAGGCCACCAAAGCCGCCTTCGACGCCGATGGCTGGTTCGGCACCGGCGACGTCTCGACCGTGGGCGAGGATGGCCGTCTGATCATCCGCGACCGCGCCAAGGATCTCGTCAAATCCGGCGGCGAATGGATCAGCTCCATCGACCTCGAGAACCACGCCACCGCCCATCCCGACATCGCCGCCTGCGCGGTGATCGCCGTGCCCCACCCGAAATGGGACGAGCGGCCCGTGCTGGTGGTCGTCCCCGCCGGCGACAAGCGCATCACCCTCGACGCGCTGCACGACTTCATGTCCGACCACTTCGCCAAGTGGCAGCTGCCCGACGACATCGTCTTCGTCGACGACCTGCCCCTCACCGCCACCGGCAAGGTCTCCAAGCTCACCCTGCGCGAGAAATTCTCCGACTACGTGCTCCCCGAATTCCGCGAGGGCCCGGCATGAGCGGCCTCGCGCTCGACGTCGAAGCGGTCGAAGCCTGGGCCAAGGCCAACATCCCCGGCTTCACCGGCCCCGTCGCCGCCACCAAGTTCTCGGGCGGCCAGTCGAACCCCACCTACGGGCTCGACACGCCGACAGGGTCTTACGTCCTCCGCCGCAAACCGCCCGGCGTGCTCCTCAAATCCGCCCACGCGGTCGACCGCGAATACCGCGTGCAATCCGCGCTTCAGGACACCGACGTGCCGGTCGCGAAAATGCACGCGCTCTGCGAAGACGATGACGTGATCGGCTCGGCCTTCTACATCATGGACCTCGTCCACGGCCGCACCTTCGATCAGCCCAGCCTGCCCGACCAGACCCCCGAGGAGCGCTCCGCCATCATCGACGAGATGAACCGCGTCCTCGCCGCCATCCACTCGGTCGACCTCGACGCCGTGGGCCTTGCCGACTACGGCCCCCCCGGCCATTACTGCCAGCGCCAGACCGACCGCTGGACCAAGCAGTACCACGCCACCCAGACCGAAGACCTCCCCGACATGGAGGCGCTGATCGACTGGCTCAAGGCCAACATGCCCGCCGATGACGGCCAGCGCACGCTGGTGCATGGCGACTACCGGCTCGACAACCTGCTCTACGCCCCCGACAGCGCGCAGGTGCTCGCCGTGCTCGACTGGGAACTCTCGACCACCGGCCACCCCTATGCCGACCTCGCCGCCGTGATCATGCAATGGTCGATGCCCGCCACCACCGAGGGCCGCGGCCTCGGCGGCGTGGATCGCGAGGCCAGGGGCCTCTGGTCCGACCAGCGCTTCATCGACACCTATTGCGACCGCCGCGGCCTCCCCGGCATCGATGATTTCAACTTCTACCTCGCCTTCTGCTTCTTCCGCATGGCGGCGATCCTGCAAGGGGTCAAGAAACGCGCCCTCGACGGCAACGCCTCCGATCCGGAACGCGGCCTGAAACTGGGCGAATACGTCCCCGAATTCGCCCGCGCGGGGCTGGAGGCCGCGAAACGATGAAAGACGATCTCGACCCGACCCTCCTCGAGGCCCCCTACCCCCTGCAAACCCACCTCGGCATCGAGATGACCGCATGGTCCGACGGCGCCGCCACGGTCGAACTGCCGATACAACCCTTCCTCGGCAACCGTCAGGGCCTGCCCCATGGCGGCATCCACGCCACCCTGCTCGACACGGCGATGGGCTATGCCGGCTGCTACACCGGCGACCCCGACCGCAAGCAGAACGCGCTCACCCTGTCGCTGACGGTGAATTACGTGGGCCAGGCCCGCGGCACCCGCCTGATCGCCACCGGCCACAAGACCGGCGGCGGGGCCAAAACCTATTTCGCCGAGGGCCGCCTCACCGACGACGAGGGCACCCTCGTGGCCACCGCCAGCGGCGTCTTCCGCTACCGCTCGATGGGCTGACCCGTCCCGGCCCCCCGCCGGAACCTCGCACCACCCCCCTCCCCGTCCCGGCCCCGAGCCGGGACCTCACGCCCCGCCCGCAACCTCCCCGCCGGGCGAGCGCCGGCCCGTGGGGAGGCGCTGCAACGACAGTGGCTCGCACTTTATGGTGCCACCCACCTCTTCCCTCCGAACCTCACGCTACACCTCAAAAGCGCCTGCCCGTCACGCCAAAGGCGTGCCGCCAATACATGGCGCACCTTCGGTGCGACGGGACGGGCCGGCGCTCGCCCGGCGCCGCGCCAAGGCGCGGCTCTGTTCCGGGCGTGTGCCCTGTTCGACCGTCACCCCACGAAAACCACCGACGCAATACCGACAAAATACCGACGTTATACCGACATCGCAAAACGCCCCGCAGGGTGGGTGAAACCCACCATGCGACGCCCCTAATGCAGCACCCTCAACAGGAACAGCGTGATCCCCGGGAACGCCACCAGGATCACCACCCGAACGATATCCGAGGCCACGAAGGGCATCACCGCCTTGTAGGTGTCGATCATCCGCGTCTTGGGGTCCATCGAGTTGATAACAAACAGGTTCATCCCCACCGGCGGCGTGATCAGCCCGACCTCCACCACGATCAGCACGAGGATCCCGAACCAGATCGCGACCTCCTCGGCGGCAATCCGGTTCGCCATGACCGGCGTCACGTTGATCCCGATCGCCTGCATCTGCTCCCGCGTCAGCTCGGCCCCCGCGGCCATCGCCGCGCGTATCCCTTCCAGCATCTCCGGCGCCACGTCCGGCACTCCCGCGGCCAGCGCCTCCCGCGCCGCCTCCGCCTGCATCGCGGCCAATGAAACAAAGCCGAAATCCAGCTCCGAGATGATCGGGAAGAAGATCGGAATCGTCAGCAGGATCATCGACAGGCTGTCCATCAGACAGCCGAACACCAGGTACAGCAGCAGGATACAGGCCAGCACCGCCCAGGGGCTCATCCCCTGCTCCACCACCCATTGCGACAGCTCCTGCGGCACCTGCGTCAGCGCCAAAAACCCGTTGTAGAACGCCGCCCCCAGCACGATGAAGAAGATCATCGCGGTGTTGCGCGCCGTGGCATAGAAGCTCTGCACCAGTGTCCGCCGCGTCAGCCCCCGGTTCAGCAGCGCGATCAGCCCGGTGCCCGCGGCCCCCACCGCCGCGCCCTCGGTGGGCGTGAACCAGCCAAGGTAGATGCCCCCCACCACCAGCAGGAAGACCAGCAGCACCGGCCAGACATCCATCAGCGCCCGGAACCGCTCGCTCATCGGGATGGGCTCGCGCAGCCCGGCGGCCGACGGGTTAACCCTAACGTAAATCGCGATGGTCAACATGTAGCCGATCGCGGCCAAGATGCCCGGAATGAACGCCGACAGAAAGAGTTTGGCAATATTCTGCTCGGTCAGGATCGCATAGATCACCAGGATCACCGAGGGCGGAATGAGAATGCCCAGCGTGCCGCCCGCGGCCAGCGTCGCCGTGGAAAGCCCGCCCGAATACCCGTACCGCTTCAGCTCCGGCAGCGCGACCTGGCTCATCGTCGCCGCCGTCGCCAGCGACGACCCGCAGATCGCGCCGAACCCGGCGCAGGCGCCCACCGACGCCATCGCCACCCCGCCCTTGCGGTGGCCCAGGAACGCCTCCGCCGCCTTGAACAGCGCCGCCGACATGCCCCCCAGCGTCGCGAAATGGCCCATCAGAAGGAACATCGGCACGATCGACAGCGAGTAGCTGGAAAAGGTCGAAAACGTCTCGTGCTTGAGCCTCGACAGCGCCACGGCCATCCCGTCAGTGACGAAGTATAGGCCCCCCAGCGCCACCAGGAACATCGCAAGGCCGATCGGCACCCGCAGGAAGATCAGCCCCATCAGCACGGGGAACGACGCCAGTCCGATCTCGAGGCTCGTCACGCATCCGCCCCTTCATTGCCCTGCAGGATCACCCGCCCGGTCACCACCTCGCCCAGCCGTGCCAGCGCCACGAACACCCCCACCAGCGCGGCCACCACCGCGGCGACAAGGCTCGCGGCATAGGCCCACCAGACCGGGAATTGCAGCATGAATGTCGTCTCGTTGTACCGCAGCTTCTCCAGCATCCCCTGGTAAAGCTGCCACGCGATCAGGATCAGCACCGCGGCAAAGACCACGTCGATGACCAGTTGGATCCCCCGGTTCACCGCGTCGGGCAGCTTCGTGGTGAAGATATCGACGCTCGCATGGCCCCCGGTAATCTGGCACAGCGGCAGGAAGGCGAAGATGGCGAACGCCACCCCGGCCTCGACCAGCTCGAAATCCCCCAGCAGCGGACCAACCCCGGCGGCGATCAGGCGGTCGGCCAGCTCGGGAAACAGCCCCTGCGCCACGCCGCCATGCAAAAACCCGTTCAGCATCCGCCCCGCGACCGAGAAACAGGTCACGAAGATCACCAGCGTCAGGACCGCCCCGCCGAGTACGGCCATCATGCGGGCCAGGGTCATGAACAGTCTTTGCATTGCGGAACCTGTCCCGGAAATACGTCCGGCGCCGGGGGTCACCCGGCGCCGGACCCTGTCATCTTCACTCGGTGGTGTTCTCTTCGATCAGCGACTTGGCCTGGTCGACCAGCGCCTGCCCGTCGAAGCCCTTGCCGTTCATCTCTTCGATCCACTTGGCCTCGGTGCCGCTGGCGGCTTCCTTCCACTCGGCCACCTGTTCCGGCGTCAGGTCGATGATGTTGTTGCCCATGTCCTCGGCCAGCTTGCGCGAGGGCACGTCGGCCCCGGCCTGAAGCTTGCCGGCCATGGCCGAGAAATCCTCGCCCGTGTGCTCGTCGATGATCGCCTTCAGGTCGTCGGGAAGGCTCTCGTACTTGTCCTTGTTCATCGCAAAGACAAAGGCCGTGGTATAGAGCGACTCGCCCCCGAACACCGTGTGGTTCTGCACCAGTTCCGGCACTTTCAGCGCGGCGGTCACCTCCCACGGGATCACGCAGGCATCGATCACGCCCTTCGACAGCGCCTCGGGAATGGCCGGCACCGGCAGGCCCACGGCGGTCGCGCCAAGGTCGGTCAGCATGCCGGTGATTACCCGCGTCGGGCCCCGCACCTTCAGACCGTTGAGATCGGCGATCTCGTTCACCGGCGAACTGGAATGGATCACCCCCGGGCCATGCACCCAGACGCCCAGCACCTTGATGTCGCTGAAGTCGCTGTCCATCATGTTGGCTTCGGCATACTGCCAGAACGCGCGCGAGGTCGCCTCGGCGTTGGTCATCATGAAGGGCAGCTCGAACACCTCGGCCTGCGGGAACCGGCCGGGGGTATAGCCCGCCACCGTCCAGATGATGTCGGCCACGCCGTCGGTCACCTGGCTGGCCAGCTCGGGCGGCTTGCCGCCAAGCTGCATCGCCGGGTAATGGTCGATCTGGATACGCCCGTCCGAGGCCTCCATGATCCGGTCGGCCCAGGGCTGCAGGATCAGCTTGGGCACGTTCGCCTGCGGTGGCAGGAACTGGTGCATCTTCAGCGTCACCTCCTGCGCCATCGCCGCGCCGCCGATCCCGGCCGCCACGACGCCGGCCAGCGCGGTGCGCAAGGCTTTCGTCACAAATGTCATTCTCGGGTCTCCTCCCTTGAGATCGCTTCTCCCGGCGCGTCCCGCGCGGGCCATCCTTCGTCGGCCGAAGCCGCCCCGCCCGTTCACCGGATCTCGGGCCGCTCCGATGTTGGCATTGAATTGATCCGTTTTGCAACTGTCATCAGGGAAAATGTTTCAGAAATGTGGTGTTGCAATGTTTTTTGAAACGTGTTGGCGAGAGGGCTCCCGCATCGGGCGAGTCCGCCCGCCACGAGCCTCGCCATAACCGTGGCGGCAAGGCCGATCGAAGGACCCGCGCGCCCCCATCATCATCAGGACAAACCGACCTTCGCAGCGCCTGTCGCAACAGGCTCAAGCGTCGGATCTACATAAGCGCCAGCAACCATTGCACGCCCTCAGAACGATCGTTCAATGCGCACGACCACGATCAGGTCCGGCCTCTCCTCCGCCGCGAGCAGCTCTTCCGGCAGCGTTTGAAGTTTGTGATTCCAATGACCGACATAATGGACCTCCCCGAAGGTCGCGTCGAAATAGGGGCGTATGGCATTGGTGTAGGAATCGCCGATGATCCACACGGTCTTCTCCGACAAGGGAGCGGCGTTCGACACGATCTGCGCGCGGAGAAAGGACGATTTCGGCTGTTCCGGCAGCGGAGTGACCTCCATCTCCGGGTCGCGGGCCCACTCGATCTGCCAGTTGTCTCCCGGGGCAACCGGGAAATCGTCTCGCTGGGACATCGTGATCAGATCGCCGGAATAGGGCGCCCCGGCCGCGAATGAAACCTCGGGAACGGGCCAGCCCATGCGCTCCGCCAGGCTCGAGAAGGCAAGGAACGCCCCCTTGTAGTTCCAGTGCGTGTCCGTCCTGTAATACAACAGGCCGGCCTCCTCCTTCGCCCGCAGCATATCCTCGAGCGGGTCAACCACGACCAGATTCTCAATCTCGGCCAATGGCTCGGTGAAATACGACACGTAGCGCGTCTCAGACGGCTCGACCTCTTCGGGAAGGAACTCGGGGTACATGGTCGATTTGTTGGGGCCGACCAGCAGCGCCACCGGCGTGCCTGTCCTTTCGGCCGCCTCGGCGAGGTTCCCGAACAGCCGGACTATCCCGGCAACATCCTCCGGGTCGGGCGGGGCGGCGAGTTTCAGCTTCGCAACGGTGTTGTCGATACTGTTCCCCAGGAAAAGCCAGCCCTCCTTGCCCTCGTACCACCTCGAGGACGAACCGATTATGTGTTCGGCCCCGGGGCGTTTGATGACAAGGTCGTCGAGCGTACGCGTTCCGGCATAATCGGTCCGGCTTATCACCAGCCCGGCCAGGCCGACGCAAACCATCGCGCCGGCCAGGCCGGCTATCTTCAGGCGGACGTTTCCGCGCCCGAATCTCAGGGGCCGTTCCACGAACCTGACCGTCAGCCACGCAAGGCCAATCGCCAGGACGACCGCGGCAATCCTTGCATCCCTGTGGGGGGCTCACCGCTCTCGACAATCTGGATGAAGGACAGCAGCGGCCAGTGCCACAGGTAAAGCGGATAGCTGATCAACCCGAACCAGACCGCCACCGGGTTCATCATGAAAAGCCTGTTGGACCACGCGGTCGATCCGGCGGCGATGATGAGAATGGCCCCGCAAACCGGAATCAGCGCCCAGGCCGACGGGAACGGCACCTCCGACGTGATGCCCACGAATCCGTAAATCAGAAGGCAAAGCCCCCCAAGGCCCATGGCATTGTCGACCAGGGCCGTCCGTGCCGCCGGCATGCCCAGGGGGATCATGCGCCCGATGACGGCATGAACCCCCGCCTTGGCGCGATCCAGCGCGTCCCGCTTGTAGAGCATCAGCCACGCCAGGGCGCTGCCGCTCAACAGTTCCCAGAACCGGCCGTAAGGCCAGAAAAACACCCCTGTCGGGTTCGTCGCCACGTATCGCAGGTTGAAATAGAACGACGCGGCCGCGACCAGCAGCGTGATCGCCAGAAGGCTGATGTGCAGTCGCCACGCCAGCCACAGAACCAGCGGCCAGACGATGTAGAACTGCTCCTCGACGGCAAGGCTCCACAAATGCAGCATGGGCTTCGTGTCTGCCGCGGCATCGAAATACCCGCTTTCGCCCACGAGTATGAAATTGACGATGAAGGCGGCCCCGCTCGCCACGTGTTTGCCAAGTTGCTGGAATTCTTCTGCCAAAAGGGCGAACCAGCCGAAAATGAGGGAAACCGCCATCACGAGAACGAGCGCCGGAAAGATCCGCCGAATGCGGCGCCCGAAGAAGTTGGCAAAGGAAAACCTGCCTTCGTCGAGGCCGATGAAAATATGCGACGTGATCAGGTAACCGCTGATGACGAAAAAGACATCAACGCCGATGAAACCACCTGTCAAACCGGTGGGGAAAGCGTGATACAGAACGACCGAAAGCACGGCAAAGGCTCTCAGCCCGTCGATTTCGGCCCTGTAATCCGTGGGTCTGGGAACTGCCGAGGACAAGTCGTTCGCTTTTCTGTTGTGCCAATCCCTAGCGCAAGAATGTCCGTTCTCGCCATTGACCGAGCGGTCGTTTCAAATGCCTGTGGCGCAATCAATGACGTTCGGACCTTTGCCCTGATCCGTCCTTGGCGGCAAATCGTGCCAAGGTCAACTGATCAGCCCCAACCCTCTCGCGAAACCCCGTTCCTCGTCGGCGGCAGCCCCTCGACCCCACCGATGCGCGGCTCCTCAATGTCGGCATGAAATCCGCTCCGTCACGCAAAGCCGACCTTCGTCGGACGCAAGCGTTTCAGCCCCCGGCCGAAGCAACCGGGGGCCGCGGAGCGGCAAGGTACCGCTCCGGATACAGTATCTTCGCCGCGGAAATTACATCCCCTGCGACACGGCAAAGCCGCTGAAACCGCCCATGCCGAGCTCGCCAAGGTCGGTCAGCGCCCCGGTCCCCAGATCGACGGAATAGAGCCCGGCCATATCCTCGCCCTCGATCTGCAGGACGGCATAGGCCATGTCGGTGCCTTCCTCGGGCGAGACGATGTCGAAGCCGCCCCAATCCGTGACGTCGATCTCCTCTCCGTCCAGTGTCAGCTTCCCGACACTCTTCAGGTCGCCGTCATTGTTGGCCAGCGTCACCAGCGCATCGGCCTCGGCGTCGATCGCATACTGCGCCGTCGACCCGGCCGTGTTCCCCGCGATCGCGTTGGTATAGGCGTTGGCGAAGATCCGGGGCTCGCCACCGGACGACATGTCGCCCTCGACGTAGAACACATCGGTGAACCGGCGGACGGAGTTGGCTTTCTCGTCGTTATCGCCGAAGCCGTCGGGAAAATAGACCAGGTTGGCGCCATCGGCGCCCACGGCACGGACCGCGTCGATCTGGTTGTTGAAATCGAACGCCACGGCGCCTTCGCCGATCGTGGCATCGTCCATGAAACTCGCGCCGAGGTCGGTCAGCTCACCCGATCCCGGGTCGACCTCGTAGATCATGCCATCGGCAAAACCGAGAAGCTGGCCGGTCACCGGTCGATAGGCGATGGCGCGCAACGGGGTTTCTAGCGCATGGGTTTCCACCTCGCCAGGCTTGGAGATATCGGCCATGGTGACGAGCGTCCCGCCGTCTTCGGCCAAAGCGTAGCCCATCATGCCGGCATGATCATGGGCAAGCGCGGCCGAGCCGAAGGCGAGCGAAAGAGCGGCGACGGGGAGCGTGGTTTTCAAAAGCATTGTGTCATCCTTTTGTTGAGGCCGGCCAGCAGCGTGCCGGCGGGTCAAGTCAAGACACGTCCCGGCCCGTGGCCGAGTTTCAGAGAGGGATGCTTTTTTCTCGCGAGGCAGGGCGCCTGCCGCCAGCAGGACACCCGCCGCGCACATTCCTAGTTCACCAGGGCCGGAAGAGGCCCTTCCAGCCGCCCCGGGCGCCCGATCCCGCAGGTCACGTCCAACGGAGCATGAACGGCGAATGTCGGCAAAGTCCCGCAAAGCCGACCTGCATGCCCGACGCAGCTAAGGTCAGGTTCGAGCCCACCTTGTCCAACGCAGCGATTGGAACTAACTGCCGTTTCTCAAATTCCTCACAGCGGTATCGCCGACGGGCAGTCTAGCCCTGATACCGACGCGGAATCCCCTACCCACTACTTCGTCGGTGCGATGATCTGGGGCACGTCGGTTCAAGCGCAGGGTGGCGCGACCGGGGCAGAGCTATCGGCACTCGGCGATCACTCCATTGCCGGGATTGGGTGGCATCGAGCCCAGTCCTGCCGCCAGCGCCTTGCGCCGATCCTCGGCCCCTTCCCGCTTTGCGCCGAGGGCGGTCAATCAATCCTCCGCGCCCGTGCCGGGGCAAGGCTCAGGAGGCCGAGCAGGGCAAGTCCGAAGCCGACCCAAAGCGGTGCGGTCAGACCATAGCCGGCACTGATGCCCAGTCCGCCGAGCCAGATCCCGACCGCAAGCCCGCCGGTAATGACGGATGAGTGGATGGCGTTGACCATCGGGCCGGGATTGGCCGCGCGCATCACCCGCGCCGCCATCGCCGGGTTCATCGTGATGCCAAAAAGACCAACCACGATGAATGCCGCGATGCTGACAGCCGGAAGCGTCGTGAAAAGCGCGAAGACGACCAGCGCCAGCGCGACGACCGAAAGCCCGGTCACCAAAACGGGGAAGGTATGGCCGTCGGCGAAACGCCCGACGACAAGGTTGCCGATGACATTGGCCACGCCATAGGCCGCAAGCAGCGCCGGAAGGGCAGTGGCGCGCAGGCCGACGACATCGGTGAAGATGGCCGAGAAATAGCTGAATGCCGCGAACGTCGCACCGATGATCAGCCCGCTTGTCAGATAGGCCGACCAGAGACGCCCGTTCCTCAGCGCCGCAAGACTGGAACGCAGATCGGCGAATTCTTCGCGCCTCGACGCGGGGACGCCAACGGCAACGATGAGGGTGGAAAGCCCCGCCAGCACGACGATGCTCCAGAAACTGGCACGCCACCCGAATGTCTGGTCGATCAGGGCCATTGCCGGCACTCCGACAACGGGCGCGAGCATCAACCCGGCAAGCACCATCGAGACGGCGCGGCCGCGAAGGTCCGGCCGGACGAGGCCCGCACAAATCGTCAGCCCGATCCCGAAACATCCGCCGCTGGACACACCCTGCACGATACGTCCGAGCGCCATCATGGCGTAGTTCGGGGCAGTCGCCGTCAGAATGCTGCCGATGACGAACATGCCGAGCAACCAGAGGAAGGCGAGCTTGTTCGCCACCTTGAGATACAGAAGCAGAGCCGTAACCAAAGGCCCGCCTAACGTCATGCCGAGCGCAAAGAGCGAGATGAGATAGCCGACCTCGCTCACCGACACGTCGAATGCCGCCGAGAGCGAGGGCATGATCCCGGCGACCATGAACTCTGAGGTCGTCGTGACAAAGACCGCCGCCGAGAGCAGATAGACGGGAAGCGGTATTGCGGCGCTGCGATCCACCGCTCGCCCGGGTTCAATCTCTGCCGGTATGCAAGGCTGCATATCGCTCATGAGCGAGATTCCTTTTCTGTAATATGATTTACAGAAATGGCTATAGACCTTGCCTCATTTGGTCAAGCAATTTATATAAACAGAATTACAAAAAGGATCCAGCATGGCGCCTCGTGGCCGTCCGCGCAGCTTTGACCGTGAACAGGCGCTTGAGCGCCTGATGGAGGTGTTCTGGTCCAAGGGCTACGAAGGCGCGCAACTCAAGGACCTGATGGCAGCGATCAATGTCGGTCCGCCGAGCTTCTATGGGGCCTTCGGCTCGAAGGAAGCGGCCTTCACGGAAGCGGTGGACCTTTATATCGCGACCGTAGGATCGCGTCCCATGCAGCCATTGCAGACTGCCCCGACCGCGCGGGAAGGCATACGCGGGATGCTGGAGGGCACCATCGACGTCGCCCTGTCCACCAGGTCAGGTGGCTGCATGCTGATCCTCGGCGTCGTCAACTGTCTCCCCGAACATCAACCTGCGCGCGAGTATCTTCTCGATGCTCGTCGCAAGACCGTTGCACTGATCAAGGCGTGCCTTCAGCGCGGCATTGAGGACGGCAACCTTACCGAAGGAACAGATGTCAATCGGCTCGCGGCCTTCTATCACGGCGTCATGCAGGCGATTTCTTTCCAGGCGCGCGACGGGGCCACGCGCCCGGAACTTGAGGCGTTGATTGAGCCGGCCATGGCGGCTTTTCCCTGACGCCTGCTTCTCCATCGTGGTTGATGCTGACGTTACAGATAGGCTCAGTCGCCTACCCCAGACGGTTCGCGAGCCGTCACGGTACTGGAAGCGCTCGTTTGGGGTATGCGCGGCGAAGGTCTCGTAAGTCCCGCAAAACCGACCTTCATGCCCGGCGCAGCAAAGGTCGGGTTGGAGCCCGAATCTACATGGCGAGGACTAACGATCTCGCGTTATCTGACACTCCTTGACCCAACTTAACGGCAGCACATTCACCGTAACATTTGCCGGCAATTGGTAGAATGCCATATCTCGATAACTCCACGCATAAGGTATGCAATCCTTGAGGGCGGCCCCGTGCAGGAACATCTGAAACTCGCGAGGAGAGGACCGGATTGACTCGAAGAAGGAGGCTCGGATCGCAACGTCTGGAGCAAATTTTTCAATCACCTCGGACCGCCTGTGTTCCGTGTAGAGGCCGAGCATTATTGTCGAGCAGACTATTGAGAAGAAAATGAATATGGCCGGCGTATAACGAAGGGCCACACCGAGACGAGTAGAGAACGCCGCGCACATGAGCCCAAGTATCGAGCCCGTCGCAAGGAACACCGGCCAGTTCGCCACAGCAAGCCTGTCGTTCCAGAAAGTGATGAAACCGATCGGCTGAAGCGGTCCGCCAAACAACACGATCGCTACGGTCAGATAACTGAGAATACACGACCCGGTAATCTTCGTGAACTGCTTCATCCCGGAAGCACCCCCACGCCCAACCCCGACCCTCAACCACAACAGCCCCTCACCCAAACTCCCCGGCCGCACGCCCCTCACCGCCTCCCCCTGACGAACCCCAACAAAAACACCCCGCCCCGCCAAGCGCCACGACCGCAAGCGCGCCCCAGGCGGCACCGGATTGCGCCAGGTACACCACCCCGGCCTCCGCGTCGAAACACCGGCCCTGCGCGTCGAAACAGTCCCGCCACCTGAAATACTGCAGATGGAACAGCGCCCCGAAGACCACGAACAGCCCGAGACACACGGCAGTCAGTATCGCCGACCCGACCCGGCCCAGCCCCTTCCGCACCGGCCCCGACCTTATCCCGAAACCCCGATCCGCAACGGCGACAGCCCGTCAACCTCCCCCTCGAGCACGGACCCGGGCTGCACCGGCCCAACCCCCGCCGGCGTGCCGGTATAGATCAAATCCCCCGGCGCCAGCGTGTAGAACCGCGACAGGTGCGCGATCAGCTCGGGCACGCTCCACACCATCTCCGACAGCACCGCCTCCTGCACCACGGCGCCGTCCTTCCTGAGCACGATCCGCTGCCCCCCGATCTCGCCGAACGCCGCCTTCGGCGTCAGCGTCCCGATGATCGCCGCGTTCTCGAAATCCTTGCCCAGGTCCCACGGCCGCCGCTTGTCCTTCGCCGCCGCCTGCAGATCCCGCCGCGTCAGGTCGATCCCGCAGGCATAGCCGTAGACCAGCCCCATCGCCTCCGACGCCTCGACCTCGAACCCGCCCCGGTCCAGCGCCACCACGAGCTCCACCTCGTGATGGCAATCCGCCGTCCCCGGCGGATAGTCGATCTCGCCCCCCGACAGACACAGCGCATGGGCCGACTTGGTGAAATAGAACGGCGCCTCGCGGTCGACCTCGCCCCCCATCTCGGCGGCATGGGCGGCATAGTTGCGCCCGACACAGAAGATGCGGCGCACGGGAAATTCCCGCGCCTCGCCCTCCACGGGCACCACGGGTTGCTCGGGCGCATCGAACAGGTACTCGGCAGGCATCGGCGTCTCCTCTGGGCTTTGCCCGCCTTATGGGCGCGCCCACGGGCGAAGTCAAAGCCCGCTCACGCCACCCGCACCCCGCGCGACCACACGCCCCGCACCGCCGGCACGCCGCCACGCAGCGCGAACCTCACCACGTCCGCCCGCCGGCCCACGGCTATCTCGCCCCGATCCTCCAGGTGCACCGCCCGCGCCGGGTTCCGCGTCACCGTCGCGATCCCCCGCGCCATGTCGCCCCAGATCTCGCCCAGCTGCACCGCCGCCATCAAAAGCGCCGCCGGCACGTAATCCGAACTCAGGATATCCAGCAGCCCCGCCTCGGCCAGCTCCCGCGCCGCCACGTTCCCCGAATGCGACCCGCCGCGAATGAGGTTCGGCGCCCCCATCATCACCGCGATCCCGCTCTCGTGACAGGCCCTTGCCGCCTCCAGCGTCGTGGGAAACTCCGCCAGCCTTATGCCATAGCCCTGCGACACCGCCACCTGCTCTGCCGTCGTATCGTCATGGCTGGCCAGCACCGCCCCATACCGCCCCGCCGCCTTCACCGCCTCGGCCTCGTGCCGGTCGCCATACCGGGCCCGCAGCGCCTTCAACTGCGCCACGTGCTCGGCGAACTCGGCATCGGAAAACCCCTTCTTCCCCTTCAGGTAATCCTCCAGCTTGCTGATATCGCGAAACTGCCGCTGCCCCGGCGTGTGGTCCATCAGGCTGACCAGCCCCACCCGGTCGGCCGCCCCGAACTCGTCCATCTCCTCGATCAGCGTCTCCGAACACACCTCCGCCCGCAGGTGCAGGAAATGACTGATCTTCAGCGCATCCTCCGCCCTCAGCGTCCACAGTTCCGACGCCAGCTGCCGTGCATATTTCAGGTACCGCCCCTGCCCGTTGGGGATCGAGCCCACCCGCATCGCGTCGAACACCGTGGTGATCCCCGTCCCGGCAAGCTCGGCGTCATGGGCAAGGATCGCGGCGTTATGCGGCCAGTCGACCATCGGCCTTGGCTGGATATGCCGTTCGAGGTTGTCTGTATGCAGCTCCACCAGCCCCGGCGCCACGTAATCTCCGCCGCAATCCACCGCGCCTTGGGGCACGCCGCGACCTGTCGCGACATCCACGATCTCTTCCCCCCGGAACCGGACCGATCCGGTGACGGTTTCCCCCGGCAGAACCACGGCGGCATTGGCGAGAACGATTTCCTGTGTCATGTCAGAGATACTCTTCGGTGGCAGGGAATGACGGGAAAGGCGGAACGATGGAATACAAGCGCTACGCGGTCTATTACACCCCCTCCGACGAGGGGCTCGCCCGCTTCGGGGCGGAGTGGCTGGGATGGGACATCGCCCGTGGCGAACCGGCCGATCAGCCCGAGATCGCGGGCCTGCCCGCGCCGCTGCCAGAGCTGACGGAAACGCCCCGGCCCTACGGGTTTCACGCCACCATCAAGCCGCCCTTCCGGCTGGCCCCGGACCAGAGTGAAGACGCGCTCTTCACCGCCTTCGACCGGCTCTGCACCCAGATGCCCGCCGCCATCGTCGACGGGCTGGAGCTGGCCGCGCTGGGCCGCTTTCTCGCCCTCGTGCCCCGGGGTGACGCGACCAAGCTGCAGGGGCTGGCGGCGATGACCGTCGAAACCCTCGACAGCTTCCGCGCACCGCCCACCGAGGCCGAGCTTGCCAAGCGCCGCGCCGCCGGCCTCTCCGAGCGGCAGGAGGCGCTGCTCGAACGCTGGGGCTACCCTTACGTGATGGACGAATTCCGCTTCCACATGACCCTCTCCTCCAAGCTGCCGAAGGACCGGATCGAGCCGGTGAAATCCGTCCTCGCCCAACAGCTCGACGGGCTCGTGCCCGAACCCTTCACCCTCGACGGGCTCAGCCTCGTGGGCGAGGGGGAGGATGGCTTCTTCCACCTGATCCAACGTCACACCTTCCCGGCCTGAAGCCGCGCCAGAACGGTCTCGACCGTCCGCTCCAGCGGCCCGTCATTGGCCACCTCGATGACACAGCCCAACCCCTCGGGCAGGGCAAACCCCTGCCGCGACAGCCGGCGTTCGATCTCCGCCCGATCCTCCCGGCCGCGATTCGCCAGCCGCTCGGCCAGCACCTCCGCCGGCGCCGTCAGGTGCAGGGTGACGAACCGCTCGAACAACCGCTCCGCCTGCCCCAGCACGGCCCGCGACAGGTTCACAAGGCAGGTCTCGCCCCCGGCCAGCCGCGCCTTGACCGTCGCCGGCACGCCATAGAACAACCCATGCGCCGGCCAGTGCAGCACGAATTCCCCGGCCTCGCGCCGCCGGTCGAACTCCGCCTCGCTCACACCCTCGAAATCCTCGCCGCCCGCATCTGCGGGCCTCGTAATCACCCGTCGCACCAAGCCCATCGACGGCTCGGCCCGCACCAGCGCCTCCATCACGCTGTCCTTGCCCACGCCCGACGGCCCCACCACGCCAATGAGCGCGCCCGCGCTCATGCCGCGGCCGGCGTGAAGGCCGAGACATCGACCTCCCGGTCGCAGACCCGCTCCCGCGCCGCCACGTCGTGGAAGATGCCCAGGATCGCCGCCCCCCGCGCCTTGGCCTCCTCGATCAGCGTCAGCACGGTATCACGGTTCTCCGCATCCAGACTCGCGGTCGGCTCATCGAGCAGCATTGCCGGATAGGTATAGGCAAACCCCCGCGCGATATTCACCCTCTGCTGCTCGCCCCCGGAAAACGTCGTCGGGCTCAGCCCCCACAACGCCTCCGGAATGTTGAGCCGCGACAGCAGGCGCTCCGCGCGTTCCATCGCCTCCAACCTCTCGTGCCCCGTCATCAAGAGCGGCTCCGCCACCACCTCCCGCGTCGGCACCCGCGGCACCACCCGCAGGAACTGGCTCACGTAGCCCAGCGTATGCCGCCTCAGCGTCAATATCTCCCGCGGCTCGGCCTTGGCCACGTCCACCCCGGCCACCATGATCCGGCCCGTGGCCGCAAGGTAATTGCCATAGATCATCCGCATCAGGGTCGACTTGCCCGCCCCCGACGCTCCGGTCAGCGCCACGCACTCCCCCGCGCCCACATGCAACTCGGCCCCCGCCATCACCGGGATCGTCGCGGCCCCCTGGTTATGCAGCACGAAAGATTTCGACACATCGCTCAGCGCGATCACGGGATCATGGGTCATAACAGGTTCTTCCAGCGGAAATAGAGGTAAGACAGCACCGAAGACGCCACCATCGCCACAACCGAGGCAGCAAAGCCCCACGGCGTGCCGATCCACGGCATCCAGTCGAAATTCATCCCGAACACCGCCCCGATCAGCGTGGGCGGCATGAACAGGACCGCGACCAGCGAGAAGGTCTTGGTCACCGCATTCTGCTCGATCGTGGTCAGGCCAAAGAACGTATCGAGGATCAGGCTCAGCTTCTGCGTCAGGAACCCCGCATGCTCCGACAGCGACGCCACGTCGCTCGCCAGCACCTTGATCGCCCGCGGCGGCTTCTTCCCGCCGCCCGCCGCCTCGCGGTTCAGGAAGGTCAGCGCCCGCTCGATCGTCACAAGGCTGTTGCGCACGTCCGACACCAGCGCCCCCGCCTGCCCCAGCGTCGCCAGGGCCGAGCGCCGGTCGGCCACCTCGACCTCAAGACCATTGCCGAACAACCCCCGCGACACCCCCTCGATCCGCCCGTCGGTCAGCTCGAGGATATCCGCCAGCCGGTCGATGATCTCGTCCAGCAGCCCGAACAGCACCTCCTGCGACGAATTCGTGTCATAGGGGCTGTGCGCCGCTCTTGCCGGATAGGTCCTGAACGGCCGCGGCGCGTGGTACCGGATCGTCACCAGCCGCCCTTCGCACATCACGAACGTGACCGGCGCCACCTCGTGCTTCTCGGTCTCCGACAGCGCCGGCAGCACCAGCGTCATGAAGTCGATCTCGCCATCCCGGTACAGCCGGCTCGACAGCTCGATCTCCTCCATGTCTTCCTTGTCGGGCAGCTCGGCCCCCGTGGCCCGGCCCACCTCCGCCAGCTCCTCTGGCGTGGGCTCGAACAGGTCGATCCAGACCGCACCGGTCCCGATCCCCTCCTCGCGCGTCAGCCCCCCGGCCTCGTCCGGTCTGAAACTCTCGATCATCGGCTACACCTGCAAAACACTGGATACCAGCAACTGCGTATACCCGTGCTGCGGGTCATCCAACACCTGATCGGTCAGCCCGGCCTCGACCACGTGCCCGTCCTTCATCACCATCAGCCGGTCGGCCAACAGCCGCACCACGGCCAGATCATGCGTCACGATGATGGCGGACAGCCCCATCTCCCTTACCAGCCCCCGCAGCAGGTCCAGCAGCCTTGCCTGCACCGACACATCGAGCCCGCCCGTCGGCTCGTCCATGAACACCAGCCTCGGCCCGGTCACCAGGTTCCGCGCGATCTGCAACCGCTGCTGCATCCCGCCCGAGAACTGCCCCGGCCGGTCATCCACCCGGTCCTCCGAAATCTCGACCCGCCCCAGCCAGTCGATCGCCTGCCCCCGGATCTGCCCGTAATGCCGCGCGCCCACGGCCATCAGCCGCTCGCCCACATTGCCCCCGGCACTCACCCCCATCCGCAGCCCGTCGCGGGCATTCTGGTGAACGAAGGCCCAATCTGTCCGCCCCAGCATCCGCCGTTCCGGCTCCGACATCTTCAGCGTATCGCGCAACCCCTCCGACCGCGTGTCGAACAGAACCTCGCCGGCATCAGGAGCTAACTGGCCGGCGAGGCAGCCCAGAAGCGTGGATTTACCCGACCCACTCTCCCCGACTATTCCCATCACTTCGCCCGGATAAAGCTCGAACCCCACGTCCTCGCACCCGATGCGGGGCCCGTAATATTTCGATACGCCCCGAACCTGCAAAAGCGGTGTCATGCCGCGCCCTCCTCGTACGGCGCGCCCTGCGCCCCCACATGCCCCGCCGCCCGGCGCGACCGGCAATAGGCCGTGTCCGAACACACGAACATCCGCCCGCCCGCATCGTCGGTGATCACCTCGTCGAGATAGCTGTCCGCCGCCCCGCACAGGTCGCAGGCATGATCCGCCTTCGACGCCTCGAACGGGTGATCCTCGAAATCGAGGCTCACCACCTTGGAATGCGGCGGCAGCGCGTAGATCCGCTGCTCCCGCCCCGCCCCGAACAGCTGGATCGCGTCCATCTCCAGCTTCGGGTTGTCGAATTTCGGAATCGGCGACGGGTCCATCACGTAGCGCCCCTCCACCTTCACCGGATAGGCATAGGCGGTGGCAATCGCCCCGTGCTGCGCCACGTCCTCGTAAAGCTTCACATGCATCAGCCCGTATTCCTCGAGGCTGTGCATCTTCCGCGTCTCCGTCTCCCTCGGCTCGAGGAACCGCAGCGGCTCGGGGATCGGCACCTGGTAGACCAGCACCTGGTCCTCCGTCAGCCGCTCCTCCGGAATCCGGTGCCGCGTCTGGATCACCGTGGCCTTGCCGGTCTCCTCGGTCGTGGCCACCCCGGCGGTCTTCTCGAAGAACTTGCGGATCGACACGGCATTCGTCGTGTCATCCGCCCCCTGGTCGATCACCTTGAAACAATCCTCAGGGCACAGCACCGCCGCGCTCACCTGCACGCCCCCGGTGCCCCATCCATAGGGCATCGGCATTTCGCGGCTCGCAAACGGCACCTGGTAGCCCGGCACGGCCAGCCCTTTCAGGATCGCCCGGCGGATCATCCGCTTGGTCTGCTCGTCGAGATAGGCGAAGTTGTAGGCCGTCACATTTTCGGCGTCATTTGTCATGAAATGGACCCTTTCAGCCATGGTCTCGCCGCCATTCCCGGTTAACGAGTGTCCCCATGTTCAAATCAAGAGAGGGATGAGGACTGATGACGACGATGGTAATCGTTGCGCTGATGGTGATCTTCGGCGCGGCACTTGTCGGGAAGATGCTCATGGACATGTTCCCGAATTCCGGTTTCGGACGCAAACCGGCCGACGACGCGGAAGACCAGACCCCCGCGGAATGACCAAGCGGCCGAAGCCGGCCCCGCGCGGGCCTGGCTTCGGCTTGCCTCGCCCCTCGCGCCACACCTGTCTCATTCCGCCGCCTCCTCCGAGGCGAGGCCGCCCGCAAGGGCGGACGAGCGCGCCGCCTCCACCTCCCGCCGCAGCTTCCGCACCAGCTCCAGCTCGCTCTGGAAATCCACGTAATGCGGCAGCTTGATATGCTCCAGGAACCCGGTCGCCTGGATATTGTCGGCATGCATCAGCACGAATTCCTCGTCCTGCGCCGGTGCGCCCTGGTCATCCTCGCCCAGCTCCTTCCAGCGCAGCGCCCGATCCACCAG
The DNA here is from genome assembly GCF_040223625.1 of Roseovarius sp. GTDB lineage: Bacteria > Pseudomonadota > Alphaproteobacteria > Rhodobacterales > Rhodobacteraceae > Roseovarius. The sequence goes on along the minus strand of NZ_JAVKFX010000062.1, from coordinate 64,015 downwards.
CGCCATGGAAATCGCCTTCCGCTCGGTCTGCCCGAAGACAAGGCCATAGCCGCGCGTGAACTGCGGCGGCTCGGTCTTCGACCCCTTGAACTGGTTCACCGTCTCGCATTCCGTCACCGTGATCTCGCCGATCTCGATGGCAAAGCCCAGCTCGGGAATGTCCATCTCCACGGCCACGGCGCCGATGCGCAGCTCGCCCACGAAGGCATGGTTGCGCGCGTAGCCCCGCTGCGTCGAATACGCCATGCCCAGCACGAACCCCTCGTCCCCCCGCGTCAGCGATTGCAGGCGCAGCGGCCGCCCCGCCGGCAGCTCCATCGGCTCCCGCGTCAGGTCGGGCGGTGTCTCCTCGCTCTCCGGCTCCTGCTGGATCAGCCCTTCGCGGTTCAGGAACCCGGTCACATGCGGCACCGACCCCTGCCGGGCCTCGCCCGCCGCCGCCTCCGGCACCTCGCCATCGGCCGCCAGCTTGAAGTCGAGCAAGCGGTGCGTGTAATCGAATGTCGGCCCCAGAACCTGCCCGCCCGGCACATCCTTGAACGTCGCCGAGATCCGCCGGTCACAGGCCATCTCGCCCGTCTCGATGGGCTGCGACGCGCCGAACCTTGGCAGGGTCGTCCGATACGCCCGGATCAAAAAGATCGCCTCGATCAGGTCCCCCCGCGACTGCTTGATCGCCAGCGCCGCAAGGTCCGGATCATACAGCGACCCCTCCGCCATCACCCGGTTCACCGCCAGTGCCAACTGCTCCCGGATCTGCGCCACCGATAGCTCGGCCACGTCCCGGTCGCCCCGCCGCTCGTCGGCCAGCCACGCATGGGCATTGTCGATCGCCCGCTCGCCCCCCTTGACCGCTACGTACATGCCGCATCCTCCAGCCTGGTCGACCGCGGCAGCGCGGCCACCCGGTCGCCGCAGGTCAGGAAGAAATCCACCCCCAGCGGAAACTGCCGCGCATTGCCCCGCATCACCTCCGCATCCGGCAGGCTCAACTCCGCCCGCTCCCTGATGCCCGGCCCGCGCAGGCCCGTGCCCTTCGCCTCCAACCGCTCCATCTCGACAATCAGCGTCGCCGAGCGATCCGGATATTCCGGCGTCCCAACGGCAAATTGCGACAACGGCATCAGCGCGCCCCAGTCCCCCAGCGCAAACTGCGCACGCTCAGCCGCCACGACCGGCGCGCCCGTGTGAAACGCCAGCCACTCCCGCAGCTCGCCCGTGTCATACGCCCCGGCGAGGTAAACCCCCGTCTCGTGGTCACACAGCGTCAGCAACAGCGTCCCCGCCGCGACAGACACCGGCGCGGGCGGCCGCGCCGCCTCCAGCGCCTCGATCGTCCCCGGCCGCGCCATCACCCGCATCGCCGCGCGAAACGCCCGCGCGGCCTCCACCGGCGCATCCCCGAACCCGCCTTCCAGAACCGCCGCGTCCATCAATCCTCTCCCCGCACCATGGTGAAGAAATCCACCTTCGTCGCCGCCGCCTTCGCCGCCCTCGCGGCCCGAGCCGTCTCCAGCGCCTCGGCCAGCGGATCGAGGATCGCCGCCTGCACCCGCGCCGCCTCTCCGGTCTGCATCAGCGCATCCACCAGCGCCGCCTGCCTTGCCTGCCGCTTGTCGCGCCCCTGCACATAGCCATGCCCCACCTCGCCGCTCTCCAGCTTCAGCGAACAGCGCGTCACCGTCATCTCGCCGAGGTTGAACGGCGCCCCGGTCGCCCCGGCCCGCCCGCGCACCATCACGCCCCCGGCCTCCGGCGCCCGCAGCCAGTCATGCCCGGGCTCCTCCCCGAACGCCTCCCAAAGCCGCGCCAGCTCCGTCGCCGGGGCCTTGGCCAGAAGGCCCATCCACGCCTTGCGCTCGTCATTCGCGGTCATCTAGACACCTTGCCAGCTTGTCTATTTTACTATACAACTAGACAAATCCATACACCGACTCCCGAAGTCGGACAAGGCATTCCGGCGTGAAAGTTTCGTGACATGGCCCCAACCACCACCGCCCAGCGCACCCCGATCTGGAAATCCATCCACGACACCCTCCGCCGCGACATCTCCGAACGCCGCTACGCCCCCGGCGACAAGCTGCCGACCGAGGCGGCGCTCGCCCAGCGCTTCGGCGTCAACCGCCACACCGTCCGCCGCGCGCTCGCCACGCTGGCCGAAGACGGCCTCGTCCACCCCCGCCGCGGCGCCGGCGTCTTCGTCGCCCAAAGCCACACCGACTACCCCATCGGCAAACGCGTCCGCTTCCACCAGAACCTCCGCGCCGCCGGCCACCTGCCCGCCAAGCAGATCCTCGCCATGGAAACCCGCGCCGCCGACACGACCGAGGCCGGCCTCCTCGCCTTCTCCCCCGGCGACCCCGTCCATGTCTACGAAGGGCTCTCCCTCTCCGACGGCCAGCCCGTCGCCCTCTTCCAGAGCATATTCCCCGCCGCCCGCTTCCCCGCCCTGCCAGAGGCGCTCACCCGCCTCCGCTCCGTCACCGCGGCCCTCGCCGAACAGGGCCTGCCCGACTACACCCGCGCCTGGACGAGGCTGAACGCCAAGCTCGCCACCCCCACCCAGGCCCTCCACCTGCAAACCCGCGAAGGCGCCCCCCTCCTGCGCACCCTCTCCCTCAACGTCGACGAGGGCGGCACACCGGTCGAATACGGCCGCACCTGGTTCTCCGGCGACCGCGTCACCCTCACGGTCGCGGATCCGTGACCCCCCTGTCACCAAACCGATAAACAAATCGGCTACCCTCTTGGAAAACCCGAGCATGAGAGCAGCCCCATGTCCGCCAGCCCCCCCGCCATGCGCCTGACCGGCGCGGCCACCCTGCGCGACGGCGAGTTCCACGCCGCCCCCGTGGCGGTCGAGGGCGGCCTGATCTCCGACACCCGCCTCCCCGAGGTCGACCTCTCCGGCTTCCTGATCCTGCCCGGCATCGTCGACCTCCATGGCGACGCCTTCGAGCGCCACCTCCGCCCCCGCCCCTCGGCCCCCTTCCCCGCCCAGCAGGCCCTCGTCTCCACCGACCGCGACGCCGCCGCCAACGGGCTCACCACCGCGTGGATGGCGCAAAGCTGGTCCTGGGAAGGCGGCCACCGCGGTCCGGACTTCGCCGAAACCTTCCTGCAAGCCGTCGACAGCTACCGCCCCCGGGCGCAGACCGACCTGCGCGTCCAGATCCGCTGCGAAACCCACACCACCGACACGCTCGAACGCCTCCTCGACGCGCTCGAGACCCACCCGGTGGGCTATGTCATCTTCAACAACCATCTCGACGAAACACTGGCCCTCGCCGACACCGACCCCACGCGGCTCGAGATGATGGCCCGCGCCATTGGCCAGACGCCCGAGGCCTATACCGACGCCCTCCACCACGCCAAGCGACAGGCCCCGGCCGTCCCCCGCTACCTCTGCACGCTCGCCGCCGCCTTCGACCGGCTCGGCATCCGCTACGGCAGCCATGACGACCGCCACCCCGAAACCCGCGAAACCTACTCGATGATCGGCGCCAAGATCTGCGAATTCCCGCTCACCCGCGCCGTTGCCAAGCTGGCCCGCGCCGTGGGCGACCCGGTGCTGATGGGCGCCCCCAACGTGGTGCGCGGCGGCTCGCAGAAGGGCCACGTCTCCGCCGCCGAGCTGATCGCGCTCGGCAAGTGCGACGCGCTCGTCTCCGACTACCACTACCCCTCGATGGCCGCCGCCGCCTTCCGCCTCGCCGACGACGGCATCCTGCCCCTCGCCCGGGCGTGGAAGCTGATCTCGGAAAACCCCGCCCGCATCATGCGCCTCACCGACCGCGGCACCATCGCCGAGGGAAAGCGCGCTGACCTCGCCATCGTCAACGCCGACACCCGTCACGTCGAGGCGACGCTCGTCGCCGGCCGCGTCACCCACCTGACCGGCGAGGCCGCCCGCCGCTTCCTCGCCTCCCCCGGCCGCCTCGCCATGGCGGCCGAGTGACACCTGTCACGAAAGCTTTGCACGCCCGACACGGACCCGTCGCAAAACCCGCCTACTTCGGGCCCCGATAAATCCAGAAATTTCAGCACCAAACAGGGCGGCCCTCCGGGGTCGCCCATTTACCCTCACCCGCCGTATTTCTCCAGAAACGCCTCCGCCCGCATCGCCCGGAAATCCTCCAGCGCCGCGCGCAGCCGCTCATGCTCCCAATCCCACCACGCCAGCGCCATCAGCCGCTCCGCCACCGGCCCCGGCACCCTTTCCCGCAAGGGCTCGGCCGGCACCCCCGCCACGATCATGTAAGGGGCCACGTCCCGCGTCACCACGGCCCCCGCCGCCACCACGGCACCATGGCCCACCGTCACTTCCGGCTTCACCTGCGCGTTATGCCCGATCCACGTGTCATGACCTACGACAACCCGCCGTGCCCGCCTTGCCTCGAACCACGCCGCATCATCAGCCTCCCCGGGCCAGTAATAGGCCGACCGGTACATGAAATGATGCAGGCTCGCCCGGTCCAGCGGATGATCGCTCGCCCCCAGCCGCACGAAACTCGCGATATTGGCGAATTTGCCCACATCCGCATTGGCAATGTCGCAATACCGGTCGCAATAGGAATAATTCCCCATCACCGAATGCTGCACCCGGGCCCCCCGCCCGATCTCGCAATACCGCCCGAACGTGCTCTCCGTGATCTCGCAATCCGGATGCACGAACGGCTCCACCCCCAGCTCCGGCATGGGCACCCCCTCGCTTCTTCTTGGTTCAAATATCCTCGCCGAAGGCGTCCCGCGCCCTCAGACCCCGCTGTCGTCCGAGGTGATAAGCCGCTTCCGCAACCAGCCGGATATTGTATCCATCGCCATCACCATAAGCACGATCAGCACGATGTAATAGCTCACCTCTTCCCAATCCTTCTGGGTGATGATCGCCTGCGTCAGCAAAAGCCCGATGCCCCCGCCGGTGATCGCCCCGATGATCGTGGCGCTCCGCGTGTTCGACTCGAGGTAATAGAGAAGCTGCGACAGCAGCACCGGCGTGATCTGCGGGATGACCCCGAACCGATAGCGCTGCAACGGCTTCGCCCCGGTCGACTGGATGCCCTCGATCTGCTTGTCGTCCACGTTCTCCAGCGTCTCGGAAAACAGCTTCCCGAACGTGCCGGTATCCGTCAGCAGGATCGCCAGCGCCCCGGTCATCGGCCCCGGCCCGAAGGCCCGCGCCAGCACGATCGTCCAGATCAGCGCATCCACCCCGCGGACAAAGTCGAACACCCGCCGCACCCCGAACATCAGCACCTTCACCGGCGTGAAGTTCCGCGCCGCAAGGAAGGCCAGCGGCAGCGCCACGATGGCCGCCCCGAACGTGCCGAGGAACGCCATCAGCACCGTCTCGAAAATGGCCCAGGCCACCTCCGAATGCCGCCACATGGCGTTGTTCCAGAAATCGTGCCACATCGCGGCCGCGTTCGACTTGCCCTCGACCAGCCGCTCGTCCGACATCGCCAGCCCCACCAGCTCGGTGAAGCTTCGCCCATGAAACGGGCTCTCCAGCGTGAAGAAGAACAGCTCCCAGCCGAACTGGTACTTGAACAGCTCCGCCCGCGTCCGCGTCACCGTCAACCGGCCCGCATCCGTCGTCACCGCCAGCCGGTTCTTCGACGCGTTGATCCAGTCGGGCTGGTCCTCCATCCCCCCGGAGGGAAAGACCATGTCCACCCCCTGCCGCGACGGCTCCGCCTCCAGCGTGCCATACCCGGGAATGTCGAAGAACACCCGCGCGCCCTCGTAGACCACGCGATAGCCCCGCCCCAGCTCGGCCACCAGCCCGGTCTCGGTCAGCGTCACCCATTCGGGCGTCATGCCTTCCGGATAAGTCCCCTTCCGCTCGCCCTCGATGGCGATCACTATGCTGTCCGACCGGTCGTCCAGCGTCACATGCGTCTTGTAGCTGTAGCTGTCCGCCACCAGCGTCCGCGCATTATCGAAACTCGCCCGCTCCGCCAGCCCGGCAATGTCGAAGCTGAAGAAGATATAGACGAAATAGGCGACGATCACCGCCGGCAGCCCGAAATTCAGCAGCCGCTTGCGCTTGAACAGGCTTTCGGCCTGCGCCTTCAGCGACGGCCCTGCATCCGCGATCATGGTCATAGCGGCCTCCCCCGGGTCAGCCGGTCACGGTAATGCGATGATATCTGGTCGAAGAACACGATGGTCAGGAACAGCAGGATAAAGATCGCCGCCGCCTCGTCGAACTGCCCCTGCCCCCAGGACATGGCGTTCTTCAGCTCGTAGCCGATCCCGCCTGCGCCCACGAAGCCCAGGATGGCCGAGGCCCGGATATTGATCTCGAACCGCAGCAGCGCATAGCTCAGGTAATTCGGCGACACCTGCGGAATGACCCCCAGCAGCATCCGCTGCGACCAGCTCGCGCCGACCGATTGCAGCCCTTCCACCGGCTTCAGCGAGGCATTCTCGTTCACCTCCGAGAACAGCTTCCCCAGCGCGCCCACCGTATGAAACGCAATCGCGATCATCGCCGGCACCGGCCCGCCGCCCAGCACGAAGATCAGCACCAGCGCGATCACGATCTCCGGCACGGCCCGCATCACATCCATCATCCGCCGGAACACCGGGATCAGCCGCGGCCACCGCGCCATCCCCCGTGTCGCCAGCAGCGAAATGACAATCGCCCCCAGCCCGCCCAACAGCGTCGACGCGGCGGCAATATTCACCGTCTCGATCAGCGCCGGCAGAAAGGTCAGCAAATGACCCGGCAGCTCCCCCGCCTTCTCCCACGCCTCGCCCCAGACCTGCGCCGGAAAGGCCAGCACGTTGTGCCACCCGTCCCAGAACCCGCCGGCATTGCGGCTGTCGGCCAGCATGAAGCCCGACACCATCAGCGCCACGAACACGATCAGCAATATGCCCGAATACGCCCGTTTCCGGCGCACCATCGCCATGTAATCCTCGCGGATCTCGCCGCTCCGCCCCGTGCCGCCTGCGCTCAGTTCCGCCATCTGCCCCTCTGCCGCTCAATGCACGTTCGGGCCCCGCCAGGCGGGACCCGCACCATTCAAACCGCCGCTTATTGCGACATCGACTTGCGCGCCTCGATGATCGAGAGATAGGCGTCATGGGTGATCGGATCGAAGCTCTTCGCCTCGCCCGCGGCCACGCCGTAGAAGCAATCCGCGTCCTTCTCCGACAGATTGTCCCACAGCTCGGTCATGGTCGCCTTGACCTCCTCCGGCATCGCGTTCGAGATCACCACCGGGCCTTCCGGGATGGGCTTCGACCGCCAGATTTCCACCAGGTCGTTCATGTCCACGAGACCGGCATCAACCGCCTTGCGCAGCGCGCCCGAGTTGTAGCCGTCTTCCCAGTTGCCAAGCGCATCGGCCCAGGTCACGCCGCCATCCACGTCGCCGTTGTTGACCGCGACGATGGTCTGCTCGTGCCCGCCGGTGAACTTCACCTCGCCGAAATAGTCACCCGACTCCATGCTGGCGCCGGTCTCTTCGGGGATCTCGATCGACGGGATCAGGTAGCCGGAGGTCGAGTTCGGATCGCCGAAACCGAACACTTTGCCTTCCATGTCCTCGAGCGAGGTAATCCCGCTGTCCTTCCGGGCAAAGCCGATCGAGTGGTAGCCATAGCTGCCGTCCACGTTCACCTTCACCAGCACCGGCGTCACCGCGTCGGGGTTCTCCAGGTAGGTCTTGGCATAGCCGCTGGCGCCCAGCCACGCCATGTCGATCGTACCGCCCAGCAGGCCCTGGATCACGCCGTTATAGTCGGCCGGCGCGAACAGCTTGACCGGAACGCCAAGCGCTTCCTCGGTATACTGGCGCAGGCACTCGTTCGAGTTCAGCCGGTCCTGGGCGTTCTCGCCGCCAAGGATGCCGATGCGGAACTCCTCGATCTCCTGTGCGCCCGCGGGCACGGTCAGGGCAGTGGTCGCCAGAATGGCAGCAAACAGTCTTTTCATCTTGGTCCTCCGGTTGGGTTATTGTGCCCCCGCAACCACTGCGGCGGGCAGATGAAACTCAGGCATACTCGCGCTCGAGCGCCGCGATATCGGTCGAGGTCGCGGCCTCGGAAAAACTTCCGTCCGCGCCGTAGATGTCGCGCGCGACCCCGGTGGTCAGCTGCGCCGGCGTGCCGTCGAACACGATCCGGCCGTGCAGCATCCCGATCACCCGGTCGCAATAGCGCCGCGCGGTATCGAGCGTGTGAAGGTTGGCAATGACGGTGCGCCCGTCTTCCTCGTGAATGCGCCGCAAATCATCCATGACCAGTTGCGCGTTCATCGGGTCGAGGCTGGCAATCGGCTCGTCCGCCAGCACGATCTTGGGCTGCTGCATGATCGCCCGGGCAATCGCCACGCGCTGCTGCTGCCCGCCCGACAGGGCCTCGGCCCGCTTCGGCGCGTGCTCGGCAATGCCCAGCCGGTCGAGAATGTCGATCGCCCGGTGAATGTCCTCCTCGGGGTAGAGGTTGAACATCGTGGCGAAGGTCGAGCGCCGGTTCAGCGTGCCATGCAGCACGTTCGACACCACGTCCATCCGCGGCACGAGGTTGAACTGCTGGAAGATCATCGCACAGTCCGACTGCCACGCCCGCTTCTCGGCACCCGTCAGCGCGGTCACGTCGCGCCCCTCGTACAGGATCTGCCCCTCGGTCGCGTCGGTCAGCCGGTTCAGCATCCGAAGAAAGGTCGACTTGCCCGCCCCCGACCGGCCGATGATGCCGATCATCGCGGGTTTCTCCACGGTGAAGGACACGGCGTCGACCGCCGTGTTCCGACCGAAAGCCTTGGTCAGCGCCTTGATGTCCAGCAAATGAATGTCCCCCTGGATTTGGAGGACGTGCTAGGCGCAAACCTCAAAGCATTTGCGACGGTTGGGTAAAAGTTTCATGACGCGCCCCGCCCGTCCGCCCCCCGGTGGGCCGGTGCCTGAAATACAGGCGTTTTCTGAACGCCCCACACCCTTGCGCCATGGCATACGCCCGCGTATGCCAGCGCCATGACCGCCCCGCGCCCCAAGCGACTCACCCGTGACGACTGGCTCTCCGCCGGCACGAAACGGCTGGCCGCCGCCGGCGCCGAGGCGCTCAAGGCCGAGCCCATGGCGCGCCACATGAAGACCACCAAGGGCTCGTTCTACTGGCATTTCCGCGACGTGCCGGATTTCCACGACCAACTGCTCGCCCGCTGGGAAACGGCGGCGCTGGCCGACCTCTCCTCGGTGCTCGAAAGCGAATCCGGCGCCGTCCCACGCCTGCGGGCACTCGCCCAGTCCATCGCCGAGCCCGAAATCGGCACCGCCACCGAATCCGCCATCCGCTCCTGGGCCACCACCTCCGCCGCCGCCCGCACCACGCTGGCCCGCGTCGACGAGGCCCGCCTCGCGGCCCTGCAAGGGCTCCTGTCCGAAACCGGCATCGGCAACCCGGAAATGGCCCGCATCATCTACGCCGCCGGCATCGGCATGGAGCGGCTGGGCCAGACCGGCACGGCCGACAACCGCACCTCCATCGGCTCCCTGGTCGACCTGGTCCTGGCCCTGCGCTGACGCCCGCCCCGGGCCCGATCCCCAACCTCCCCGCCCCGGACTTGATCCGGGGCCTCGCGCCAACATCTGCCGCGCCGGGCGAGCGCCGGCCCGTGGGGAGGCGCCGCAACGGATATGGCGCGCACTTTATGGCGCCGCCCACATCCCACCTACAAACGTCACGCCACACCCGCCAAAGCGCCTGCCCGCCCGGACGGGCCGGCGCTCGCCCGGCGCCTTCGGCGCTATTCGGGCAGGTGAGTCCCCTCCCCGCCCTGATCAAATCCCCGGCCTTTCCCCACACTCACCACCCGCCCCGGGCTCGACCCGGGGCCTCGCACCACCACCACCCCCCCTTCCCGCAACATCCGGGTCGCCACGTTCCCGCAAGATCCGGTTCGCCCGCCCGCACGACCCACGCCATCATCCTCTCACACCACCCGAAAGGATCCCCAATGATCACCCTCCTCGCACGCCGCCGCCCACACCCCCCAACCCGCCGCCTCTCGCTCCGGGCCTACCTCTCCCTATACCGCCAACGCCGCGCCCTCGCCCGGCTCGATCCGCATATCCTCCGCGACGTGGGCCTCACCGAAGACGCCGCCCGCGCCGAGGCCGCCCGCCGCTTCTGGGACGCCCCCCACCACTGGTTCCGCTGATGCACCCCCCGCCCCGGGCCCGACCCGGGGCCTCGCACCCGAAGTCTTGAAAAGACTTCGTCCCGATATCTTTTCAAGATATCGCCCCCTAACGCACCGCCCGACACATTAACGGGGCCCGCCCACCGAAAAAACACCGACAAAATACCGACGTTTTACCGACGCGATACCGACACCGGCTTTCCCTGCAAAATCAGCTCGTTAACCCTGATTCGCCACGCTCGCCCGGAACCGCTCCACGAACCGCGCCCTGGCCTCCGGCAGCGGCTTGTGCCCCAGCTCCGGCGCCACCCGGTTCTGCAGGAAATACCCCGTCACCCCCAGCGCCTCGGCCACCTCCGCGTCCGGCGCCGGCCCGTGCCCCACCATGCAGGGCGGCAGCGGCAACAGCTTGTCCGCCCAGTCCCCGGCCCCCGCCTTCGACACCGCCCGCCCTGTCCGGGGCGAGATGTAGCTGAGGTCGTTCGCCTGCCGCCCCATCACCGCGCAGGCCTGTAAATCAAGGCCGAACCCGAGGTCATCGAGCAGCACCATCTCCCACTGCATGTAGGCCAGCGGCCAGATCTCCCCCTGCCCCAGCAGGTCCAGCAGCGCCTCGGTCCGCCGGTAAAGCCGCTCATGCGCCTCCCGCTCCGGCAGGCAGAACAGCAACAGGCTCACCACCGCGTTCAGCCCCGCCAGCGCCAGCCGATCCCCCATCGAGGCCGCCGCCCGCGACCGCACCGGCTCCACCGAAAACGTCCCGATATGATCCTCGAGCCTTGCCCGCCAAGTCACGTCCAGCTGCGCCCCCGGCTGCAACACCGGCGCCATCCGCCGCGACGCACCGCCCCGCACAACCCCCGCGTGCCGGCCCCTCCCGGGCGTAAAAACCTCAATGATTGCAGAGGTTTCGCCATGCGCGCGGCTGGAAAGCAATATTCCCTGGTCTCGCCACTCCATGCCCGTCCCCTGCCTCGATCGCCCCGATTGGACACCAGATCGCCGCCAATGCCAAGCGGATGGAACCGACTCGCGTTATGTGCTTATCTCCCCGGAAATCAGATTTTTTCGAGGGGGATAGTCATGTCATCATTTTACCGGAAAGCCGTTCTTGCCACGGGTCTCGCGTTCGCCGCCACCACCGCCACGGCCCAGGAGAATGTCATGGTCGTGTTCGACGGCTCCAACTCCATGTGGGGCCAGATCGACGGCACCGCCAAGATCGAGATCGCCCGCGACGTGATGGACACCCTTCTCGGCGAGTGGACCGAAGAGCGCGAGGTCGGCCTGATGGCCTATGGCCACCGCCGCCGCGGCGATTGCGGCGACATCGAAACCCTCGTCCAGCCTGGCGCACAAACCCGCGCCACCATCCTCGAACAGGTGGGCGGCATCACCCCCACCGGCAAGACCCCCCTCACCGACGCCGTCGAACGCGCGGCGACAGAGCTTGCCTATACCGACCGCCCCGCCACCGTGGTGCTCATCTCCGACGGGCTCGAAAGCTGCGAACGCGACCCCTGCGAACTGGCCCGCGCCCTCGAACAGGGCGGCGTCGGCTTCACCGCCCATGTCGTGGGCTTCGGCCTCGGCGCCGACCAGGACGACACCTCCCTCTCCTGCATCGCCGAGGAGACCGGCGGCACCTATATCCAGGCTTCCAACGCCGAGGAGCTCAAGGCCGCCATGTCGAGCGTCAGCACCGCCGTCGCCGACACCACCCCCGATCCGGAGCCCGCCCTGCCCGAGGTCACCGTCACCGGCCCCGGCACCGCCATCGGCGGCTCGATCATCGAGGTCACCTGGGATCCCACCGCCGAAACCGGCGATTTCCTCACCATCGTCCCCGCCGGCACCGCCGCCACCGAGCATGGTGAAACCCAAAGCGTCAACGAGGACAAGACCGTCAATTTCACCGTCCCCGCAGACCAGGGCATGTACGAGATCCGCTACATCCACGCCGACGGCGAGGAGGTGCTCGGCACCGACGCGCTCGAGATCACCAGGCCCGAGGTCGTCCTGACCGGCCCCGAAATGGTCCTGACGGGCGAGGATTTCACCGCCGGCTGGTCGCCCACGATCAACCCGAACGACTATGTCACCATCGTGCCGACCGGCGCCGAAACCGGCGCCTCCGCCAGCTACGTCACCGTGCGCGACAAATCCGAAGGCGAGCTCAGCGCCCCCGCCGATCCGGGCTTTTACGAGCTGCGCTACGTGCTCAGCGTCGACAAGCGCACCGTCGCCACCCGTGCCATCGAGGTGGCTGCCCCCGAGGTCACGCTCGACATCCCCGAGACCGCGCTGGCCGGCTCGAAATTCCCGGTACGCTGGACCGGAACGGTCAACGCACAGGACTACATCACCGTCGTCCCCGCCGGCACCAAGGAAGGCGAGTTCGGCAACTATTTCGTGGTCCGCGACGCGTCCGAGAACCAGCTTCAGGCCGCCGCCGAAACCGGCCTTTACGAGGTCCGCTACGTCCTGCGCGAAGGCAACAAGACACTGGCCTCCGCCCCCATCGAGATCACCGCGCCCGAGGTCACCGTCACCGGGCCGGAAACGGCCCAGACCGGCTCGAAATTCCCGGTCTCCTGGACCGGCGCGGTCAGCGGTAACGACTATGTCACTATCGTCCCCACGGGCACCGACGAAGGCGAATTCGGCAATTACATCGTCGTCCGCGACAAGACCGAGAACCAGCTTCAGGCCCCGGCCGAAACCGGCATGTACGAAATCCGCTACGTCCTGCGCGAGGGCAACAAGACGCTGGCCACCACGCCCATCGAGATCACCGCGCCCGCGGTCACGGTCACCGCGCCCGAAACCGCCGCCACCGGCTCGAAATTCCCGGTGTCCTGGACAGGCACGGTAAGTTCCAACGACTACATCACCATCGTGCCCACCGGCACCGACGAGGGCGAATTCGGCAACTACATCCCCGTCCGCGACCGGACCGAGAACCAGCTTCAGGCCCCCGCCGAAACCGGCATGTACGAGATCCGCTACGTCCTGCGAGAGGGCAACAAGACCCTTGCCACCACGCCCATCGAGATTACCGCGCCCGAGGTCACGGTCGACGCGCCGGACACGGCCCTGACCGGTGAGAAGTTCATGGTTTCCTGGACCGGCACCGTGAACAACCAGGACTACGTCACCATCGTGCCCGCCGGCACGGCCGAAGGCGAGTTCGGCAACTACATCACCGTCCGCGACCGGACCGAGAACCAGCTTCAGGCCCCCGCCGAAACCGGCATGTACGAGGTCCGTTATGTCCTGCGCGAAGGCGGCAAGACGCTGGCCACCGACATGATCGAGATCACCGCGCCAGAGGTCACGGTCACGGCGCCCGAGACCGCCCTGGCAGGCTCGGCCGTCCGCGTCAGCTGGGCCGGCACGGTTTCGAACCAGGACTATATCGCCATCGTGCCCGCCGGCGCCGACGAGGGCGAATTCGGCAACTACATCACCGTCCGCGACCGCTCCGAGAACGATGTGCGCGCACCCTCCAGCCCCGGCCTCTACGAGATCCGCTACATCCTCCGCGAGGGCGGCAAGACCCTGGCCACCCGCCCCATCGAGATCACCGAGCCCGAGGTCACCGTCTCCGGCCCTTCCGAGGTGCGCGCCACCGACACGCTCAAGGTTTCGTGGACCGGCACGGTCGATCCCGGCGATTACGTGGCGCTCGCGCCCATGGGCAGCGGGGATGACGATTTCTCCAACTACTTCTCCGTCCGCGACCAGACCGAGCGCGACATGAAAGCGCCCGAGACCCCCGGCATGTACGAGCTGCGCTACATCCTGCGCGAGGGCGGCCGCGTGCTGGCCCGCCAGCCGGTCGAGGTGCTCGACGCCGACGCCGCGCTCAACTCCGGCGCGGAACTCACCGCCCCCGACACCGCCGCCCCCGGCAGCACGATCGACGTGGGCTGGACGGTCGAGGCGGAAAGCGCCGACCAGCGCATCACCATCGCCGCCGCCGACCAGGCCATCTTCACGTGGATCGAGGCGGTCAAGATCACCGGCGACCCGCCGGTCAGCCTGACCCTGCCCGACGATCCCGGCATCTACGAACTGCGCTTCCTCGATGTCAGCAACCAGCAGGTGCTGGCGCGCAAGGTCATTGCCGTGGAATAACACCCGCCGGTGGCGCGGTCGCCGGGGCCGGTCCGGCCCTCAGTCCGCCAGCCCCGGCTCGTCCAGCAGGTGTCGGCCGGCGCGATCCTCGACCTCGATCACCCACAGGTCGGGGTCGAACCCCCGCTGCTTGGCAATCGCCTCGTCCACCGCCCGCTCCTCGCCCTCGTCCAGCACGACCCAGGCGCGCTCCCCGCTCATCAAGTCGAAACTGCGCTGAAACGCCCGCGCCTGCCCGTCGAGCGTGTTGAGCTTCACCAGCACCGCCCCCGCGGTGTCATCGCCATGCGACGTCACGAAGGCCGGAATATCCTGCAACCGCAGCCGTGCCAAATAGGCCTGCACCCAGAATTCCGCCGTCAGCCGCGCCATTCTACCCGCCCCGGACCCGATCCGGGGCCTCCGACCGCCGCATATGCGGTAGGGTGGCTGCCACCCGGCACTCCCCGCCCCGGGCCTGACCCGGGGCCTCGCCCCAATACCGAAGGTCCCGGGTCAAGCCCGGGACGGGATACCCTGAAACCCGCGCCCCGCAGGGTGGGTGCCAACCCACCATCCCAATTGCCGGGCCCGCAACCCTCACCCGTTCCCGTCCTTGAATTCCAGCCCCATCTCCGAATACCGCTCGGCCTCGTCCAGCCACCCGGGCCGCACCTTCACCTGAAGGAACAGGTGCACCTTCCGCCCGAGGAACTCCTCCAGCTCCTCCCGCGAGGCCTGGCTCACGGCCTTGATCGTCTCACCCTTTCGGCCGAGGATGATGCCCTTGTGCCCGTCCCGCGCCACGTAAACCACCTGGTCGATCCGGGCCGAGCCGTCTTTCCGCTCCTCCCAGCTCTCGGTCTCCACCGTCAATTGATACGGCAATTCCTGGTGCAGCCGCAGCGTCAGCTTCTCGCGCGTCATCTCGGCGGCGATCATCCGCATCGGCAGGTCGGCGATCTGGTCCTCGGGGTAAAGCCACGGCCCCTCCGGCACCTCGCCCGCCAGCCACTCGCGCAGATCGTCCACCCCGTGCCCCCGCTCGGCCGAGATCATGAAGGTCCGCTCGAACGGAAACCGCGCGTTCAGCTCCTCCGTCAGCCCAAGCAGCGCCTCCGATTTCACCCGGTCGATCTTGTTGATCGCCAGCGCCACCTTGCGGCCCTTCGTGGCCTCGCCCAGCGCGTCGAGGATATGGCCCACCCCCTCGGTGATCCCGCGATGCGCCTCGACCAGCAGCACCACGACGTCGGCATCCGCCGCCCCGCCCCACGCCGCGGCCACCATCGCCCGGTCCAGCCGCCGGCGCGGCTTGAAGAGGCCCGGCGTATCGACGAACACCAGCTGCGCCTCGCCCTCCATCGCCACGCCGCGAATGCGGGCGCGGGTGGTCTGCACCTTGTGGGTCACGATGCTCACCTTCGCCCCCACCATGCGGTTCAGAAGCGTGGACTTGCCCGCATTGGGCTCTCCGATCAGGGCGATGAAACCGGCGCGCTGGGTCATTCTCTCTTCCTTGGCTCAGTTTATGCGCCTTAGCCCATCACGCGCCGCTTTGCCAGAACTCGTGCTATTCCCCCCGGCGCGAAACTTGGCTAGCGTCGGGCGCAGAGACTTGCAACCATTGGCCGGGCCGGGATGACGCGCGCGCTCATCAACACCACAGACCTGATGGCGCCCGGCTGGCGGTTCATGGCCGGCCACATGCCCGACGCCGCGCTCGACTGGTCCAGCTTCACCTCGCAGGCCTATGGCGGGCCCGCCCGCCTGCGCCGCCTGCGCGCGGTCTCCGCCGCTGCGCTGGCCGCCCGCCGCGCCGGCAAGGCCGGGCAGGAACCGATCCTCGTCTCGCACCTGCCCAACATGGCGGCGCTCACCAATTTCGCCCGGCGCAGCCTCTGCCCCTCGGTGCCCCAGATCGCCTTTTCCTTCAATTTCACCGCCCTGCCTCGCGGCGCCCGCCGAAGGGCCTACCGCAACGGCCTGCGTGGCATCGACGAATTCGTTGTCTTCTCCGCCCACGAAAAACAGCTCTACGCCCGCGAACTCGGCCTGCCGCCCGAGCGTATCCGCGTGCTCAAATGGGCGATGGACCCGCCCGAGATTGCCCCGGCCGCCGACACGCCTGACACGCCCTACCTCTGCTCCATCGGCGGCGAGGCGCGCGATTACCGCCTGCTCGCCGCCGCCATGCGCCGCCTGCCCGACCGCCGCGCCGTCATCGTCGCCCGCCCCTACAGCGTGCAGGGCATCGACTTCCCCGACAATGTCGATATCCGCCTCAACCTGCCCGGCCCGGACACCTGGCGGCTGGCCACCGGTTCGGTCGGCCTTGCCCTGCCGCTGCTCAGCCACCAGACCGCCTGCGGCCACATCACCCTCGTCGCGGCCAAGCTGCTGGGCGTGCCGGTGGTGGCGACCGAATGCCTCGGGCTGGCGGAATACCTCTCCGACGGCACGGTCTACAGCCGCGTCGCCCCCGGCGACACCGATGCCATGGCCGAGGCGATCGAGGGACTTTTCACCGACACCGACGCCGCCCAGGCCATCGCCCAGACAGCGCAGATACAGGCCCGCGCCGACCACGCGCCGTCGAACTGGGTCAGGTACCTGGAAGATGCCTTGACGCGGCTGTAGCCCATGGAAGCGCGGCGGCGTGCCCTTTGCACGCCTTGTCCCGCGCCAGACGCCTACCCCGCCTCGACCCGCGCCAGCAACGCCTGCGCGGCCGCCTGCTCGGCCTGCCGCTTCGATCCGGCCGTGGCGCTTTCCGCCTGCCCGTCGGCCAGCCGCGCCTCTATGGTGAACTGCGGCGCATGGTCCGGCCCCGAGCGCGCCGTCTCCACGTAATCCGGCGGCGTCAGCCCGCGCGCCTGCGCCCATTCCTGCAGGGCCGTCTTGGCATCGCGCGCGTCCTCCTTGACGCTCTCGATCCGCTTGCCCCACAGCCGCAGCACGACCTCGCGCGCCGCCTCGAACCCGGCATCGCGGTAGACGGCGGCGATCACCGCCTCCATCCCGTCGCCCAGCAAGGCTTGTTTACGCCGCCCGCCCGACATCATCTCCGACCGGCCGAGCTTCAGCACCTTGCCAAGGTCGATCTGCCTTGCCACGTCGGCGCAGGTTTCCTTGCGCACCAGCGCGTTGAACCTCGGCGCCAACTGGCCCTCCTGCGCCGCCAGGTCCCGCTCCAGCAGCGCCTCGGCCATCACCAGCCCCAGAACCCGGTCGCCCAGAAATTCCAGCCGCTGGTTGTCATCCCGGTTGGGCGAGGACATCGAGGAATGCGTCACCGCCCGCACCAGCAGCTCCGGCGCGGCAAAGCGATGCCCAAGCCGGCCCTCGAAGGCCTTCAACTCCGCCGAAAGCTTCATTCAAGCTTCTCGAAGAACCGGTCGCCCCGCCATGTCCAGAAGAACAGCATCGACCGCCCGGCGGAGGAGAAGATCACCCGCCCCGCGCGCCCGATCAGGTTCTCATAGGGCACGAACCCCACGCCGCCCGCCGCCAGCGGCACCCGGCTGTCGGTCGAGTTGTCGCGGTTGTCGCCCATGAAGAAGTAATGCCCCTCCGGCACGGTGAAGACGCCGGTATCGTCCAGCGACTGGCGCGCGATGTTGAGGATCGCGTGGCTCCGCCCGCCCGGCAGCGTCTCGATCTGGCGCGACTTGCGGCACTCGGCGCCCATGCCCACCGGCCCGTTCTCGCAGCGCGGCGTGACCTGAAGCGGGCCCTGCCGCTCCTTGACCTCTGTGAACGTGCCCGCATCCTCGAGCCCGACCGCCTCGTCATTGATATGCAGCACGCCATCGCGCATCTGCACCCGGTCGCCGGGCAGGCCCACCACCCGCTTGATGAAATCGGTCCCGTTCACCGGGTGGCGGAAGACTATGATGTCGCCCCGCTCCGGCTCGCCGCCGAAAAGCCGCGTGTTGTCACCGTCGAGGAAGCCGCAGATATCCTTGGCGTCGATATTGATCCCGAACCGCTGGATCCGGATCGACGGGCAGGAGGCGTAGGAATATCCATAGGCCATCTTGTTCACGAACAGGAAATCGCCGATCAGCAGCGTATCCTTCATCGACCCGGAGGGAATCCAGAACGGCTGGAAGAAGATGGTGCGGAAGATCCCCGCGATCACCAGCGCCCAGAACACCGTCTTGACGGTCTCCCACAGCGAGCTCGATTTCTTGCCCTCTTCGGCCATGCCTGTCTCCGCGCCTCGGTTTCCGGGTAGTCGCGGGTTTCATGGGCGTCACGCGAGATAGTGTCAAGTCACGCCTTCGGGGCCCCTTCGATTGGCCGCGCCTCGATCACCACAAAGGCCTGCGCCCAGGGGTGATCGTCGGTCAGCGTGACATGGATGATCGCCTCGTGCCCCTCCGGCGTCATCTCCGCCAGCCGCTCGGCGGCCCAGCCGGTCACGTGCATCACCGGCTGCCCGGTGCGCAGGTTGCTGACCGCCATGTCCTTCCACGCGATCCCCATCCGAAGCCCGGTGCCCAGCGCCTTGGAACAGGCCTCCTTCGCCGCCCAGCGCTTGGCATAGGTGCCCGGCGTATCGGCCCGGCGCTCGGCCTTGCGCTGTTCGACCTCGGTGAAGACCCGGTTGCGGAACCGGTCGCCGAACCGCTGCAGCGTGCCGGCGATCCGGTCGATATTGGCCAGGTCGGTGCCGATGCCGAGGATCATGGCAGAAGCTGTGCCCCGATGGCCCCGGTCGCCTGGTTCAGCGTGAAGCGCAGCGTGCGTGGCTGGAAATCCGCCCCGTCATAGACCTTCACCGCCATGGTGAATACCAATCCCTCCGCTGGGACATACTCCGCCTCGAGACTGCCGAAATCCGCCCCGCCGAACCCCATGCCGTTCAAGCCCACCGTCCGGCATTGCCGCAGGCCCAGTTCGTCATAGGGCGGCGACATCACGAGGATGTAAAACGGCGCCCCCGCCGGCTCGACCGTATCGAGCAGCGCCAGCCGCACGTCACCATTGGCGAAGGTGCGCGTGTTCTCCTCCCACGGCTCGACGATGTTGTCGGCCCGCGCGGGCCAGTCGCAGGGCACCGCCTCCTGCGCCGTGGCCGGCAGGCCGGCCAACAGCCCCAGCCCGATGGCCGCCGCCTTCACCGCGACCCTCATTCGATCTCCCCCCGCCCGCGCATCAGGCTCACCTGGTTGCCCGCCGCGATACCAAGGAAGAAGCGGTTGCAGATCAGGTAGCCCCCGGCATAAAGCCCCAGCAGTATCAGGAACTGCCTTGACCCCGGCGCCGTCACCGCCAGCTTGCCGAACTCCGGCAGCCACCGCCCCGCGCCATAGGCCAGCGCCACGTTCAGCACCACCGCGATCACCGTCGCGATCCAGGCAAAATTCCACGCCTCCGCCCCCTTGGGCTTGCGCTTCTCGCGCCGGGCGAATTGCTGCCCCTCGATCACCGCGGCGATCATCGCCGGCACCATCAATTGCGCCGACGAGCCCAGCGCGGAATCGACCTGCGTGTTCAGGAACCCCACCAGCAGCGCCACCCCGACGGCCACGGCCAAAAACACCAGCGCATAGCGGATCAGGCTGACGGCGCTCATCCGGCCGACCGCGCCTCTGTCCCGCGGGCCTCGTCCATCAGCCGCCGCATCTCGGCGATGGCCGGTTGCAGCCCGCGGAAAATCGCCTCCCCGATGATGAAATGCCCGATATTGAGCTCCATCACCTCCGGAAACGCCGCCACGGGCTGAACCGTGTCATAGGTCAGCCCGTGGCCCGCATGCACCTCCAGCCCCAGCGAATGGGCATAGGCCGACATCTCGCGCAACGCGGCCAGTTCCCGGTCGCGGTCCCCGGTCCGCCCCTCGGCATGGGCGTCGCAATAGGCGCCGGTGTGCAGCTCGATCACCTGCGCCCCGATCCGGTGCGCGGCCTCGATCTGGCGTTTGTCGGCGGCGATGAAGATCGACACCCGACAGCCCGCGTCGCGCAAAGGCGCGATGAAATGCGCCAGCCGGTTTTCCTCGCGCGCCACTTCCAGCCCGCCCTCGGTGGTCTTCTCCTCGCGCTTCTCGGGCACGATGCAGACGGCATGCGGGCGGTGGCGCAGCGCGATCTTCTGCATCTCCTCCGTCGCCGCCATCTCGAAATTGAGCGGCACCGACAGGGCCGCCATCAGCCCGTCGATATCGCCGTCAGAGATGTGCCGCCGGTCCTCGCGCAGATGCGCGGTGATGCCGTCGGCCCCCGCCTCCTCGGCCAGCTTCGCGGCGCGCACCGGGTCGGGGTATTCGCCGCCGCGCGCGTTCCGCACGGTCGCCACGTGGTCGATGTTCACGCCAAGGCGCAGGTTTCCCGCAGACGTCATGCCGCCCTCCTCTACATGCCCGGCCCCCATGGGGCCCGCCGCCACCCTAATCCTGATTCTGCTTGGCGTCAGCCTTGCCCGACGCTTTTTCTTTCAGCGCGAGCAACTTGTCCTTGATCCGCCCCTTGCGGCCCTTCTGATAGGCCTGGATCACCGGCAGGCTGACGTAATAGCCGATCATCCCGCAGATCAGGCCGGGGATGATGCCGCCGATCATGTAGGGAAAGAACACCTCGTCATAGAAGACGTAAAGGTTGTGCCAGTCCGCCTTGCCGTCGCCGAACAGGGTGAAGAAATTGTCCTTCAGGTCCTTCCACGCATCGACGAACTTGCCGCCCAGCGACCGGTGCGCGCCGGTCTCGTGGTCGAAGGTCCGGCCCAGAAGGAAGTTGCCCGTCTGGAACGAGATCGCCCCGATCGGCACGAAGGTCAGCGGGTTGCCCACGAAGGTCGACAGCAGCGAGGCGATGACATTGCCCCGGATGATCAGTGCCAGCCCGGCGGCGGCAAAGAAATGCATCCCGAAGAACGGGCTGAAGGTCACGAAGATCCCGGCAAAGATCCCCCGCGCGATCCGGTGCGGCGGATCGGGCAGGCGGCGCACCCGGTGCTTGATGTAATAGAACGCACGTTTCCAGCCGCCCTTAGGCCAGACCGTCTCGTAAACGATCTTCCACCATGGTCGTCTGTCTCGGCGCTTGAAGACCACCTTGCGCGGCTCCCCGGTTCACTTGTTCTCCCCGCCACCGGCCCGGCCCGGATCGCGGAAACGCTCTATCGCGGCCACGTCGCTTTCCGCATCCAGTGCCGAGATCACGCTGTGAAGATGCTCGGCATCGCGCAGCTCGATATCGATCAGCAGGCGGTAAAAGTCCGGTTTGCGGTCGACGAATGTCAGGTCCGAGATATTTGCCTTCTGCTCTCCGATCAATGTGCAAATACGTCCCAACACGCCCGCGTCGTTGCTCATCGTCACATCGAGCGTCACCTCGTACTCGGCCGGATGCTTGCCCGCGTGCCAGTGCAGGTCAAGCCAGCGGCCGGGTTGGTCGTCGAACGCCGACAGCGCCTCGCAGTCGATCGTGTGCACCACGACACCCTTGCCACGATAGGTGATACCCACGATACGCTCGCCCGGCAGGGGCTGGCAACAGCGGGCGCGGTCGAAACTTTGGTTCCGGCCCAGCCCGATCACCGCGCGGTCGCGGCCGACCACGTTGCTCTCGTCCGGGGCAATGTCGGGATAGACCGCGTGCAGCACCTGCTGCGCGGTCAGCTCGGCACTGCCCAGCCGGGCCAGAACCTCGTCGGCATTCTTCAGCCGAAGCGTCTTGGCCGCGGCGGTCAGCGCCTTCTCGGTCGCCCGCTTGCGCACGTGCTCGAAGGCCGATCGCGCCAGTTCCCGGCCCAGCTTGATGTACCGGTCGCGGTCCAGCTCCCTCAGCGCCCGGCGAATGGCCGCCCGCGCCTTGCCGGTGGTGGCGATATCCAGCCATGTCGCCTGCGGCGTCTGCCCGTCGGCGGTGATCACCTCGACCGACTGGCCATTCTTGATCCGTGTCCACAGCGGCACCCGCATCCCGTCGATCTTGGCGCCGACACAGGCATGGCCGATCCGCGTGTGGATGGCATAGGCGAAATCGATCGGCGTCGCCCCCCGCGGCAGCTTCACCACGTCCCCCTTGGGCGTGAAGCAGAACACCTTGTCCGAATACATCTCCAGCTTCACGGCCTCGAGGAAATCCTCGTGATCCTCTTCCGAATCGAACTGCTCGGTCAGGCTGGAAATCCACTTGGCGGGATCGACGGCGAACGGGTTCTCGGCCCGCACCCCGTCGCGGTAGGACCAATGCGCCGCCACGCCGGTCTCGGCCACGTCGTGCATCTGGCGGGTGCGGATCTGCACCTCGACCCGCTTGCCGTCGCGCCCCGACACCGTGGTGTGGATCGACCGATAGCCGTTCGACTTGGGCTGGCTGATGTAATCCTTGAACCGCCCCGGCACGGCTCGCCACCGCTGGTGGATGGCGCCCAGCACGCGGTAACAGTCCTCTTCGCTCCGGGTGATGATGCGGAAGCCGTAGATGTCCGACAGGCGGGAAAAGCCCATCTCCTTTTCCTGCATCTTCCGCCAGATCGAATAGGGCTTCTTGGCGCGGCCCAGCACATCCGCCTCGATCCCCGCCTTGTCCAGCTCGTGCCGCATGTCCGAGGTGATCCGCTCGATCACGTCGCCGGCTTCCTTCTGCAGGGTGATGAACCGGCGGATGATCGACGCGCGCGCATCCGGGTTGATCACCCGGAACGCCAGGTCCTCCAGCTCCTCGCGCATCCACTGCATGCCCATCCGGCCCGCCAGCGGCGCGAAGATATCCATCGTCTCCCGCGCTTTCTTGAGCTGCTTCTCCGGCCGCATCGCCTTGATCGTGCGCATGTTGTGCAGCCGGTCGGCCAGCTTCACCAGGATCACCCGCATGTCCTTCGACATCGCCATGAACAGCTTGCGGAAATTCTCGGCCTGCTGGGTCTCGGTGCTGGAAAGCTGCAGGTTGGTCAACTTGGTCACGCCATCGACAAGGTCGGCCACCTCGGGCCCGAACTTCTCGGCCACGATCTTGTACGAGGCGCGCGTGTCCTCGATCGTGTCGTGCAGCAGGGCGGTGACGATGGTCGCATCGTCCAGCCGCTGCTCGGCCAGGATGGCGGCGACGGCGGCGGGATGCGTGAAATAGGGCTCGCCCGAGTGGCGGAACTGCCCCTCGTGCATCTCGCGGCCGAAATCGAAGGCCGCGGTGATCAGCTTTTCATCGGTGCGCGGGTTATAGGTGCGGACAAGCTCGATAAGGTCTTGTGCCGCGATCATGCCGTGCGAAACCCCTCAAGGCGGGGGACAGGTCAGCCCTGCCCCTGCGCCTCCATCAGCGCCCGCAGAAGGTTCTCTTCCGACATGTCGTCCTCGGCCGGCTTGTCCGGCTCGCCGCCGCCCATCAGCAGCGCCATGGAATCGTCTTCCGGCTCGTCCACCTCGATCTGGGTCTGGTTCGACTCGATCAGCCGCTCGCGCAGCTCGTCGGCCGATTGCGTCTCCTCGGCGATCTCGCGCAGGGCCACAACCGGGTTCTTGTCGTTGTCGCGGTCCACGGTGATCTGCGACCCGGCGGAAATCTCGCGCGCCCGGTGGGCGGCAAGCATCACCAGATCGAACCGGTTCGGAACCTTGTCGACGCAATCTTCGGTTGTCACGCGGGCCATGAGACCTCCAGAGGGGTGGCACAGAAATATGGAAGTGCCTTATCTAAATCCTCTCCGCCCGAGTTACAAGGAGATATTTGGCCGACTTCCCCCGGTTCCGGCGCCGGTTTCCACAAGAAAGATTGATTTATTCCGGCCGCCGCCTAACGATACGCCGCGCGGCGCAAAACCATTTCGGAACGCCCGCCATATACCGGAGATTTCCCTTATGTTCGCCTTCCCGATTCCCCGCCGCCTCGCCGCCCTTGCGGCGCCGCTGCTGCTGGCCCTCGCCACCCCCGCCTCGGCCTTCGACACCTCGGTCTTCTACAAGCTCTCCACCGATTTCCGCGGCGCGAACATGCAGCTCGACATCGCCAATGGCGGGGCGATGAACAACTTCAGCCACCTCGCGCCTGCCGGCAACTACTCGGGCCAGTACTGGCGGCTCGAACCGGCGGGCGCCAACCGCTACCGCCTGACGACCGAGTTCCGCGGCCGCGACATGTGCCTCGACGTGGTCAATGGCGGGGCACAGGACAACATGACCCATCTCGTGCCCTGCGGAAACTTTTCCGGCCAGTTCTGGACCATCAGGCCCGACAACAACCGCTATCGGCTGACCACCGATTTCCGCGGCCCGAACATGTGCCTCGATGTCTACAATGGCGGCGGGCTCGACAATTTCACCCACCTCACGCCCTGCGCCAACTCAGCGGCCAATACTGGGCGCTGATCCCCACGGGCCGCCCGGCCTACTGACGGGCTCAGAGCGGCTCGACCTCGTCCCGCGCCGCCCGCGGCAGATCATCCACCATCTGCCGGACCGTCCGCCCCAGCACCGGGTGGCGCCACTCCGGCGCCACTTCGGCCAGCGGGACCAGCACGAAGGGCCGGTCCTGCATCCGCGGATGCGGCAGGATCAACCGGTCGGGCGCCTGCTGCTTCTGCTCTTCCAGCGGCAGATCCAGCCACGCCCGATACCCCGCCTCGTCCGGCAGCACGCGGTCCCCTGCCGCGATCAGGTCGAGGTCCAGCACCCGCTGTCCCCAGCGCTGCACCCTCTCCCGCCCGAACTCGGCCTCGATCCGGTGCAGCAGCGCCAGCAGCGCCTCCGCCCCGCCCTCGAACTCCAGCCGTGCGGCGGCGTTCACGTAATCCGGCCCGGCCCCAGCCGGAAAGCACGGCGTGGCGAAAAACCGGCTCGCCACCACCTCCCTCGCCCCCGCCTCCGACAGCCTCCGCAGGGCGGAACGCAACGTCACATCCGGCGCCCCCTCCGCCGACGGCAGGTTCGCGCCGAGCGCGATCAGATAAAATTGATCTTTTGACACAGCGTCTTGTCCGGTCTACCGCTCAAAGTTGAATTTTGGCCTCATGAAACGCCCTTGTGCATCCCCGGAACAAACCCTATTCTTCTTGGCCAGCCCACTCCGGGAATTGCACATACACCACTCACACCACTCGGAACCGGACCGGGCTTTACATTTGAAAGGACATTTCGATGTTTTACAAGGACGAACGGCTTGCGCTGTTCATCGATGGTTCCAATCTGTATGCGGCGGCCAAATCCCTGGGATTCGACATCGATTACAAGCTGCTTCGCGCGGAATTCATGCGCCGGGGCAAGCTCCTGAGGGCGTTCTACTACACCGCGCTCCTCGAGAATGACGAGTATTCGCCCATCCGCCCGCTGGTCGATTGGCTGAACTACAACGGCTTTTCCATGGTCACCAAGCCGGCCAAGGAATACACCGACAGCCAGGGCCGCCGGAAGGTCAAGGGCAACATGGATATCGAGCTTGCGGTCGATGCCATGGAACTCGCCCCGCGCGTGGACCATATCGTGCTCTTCTCCGGCGACGGCGATTTCCGCCCGCTCGTGGAAAGCCTGCAGCGCCAGGGCGTGCGCGTTTCGGTCGTGTCGACCATCCGCAGCCAGCCGCCGATGATCTCCGACGACCTGCGTCGCCAGGCCGACAATTTCATCGAGCTGGAAGACCTCAAGGACGTGATCGGCCGCCCGCCGCGCGACAACCAGAACTCCGAGCGCGAGACGGCCGACGCCCAGCAAGACTGAACCCGCGGGCCCCGGCGCCGTGACCTGTCACCCTCCGGCCCGGGCGCCCGCCGCCCGGGCCTTCGCATGTCCGCCCCCTCTGGACGCGGACCGCCACAGGCCTTACCTCTGGCCCACGATGCAGGAGGCCCGATGACCAAACCGCCCCTCACCCTCTACCTCGCCGCCCCGCGCGGCTTCTGCGCCGGCGTCGACCGGGCGATCAAGATCGTCGAGATGGCGCTGCAGAAATGGGGCGCCCCGGTCTACGTGCGCCACGAGATCGTGCACAACAAGTACGTGGTCGACGACCTGCGCGCCAAGGGCGCCGTCTTCGTCGAGGAGCTTGAGGACTGTCCCGCCGACCGGCCCGTGATCTTCTCCGCCCACGGCGTGCCGAAGGCCGTCCCGGCCGAGGCCGCGCGCCGCGAGATGGTCTATGTCGACGCCACCTGCCCGCTGGTCTCCAAGGTCCATATCGAGGCCGAACGCCACGCCGCCAACGGCCTCCAGATCATCATGATCGGCCATGCCGGCCACCCCGAGACCATCGGCACCATGGGCCAGCTGCCCGAGGGCGACGTGCTGCTCGTCGAAACCGTCGACGACGTGGCCAATGTCACCGTGCGCGACCCCGAAAAGCTGGCTTTCGTCACCCAGACCACCCTCTCGGTCGACGACACCACCGATATCGTCGCGGCGCTGAACGCCCGCTTCCCGGCCATCAAGGGCCCGCACAAGGAAGACATCTGCTACGCCACCACCAACCGTCAGGAAGCGGTCAAGGCGATGGCGGCGCAGGCCGACGCCATGCTCGTGGTGGGGGCGCCCAACTCCTCGAACTCCCGCCGGCTGGTCGAGGTCGGCGCCCGCGCCGGCTGCCACTATTCCCAGCTCGTCCAGCGCGCCGCCGATATCGACTGGCGCGCCCTCGAGGGCATCACCTCCATCGGCATCACCGCCGGCGCGTCTGCTCCGGAAGTGCTCGTGGACGAGGTGATCGAGGCCTTCCGCGCCCGCTACGACGTGACCACCCAGCAGGTGGAAACCGCGCAGGAAAACGTCGAATTCAAGGTCCCCCGCGTCCTCCGCGAACCCGCCTGATCTACGTGCGCCGCCATTTCCCGCGCGGAAAACGACCCGGAAATTGCGCATTTTCCGGGCGCGGAACCCGAACCGGCGCCTGCTGAACCTCCCCGCACCGCGCACATCCCTGCGCGCCTCGCATCACTGGCCCCCAAGAGGCCCCGGCTCAGAGGCCGGGGCGGGACGAGAAGGGGGGCTACGGAGCCTGAGCCTCGGAGATCCCACCCTCCGTGTCGGAACCCGCCCCGGGCATGACCCGGGGCCTCTCCCACCTCCACAACTACGCACACCCACCCCGCACTTGATCCCCCGCCTCCCCCGAGCCTAAGCTCTCGCCAACCCCAGCTGCGAGTCCCGCACATGACCCTCCAGTTCCTCATCACCGCCCTCGTCGTCGTCATCGCCCCCGGCACCGGCGTCATCTACACGCTGGCCATCGGCCTGGGCCAGGGCCGCCGCGCCTCGGCCTTCGCAGCCCTCGGCTGCACGCTCGGCATCGTCCCGCATATCCTTGCGGCCACGCTCGGCCTCGCCGCCGTCCTCCACGCCTCCGCGCTCCTCTTCCAGATCGTCAAGTTCGCGGGCGTTGCCTACCTGCTCTACCTCGCCTGGCAGGCGCTCAAATCCGACGGCGCCCTCTCCGTCCGCCCCGACGCGCGGGCCGAGCCGGGCCTGACCGTCGCCCGCCGCGGCGCGCTGATCAACGTCCTCAACCCCAAGCTCTCGATCTTCTTCCTCGCCCTCCTGCCGCCCTTCCTGTCGGGCAACCCGGCCACGGCATCGGTCGAGATGCTGGCGCTTGGCGGCGTCTTCATGGCCCTCACCCTCGCGGTCTTCCTGCTCTACGGGATGTTCGCGGCAGCGGCCCGCGACCGGCTCCTCGCCTCGGAACGTATCATGCGCTGGCTCGGCCGCGGCTTCGCGGCGATCTTCGCCGCCCTCGCAGGCCGCCTCGCCCTCGAACGCGCCTGACGCCGCCCCGGACTTGATCCGGGGCCTCGCGCCATCCACCCCCCGCCCCCGGCCTGACCCGGGGCCTCGCGCCGCCCAGGCCGCAAACCCGCCCCTTGAACCCGCCCCGCCCGCGCCTTACACCCTGCCCAGCACGCCACGGCCCGGATACCCCCTTGACCGACATCCCCCGCACGCCCCTCCTGCTCGGCTTCGCCGGCCTCGCCCCCTTCGTCTGGAGCGTGCTCACCGTGCTCCAGCCGGGGCTCGCGGAATGGGGCGCGCGCATGCTCGGCCCCCGCTTCGCCGGGGCCTATGTCATGCTGTTCTACGGCGCCATAATCCTCGCCTTCATGTCCGGCGTGCTCTGGGGCTTCGCCACGCGGCTCGACGGACCCCGCGCCACCACCGGCTACATCCTCTCGGTCCTGCCCGCGCTCTGGGCCTTCTTTACCACCGGCGGCGGCGTCGCCTCCGCCGGCCTCTCCCTCATCGCGGGCTTCATCGCCATCCTCGGCCTCGACTGGCATTTCTGGCGGCTGGGGGCGGCGCCCGAATGGTGGATGCAACTCCGCCTCCTGCTCACCATCGTCGTCGTCACATGCCTCGCGATCGGAGTGATCTTCTCATGACCGCCGACAAGCAAACCCTCGACGTCTACGCCGCCAAGCGCGACGACTACGTCCGCACCACGGAAGACCACGCCGACGACCCCCAGCTCACCGCCTTCATCGGCGCCCTGCCCTCGGGCGCCCACGCGCTCGACCTCGGCTGCGGGCCGGGCTGGGCGGCGGCGCAGATGGCCGGGGCGGGGCTGACCGTCACCGCCACCGACGCCTCGCCGGAGATGGTCGAGCTTGCCAGCCACATCGCCGGCGTCACCGCCCGGGTGGCCAGCTTCGACGACATCACCGAAACCGACGCCTATGACGGCATCTGGGCGCACTTCTCCCTCCTCCACGCCCCGCGCGCCGACATGCCCCGCCACCTCGCCGCCCTGCGCCGCGCGCTCAAGCCCGGCGGGCTCTTCCATATCGGCATGAAAACCGGGGAAGGCGCGCATCGCGACGCGCTCGGCCGCCACTACACCTACTACACCGCCGCGGAACTGCACACGCTGCTCACCGACGCGGGCTTCACCCCCTTCTCCTCGCACACCGGCACCGACAAGGGCCTTGCCGGCACGATGGACCCCTGGATCACGATCGCCGCCCATGGCTGAGCTCTTCGCCTATACCGACGGGGCCTGCTCCGGCAATCCCGGCCCGGGCGGCTGGGGCGTGCTGCTTCAGGCGATGGATGGCGACACCGTCGTCAGGGAACGCGAGTTGAAGGGCGGCGAGGCAGAGACCACCAACAACCGCATGGAACTCCTCGCCGCGATCCACGCGCTCGAGGCGCTCAAATCCCCCTCCCCCATCACCATCGTCACCGACTCGGCCTACGTGAAGAACGGCGTCACCGGCTGGATCTTCGGATGGAAGAAGAACGGCTGGAAAACCGCCGCGAAGAAGCCGGTGAAGAACGCCGAACTCTGGCAACGCCTCGACGCCGCCCAGGCGCGCCACAAAGTCACCTGGGAATGGGTCAAGGGCCACGCCGGCCACCCCGAGAACGAACGCGCCGACGCCCTGGCCCGCGCCGGCATGAAACCCTTCAAGCCGGCCAAAGGCTGAACCCGGGATTTCACTGTTCTCCAAATACTCAAATCGCTACGCCCAGACGCAGGCGCAGCGCATTGAGTATTTCTGGAACAATGAAACTGCAGGGGCGCGCCCGGCCTACCGCCGGCGCACCCAGTAGGTCCGGTAGAGCCAGATCAGCAGCAACGCCCCCAGCACGGCCCCGATCAGCCCGGCCAAGATGCCCAGCACCGCCAGCGCAAGCTGCAGCACCAGTCCGCCGATCAGCGCGCCCGCGATGCCGATGCCGATCGTGGGCAGAAGACCCGCCTCGACCCGCATGATCCGCGTCGCCAGGTACCCGGCGACCGCGCCGACGATGACGAGAAAGATGATGTTCATCGCCGCTTACCTCCCCTTGCGCCAATGCGTCGGCACGATAATCAGCGCGCCGATGGACGAGATGATCGCATCCACCCCCGGCGCACCGAACCGCAGCCCGAACATAATCCGGACGAAATAGAACAGGAACGCCCCGCCCATGCAGATAATGATCGACGGCAGGTATCCGTTCCGCGTGAAGCCCGACTTTTCGCTGACATAACCCACGATCCCGGCGATCACGACCGTGCCGAAAAGCTGCAGGA
Source organism: Roseovarius sp. (assembly GCF_040223625.1). Taxonomy (GTDB): domain Bacteria; phylum Pseudomonadota; class Alphaproteobacteria; order Rhodobacterales; family Rhodobacteraceae; genus Roseovarius. The sequence continues at coordinate 33,793 of NZ_JAVKFX010000062.1, read as the reverse complement.
ACATGCGCGCCCCCTCTCTACAACCGCGTGCCGCGCGGAAGCTTCGTGCCGCGCAGGAACTCTTCCGCATCCTGCGGCCCCCGGCCCGCCCGCTGCAAGCGCAAAACCTGCACCGCGCCCTCGCCACAGGCCACGGTCAGCGCATCGTCCAACACCTCGCCCGGCGCGCCGCCGCCATCGACCACGCGCGTGGCCAGCAGCTTGATCCGCTGCCCCTCCAACTCGATCCACGCGCCGGGGAAGGGCGACAGCCCCCTGATCTTGCCATCGACCTCCGCCGCGGGCGCGGCCCAATCCACCCGCGCCTCGGCCTTGTCGATCTTGTCTGCATAATTCACGCCGGCCTCGGGCTGCGCCTCCGGCTTCAGCTCCTCCAGCCGCGCCAGCGCCTCGACGATCAGCGCCGCGCCCATGGCCGACAGCCGATCATGCAAAGACCCGGTCGTGTCCTCCGCCTTGATCGGCGTCGCCTGCCGCAGAAGCACCGGCCCTGTATCGAGCCCCGCCTCCATCTGCATGATACAAACACCGGTTTCGGAATCGCCCGCCATGATCGCCCGGTGAATGGGCGCCGCCCCGCGCCAGCGCGGCAGAAGCGAGGCGTGGATGTTCAGGCACCCGTGCTTCGGCATATCCAGCACCGCCTGCGGCAGGATCAGCCCATAGGCCACCACCACCGCCACATCCGCCTGTAATGCCGCGAATTCCGCCTGCTCCGCCTCGCCCTTCAGCCTCTCCGGATGCCGCACCTCCAGCCCCAGCGCCTCGGCCCTGGCATGCACCGGCGTCGGGCGATCCTTCTTGCCCCGGCCCGCGGGGCGCGGCGGCTGGCAATAGACGGCCGCCACCTCGTGCCCGGCCTCCACCAGCGCCTCCAGCACCGGCACCGAGAAATCGGGCGTTCCCATGAAAACCACGCGCATCGGTGTCCCCTTTCCTTCGCCGTCAAACGGTTACGGCCCGTCGGGTGGGTGCCAACCCACCTCTCACCACCACCCGCCTTACCCGGCCTTCTTCGCCTTCCGCAACAGCATGTCCCGCTTCACCTTGCCCAGCCGGTCGAAATAGAGCCGCCCGTTCAGATGATCGATCTGGTGCTGCACCGAGGTCGCCCAGAGCCCGACGAAATCACGCTCCTCCACCTCTCCGGCCGCGTTCAGGAACCTGACCGTCACCGCCCGGGGCCGCTTCACCTTGGCCGACACGCCCGGCAGGTTCGGGCTCGCCTCCTCGTGCTCGCGCAGTTCGATACTGGCATGCAGCACTTCCGGATTCGCCATCCGCACGGCCTTCCCCCGCTCGGCGCTGGCATCCACCACCGCCAGCCGCAGCATCACGCCGATCTGCGTGGCCGCCAGCCCAACGCCCGGCATCGCCTCCATCGTGTCGATCATGTCGTCCCAGGTGGCGCGGATGTCGTCGGTAATCTCGTCGACCGGCTCGGCCTTGCGCCGCAACCGCCCGTCAGGCCATGGCAGGCAGCGCCGAACGCTCACGCCCGCGCCTTTTCCCGCTTCAGCTTCTGCATCCGGCGGGTGATCATCTGCCGCTTCATCGGCCCGAGGTAATCGATGAACAGCTTGCCGTTCAGATGGTCGATCTCGTGCTGCACACAGGTCGCCCACAGCCCGTCGAACGTCTCCTGCTGTTCCTTCCCGTCAAGGTCGATCCAGCGCACGTCCACCAGCTTGGGCCGCGTCACCTCGGCGAACTGCTCGGGGATCGACAGACAGCCCTCCTCGTAGACATTGGTCTCGTCCGAACTGGCCACGATCTCGGGATTGATCAGCACCATCGGCCGCGGCGTCTCGTTCTCGTCCTTGATGCAATCCATCACCAGCAGGCGGCTCATCACGCCCACCTGCGGCGCGGCCAGCCCGATGCCCGGCGCGTCATACATGGTTTCCAGCATGTCCTCGGCCAGCGCGCGCAGCTCGTCCGAGACGTCGCTCACCGGGTCGCACACCTTCTTCAGGCGCGGGTCGGGATGGATGAGAATGGGCCGTTTCATGCAGCTTCATGTAGGCGATGCCCGCACGAGGCGCAACGCCTCTTGCACTCGGGCTTCAGTGCGCTAGCTTGCCGCGACGGACCGGAAACCGGAGGCCCCATGAATTTCGACGACCCCATCGACCGCCGCGGCACCAACGCCACCAAGTGGGACAGGATGGAGGCCTATGCCGGCGTCTCCCCCGCGGACGGGATCGCGATGTGGGTGGCCGACATGGACTTCGCCGCCGCCCCCGTGCTGCAGGAGGCGGTGCAGGGCCTGCTGGACAAGGCCAATTACGGCTATTTCGCCTCCGACGCCAAGGCGATCGAGGCCGCCGCCTGGTGGATGAAAGAGCGCCACGGATGGTCCGTCGACCCCGACTGGATGTCCAGCACGCTGGGCCTCGGCCATGCCATTGCCCTGCTGCTGGAAACCTTCACCGATCCGGGCGACGAGGTGATCATCTTCACCCCGGTCTACCACGAATTCACCAACAAGATCAGCAATTCCGGCCGCGTGGTGCACGAGTCGCCGCTGGTCATCCGCGACGGGATCTACCACATGGATCTCGACGCGCTCGAAGCCGGCCTGACGGGCAAGGAAAAGGCCATCCTCATATCCTCCCCCCACAACCCGGCGGGCCGCATCTGGACCACGGAAGAGCTGCAACAGTTGGCCCAACTCTGCGAGCGTCACGACCTGCTGATGATCTCCGACGAGATCCACCACGATCTCACCTTCCCCGGCCACGGCTACACCCCTTTCATGGTCGCCGCGCCCGAGGCGGCCCATCGCACCATCGTGCTCACCGCCGCGTCGAAAACCTTCAACATCGCCGGCGCCCGACAGGCCGCGGTGACCATCCCCGACGCGGAAAAACGCAAGACTTTCCGCCGCGCGCTGCTCGTCCACCAGACCCAGCCCAACCTGCTGGGCGTCGAACTCACCGCCGCCGCCTACACGCCGCGCGGCGCCGAATGGGTCGATGAACTGGTCCCCTACATCGCCGGCAACGCCACGCTCTTCAACGACGGCGTGGCGCAGATCCCCGGCGCCGTGCCGATGCCGATGCAATCCACCTACCTCGCATGGGTCGACTTCGCCAATACCGGCCTCGCGATGGAGGACGTGCTCGCCCGGGTCCATGACGATGCCCGCCTCGCGCCTTCGGTCGGCGGCTTCGGCACCGGCGGCGAGACCTTCCTGCGCTTCAACCTCGGCACACAACGCGCCCGCGTGGAGGAGGCCGTCTCGCGCCTGCAAGACGCGTTCTCCGACCTGCAATGATCCGGCTCGCGCTGCGGGCGGCGGCGCTGGCCGCGCTCATCGCCGGCGGCGTCATCCTGTGGCAGCGCCTTGCCCCGCCACCGCCCGCGCCACCCCTGCCGCCGCTCACCGAACAGATCGACCGGATCGAGATCGACAAGGGCCAGCGCCTGCTGACGGTCTTCAAGGGCGGCGAGGCGCTCCGAACCTACCCCATCGGCCTCGGCCGCTCTCCCGAAGGCCCCAAGACCCAGCAGGGCGACGGCCGCACGCCCGAGGGCACTTTCCGCATCGACCGCCGCAACCCCAACAGCAAGTTCAACCTCTCCCTCGGCATCGACTATCCCCAGCCACAGCACGTGGCCCAGGCCCGCGCCAACGGCGTCTCCCCCGGCGGCGACATCTTCATCCACGGCCAGCCCAACGCCGTCAAAGGCCTGCGCACCCTGCCGGGCGACTGGACAGCCGGCTGCATCGCCGTCGCCGATAATGTCATAGAGGAACTCTGGCGCATCACGCCCATCGGAACCGAGGTGGTGATCCGCCCCTGACCTTTGCGGTCAGTCCTTCGCGATCAGCGCCACCGGCGCATTTTCCGGCTTCTCGAAATCCACCGGCTGTTCGCCCGTCGCCTCGGTCATGCGCTTGTACTCGAACCGCATCCGGTCGCCCTCCTCCTCGGACGCCACGATCAGGCATTGCGACAACAGCCGCTCGCCATCGTAAAGGTCGACCATCCCCCGCAGGTGATCGGCCACCGACAGTTCCAGCGCGAAGCCCTCGTCCCAGGCCTCCAGCACGCGGAAGGTCTCCTCCCCCGCCTGCACCCGCAGCCGCTGGCTCTTCTTCAGCGCCCGTTTGCGGGCCTCGTCGAGCCCCTGCTGAACCTCCGGCGGCAGATAGGTTGTCATGATGCACCCCAACGCGAAATTACCGAGTCATCATGTAAATCGTAACCGCCGATTCTCAAAAGATATTTCAGCGGTATCCGGGATTCTTCATCAAACTGTCGCTTTCGGCCTCAGCACATGCGGGATCGCCGGGTCGTACAGCGCGCTGTCCTTGAAATCCGAAATCTCGCCCAGAACCGGCCCCACGAGGATCAGCGCCGTGCGCGTGATCTTCTCGTCCCGCACCTTCTTGCGAATGTCCGACAGCGTCCCGCGAATGAACATCTGGTCGGGCCAGCCCACGCGATAGGCCACAACCACCGGGCAATCCGCCCCGTAATAGGGCACCAGCACCCGCTCGATCTCCCGCAGCGCCCGCACGCCCAGATGAATCGCCAGCGTCGTCCGTGTGCGCGCGAAATTCTCCAGCGTCTCGCCCTCGGGCATCGACGTCGATTTCATGCTCACCCGCGTCAGCACGATCGACTGCCCCACTTCCGGCACCGTCAGCTCCTGCCCCAGCGCGGCCGCCGCCGCCGCATAGGCCGGCACACCCGGAATGATCTGGTAATCGATCCCGTCCTTGCGCAGCCTCCGCACCTGCTCGGCAATCGCTCCGTAAAGCGACGGATCGCCCGAATGCACCCTTGCCACATCCTCGCCCCGCCGATGCGCCGCCACGATCTCGGCGTGCGTCTCGTCCAGCGTCATCGACGCGGTGTCCATCACCCGCGCCCCCTCCGGCGCACAGGCCACCACCTCTGCCGGCACGAGGCTCCCGGCATAAAGGCACACCGGGCATTCCCCGATCACCCGCTCCGCCTTCTTGGTCAGCAACTCCGGGTCGCCCGGCCCGGCCCCGATGAAATAAACCGTCATTGTCCCAGAAGCCCCTTCAACTGATCGTTCAGATAGTAACAGATGCACACCCTGCCGCCGCCGCCATGCGCGCCCATGAAGACGCCATCGGCGTCCGAGACATAGGCGCAGATCGCCATGTAATCCTTCAGCCGCTCGTCTTCCGTCGGCCCGCCCCGCGTCAGCAACTCCTCGATCTGCTGCCGCTCGCCCAGCTGCTGTACCGCCCAGGCCGCCTGCTGCATCGGCTCCACCACATCCGGATGCCCCCAGCCCCACATGAAGCTGCCATCGTCCGAATAGGTCCCGATCACCTGCGCATCCGCCGCCACCTCCGGCGCCCCGTCGAAGCTCCAGACAATCCGCCCCTTCTTCTGGTTCACCCGGAAATCGCTGGCCTCCTCCAGCCGCCTGGCAAACTCCGATCCGGCCATCCGCGTCTCCAGAAAGAACCGCGCATTCACCGCCATCTGCCTGAAACTCTCCGGCAATTGCGTCGCCCCGGCATCCGACATGCGCCCGGCAAATTCCAGCAGGATCCCGTTCATCCCGTGCCCTCCTTCTTCGCCAGATCCCCGTCGATCTTCCGCGCATAGCCCCGCGGCGTGAACATCCTCGGCCCCTCGCCCAGCATGGCCAGCCGCGAATTGCTCGACCCCACCAGCACCACGGTCAGCATATCCACCTCGTCCACCTCCAGCTCATCCAGCCGCCGATAGCGCACATGCTCCTCCGCCCGCCCCAGCGAGGTGGCCAGCATCACCGGCGTCTCCCCCGGCCGATGCTTAAGCAGGATCTCCCGCGCCTCCGCCAGCAACGTCCGCCGCGTCTTGCTCACCGGGTTGTAGAAGGCGATCACGAAATCCCCCTCCGCCGCCGCGTGCAATCGCCGGATGATATCGTCCCGCGGCGTCAAAAGATCACTGAGCGAGATCGTACAGAAATCATGCCCCAGCGGCGCCCCGGCACGTGCCGCCGCGCCCTGCAACGCACTCACCCCGGGCGAGCACACCACCTCGACCCGCCGCGCCGCATCGCTCACCCCCTGCGCCGCTTCGTCCCGATCCAGCAACTCGAACACCAGCGCCCCCATGGCATAAATCCCGGCATCGCCCGAGCACACCAGCGCGACATTCTTCCCATGCCCCGCCTGCTCCAGCGCATAACGGCACCGCGCCTCTTCGCCCCCCAGCGGGAAATCCGACCGCTCCTTGCCCGCCGCCAGCGGCCCCAGCAGGTCGATATACAAACCATAGCCCACCAGCTCATCCGCCTCGGCAATCAACTTGGAAACCTCCGGCGTCCGCCACGTCGCCTGCCCCGGCCCGATCCCCACGACCGACAGGCGCCCGCGCGCCCGCCCCGGCATCTCGGTCAGCGGCACGTCACACCGCCCCACCGCACAGGTCGCATTCGCCGTCTTCCGCTTCTCGACAACCAGCGCCCCGCCACAGGCCAGCGCCGCCCCTTCGGAAACGCCGTGACACCCCACCTCGGCAAACACCACCTCCGAAGGATTCGCCAGCTTCGGCCTCTCCGCCTCCAGCTCCGCCGCCGTGAACAACCGCAACGGCACCCCCAGCCGACGCGCCACCTCGTTCATCGCCGGCTCGTCCGCCTTCAAATCAATCGTCGCAACGCAGGCCACCGCCCCCGGCGCGATCCCGGCCTCCGTCAAGGCCGCCCCGACCAGATCCCAAAGCTCTTCCGGATCGGCATTCCGCGCACAGCCCACGCCGACAACATGCCGCTGCGGATGATAGACCAGCCGCCGCGCGTCCCCCTCGACAGGCGCCTCGCTGACAACAAGCTCCACAGCCCCGCCATCATCCTCGACACCAAAGATATTCTCGCCGACAACCGACACGCCCTCGCCCGACAGCATCGCCGCCATCGCGTCCTTCGCATCGCCCGGATTGGCCAGCCGATACCTGGCAGGCGGCGCATCCAGCGCCACGCCCATCGCCACGTCGCCGGCCGTCGTCACCGCCGCGATACCGCCCAGCCCCTCGGCAATCTCCGCCGCCAGCCGGTTCGCCCCCCGGTGCCCACCCAACAGCGGCACCACGACACCCCCGTCATCCGACACCGACACCACCGGCGGCTCCACCCGCTTGTCCGACAACATCGGCGCCACCGCCCGGATCAGGATGCCACTGGCACAGACCCCCACCACGGGTACCCCCGCCGCGAACAGGTCCCGCGCATGATCCAGCGCATTGCCGAAAAACGCATCCGCCTTGCCAACACGCCCCTCGCGCCCATGCACCTGCGCGCCCAGCAACTCCGCCACGCGATGCGCCACACCCTCTCCCGACCGGCTCAGCGCCAGAACTACCGGAGTCACAGCCATGGATCGGCCCCTTTCGTCAGCAAAATCATCGAAAAATACGGCGCCTTCTCCGGCGCCTCCGCCAAGGGGCAAACCACCTCGCCCGGCAGGCTCGCACGCTCCACGTAAACCGCCTGCCCGCCATACCCGAGGGCCTCGATCACCCCCCGGATCTTCGGCAGGTGCCGCCCCACCTTCATGATCACCACGCTCTCCGCCCCTTCAATGCGCGCCCGCAACTCCTCCTCGGGCAAGGGCCCCGGCAACACCGTCACCCGCTCGTTCCGTGCCGCCAGCGGCATCCCCGCCCTCGCCGCACAGGCGGTCACAGACGTCACCCCCGGCACCACCTCCACCTCGAACCGTTTGGAAAGCCGGGCAAACAGATACATGAACGAGCCATAGAAAAATGGGTCCCCCTCGCAGAGGCAAACCACGTCCTCCCCCGCCTCCAGCACCGCCGCAATCTCCTCGGCCCCGACATCATACGCCGCCTGCGCCGGCCCCCGCTCGGTGGTCATCGGCACGTCCATCACGATCTCCCGCACGCCCGGCGACATCGCCCCCGCCGCGATCGACCTCGCAAAACTCTCCGCCCCTGCCAGGGCCGGATAGGCCACGACTCTGGCCCCCGAAATCAACCGATGCGCCCGCATCGTCATCAACTCCGGATCCCCCGGCCCCAGCCCGACCCCGTACAAAACGCCGCTCACGAAGTGCCCCCCGCAGCTTCTTCTGGCCCCAAATATCCCCGCCGGAGGCATCCCGCACTCTCGCCAATCGCCTCCAGCTGAAGAAGATGCTCCATCATCACCGCTTCACCAGGCTCCACTGCGTCACCGGCATCAACGGCCGCCACCCCGTCAACCTGCCCACAGGCTCCGCCCTTGCCACGCCGATCTTCACCAGCTCCCCGCCAAACTCCTTGTGCAATTCCAGCAACAACGCCTCGCTCTCCAGCGTCACCGCGTTGCACACCAGCCGCCCCAATGGCCGCAACGCATCCCACGCCGCCTCGAACACCTCGCGGCTCAACCCCCCGCCGATGAACACCGCATCCGGCGCCTCCAGCCCCTCCAGGGCCTCCGGCACCCGCCCGTCGATCAGCTCCAGCTTCGGCACGCCCAGCGCCAGCGCGTTCGCCGCCGCCATCGCCCGCCGGTCCGCCCTTGGCTCGATGCCGATGGCCCGCGCATAGCGAGCCCCGCGCATCCATTCCACCGCGACAGACCCGCACCCGGTCCCGATATCCCACAAGAGCGCCCCCCGCATCGGCATGAGCTTCGACAGCGTCACCGACCGCACCTCCTGCTTGGTCATCGTCCCGTCATGCTCGAAGAGCGCACCCGCCAGCCCCGGCACCCGCGGCAACAGCGCCGCATCCGGCGCCGCCACGCAGTCCACCGCCAGCGTGTTGAAGGCCGGCACCTCATGCGCCCAGCTCTCCGCCACCCCGTCGAACCGCCGCTCATCCTTGCCGCCCATCGCCGCCAGCACGGTCATCCGCGACTTGCCGAACCCCCGCTCGGTCAGGAAGGCGGCGATCTTCGCCGGCGTCTCCGCCCCGGTGGTCAGGATCAGCAGTCGCGCCTGCGGCTGGATAAAGGCGATCATCTGCTCCACGGGCCGCCCATGCACCGTCAGCGTCTCCACATCCGCCAGGCTCCACCCCATCCGGGCCGAGGCCAGCTGAAACGCCGAGACCTGCGGATGATAGGTGATCTCGGAGGGATCAATCGCCCGCCCGATCCGTGCGCCGACCGAGAACCACAACGGATCCCCCGTCGCCAGCACCACCACCCGCCGCCCCTTGAAGGACAGCAGCAGATCAATCAGCGCATCGAACGGGCTCGGCCACGCCACCCGCTCCGCCGTCACCGCCTCCGACAGCCTGTGATGCCGGTCGCCGCCGACGATCACCTCCGCCGCCTCGACAACGGCCCGCGTCGCCGGAAGCAACCCGTCCATCCCGTCCTCGCCGATCCCGACGATATGCAGCCACGGCTCCGCCATGCTCATTCTCCCATTTCCACCGCGAGGCGCGCCTGCAAGGGCGCGACGAGCCGCGCCATCACGCGCGCCCCTCCGGTATCCCCGCCGCCAGTGCATTCACCGCCGCCGAGGCCATCGCCGACCCGCCCCGCCGCCCGCGCAGCGCCACGAATTCACACCCCCGCGGATTGCCCGCCAGCTCCGCCTTCGACTCCGCCGCCCCGACGAACCCCACCGGAAAGCCAAGGATCACCGCCGGCTTCGGCGCCCCCTCGTCGATCAGCTCCAGCAGATGAAACAACGCCGTCGGCGCGTTCCCCACCGCCACCACGGCCCCCTCCAGCCGCTCGGCCCACAGCTCCACCGCCGCCGCCGAGCGCGTGTTCCCGATCCCCGCCGCAATCCCCGGCACCTTCGGATCGTTCAGCGTCACGATCACCTCGTTGTCGCGCGGCAAATACCGCCGGATGATCCCCGCCCCCACCATCTCGCAATCGCAAAGCACCGGCTTGCCCGCCTGCAAAGCCGCCTGCCCTGCCTCGTAGGCCCCGTCCGAAAACGCCAGCCGATCCGCCACCTCGACCATGCCGCAGGCATGGATCAGCCGGATCGCCAAGGCCTCCATCCCCGGCCCGAACCGCTCCAGCCGCGCCTCCTTGCGGACGGTCGCGAAACTCTCGGCGTAAATCGCCTGCGGGTTCTTCTCGTATGGGCGCACTGGTCTGGCCTCGGCTCTCTCGAACACCGGACACCGCTCCGGCAACGCATCTCTCAAACGAACGAACCGCCCGCCTCAGGCCTTGGCCTTCCGCGCACTCTCCAGCCCCAGCGGGTGGTCGGCATGCGGATAGGGGGCGTGGTGGTGGTGGTGATGATCGTGCCCGTGATCGTGGGGATGGTTATGATCGTGGTGGTGATGGTGATCATGCCCATGGTCATGGTGGTGATCATGGTGGTGGTGATGGTGATGATGCCCCGCCATGTCCAGCCGGCACAGCCCGGTGCAGAACGTGCTGCACAGCTGGCAATCCTCCACGTTCGACCCCGGCGCCGACGCCCCCTGCCCCTCGACATGGTGGTGATGGCTCTCCTGCACCGCCCCCACCTCGGCCTCGAAACCCAGCACGGCGGTGCGATACTTGCACATCACGCAGGTCGGCGGCGGCGTGTCGCTGAACGCCGGATGCCCCCGCCGCTCCTCGGCCGAGATCTCCACGACCTCCTCGCCTTCCAGCGCCAGAACCTGTGTCCTGTAGGGGCATGTCCCGCAATTGGGCGGCGGCACCGCGCCCACCTGCTCCCGCACCCGCTCGGCGAATGTCTCCAGCACCTGCGGATGATCGCCCAGGTACCCCGCCTTCACGAACTGCGTGCCGGGATACTCCCCCGCCACCTGGTCGGTGAAGCCATAGATCCGGTCGATCAGGATCCCCGAGAACAGGAAATACGGAAACACCACGACCCGCTTGTAGCCAAGCTTCACCACGTGCTGCAGGCACGGCTCCACCAGCGGGAAGGTGACGCCCGAATAGCCCACCTCGCACCAGCCGAAGCCCATGCCTTCCTGCAACAGCCGCGCAATCTTCGACACGTTGGCATTGGCATCCGGGTCCGACGCGCCACGCCCGATCACCACGAGACAGGTGTCATGCCGGCTCACCGCGCCATGCTCGGCATCGGCGCGCTCCAGCGCCTCGCGCACCCGCGCCCCGGCGGCCGCCACCATCTTCGGGTCGACCCCAAGCTCGCGGCCATAGCTCACCTCGATCCCGTGCTTGGCGGCATAGGTATTCAGCACCGTCGGAATGTCGTTCTTCGAATGCATCGCCGCGAACAGCATCCCCGGCACCGCCAGGATGCGCTCGCACCCCTTTTCCCGCAACCGGTCCAGCCCGTCGCGGATCACCGGGTTGGCGAACTCGAGATAGCCGTATTCCATCTCCCACTCCGCCGGCAGAAGCGGCGGCAGCTTCTCGGCCAGCGTCGCGAACTCGTCCACCGCCGACTGGCTGCGCGAGCCGTGGCCGCAGATCATCACCCCGGTCTTGACCATCCGGTTCACGCCTCCCGCGGCTCGGCGTCGGCGGCGTCCTCGTCGTCGGCATCCTCGGCGGCCTCGGCCGCCTCTTCCGGCTTCCGCCGCTTCAGCGCGGCCCACAGCCCGATGGCAATGGCGGCCCCGACCGCGGCGGCGCCCAGCCAGTGATGGTGCCCGGCCGCCTCGGCCAGGTGCCCCGGATGCGCCTCGGCGGCGGCCCCGGCCATCAGGGCGGCCACGCTGGTGGCCATGAAACTGGAAATTCTCATGCGGCGTCTCCCTTGTTCAAACGTCACTTGCCGGCCCGGTCGAAAAGGAGAGCACTGACGACATGAAGCCTTGGCCCCCGGTTTGGGTCGGCCGCCCTTCACACACCTTTCCGGCCCGATCTCCGGGCATCGTCTTCCCGCCTCTATAGGCGCCGGGCGCGGCCCTTGCAAACCAAGAATCGGCACGCCCCGCGCCGGATACGACATGTGCAGCCGCGCACGGCCGCTGCGCGCCTCGCGCCCTGTGCAGGGAACCCGCACCGGCCTACCTCGTTGCCTAACCAAAGGAGGATCCCATGGGTTTGCTCGTCGACGGCGAATGGAAAGACAAGGGCTACGACACCGACAAGACGGGCGGTAAGTTCGTCCGCTCGGAAACCAAGTTCCGCAACTGGATCACGGCCGACGGCTCCGCCGGCCCCTCGGGCGAGGGCGGCTTCCCCGCCGCCTCGGGCCGCTACCACCTCTACGTCTCCTACGCCTGCCCGTGGGCCCACCGCACGCTTGTGTTCCACAAGCTGAAGGGGCTCGAGGACCATATCGGCGTCTCCGTCGTCCACCCCGACATGCTCTCGGAAGGCTGGGAACTGAGAGACGACTACCCCGGCGCCACCGGCGACAGGCTCTACGGCCTGCCCTACCTGCGCGAGCTCTACCTCAAGGCCGACCCGCAGATCTCCGGCCGCGTCACCGTGCCCGTGCTCTGGGACACCGAGCGCGAGACCATCGTCTCCAACGAAAGCGCCGAGATCATCCGGATGTTCAATTCCGCCTTCGACGAGATCACCGGCAATACCGACGATTACTGGCCCGAAGCGCTCCGCGACGATATCGAACCGGTGAACGACCGCATCTACGACACCGTCAACAACGGCGTCTACAAGGCCGGCTTCGCCACCTCGCAGGAGGCCTATGACGAGGCCGTCCATCCGCTTTTCGACAGCCTCGACTGGCTCGAGAACCGCCTGTCAGAGAACCGCTACCTGATGGGAGAAACCATCACCGAGGCCGACTGGCGCCTCTTCACCACGCTCGTCCGCTTCGACCTCGTCTACCACACGCACTTCAAGTGCAACCGCAACCGGATCATGGATTTCCCCAACCTCTGGGGCTACCTGCGCGAGCTCTACCAATGGCCCGGCGTGAAGGACACGGTGAACTTCGACCACATTACCCGCCACTACCACATGAGCCACCGCACGATTAACCCCTACGGCATCGTCCCGATCAATCCGAACCCCGACTTCGACGCGCCCCACGGCCGCGGCTGATCAGGCGGCACCCGCCGGATTGAGTATTTGGACCCAAGAAGAAGCAGGACGCCCCGGCTTCTTCTGGCCGGAAATATCCCGGGGAGCGTTGAAACCCCGCAAGGGTTTCAACGTGGGGCAGCGCCCCTTGAACCGGCCCCCAACTTACTCCGGCGCCCGCGCATAATCCGCGTCGCTCACCTGCTCCAGCCAGTCGGCCACCCGTCCCTCCTCTGCCTCCTGCATGGCAAGGTGGCACATCATCGAGTCGGGCGCCGCGCCGTGCCAATGCTCCTCGCCCGGCGCGAACCACACCGTGTCGCCCGGCCGGATCACCCGCGGCGCCTGCCCGCGCAGGCCCACCAGCCCCACGCCCGACAGCACGTGAATCGTCTGGCCCAGCGGATGGGTGTGCCACGCGGTCCGCGCGCCCGGCTCGAAGGTCACCTTCAGCGCCCTGACGCGCGCGGGCTCCGGCGCCTCGATCACCGGGTCCTGCCAGACCCGGCCGGTGAAATACTCGGCACTCGCCAGCCGGCTTTCCCGGTCCTCGGCTCTCATGATATCCATCTGCGTCTCCCTTCCGATGCGCTCCGCCCTCACCCTAGGCGCCCGGCCGACACATTCAACTCCCCGCCGCGCGCCGGCGAAATTCCCCGCCCGAATCCCTTGACGCCCCCCGTCTTTGGCCGTAAAGACCCCGAACGGATTTCGGGGCGCCGCCATTGGTGGTGCCCGTTTGTATTGAACGGGGCCACACCGCGCCCTGACCCAAGACGAGGATGACCCCATGTCGCGCGTGTGCGAACTGACCGGAAAGAAGCCGATGGTTGGCATGAACTCCAGCCACGCCAACAACAAGACCAAGCGCCGGTACCTGCCGAACCTGAACGATGTGACCCTGCATTCCGAAACGCTGGGCCGCGGCATCAAGCTGCGGATTACGGCCTCGGCCCTGCGCAGCGTTGACCATCGCGGCGGCCTGGACGCGTTTCTTGCCAAGGCCAAGGACGACACGCTGTCGGCCTCCGCGCTGAAGGTGAAGAAAGAGATCGCGAAGGCCCAGGCGGCCAACGCCTGAGGGGTTTGCCCCCTTCACGACGGCTCAAGCACGGCCCCGCCCAACCCGGCGGGGCTTTTCTTTTGTCCATATGTCCGGTCTCGAAGCCGTGCGGGCGCCTGCCCGTGGGGTGGCGCTGCCTACGTTGGTGACTGGCACTTTATGGTGGCCAAGCACATCCGACATTCCAGTGTGGCGTGAGGTCCGCAAAAGCGCCAGCCCGTGGGGACGGGCAGGCGCTCGCGCGGCGGGCTTCGCCCGCGATTCCGCGCGCGTCAGATCCTCACCCCGCAGCACCTCCTCCACCCAGGCCGGCACCACCTGGCTCGCCGGCCCGTGCCGCAGCTCGCTGAAATCCTCCGACGCCGCCGACCGCTCCAGGTTCAGCTCCACCGTCCGCGCCCCGTAGGCCCCCGCCAGCTGCCCGAAGGCCGCCGCCGGATAGACCTGCCCCGACGTGCCGATCGCGGCAAAGATATCCGCCTCCGCCAGCTCCCGGTCGATCCGGTCCATGTGATAGGGCATCTCCCCGAACCACACCACGTCCGGCCGCACGGCCCTTGCCCCGCACGCCTGGCACGCATCCTCCACCGCCATCACCAGCGGCGCCTCCCACCGGTGCCCGCACCCCCCGCACAGCGCCCGGTCCAACTGCCCATGCATGTGCAGCACATTGCGGCACCCGGCCTTCTCGTGCAGCCCGTCCACGTTCTGCGTCACGATCAGCACCTCGCCCTTGTGCTCCGCCTCCAACAGCGCCAGCGCCTTGTGCGCCGGGTTCGGCTCCGCCTCCGCCGCCTGTGCCCGCCGCGCATTGTAGAAATCATGCACCAGCACCGAATCGCGGGCGAACCCCTCGGGCGTCGCCACGTCCTCCAGCGCGTATTGCGTCCATATCCCGCCCTCGTCGCGGAACGTGCCCAGCCCGCTTTCCGCGGAAATGCCGGCCCCCGTCAGGATCACGATCTTTTCCATGCCCCCTGCTTGCCCTATCACTGACCCCATGACCACCCGGATTCTCTTCGTCTGCCTCGGCAACATCTGCCGCTCGCCCACCGCCGAAGGCGTGTTCCGCGCCCTCGCCCCCGAGGTCGAGACCGACAGCTGCGGCACCGGCGACTGGCACGTGGGCGAGCCGCCCTACGGCGAGATGCAGCGCGCCGCCCTCGCCCGCGGCTACGACCTCTCCGACCTCCGCGCCCGGCAACTCGCGCCCGAGGATTTCACCCGCTTCGACCTGCTCGTCGCCATGGACGCCTCCAACATCGAAAACATCGAGGCCCGCCGCCCCGCCGGCAACACCACGCCCCTCCGCCTCTTCACCGATTACGCCCCCGAGGCCGGGATGGACCACGTCCCCGACCCCTACTACACTCGCGATTTCGACGGCGCGCTCGACCTGATCGAAAAAGCGGCACGCGGGCTCAAGGCCAGCCTCTGAGCGCGCCATCCCGCCGCTCTTTTCAGGAAACCCGAAACCCCGTTTCAGCCGCCGGAAAAACACCGCCTCCGATCGGCCAAGCCCCTTGCCCCAACGCCATCCACCACGCAACTGATGGCGGGAAGGAGACGCGCATGGCCGAAATCCCCCTCAAATCCGCCCCCGGCGAACAGCCGCAGGCGACGCAAGCCATCTCCGACACCGTGCGCGAGATGCTGGCCACCCTCCGCACCGGCGGCGCCCGGGCGGCACAGGACTACGCACGCCGCCTCGACGGCTGGGAGGGAGAGATCATCACCTCCCCCGAGCGCATCGAACAGGCCATCGCCGAGACCCCGCAACCCCTCAAGGACAGCATCGGCTGGGCGCATGACAACATCTCCCGCTTCGCCGCCGCCCAGCGCGCAACCGCGCAGGATATGCAGGTCGAACTCCGCCCCGGCCTGATCGCCGGCCAGAAACAGATCCCCGTCCGCTCGGCCGGCTGCTACGTGCCCGGCGGGCGCTACAGCCACATCGCCTCGGCGCTGATGACCATCGCCACCGCACGCGAAGCTGGCGTCCCCGACATCACCGCCTGCACGCCGCCCAACGCGGCGGCCGGCGGCATCCCCTCGCCCATGCTCTACGCCATGCAGCTCGCCGGCGCCTCCCGCATCCTCACCCTCGGCGGGGTACAGGGCGTGGCGGCGCTGGCCTTCGGCCTCTTCGGCGGGCGCCCGGCCGATATCCTCGTGGGCCCCGGCAACGCCTACGTGGCCGAGGCCAAGCGCCAGCTCTTCGGCCCGGTGGGCATCGACATGTTCGCCGGCCCCACCGATATCCTCGTCCTCGCCGACGCCACCGCCGACCCCGAGACCGTCGCCAACGACCTCGTGGGCCAGGCCGAGCACGGGCCGACTTCCCCCGCCTGGCTCGCCACCACCGACCGGGCGCTGGCCGACACCGTCCTGTCGCGCGTGCCCCAACTCATCGCCACCCTGCCCCCGGCCAACCGCGAGGCCGCCACCGCCGCCTGGCGCGACTTCGGCGAGGTCGTCCTCTGCGCCGATGCCGAGGAGATGGCAGCCTACGCCGACCGAAAGGCGCCCGAACACCTCCACGTCCAGGCGGCCGACTTGCCCTGGTGGCGCGACCGCCTCCGCGCCTACGGCTCGCTCTTCCTCGGGGCGGCCACCACCGTGGCCTTCGGCGACAAGGCCGCCGGGCCCAACCACGTTCTGCCCACCTCGGGCGCCGCGCGCTATACCGGCGGGCTCTCGGTCCACAAGTTCCTGAAAACCGTCACCTGGCAGGAAGTCAGCCCCGATGCCCTCCCCGCACTCGCCACCGCCACCGCCGCCATCAGCCGCGCCGAAGGGATGGAGGCCCACGCCCGCACCGCCGACATCAGGCTCGCCGGGGCGAGCCGGGTGCAGGAACGCACGGCAAGCGAAACGGGCTAAGGCACAAGACGATGAACCGTCGGCTCAGCGCCGCCAGAGGGCCGTGACCTTCGCGGGGGCGCCGGTTTCCAGATAGCTCTTCAGGCTCGACAGGATCGCCACCCAGCCTTGACGCGCCATATCGTCTTCGGGAAGCGGCTCGTGCGTGACGGTCAGCTTCGTTGATCCGCCCATTTCCGACAACTCGAATGTGACGGTGGAGACCGCTCCGGTCGGGTCGCCCGCGTGGGTCCAAGTATAGGACAGGGCCTCCGGCGGTTCATGGCGAAGCACCTCGCCGGTCAACTCGGGCGCGTCACCCTCGCCGGCCACCACCTTCACGGCGTCGCCGACCTTCCAGTCGCTGATGATGCGCCGCCCCGCCCAGTAGCATTCCGTGAACTCCGGCGAAGTCAGCGCCTTGAACACCGTCTCGGGCGTGGCCTCGATAAACAGCGCGTATATGAACGTCTTGTCGGTCATGGGAGTCTCCAATCCTTTCTTCAGGGCCCACAGGGCGTCGATCCGAGGCCGTTCGAATTTCGCGATCCAGCGCTCGCTGATTTCTCCAAGCGGAACGGTGTTCAGGAAATGCAGTTTCTCGCGGCCCCGCCATTGCGCCACCACAAGCCCCGCCTCTTCCAGCAACGCCAGATGACGGCTGACAGCCTGCCGGGACATGGTTTGCCCCTCGCAAAGCTGCCCGAGGGTTTGCCCCCCTTGCCGGTAAAGCCGGTCGAGCAGGTCGCGACGCTTCGAGTCAGCCAGCGCCTTGAACACCTTTTCCATGATTCGAAATCATGCAACAATAATGTTGCATGTTCAAGCGGGGCTTTGAAACCAGCCCGTTGTACCCCCTTCGTAAGCAGGGTCTTGCAAACAAGGCTTGCCCCGCGGCCAGTCCCGCCTATTCTCCCCTGTCATCACGACGGTTGAAATCGACGTATATACATAGTATCGCAAAAAGCTATACCAACCAAGGTAAGGCAATCATCATGACAGACTCCAAAGACGTAAAGGGCGTAGGTCCCTCCATGGCCCGCGAACTCGCTTCGCGCGGCATCACCACGGCCAAGGATCTCGCCGAAACCCCGGCGGCCAAGCTCACCGACGTGCCCGGCATCGGCCCGGCCACGGCGCCCCGGCTGATCGAGAACGCCCGCCTCGCCATGGCATCGGATCGCGTCTCGCCCGCCAAATCCGCCACGGCCAAGGCCCCCGCCAAATCCACCACCACCCGGTCGCGCACCAAACCCGCACCGGGCAAGGCCGCCACCAAGACCGCCGGTGCAAGGTCGAAAGCCCCCACCGCACCGCGCAGCCCGGCCAAGACCCGGACCAAGCCCGCCGCAACCCCGGTCGAAACCGCCCACCACGCCGAGACCGCCGAGGCCGCGAAACCCGCGTCCAAGCCGGCCGCGAAGAAACCGAACAAGGCGAAAAAACCCGCCGCCAAACCCAAGGCGGCGAAAACGACCAAGCCGGCCAAAGCGGCCAAGCCCGCCGACAAGACCCAGGTCAAGGCCAAGGACGCCAAGAAGGCCGAGAAGAAAGCCGAGCAGAAGGCGAAAGACGCCCGCAAGGCCGAGAAGAAGGCCAAGGACGCCCGCAAGAAGGCCGAAACCAAGGTCGCCAAGGCTGCCGAAAAGGCCAAGAAGGCCGCCGACAAGGCAAAGAAAGCCGCCAAGAAGGCAGCCGAGAAAACCAAGCTGTCTAAGAATAAGAAGTAGCGCGCCCTACCCGGCCCGCCGCTCCAACTCGTTGCGCAGGCTTTCGGCCTCGTGCCGGGCCTCGCGCAACCCGTCCATCGTCGCCGACAGCTCCGCCTCGGTCTGGCTGAGCTGGTTGGTCAGTTCCGCCTCGCGCTGCTGCAGGTAGGTGATCGCCTGGTCGCGGGTCTCCTCGGCCTCGTGCAGCTCCTGCGCCAGCCGCTCCAGCTCGCCCACGTCCGATTGCGACACCCGGATGAACTTGTGCACCAGCCAGTTGGCGAACCAGCCCAGCGCGAAGGCGACGAACAGAATGATGGCCGTCGCGATTATGAATTCAATCCTGTTCATCCGCCGTGTCTTCCTGCGTCTCGCCGTCGCCACTTCCGGCAGCGTCCGCAGCCCCCTCTTCCGCCTCGCCGGCGCCGTCAGCCTCGCTGCCGGCACCGTCACTGTCCGACTGTTCTTCTGACGTTCCTTCCAGAGATTCAAGCGTTGTTTGCTCTTCGACGATCTCGACGGGCAGGATCACCCGGAATTCGATCCGCCGGTTGGCCTCGCGGCCCTCTTCGGTGTCGTTGTCGGCGATGGGCTGGGTCTCGCCATACCCCACGGCGGAAATCGACGCGGTGAGCACCCGGCGCATCCGCAATTCGTTCAGAACCGTCTGCGCCCGCTCCTGGCTGAGCTGCTGGTTCATCACCTCGCGGCCCTGGCTGTCGGTATGGCCGCCGATCTCCATGGTGATCTCGCCACAGGTCTTCAGGATCTCGGCGATATCGTCCATGATCTCCGACCCGGCCGCGTCGATATTGGCCGACCCCGGCTCGAAACTGATCTTCCGCGTCTCCTGGATCGTGGCGATGCGCGCCTCGCATTCCTCGGGCGTCGGCAGGCTGGCCACCGGGTCGAGCTCCTCGCGGTAATCCACGTCGATCGTGTATTGCGCCCCCTCGCCCAGCTTCTCCGAGAACATGCCCGATATCGCCGAACCGGCCCCGGATTGCCCGGTCAGCCCGCTGATATGCATCTCGTCGGGCGACACCCGCACCACCCCGTTGGTCAGGTAGGATAGCGCGTCGAGCGCGGTCAGCACCCGGTACGTCCACCCCTCGGGCAGCCCCTCGGCCACCCGCGCGCTCATGTGCACCCCGTCCGAGGTGAAACGCGCCCGCGCGAAACTGTCGACCAGCTTGCGCTCGGCGGCGGTGGCGATCCGGCCGCGAAGCTGCACCATCCCCTCGGGCGACAGCGTGGCGGTGAATTCCGGCGTCTCGGGCGTCGTCTCCTCCGGCGGGGCCGGCAGCACGGCATGCAGCGCGAACACCTCCGGCAGCGCGCTTTCAAGCGCCCCCACCACGTTGTCGAACTGCCCCTGCGGCGTGCCTTCCAGCGCCACCAGCGAGATATCGGCATCCGAGAACGTCACCACCCCGCCGCCAAGCTCGCCAACAGCGCCGATCGCCTGCTCGGCCGCCACGGCCCAGTTGGGCGTGGGCACGCCCATCCCCACAAGGCAATTGACCTTGCCGGTCAGCCCGGCCTCGCGCGCCGCCGCGACGATCCGGTCGCGCGCGGCCTCGGTATCGGCGGAACAGGCGTCGAACCGCGCCTCGCCGTCCTCGCTGACAAAGCGCAGGGTGAAGGGCGTGATCACCGGCCGCGGCGCCGAGATGTTCAGCGCCAGCTTCAGCCCCTCGGGCACCCGCCGGGCCAGCTTGTTCTCCATGTCCGCCTTGACCGCCGCGCTCTCGGTCATCGCCGTGACCGAGACCTGCCCGGCATCCAGCGATATCTTCGTCCGCTTCAGGTCCTTCAGCGAGCGCAGCGCGTAATCCGTCGCCGCCTCCCACGTCTCGGGGGCGGGATAATCTGCGGATTCAAGGAAATTCGCCACCGGCTCGCCCGACACCGCCGCCTCGACGGCGCCCACGAACGCCTCCCGGTCCATCGCCGCGGGCACCAGCCCGATCAGCGACACGCCGCTATCATTGCGCAGGATTTCCATGGAGAAACGCGGCGCCGCGATCTGGCCGGTATCCTGCACCAGCATCTGGTCGATCACCCGCGCGGCATCCACCACCGACCCGGCAATCGACAGCGCCTTGAACCGCCGCGCCTCCGTCGGCGCCGTACCGGCCAGGAACACATGCAGCCCGTTGGCGTCCACCTCGGTCCATGTCATGCCGTTCTCGTCAAGCGTGTTGCGCACCGAGTTGCGCGAGGTCTCCTCGACGACCGAGACCGCGAATCGCGCGCAGACAAGGCACAGGATGGCCGCTGTCAGGAACACGCCGCCGATAGCGAATACCGATGAAAGACGCATGGGCCTATACTGTTAATCCAACTGGTCGTGCGGTTTTAAGGCCAGCGGTTCGCAAGATCAATCAAAGGAACAGCGCTACGGCGAAAAACGGCAAGGGCAACAGCCCCGCATCCCGGTTCGACCGGAACAGTGTCAACTGCCTTTCCCCGTCATCCAGGTCGAACCGGCTGAGCTGCCAGTGCATGTGCCAGCCGAACGCCCACGTCCCCAACAGCGCCACCAACAGCGCGAAAGGCGCCGCCCCGACCGCCGCGCCGATCACCGCAAGCCCCTGCAAAATCACGGCCAGCACAAGGAACCGCCGCAGCCACCGGGGGCTCTCGTGGCCGAACAGCCGCGCCGTCGATTTCACCCCGATCAGCGCGTCATCTTCGGCATCCTGGTGCGCATAGATCGTGTCGTAGAACAGCGTCCAGCAGATCCCCGCGACATATAGTACCACCGCCGGCCACTCCAGCCGCCCGGTATGCGCCACCCATGCCAGCAGCGCCCCCCAGTTGAACGCCAGACCCAGGAAGATCTGCGGCCACCACGTGAACCGCTTGGCAAACGGGTAGATGCACACCGGCACCAGCGAGATCACCCCCATCAGGATCGCCGCCCAGTTGAAGGTCAGCAGGATGCACAGCGCCACCAGCGCTTGCGCCACCAGCCACGCCAGCGCCTGTGTCACGCTGACCGCCCCCGACGGGATCGGCCGCGACGCCGTCCGGGCGACCGAGCCGTCGATATGCCGGTCGGTGAAGTCGTTCCACGTACACCCCGCCCCCCGCATCAGGAACGCGCCAATGCCGCAGCCCGCGAAGATCCACAGGTCGTGCCAACTCGCCCGCCCGTCATGCAGCATCGCCAGCAGCAACCCCCACCAGCACGGCAACAGCAACAGCCACGTCCCGATCGGCCGGTCCGCCCGGGAAAGCCGCAGGTAGGGCCGCGCCCCCTCCGGCGCCAGCCGGTCCACCCAGTTGCCCTTCACCGCGTCGGCCACCGTGCCCAGTGACTCGCGGTCCGGCTCTGGCGTCTCGTTCGTCGGGGTCATATATCTGCCCTCATGGCGATTGCGAAGATCAGGCTTTTTGTAGAGCACCCTTTGGGGGAAGGGCAAACCATTCCCCTCACCCGCGACCAGGCGCATTACCTCTTCGGCGTCATGCGGCTCAACCCGGGCGACCCGGTCCTCCTCTTCAACGGCCATGACGGCGAATGGCGCGCCACCGTGGCCGAGGCGGGCAAGCGCGGCGGCCTGCTCGCGGCCGACGAGCAGACCGCCCCGCAACGCAACCCGCCCGACCTCTGGCTCCTCTTCGCCCCGATCAAGAAGGCCCGCACCGACTTCATCGTCGAGAAGGCCGCCGAGATGGGCGCCGCCCGCATCCTGCCCGTCCAGACCGATTTCACCAATGCCGAGCGCATCCGCCAGGACCGCCTCCAGGCCCACGCCCTTGAGGCGGCCGAGCAATGCGGCGGCACCTACGTGCCGGAGGTGACAGCCCTCCACAAGCTCTCCGACCTCCTCGCTGACTGGCCCTCCGACCGCCACCTGATGTTCTGCGACGAGGCGCTCGCCGGCGGCGCCGCCGCCCTGCCGTCCGATCTCTCCGGCCACCCCTGGGCCATCCTCCTCGGCCCCGAGGGCGGCTTCTCCGACGCCGAACGCACCCGCCTTGCCGCGCACGCCTCGGCCCACCCTATCGCCCTCGGCCCCCGCATCCTGCGCGCCGACACCGCCGCCGTCGCGGCTCTCACCGTCTGGCAACAGGCGCTCGGAGACTGGTCATGAGCTTCATCCGGCCCGAGGCCCGCGCCACCCTCCACCGCTTCCGCGAGGCCATCGCCGGCGCCGCCATCCTCCTCCTCGGCCTCTGGTGGCTCCTCGGCACCACCGGCCTGCTGCCCTACGTCGGCGGGGCGCTGGCCATCGCCGGCGCCGCCCTCACCCTCGCCGGCCTGCAACGCGCCCGCTTCCGCAGCGGCGCGGGCGGCCCCGGCGTGGTCCGCGTCGACGAGGGCCAGATCGCCTATTTCGGCCCCCTCACCGGCGGCGCCGTGGCGCTCTCCGAAATCACCGCCCTCTCCCTCGACCCCACCGCCAGGCCGCCCCACTGGGTGCTCTCCCAGCCTGGCCAGCCCGACCTCTTCATCCCGCTCACCGCCGAGGGCGCCGACACGCTCTTCGACGTCTTCGCCAGCCTTCCCGGCATCCGCACAGAGCGCATGCTGGCCCAGATGCGCGCCCCCGCCACGGCCCCCGTCACCGTCTGGCAGCGCCCCGACATGGCGCGCGCAAAGCTGGCCCGCCTGCATTGACACTCCCCGCGTTTGAAGCCACTTCTTCACTCTAACGACCGCACGCCGAAGCAGGAGCCAGCCCACCATGTCCATTCCCCAGTCCGGCGGCGGGCCGATCACATCCGAAAACCAGCTTGCCGAATACCTCGAATCCGGGTGCAAACCGCGCGAAGACTGGCGCATCGGCACCGAGCACGAGAAGTTCGGCTACTGCAAGGACAGCCTCAAACCCCTCCCCTATGCCGGCGAACGCTCGATCCTCGCCGTGCTCGAAGGGCTGCGCGACCTGCACGGCTGGGCCCCCGTCGAAGAAAACGGCAAGCTCATCGGGCTGGAAAAGGACGGCGCCAATGTCAGCCTCGAACCGGGCGGGCAACTGGAGCTCTCGGGCGCCCCGCTCGAGTCGATCCATGAAACCTGCGACGAGGTGAACGCCCACCTCGCCGACGTGAAATCCATCGCCGACAAGGTCGGCGTCGGCTTCATCGGCCTCGGCGCCGCGCCCGAATGGTCACACGACCAGATGCCGATGATGCCCAAGGGCCGTTACAAGCTGATGACCGAGTACATGGATCGCGTCGGCTCCATGGGCAAGTCGATGATGTACCGCACCTGCACCGTGCAGGTGAATCTCGACTTCTCGTCCGAGGCCGACATGGTCCAGAAGCTCCGCGTGGCCCTGGCGCTCCAGCCCGTCGCCACCGCCCTCTTCGCCAACTCCCCCTTCTTCGAGGGCAAGCCCAACGGCCACAAATCCTGGCGCTCCCGCGTCTGGCGCGACCTCGACCCCGACCGCACCGGCATGCTCCCCTTCGTCTTCGACGAGGGTTTCGGGTTCGAGGCCTGGGCGCAATACGCGCTCGACGTGCCCATGTACTTCGTCTACCGCGACGGCAAGTATATCGACGCGTTGGGCCAGTCCTTCCGCGATTTCCTCAAGGGCGAACTGCCCGCCCTGCCCGGCGAAACCCCCACGCTGTCCGACTGGGCCGACCACCTCACCACCATCTTCCCCGAGGCGCGGATCAAGAAATTCATGGAAATGCGCGGCGCCGATGGCGGCCCGTGGCGCCGGCTCTGCGCGCTGCCGGCCTTCTGGGTCGGGCTGATGTACGATCAAAGCTCGCTCGACGCGGCGTGGGACATGGTGAAAGACTGGGATGCCGACACCCGCGACGCCCTCCGCATCGCCGCCAGCGAACAGGCCCTGCAAGCGGAAGTGAACGGCCTCAGGATGCACGACCTCGCCCGCGAGGCGCTCGCCATCTCCGAGGCCGGCCTCAAGGCCCGCGCCCGCCCCGGCGCCGGCGGCATGATCGCCGACGAAACCCATTTCCTCAACGCGCTGAAGGAAAGCGTCGAAACCGGCCAGGTGCCGGCCGACGAGCTGCTGGCGAAATACAACGGCGAATGGAACGAAAGCCTCCGGCCCATCTACGCCGAATACAGCTACTGAACCGCTAACGCGCCCGCCTACTCCCGGAACGCCTTGGTGAAGTAATCCGTCAAAGGCTTCACAAGGTAGGCGATCGGCGTCCGATCCGCCGTCCGGATATAGGCCTCCACCGGCATCCCCGGGATAAGCGCCACCCCCTCCGGAAGCTTCGCCTGCTCCCCCTCGCTCAGCGCGATCTCCGCCCGGTAGAAGCTCCGACGCGTCTCCTGCTCCTGGAACGCATCGGCCGAGATCTGCGTCACCGTCCCGGTCAGCTCCGGCGTCGTCCGCTGGTCCAGCGCCGGAAACCGCAGCACCACCTCCTGCTCGAGATACAGCTTGTCGATATGGATGGGATCGACCTCTGCGTTGATGATCAGCGGCCGGTCCTGCGGCACGACATACAGCAGCGGGTCGGCCGGCCGCACCACGGCCCGCAGCGCGAACACCGTCAGCCCGTAGACCACCCCGCCGGCGGGCGCCCGGATATCCAGCCGGTCCAGCCGTTCCAGCAACGCGCGCCGCTCCTCCAGCAGTTCAAGCTCGCGATACTGGATGTCGCGCAGGTTGGTGATCGCCTCCTCCCGCCGGCGCGAGCCAAGGCGCAGGATTTCCACCTCGATCTCGGTGATCCGGCCCGCCGCCTGCGCCTTCGACGCGGCCAGCTCCCCCACCTGCCCGCTCAGCCGCGCCTCTTCGCGCTGCAGCCCCAGCACCCGCGCCGCCTGCGCCAGCCCCCGGTCCAGCAGCGATTGCTGATCCGCCAACTCGCTCTCGATCAGTTCCAGCTGCCGCTCCAGCGCCTTTTCCTGCGCGGTGATGCCCTCGATCTGGTTGGCGATCTGCCCCCGCCGCTTCTCGAGCTGGTCGGTCTCCTGCGAAACCGACTCCGCCCGCGCCTCCATCAGCCGCGTCTGGCCCTGCATCAGCCCCAGAACATCCGGCCGCTCCGCCGCCACCTCGACCAGCTGCGGGTCGAAAGCGATCTCCCCCGCCTCGTCGCGCTCGGCCTCCAGCCGGCCGCGCCGCGCCATGATCTCGAACAGCTCGTTCTCGATGATCGCCAGCTGCGAGGCCAGCGCCGTCTCGTCCAGCCGGATCAGCACGTCGCCGGCCTCCACCCGGTCGCCCTCGTCCACCTCGATCGCGGCCACGACCCCGCCATCGGGGTGCTGCACCACCTGCCGGTTCTGGTCCACCTCGATCCGCCCGGGCGCGATGATCGCGCCGGAAATCGTCGTGACGCCCGCCCATGTCCCGAACCCGCCCACCAGCAGGAACAGCCCCACCAGCCCCACGGTCATCGGCCCCCTGACCGACCAACTGCGGCTTTCGGCGGCGCTCATTGCACACCCCCCGCCCCGCGCGAGCGGGCAATCTCGGCGTGATTGTGCACCACCTGCTTGAGCACCTCCTCCTTCGGCCCGAAGGCGCGCACCAGCCCACCCTCCAGCATCAGGATGCGGTCGCATTCCTGGATCGCCGCCGGCCGGTGCGCCATCACCAGCACCGAGCGTTCCTGCGCCTTGAACCGCCTGATCGCGGCGTTCACCGCGGCGTTCCCCTCGTTGTCGAGGTTCGAATTCGGCTCGTCCAGCACAAGGATCACCGGATCGCCATACATCGCGCGGGCCAGCCCGATCCGCTGCATCTGCCCGCCCGACAGCCGCGCACTCGAGGCCGTGACCCGCGTGTCATACCCCTGCGGCAGCTTCAGGATCATGTCATGCGCATCGGCCATCTTCGCCGCCACCACCACTTGCGCCGCGTCCGGCTCCCCGGCCAGCCGCGCGATGTTCTCGGCGATCGTCCCGTCGAACAGCTGCACCCGCTGCGGCAGGTAGCCGACATGCTGGCCCAGCACCGCCGGCTCGTACTGGTCCAGCGCCGCGCCATCCAGCCGGATCGACCCGGCCGCCGGCCGCCAGACACCGGTGATCGCCCGCGCCAGCGACGACTTGCCCGCCCCCGACGGCCCGATCACCCCCACCGCCTGCCCCGGCTCGACGGTAAAGCTGACACCCCGCAGCGAGGCCTGGCTCTCGCCCGGCGGGGCCACGGTCATCCGCTGCACGTCCAGCCGCGCCATCGGCCGCGGCAGCGGCGTCTTCGGCGCCTCCGGCGGCACCGCCGACAGAAGCTCTTCCAGGCTCTGCCACCCCCGCACCGCCCGCTGCACCAGCGGCCACTGGGTGATCGCCTGCTCCACCGGCGCCAGAGCCCGGCCCAGAAGGATCGACCCCGCGATCATCGCCCCCGGCGTCAACTCGCCCAACAACACGAGGTAGGCGCCCAGCCCCAGCATCGCCGATTGCAGGAACAGCCGGAACGCCCGGGTCGAGGTGGTGAAGGTGCCGCCAAGGTCCGACGCCTCGATCTGCCCGCTCAGCGCCCGCGACCGCGCTTCCTGCCACCGGCCGAAGGCCGCGTCGCGCATGCCCATCGCCTGCACCATCTCCGATTCGGTGCGGATCTGCTCCGCCACCTGCTCCGCCCGCACGACCGAGGCATTGGCCTCCTGCAACGGATCGCGCGTCATCCGCTGGTTGAGCACGGTGATCAGCACAAGCACCGCCCCGCCGACGATGGCCAGCGTGCCCAGCCACGGGTGGAAGATGAAGATCCCGGCCAGGAAGAACGGCGTCCACGGAATGTCGAACACCGACATCAGCACCGACGACGACATCAGCCGCTGCACCGCCTCCAGGTCGCGCAGCCCGGTCGCGCTGTTGGCGTCCGGCGCCACCGCCGACTTGCGGATCACCGCGTCGAACACCCGCCGGTCCAGCCTTGCCTGGAACCGCGCCGCCACCCGCCCCATGATCCGCCCGCGCGCATAATCCAGCAGCGCCATCATGCAGTACAGGAACAGCACCAGCACCGACAGCGCGATCAGCGTCTCGACCGACCGGCTGCCCAGAACCCGATCATAGACCTGCAGCATGTAAAGCGGCCCGGTCAGCATCAGCAGGTTCACGAAGAAGCTGAACAGCCCGACGAACCAGTAAAGCCCCCGGCTCTCGTTCCGCGCGGCACGCAGTTCCGCCCGGCCGCGCCGCACATCCTGGGAATGACGGGTCATGAAATCATGGCTCTCCACTCGTCGGCCGATCTTGCAAATTACCTGCATCCTGCCATAGACCTGATGTCGCCCAAGTGCCACATCTGACTCGATCCGGGGGGCGACGTCTGGGCGGAATGATCCTATAGTTTATGTACCGTTCTATTAACACGGTGGCTGCCAGTTCTTGACCTATCAACTTTCCCTCTCGCCCTCCCGCATCCTGCGCGCCGCGCTGGCATGTCTGCTCGTCGCCGGCCTCGCGGCCTGTACGGCCCGCGACCCCGGCCATCCGCAGGGCGCGCCCTGGGACCCGTATGAAGAGCGTAACCGCAAGGTTCACCAGTTCAACAAGGGGCTCGACCGCTCGGTGCTCCGCCCGGTCAGCCGCGGCTACAGCGCCTTCATGCCCGACGACATCGAGACCGCCGTGTCGCGGTTCTCCTTCAACCTGTCGATCCCCCAGGCGGTGGTGAACAACATCCTCCAGGGCAACATGCGCGGCGCCACCGAGGACACCTAC
This sequence comes from Roseovarius sp., assembly GCF_040223625.1. Taxonomy (GTDB): domain Bacteria; phylum Pseudomonadota; class Alphaproteobacteria; order Rhodobacterales; family Rhodobacteraceae; genus Roseovarius. The sequence goes on along the minus strand of NZ_JAVKFX010000062.1, from coordinate 5,637 downwards.
CGATTCGTCGTCAACACCACGATCGGGCTGGGCGGCTTCTTCGATCCGGCCACCGAACTGGGCATGCCCGAGGCGACCGACACCGATTTCGGCGAAACCCTGCACGTCTGGGGCGTGCCCGAGGGCGCCTATGTCGAAACCCCCGTCTTCGGCCCCTCGACCGAACGCGACTACGCCGGAAGCTGGGTCGACCTGTTCACCAACCCGTTCAGATACGTACTGGAATCGCCCGAATCCTACATCCCCCCCTCGGCGCGGGTCTCCTCCACCCTGTCCCAGCGCGGCCGCTACGGCGATTCGATCGACGCCATCCTCTACGACAGCGCCGACAGCTACGCGCAGGCCCGCTCACTTTATCTCCAGAATCGCCGGTTCAAGCTGGGCGGAACCTCGGGCGAGGCCTATGTTGACCCCTACGAAGACCCGTATGGCGCGACCTATGAGGATCCCTATGACGACCCGTATGCCGAGTGACTTCACCCGCCGCCGCCTGCTCGGCGCCGGCCTCGCCGCCACCGCGGCGCTCGCCCTGCCCGGGCCGGCCCTGGCGCTGAACGACGCCACCGCCCGCGCCCTCATCGACAAGGTCGTGGCCGAGATCAACAACGTCATCGCCTCGGGCAAGTCGCTCGGCGCCATGATCCAAGATTTCGAGCGCATCTTCGCCCGCTACGCCGACGTGAACATCATCGCCCAATCCACCTTGGGCGCCGACTCCCGCCGCGCCAGCGCCGCCCAGATGCGCGCCTTCACCGACGCCTTCCGCGGCTACATCGCCCGCAAGTACGGCAAGCAGTTCCGCCAGTTCGTCGCCGGCCGGATCGAGGTGACGGGCGTCCGCCAGGTGAAATCCTGGCACGAGGTCATTTCCACCGTCTACCTGCGCGGCGAGGCCCCGTTCGAGGTGCGCTTCCTCGTCTCCGACCGCTCCGGGCGCGACCTGTTCTTCGACATGCTGATCGAGGGCGTCAGCCTCCGCCTCAGCGATCGCACCGAGATCGGCGCCATGCTCGACGCCCGCCGCGGCAATATCGACGCCCTGATCCAGGACCTCCAGCGCGCCGGCTAGGCGGCCGGCGCCTCCGCGGAATCCAGGGCGAAGCCCGCCGCGCATCACCGAATCGCAAACGGCGGCCTGCATGCAGTGCATCGCCGCCACGCCCCTACCGGTTCCCCCCGCCCAGCAGGTCCCGCAGGATCCGCTCCACCGCGGTCTCGCCCCGGCCCCGCTGCGGCTGCTGCTGGGGTTGCTGCTGCGGGCGCGGGTCGATGTCGCGGTCCGTCGCCACCTGCTGCCCGCGCAGCATCGGCAAGGGCTTCGGCTCCAGCCCGTCATGCACCCGGATCATCACCTCGCGCCAGATCTCGGCCGGAAGCCCGCCGCCCGTCACCCCCTGCAGGGGCGAGTTGTCGTCATACCCCATCCAGACACCGGCCACGTAATCCGCCGAAAAGCCAAGGAACCACGCATCCCGCGCCGCCTGCGTCGTGCCGGTCTTGCCCGCCACCTCGCGGTCGGGAAGCTTCGCCCGCCCGCCGGTGCCGGTCATCACCACCTGGTTCATCATGAACATCAGCTCTTTCGCGGCCTCCTCGCGGATCACCCGCTCGCCGATGCCGCCGCCGGCGCCCATCATCGGCTCCTCCTCGCCCAGCAGGCTGAGTTCCACCAACCCGTAAGGCGTCACCGACGAGCCGCCGTTCAGGATGCCCGCATAGGCCCCCGTCATCTCCAGAAGCGTGCTCTCCGACGCCCCCAGCGCCAGCGCCGGGCCATCGGCCAGGCTGCTTTCGATCCCGAAATCCGAGGCGACCTTGCGCACCTGCTCGCGCCCCACCGCCTCCGACACCTTCACCGCCGGCACGTTGAGCGACCGTCGCAGCGCATCGGCCAGCGTCACCCGCCCGTAATGCTTGCGGGTATAGTTCTCCGGGCACCACCGGCCCGAGCCGGGGATATCAAGGCAATAGGGCTCGTCCACCACCGTCGAATTGAAGCTGTAGCCCAGCTCCAGCGCCGTGGCATAGACGAAGGGCTTGAAGGCCGAGCCGGTCTGCCGGTTGGCCATGGTCGCCCGGTTGAACGCGCCCGTCACCTTGGTCTTGCGCCCGCCCACCATGGCGCGCACCGCGCCATCGGCCGACATCACCACGATCGCCGCCTGCGCTTTCGAGCCGTCCTTCACCTTCTCGTCGAACACCGCCTGAAGCGCCTCCTCGGCGGCGCGCTGGATACGCTGGTCGAGCGTGGTGCTGATCAGCACGTCCTCGGTCGTGTCGCGGGTAAAGAAGTCGGGCCCCGATTCCATCACCCAGTCGGCGAAATACCCGCCGGTCTGGGCCTCCGCCGCCTCCGACAGCATGGCGGGGTTGTTCTGCGCCGCCTCCATCTCCTCTTCGCTCAGGTAGCCCTGCTGATACATCAGCCGCAGCACCGTCGCCGCCCGGTCATGCGACCGCTGCAGGTTCGTCGTCGGCGCCAGCCGCGTCGGCGCGGTCAGCAGCCCGGCCAGGATTGCCGATTGCTGCGGGTTGAGCTCGGCCGCGTGTCGCCCGAAATACCGCTGCGCCGCGGCCTCGGCCCCAAACGCGCCGCTGCCCATGTAGGCCCGGTTCAGGTAGATCGAGAGGATCTCGTTCTTGGTGTACTTGGCCTCCATCGCCAGCGCATAGATCGCCTCCTTGGCCTTCCGCCAAAGCGATCCGCGCCGGCAATCCTGCACGTAATCCTGCTCGCTCTCCCAGACGCTCTTGTCGTATTTCACCCCAAGGCACAGAAGCTTCGCGGTCTGCTGCGTGATGGTCGAGCCGCCATGCCCCGACAGCGGCCCCCGCCCCTCGCTCAGGTTGATCCTCACCGCGCCGGCCACGCCGCGCGGGCTGATCCCGAAATGGCGATAGAACCGCTTGTCCTCGGTCGCGACCACGGCGTTCTTCAGGTGCGGGCTCACCGTCTCGGCGGTCACCACGCCGCCGAACTGGTCGCCCCGCCACGCGAACACCTCGCCGTCGCGGTCCCGCAGCGTGACCGAGCCGCGCGCGCGCCCGTCCAGCACCTCGCGCACGTCCGGCAGGGTCGAGTAGGTGTACAGCACGGCCATCCCGACGATCAGCGCCACCACCGCCGTGATCCGCCATGTCGCGGCCCAGATCAGCCGGAAGATCCAGCCGAACAGCCCCCCGAACAGCCGAACCACCAGCGGCGCCTTCCGCCCGCTCTTCCGCTTCGGCGCGGTTTTGCGCCGGGTTGACTTGGTGGCCTGTGTCGCCTGCGGCTTCGCCGTCTTTTTCCTGCGCCGATCGTCCGCGACAAGACGCGGATTCTTCCGACCATTGTTACTCATGCTCGCCCCATTCGGATCTTGCCCGATGTCCGGATACTAAACCGCCTTCCGGACAAAGTTGACCCCTGCTTTGTCTTTTTGAACAGCCCATTTTCTAGGCATACAGATTTTTCCGCTCATTTTTTGAGCACGCCGCCCGTTTCTATCGCGCCTCACCGCCCGAGTCATCTTCCGCACCCCCGGCCAGACGGCTTTTCTGCAGGTGCAAAACTAACCCTTGCACTGAGAATCCGAAAGGGGTGTCCTGTGAAACTCATTGTAGCAACCATCAAGCCGTTCAAGCTTGAGGATGTTCGCGAAGCGCTGACCGAGATCGGCGTCCGCGGCATGATGGTGACCGAGATTAAGGGCTTCGGCGCCCAGTCCGGCCACACCGAAATCTACCGCGGCGCCGAATACGCCGTGAACTTTGTCCCGAAAATCAAGCTCGAGGTCGCCGTCTCCGCATCGATGGCCGACCAGGTGATCGAAACCATCGCCAAGACCGCCCGCACCGGCAAGATCGGCGACGGCAAGATTTTCGTGCTCGACATCGGACAGGCCATGCGCGTGCGCACCGGCGAAACCAACGAAGACGCGCTGTAAACACCGCGTGCAGGGAAAGGAGCTCTATCAAATGAAACGTCTTACCAAACTCGGGCTTGGGGCCGCGGCACTGACCGCGCTGCCGTCACTCGCCCTCGCCCAGGACGCCGCGGCGCCGGGCTTCGACGAATTCGGCCCGTACATCATGACCACCCTGCTGTTCTGCATGGCAGGCTTCCTGGTGTTCTTCATGGCCTGCGGCTTCGCCATGCTCGAGGGCGGGCTCGTCCGTTCCAAGAACGTCACCATGCAGATGACCAAGAACATCGCCCTCTACTCCTTCGCGGCGATCATGTACTGGCTCATCGGCTTCAACCTCATGTACCCGGGCGACGGCTGGATCATGGCCGGCTGGGTCGGTCCGTTCTTCTCGACCACCGTGCTCGACCCGGTGGGCGTGGCCGCCGCCGACGCGGCGCTCGACTATGCCTCGATCGGCTCGGACTTCTTCTTCCAGCTGGTCTTCGTCGCCGCCACCGCCTCGATCGTCTCGGGCGCGCTCGCCGAACGCATCAAGCTGTGGCCCTTCCTCGTCTTCGTCATCGTGCTGACCGGCGTGCTCTACCCGATCTCCGGCTCGTGGCAGTGGGGCGGCGGCTGGCTGTCCGAGATGGGCTTCTCCGACTTCGCAGGCTCCACCGTGGTCCACTCCGTGGGCGGCTGGGCCGCGCTGGCCGGCGCCATCGTGCTGGGCCCCCGCATCGGCAAGTACGCCAAGGACGGCAAGGTCATCCCGATCCCGGGCTCGAACCTCGCCCTCGCCACGCTGGGCACGTTCATCCTGTGGCTGGGCTGGTTCGGCTTCAACGGCGGCTCGCAGCTCGCCATGGGCACCGTGGGTGACGTGTCCGACGTCTCGCGCATCTTCGCCAACACCAACATGGCCGCAGCGGCCGGCGCCGTCACTGCGCTGATCCTGACGCAGGCCATGTACAAGAAGCCCGACCTCACCATGGTGCTCAACGGCGCCCTGGCGGGCCTCGTGTCGATCACGGCCGAACCCCTCGCACCGACGCTCTTCGGCGCGCTCTGGATCGGGGCCATCGGCGGTGTCATCGTGGTGCTGACCGTGCCGATGCTCGACAAGATGAAGATCGACGACGTCGTCGGCGCCATCCCGGTCCACCTCTTCGCAGGCATCTGGGGCACCATCGCCGTCGTCTTCTACAACGGTGAGGCCAGCATCGTGACACAGATCACGGGCATCATCGCCTACGGCGTGTTCACCTTCGTCGCCAGCCTCGTGCTCTGGGTCATCCTCAAGGCCGTCATGGGCCTCCGGGTGAGCGAAGAGGCCGAGATCGCCGGCCTAGACATGAGCGAGCTGGGCATGGAAGCCTACCCCGAGTTCTCCAACGCTTGATAAAGCGTCTTTCCTGGAGCAACTTCCCCCGGGCTTCGGCCCGGGGTTTTTTTATGTCTGGAAGAATGCTCCCCCGTCTCGAAGCCGCGCATCGACGGGCCGTGGTGCGGCGAGCCAACATTGGTGATGGGCACTTTATGCCTGCCAAGTACATCCATCCTGCGCGTGCCACTCCAACTGCCAAATCGCCGTGCCGTCCGGACGGCCCGTCGATGCGCGGCGGGCTAAATCCCGTGTTCCGCGCGGGGGGACGCGTTGGGGAGGTCCTGCGCACGAATATTCAGTTTTACAAAGGACTACAGACAACCGGCCCTTTTCTGGTCTTCAAGACTTGGGGGCCAATGT
>NZ_JAVKFX010000061.1:0-35644 GCF_040223625.1 Roseovarius sp. | reverse complement strand
AGCTATCTTCATTGGCGCTGTCGATTTCGTCTCGACGGACCTCAAACGGACGGCGACTGTCAGCGACGTGACGCTCGCGTGGATCGGAGCCAACGGGGTGGCGGACTGACTGATGGCCGCCCCTTACCCTTTCTTTGCAGCTGATCGAACCGCGGCCCGGCTCTTGGATATGAAGCTGGGCGAGTTTCGCGAGGCGGTCGAAGCCGGTCTGCTTCCTCCCCCGGTGGACGTAGCCGGCAGAGAGCGGTGGGTCGTCGAGCAACTGACGGCCATCGGCCGCGGCGAAGGCCGGATCGAGGCGCGAGGTCTGGACCTGTGAGACGGCAGCGCAAGCCACACGTGGTAGAGAAGAAGGGCCACCTGTACTATCGGCTTCGCTGGACTGAAGGCGGCAAACGCCGCGAGCGCTACCTGCCCCTGCCGGCCGTTGAGGATAGCCCCGAGTTTGATCGGGAGTATTGGGCGATCCACCTCCGCAAGAGCGAACAGCTAGTCGCCGCGCCCCGAACCAGTTGGGAAAACCTCATTCGCTCCTATCGCGCGAGCCGCAAGTACCGTAGTTTGGCGCATCGCACCCGCAGCAAGTACGACGCAGTGATCGAGGCTCTGCGCGAGAAGAATGGGGCCCGTGATGTGCGAAAGCTCACCCGGCCCCAAATCCGCGAGGTGCACGAAAAGTACGCGGATACTCCTCGTAAGGCTGACCACTATCTTCAGGTTATCCGGCTGTTGTTGAACTTCGCAAAGAACGAATTGGATTGGATCGAAAACAACCCAGCCGAGGGAATCGAATTGTTCGGCCCCCAGAAGAGCTGGGAGCCGTGGTCCCAGGAGGCGCAGGCGGCGTTTGTCCGCGCCTGCGAGGCCCTTGGGGACGACCTGGTGCTAACCGCCTATCATCTAGGTGTGGGCACCGGCCAGCGGCCTGGTGACCTCTGTGGTATGCGGTGGGATCACTTCGACGGCGAGAGTATGGCAGTCGTGCAAGACAAGACCGATGAACGGCTATGGATCTACTGCCCACAAGATCTTCTCGCCCACCTTCGGAACACCCCCAAGCGGGGCCACTTTATCCTGGCAAAGAACTTGGCCGAACCGTTGGGCTATGATGCCCTCGAAAGGCGGTTCCGGAAGGTCCGGGCAGCCGCAGGCGATGTCTGCAGCGGGCTCGTCATGCACGGCTGGCGATACACAGCCGCTGTCGCCCTCGCCGACGCCGGTTGTAGCGATGCTGAAATCCAAGCGGTGACCGGCCACAAGACCATGCAAATGGTGCTGAAGTACCGCCGGCAGGCCGATCAAAAGAGGCTCAGCAAGCAAGCGCAGAATCGCCGGAACAGAACAAAAACGAAACCCGAATGGGGGAACGGCCGGGGGAACTCCAAATGAACTGGAATGGTCAAAAACCTGCTAAGTCATTGGTACCCAAGGCCGGACTCGAACCGGCACGGTATCACTACCGGGGGATTTTGAATCCCCTGCGTCTACCATTCCGCCACTTGGGCAACGTCCCGGGGTTCTACCCAACAGTTGCATCAAGGACAATAGCAGAACTGTCGCTGGCGTCGGGCCATGCGATTTGCTACCGGAAGGCCATTGGCCCTTCCCGCGCCGTTGACCGAGGACCCCAGACCATGACCGCGACCGCCACCGCACCGGACGATCTTGCGATCTCGGACCGGCTTGACCAGCTGGTGGCCCGCGCCGGCGGGGAAAAGGTGACGCTGGGCTGGATCCTCGAACAGCTCCATGAGCGCGCCTTCGGCCTGTTCCTGCTGATCCTCGCCCTGCCCTGCTGCATCCCGTTCCTCTACGGTGTGCCGCAGATCGTGGCCCTGCCGCTGATGTTCATATCGGTGCAGGTATTGATCGGCCGGCGCGTGCCGTGGCTGCCGCGCAAACTGGCCGCGCGCGATGTCTCGGCCGAGGGGTTGCGCGGGTTGTCGCGGCGGGCGCGCCCGTGGCTACGGCGGATCGAGGCGGTCAGCCGCCCGCGCCTCGGCCTCCTGACCCGCGCGCCGCTTGATCGCCTCGTGGGCGTGGCGCTGGTCCTGTTCAGCGCCTCGATCCTCGTGCCCCTGCCCGGCACCAACACGGTGCCCGGCTTTGCCGTTGTGCTGGTGGCGATGGGGCTGTTGCAGCGCGATGGCATTCTTGTCCTGATCGGCGCCGTGCTGGGCACGGCATGGATCGGGACGCTGCTGTTTGCCGGTGCGACGCTGGCCAGTGTGATCAGAACATGGCTCGGCCTTTGATACCGCGACCACGGCAGGAGACGTCCAGATGACACCCCACCGCCTTTCCCGACCCACAACCGATCGAGGCAACCGTGACACGTAACTCGCTTGTGATACTGGCCGCCGGCGGCTCCCTCGCGCTTCTGCTGGGCGCGCTGGCCTTCCAGCACCTGGGCGGGCTCGCGCCCTGCAAGATGTGCATCTGGCAGCGCTGGCCGCATGGCGTGGCTATCGCGATTGGCGTGGTGGCCCTCTTCCTGCCGGGGCGGGTTCTGCCGCTGCTGGGCGGCCTCGCCGCGCTGACCACCGCCGGGATCGGTGCCTATCACACCGGTGTCGAGCGCGGCTGGTGGCAGGGGCCGTCGACCTGCACCTCCTCCTCGGCTGCGGATGTCTCGACCGACGAGCTGTTCGACCAGATCATGAACGCCCCGCTCGTCCGCTGCGACGAGGTGCCGTGGGAGATGCTTGGCCTGTCGATGGCAAGCTGGAACATGCTGGCCTCGCTGGCGCTGGCGGTGATCTGGGTGATGGCGGCGCGGCGCGCTTGACCTTTGGCGCGCGGGGGCCGTAGCGTTCCCGCAACCGTCAGCAGAAGGGCCAGCGCGTGCGAAATCTCGATCCCGTCCACTATACCTCTCCCGACATTCACGCGGGCGATATCAGCCATATCTTCTCGAGCACGTGGCAGTTGCTCGGCCCGGCCTCGCGGCTGGCCCAGCGGGGCGATTACATCGCCGCAGAGATCGCTGGCCAGAAGGTCTTCGTGATCCGCACCCGCGATGGTCTGCGTGCCTTCCGCAACGTCTGCCGCCACCGCGGCGCGCGGCTTCTGCCCGAGGGCAACGGCCGCTGTGCCACCATCCGCTGCCCCTATCACCAGTGGGTGTGGGGCGAGGACGGCTCGCTTCTGAACGTGCCGTGGTGGGGCGACGACCCGGATTTCGAGAAATCCGACTGGGCGCTCGACATGGTGGAGTTCGATATCTGGCGCGGGCTGCTCTTCGTCGCCATCGAGCCGACACAACCGCTGACCGCGCAGCTTGGCGCCATCATCCCCGAGCTTCAGGACGAGCCGATCGAAAGCTTCACCTGGATGCACGAAGAGCGGCTGGTCTTCGACGCCAACTGGAAGATCTACACCGACAATTTCGTCGAGGGTTACCACATCCCCGGCATCCACCCGGCCTTTCACAGCGCGATCGAGTTCGACCGGTTCGAAACCACCGCCCATGACGGCATGGTGCGGATGACCGCCCCGCCGCGCGAGGGGCTGTTCTATCGCGGCAAATGGCTGTGGATGTGGCCGAACTGGACGCTCTCGCTGTTCTCGGGCGGCATGAACACCTCGCGTATCAACCCGCTGGATCACCGCCGGACCGAGCTGATCTACAACTTCTATTTCGAGGATACCTCGCCCGAGGGTCGCGCCGCGCGGGAGAAGACCATCGCCGACAACCTCGCCGTGGTGCGCGAGGATTTCGAGGTGTGCCTCGAAACCCAGAAGAATTACGAAAGCGGCGGCTACCGTGCCGGGCCGCTTTCGCCCCGGCACGAGCAGGGCGTGGCCTATTTCCAGAAGAAGCTGGTCGAGGCGGCGGGGGGCTGACCCCTGCTCCTCAGCTTGCCGCTTTGCGTGTCGAAAGCAGCAGGCTGGTTTCGGAATGGGCGATCCCGTCGAACCGGCGGATGCGGGCCAGTACGTCATCGAACTCCTCCAGCGTGGCGGTGCCGATCTCGACGATAAGGTCCCACCGCCCGTTGGTCGTGTGGGTGGCACGCACCGCCGACAGGCCGTTCAACTGCCGCAGGATTCGGTCGGTGCCGCGCCCCTCGATGCCGATCATCATCAACCCGCGCACCGGGTCGCGCGCCGCATCGCCCTTGAGCACGACGGTAAAGCCCACGATATCGCCAGAGCGGCGCAGCTTCTCGATGCGGCCGCGCACCGTGGTGCGTGAAACGCCGAGGGTGAGCGCCAGGTCGGACAGAGACGCCCGGGCATCATGCCGGAGCGCCGAGATCAGGCGCTGATCCACTTCATCCATTTTGCAGCTCCGAGCCTCCGTTCCGGTCAATGCAGCCCCGAATAGTGCAAAATGCCGGGTTCAGTTCAACCCGAATTGAGCAGACCCTGCGCTCAAGCGGACATTCCTGACAGACGAGACGGTGATGACTGAACTGACCTGTATCCTGATCGGCGCGCCGGTCGATTGCGGCAAGGCACGGCGCGGCTGCCTGATGGGGCCGGACGCCTACCGCGTGGCCGGGCTGACGGAGGCGCTCGAAGGGCTGGGGCACACGGTGCAGGACGCGGGCAACCTGCGCCCGCGCCCGGCCGCGACGCCAAAAGACTTGCCCGGGCATCTGCACGAGCCGGCGGAAACCATCGGCTGGACCGAGGCGCTGGCCGGCGCTGCAGAGGCGGCGATGCAGGAAGGCCTGCCGATCTTCCTGGGCGGCGATCACGCCCTGTCGCTCGGCTCGGTCGCCGGCGTGGCGATGGACGCCGCACGCCGGGACCGGCCGCAATTCGTGCTCTGGCTGGATGCCCACAGCGATTACCACACGCCCATGTCCACCGCCTCGGGCAACCTGCACGGCACGCCGCTGGGCTATGTCACGGGGCGTGACGGGTTTCACGGCTTTCCGGAGGTCACGGCGCCAGTGCCGGAGGAGAATATCTGCATCCTCGGCCTGCGCTCGGTCGACGCGGCGGAGCGCGAGGTGCTGCAGGCCAGCCGCATCCGCTATACCGACATGCGCGCCATCGACGAGGCCGGCATCGCGCGGCCGCTGGAAGCGTTTCTCGGTGACGTGGCCAAGGCGGGCGGCGCGCTGCATGTCTCGCTCGACGTCGATTTCCTCGATCCCTCCTTCGCCCCCGCCGTCGGCACCACCGTGCCCGGCGGCGCCACGATTCGCGAGGCGCACCTGGTGATGGAGATGATCTGCGACAGCGGGCTGATGACCTCGCTCGACCTCGTGGAACTCAACCCCTTCCTCGACGACCGCGGCCGCACGGCGCAGGTGATGGTCGATCTCACCGCCTCGGCGCTCGGCCGCCGGGTCTTCGACCGCCCGACCCATTCCTTCTCCTACGAAAGAGCCGCCTCATGACCACCCTGCCCCCCTCCGACAAGGCGCTGGTGCCCTTCGTCAGCGTCGAGAACATGATGAGACTGGTCCACCATATCGGCATCGAGGAGATGCTGACCGGACTAGCGGGCTATATCGAGGACGATTTCAAGCGGTGGGAGCTGTTCGACAAGACCCCGCGCGTGGCCAGCCATTCGGCCGAGGGGGTGATCGAGCTGATGCCGACCTCGGATGGCGAGGTATACGGCTTCAAATACGTCAACGGCCATCCGAAGAACACCAAGGCCGGGCTGCAGACGGTGACGGCCTTCGGCCTTCTGGCGGATGTCAGCAATGGCTATCCCGTGCTCTTGTCGGAGATGACGGTGCTGACCGCGCTCAGGACGGCGGCAACCTCGGCGCTGGTGGCCCGCTACCTCGCCCCCAAGGGCGCCGACACGATGGCGATGATCGGTGCCGGGGCGCAGTCGGAATTCCAGAGCATGGCGATGAAGGCCATCTGCGGGCTGAAAAGCGTGCGGCTCTACGATATCGACCCGGCGGCCACCGAGAAGGCCGCGCGCAACCTGCAAGGTTTGGGCCTGACCGTTGTCGCCTGTCAGAGCGCCGAAGAGGCCATGGAGGGCGCGCAGATCATCACCACCTGCACCGCCGACAAGCAATATGCCACCATCCTGACCGACAACATGGTCGGCAGCGGCGTGCATATCAACGCGATCGGCGGGGATTGCCCGGGCAAGACGGAACTGGCCCCGGGGGTGCTGCACCGCTCCTCGATCTTCGTGGAATACCCCGAGCAGACCCGGATCGAGGGCGAGATCCAGCAACTGGCCCCCGACCACCCGGTGACAGAGCTGTGGCGGGTGATGAACGGCGAGGCGCAGGGCCGCACCAGCGCCCAGCAGATCACCCTCTTCGACAGCGTCGGCTTCGCCATCGAGGATTTCAGCGCGCTGCGCTACATCCGCGATCATATCGGCGGCACCGACTATTTTCTCGAGCTCGACCTTCTGGCCGACCCGGACGACCCGCGCGACCTGTTCGGGATGTTGCAGCGCGCCGGCGCTTGAGCTCTAGGGCGTCATGGCGGGCCGTCAGCCAATCGCCTTGAGGTACTGGTAGAGAAACGCGCGCAGGTCGCCCTTCGCCTGCCCCAGCCCGCCTTTCTTCGCGGTGTAAAGCACCTCCTGCCGCCGCAACTTGCGGCTGACCCCGGCGCTGACCTGGCCCTCGTGGATCCGGTTGGCGACCAGCGTGTCGGGCAGGATCACCGGCGCACCGAAGGCCGAATGACAGGCGTGGTACATGTCCGCGTCCATCAGCCATTGCAAATTCTCGTCGAACCAGAGGTCGTGCCCGGCCTCCAGCGCCAGGACGGAGGGGCTGGAGATCGTGTTGAACCCCCAGCGGATCCGGTCGTGCCAGCGCGGCACCATCGGGCGTTCCAGCGTCTCGCCGTCGCGGGTGACGGCGGAGCCCATCAGCACCCATTTGCAGGCACGCGCCTGAAACGCATCGAAAACCTGCTGCAAGGCAATGTCATCACACAGGAAATCATCCTGGAACAGGATCTTCAGGATGCGGCCCCCGGCGTGGCGCATGGCATTGTTCGTGTTGGCCGAGGCCTGCCGCTTGCCCTCGCGATAGGCCACCCGGCGGAGGGTCAGCCGGTCGGCGTAGGCGGCACAGGCCTCGGCCACGCCGGGCCCGTCGGACTGGTCGGATACCACGACCTCGAAATCCTTGAAGGTCTGCCGCGCGAGCCGGTCGAAGGATTGGCCCAGGTAATCGCCCCCGGCGCCACCCATGTCATAGGCGGGGATACAGACGCTGATGGCGGGCGCGGTGCTCATGCCGGTGTCTGTGCCCCAGCCGCGCCTACCCCCGCAACAGAAAAACGGGGGGCCAAGGCCCCCCGGTTCAAGTTTCGCCACTCAGGCTCGATATTTGTACCGCCCGGTTTTCTGCCTGCGGCCTGAGTGCCGTCAAGGAGCGAGCGCACCCGCTCCATGTCGGTTCGGGAAAAGGCTTGGCAGCATCCCCCCTTTGTTTCGGCGGGGTGCGGACCGGTCGGCTCGGCCCTGCCACCCCTTCACGCCCGGTGGGGCGCGATCTTGTCCCCTCAGCTACACCCGCTCGTTGAGCCGCAGGTGTTGCACTTCATGCAGGTGCCGTTGCGCACCAGCGTGTAGTTGCCGCAATCGCCACAGGCCTCGCCCTCGTAGCCCTGCATCCGCGCCTTGGTGGCCGCGTTCATGCCGACAGCTCCGGACGCCACGGCCGTGGTCGTGGTGGCCGTGGCCTGCGCCGTTTCCGGCACCAGCGTCTTCAGCGTGGCGGAGGGATCGGCCGCGCCGTCAAGCGCCGTGGCCCCCATCGCCTGACCGCCGTTGAACACCACCAGCTCCTGCGGCAGCCGCTTGCGAAGATAGCCGGTCGAGCTGATCTGCTTGAGCACTTCCAGCGACTTGTTGGCGGCATCATCGCTCATCTCCGAGATGTTCGAGACACCCTCTTCCTCGCCCCGGCCAAGGTCGTCGAAGGACGCGCCCTGCGGTTTGACATGGGCGAGGTCGGTCCGGTCGAGATAGCTGACCGCCAGTTCGCGGAAGATGTAGTCGAGGATCGACGTGGCGTTCTTGATCGAGTCGTTGCCCTGCACCATGCCCGCCGGTTCGAACTTGGTGAAGGTGAAGGCGTCGACGAACTCCTCGAGCGGCACGCCGTATTGCAGGCCGACCGACACCGCGATGGCGAAGTTGTTCATCATCGCCCGGAACCCGGCGCCTTCCTTGTGCATGTCGATGAAGATCTCGCCAAGCGAACCGTCGCCGTATTCCCCGGTGCGAAGATAGACCTTGTGGCCGCCGACCATCGCCTTCTGGGTATAGCCCTTGCGACGGTCGGGCATCTTCTCGCGATGGGTGCGAACGATTTCCTTGACCACCACCTTCTCGACGATCTTCTCGGCCAGAACCTGCGCCTTTTCCTGCGGGCTGCCGCTTTCCAGAACCTCCTGCGCGTCCTCGTCATCCTCGACGAGGGCCGAGGCCAGCGGCTGGCTGAGCTTCGAGCCGTCGCGGTAGAGCGCGTTGGCCTTGACGCCCATGGTCCAGCTCCGCTCGTAAGCCTGTTGGCAGTCCTCGATGGTGGCGTCGTTGGGCATGTTGATCGTTTTCGAGATCGCGCCCGAGATGAAGCTCTGCGCCGCCGCCATCATGTCGATATGGCTGTTGACCGACAGGAAGCGCTTGCCCTTCTTGCCGCAGGCGTTCGCGCAGTCGAAGACCGAATAGTGCTCGGGCTTCAAGTGCGGCGCGCCCTCCAGCGTCATCGTCCCGCAGACATGGTCGTTGGCGGCTTCGATCTCGGCCTTGGAATAGCCCAGGTGCGCCAGCATGTCGAAGGTCGGGTCGTTCAGCTTGGCGGCCGGGATGCCCAGCACGCGGGTGCAGAACTCCTCGCCCAGCGTCCACTGGTTGAAGACGAAGCGGATGTCGAAGGCCTGCCCCACGGCATTGTCGACCTTCTCAAGCTCCGCGGCGCCAAAGCCGTGTCCGGCGAGCGACGTGTGGTTCACACCCGGCGCGTTGCCGATGGTGCCGTGACCCACGGCGTAGCTGACGATCTCCTCGATCTGGGCCGAGCCATAGCCCAGCTTCTCCAGCGCCGCGGGAACGGAGCGGTTGATGATCTTGAAGTAACCGCCGCCCGCTAGCTTCTTGAACTTCACCAGCGCGAAGTCGGGCTCGATGCCGGTGGTATCGCAATCCATCACCAGCCCGATCGTGCCGGTGGGCGCGATGACGGTGGCCTGCGCGTTGCGGTAGCCGTGCTGCTCGCCCAGTTCCAGGGCCTCGTCCCAGCACGCCTTGGCCAGATCGACAAGCCGCGCGTCGGGGCAGCCGTCGTGGTCGAGCGGCACGGGCTTGATGGCCAGGCTCTCGTACCCGTCGGTGGCGCCATGGGCGGCGTTGCGGTGATTGCGGATCACCCGCAGCATGTGCCCGGCGTTGCGCTCATAGGCCGGGAAGGCCCCCAGCTCACCCGCCATCTCGGCCGAGGTGGCATAGGCCACGCCGGTCATGATCGCCGTGAGCGCACCGCACAGGGCGCGGCCCTCGGTCGAATCGTAGCCGTAGCCCATGTTCATCAACAGCCCGCCGATATTGGCATAGCCAAGGCCGAGCGTCCGGGTGTCATAGGAGTTCTGGGCTATTTCCTTCGACGGGAACTGTGCCATCAGAACCGAGATTTCCAGCGTCACCGTCCAGAGCCGGGTGGCGTGGACATAGGCATCGGCGTCGAACTGGCCGTCACGGAAGAAGGACAGCAGGTTCATCGAGGCCAGGTTGCAGGCCGTATCGTCGAGGAACATGTATTCCGAGCACGGGTTCGAACCGCGGATCTCGCCGTCTTCCGGGCAGGTGTGCCAGGAATTGATCGTGTCGTGGAACTGGATGCCGGGATCGGCACAGGCCCAGGCTGCGTGGCCCACGTCTTCCCACAGGTCGCGCGCCTTGATCGTCTTGGCGACCTTGCCGTCGGTGCGGTTGATCAGTGCCCAGTCGGCATCGTCCTCGACCGCCTTGAGAAACGCGTCGGTCACCCGGATGGAGTTGTTGGAGTTTTGTCCGGAGACCGACGCGTAGGCTTCACTGTCCCAGTCGGTGTCGTAGGTCGGGAACTCGATGCTGTCGTAACCTTGCCGCGCGTAATCCAGCACGCGCTTGACATAGGTTTCGGGGATCGAGGCTTTCTTCGCGCCCCGGATCGCCTCTTTCAGCTGATCGTTCTTCTTGGGGTCGACCGCGTCTTCCGCGCTGCCGTCCCAGCCGCGGATGGCGGCGAAGATGTCGTTCAGCCTAGCTTCGTGCATCTTGGACCCGGCCACGATGGAAGCGACCTTCTGCTCCTCGCGCACCTTCCAGTTGATGAACTCCTCGATATCGGGGTGGTCCGCGTCGCAGATCACCATCTTGGCGGCGCGGCGCGTGGTGCCGCCCGACTTGATGGCGCCGGCGGCGCGGTCCCCGATTTTGAGGAAGCCCATCAGGCCGCTTGACTTGCCGCCACCCGAAAGGGCTTCCCCCTCGGCACGCAGGGAGGAGAAGTTCGTGCCGGTGCCCGAGCCGTACTTGAAGAGCCGGGCTTCACGCACCCACAGATCCATGATGCCACCGTCGCCCACCAGGTCGTCGGCGACGGACTGGATGAAGCAGGCATGGGGTTGCGGGTGCTCGTAGGCGCTGCTCGATTTGGTCAGATCGCCCGTCTTGAAGTCGACATAGTAGTGGCCCTGGCTGGGGCCGTCGATGCCATAGGCCCAGTGCAGGCCGGTGTTGAACCATTGCGGGGAGTTGGGCGCCGCCATCTGGCGCGCCAGCATGAAACGCATCTCGTCGTAATAGGCGCGGGCGTCCTCCTCGGTCGAGAAATAGCCGCCCTTCCAGCCCCAGTAGGCCCAGGCGCCCGCCAGCCGGTCGAAGACCTGCTTGGCCGAGGTCTCGCCGGTCCGCTCGGTCTTGTCCGACGCTGCCACGGAGCGCCAGAGGAACTCGGGCACGCCCTTTTCCTTGACCTTCTTGAGCTCGACCGGAACGCCGGCCTTGCGGAAATATTTCTGCGCGATCACGTCGCTGGCGACCTGGCTCCAGCGGGCGGGCACTTCGACCTCGTCCAGCCGGAACACGGTGGTGCCATCGGGATTGCGGATCTCCGAACTCGTGGTGACGAATTCGAGCTCCGCGTATGCGTCTTGACCTGCCTTGGTGAATTTGCGTTCAATTTTCATTGCTGCCCCGTGACTTCAGCATTGCGTTTGTGGTGGCGCCGGATCAGCCTGATGAACCGGGCCTGTCGTGCGGGTGTTCAGGCAGTAAGGGACAGCGCTGCGGCCTGTGCGCGAGCCGCATGACTTGGTGTTTGGGCCTGGGGCCCTCTGTAACCTAGATAGATCGTCCCTACCGCTTCTCGCCGCCACTATATCTTGTGGCTTAACGATCCGCCTACACAAAGTGGCGTATCAGCCCATAGGGGGTCAACGGGTTTTTTTCCGCATCCCCGGCAAAAAATCGTTGATTAATCTGCCCGTTTCGAATCCGGCCGGATGGGCGGGTGATTCACGGGAATGTTACATTTCCGGAGCCCTCTGTGGATGAGTTCGGGAAAGTCGTTATATGGTTGCGCCTTATGCGGAAAGCTTCCTGTGGACAGCCATCCACCGACCCGAAAGCGCAGGTTTCACGACCCGGTTTCCCGGCCGGCCGGAAGGCGGCAAAAAAATTTCGAGCTGCCGACACAATCCATGTGAAAACACGATCTGTTGCAGGTCGGGCACGCAAAAATCTACATGTTGTGGCTTGAGGGGGCGATGGTCGGGGCGGCGAGATTCGAACTCACGACCCCCTGTACCCAAAACAGGTGCGCTACCAGACTGCGCCACGCCCCGGACCGTGGGCGGTATCTAATCGGGAACGCCGCGCTTGAAAAGCCCAAATCGGCCCCGTTTACGCCCGCGCGCACGCGGCATCAGCACGGCCAGGCGGCCTGCTCCGGGGAAATGTCGGGGTGGCGCATCTCGCTGCCCTCGCCGATCTTCAGGGCATCGGCCATGCCGCCGTTGATCTCGAGGATGTACTGGATGTTGTTGCCGCCGAAGATCATCTCTTCGCTTTCCGGTTCTGCCATCCGGTGAATATGCTGCACCGTGCCGGTTTCATCGGCGAAGATCATGTCGAGCGGAATGAGCGTGTTCTTCATCCAGAACCGCACCGTGCGGGCGCTGTCATAGACGAAAAGCATGCCGGCGCTGCGGGCCATGCTTTCGCGATGCATCAGGCCCTGCGCGCGCTCATTGGCATCGTCGGCGACCTCCACCGTGAAGCGCGCCTCGCCCCAATCCCCCCGCAACGAGATCTGGTCGTTCCGGCAGGCACTCTCGGCCGCCGCAAGCGCCGGCAACAAGGTCAGCCCCAGCCCCCCAAGGATCAGTCGGATCGTTTTACCGCCGTTTCCCATCCACACACCTCCGTGGCCATACGACCGCGTTTACCATTGATCACCCGGATGGCCAGCGCCTCTCCGGATTGCAGGTCGGCCATGCCGGACCTGCGCAACACTTCTATATGGATGAACACGTCCTCGTCACGTCCGAAGGTGTTGGCAAAGCCGAAGCCCTTGCCCTTGTCGAACCACTTGACGCGGGCCGGCTCCAGCGGCGCGGCGCGGATTTCCTCTGGGTCGATATCCTCGAGGTCGGCAAGCCCGCTGAGCGTGTCCTGGTCCGGCGGCTCGATCGCGAGAACCTCGACGGCCTGCACGCCGCGTTCCGTCTGCTGAACCTCGAGTTCGATCCCGGCGCGGTCGGCGACGGAGCTCTGCCCGAAATTGCGCAGCACGTTGGCATGCAGCAGGATATCCGGCCCGCCCTCGTCAGCGACGACGAAGCCAAAGCCCTTGACGGGGTCGAACCACTTGACCTGCCCTTTCAGCCTTCGTGTGTTTTCCCGGTCTTTCGTCACAGTCTTCAACCTACAAGCCCCGCCCAGACATGTTCACGCATTAGAGGTGTATCGGACACACAAGGCAAGGGAAATTCCATTTTTATTCAGCATGTTGCCGCCAACGCTGAGCAGGTCTCAGGGACTGAGCCGCTGAATTTCCCATGCGTTTTCATGAGTTTCCCGCCGCCAGACGAAACGATCGTGCAGGCGGAAGGCACCGTCGGCCCAGAACTCGATCTCGACCGGAACGATGCGAAATCCGCCCCAGAATGGCGGGCGCTCGGGATTCGGACCCTTACGTGACGTCACCTTCGCCACTTCCGCCATGAGCCTCGTACGCGATTCCAGCGGCCGGGACTGCTGCGACGCCCACGCGCCCAGACGGCTCTTGAGGGACCGCGAGGCGAAATAGGCATCGGCCTCGGGGCCGTCCTCCTTCACCACCTCGCCGCGCACCCGCACCTGCCGGCGCAGCGATTTCCAGTGCAGCACCATCGCCGCCTTGCCCGTCGCCGCGATCTCCTGCCCCTTGGCGCTTTCGTAATTGGTGTAAAACCAGAAGCCGCTGTCAGTGATATCCTTCAACAGCACCATCCGCACGTTCGGCAGCCCGGCCGCATCGACGGTCGCCAGCGCCGCGGCATTGGGATCGTTGAGCTCGCCCGCCTCGGCCTCGGCCAGCCAGTCCCGCGCAATCCGGAACGGGTCGTCCCCGGCGAATATCCCCTCGCGTTCCATGGTGTCGCATCACTCCGTAGAAGTCGTTAACCATGCTGCTAGGATGGCACGGGGCGGGGCACAAGCCGATTTTCCGCCTCTCCGGCTAGATCATTGATCCGCCAAGGGCATTTGTTGGCGTCTCCATGCCCTTGATGCGGAGTGGTCGATCGCCTAAAGGAATAGCATAATACAAAGTGCGCCGAGGGCAAAAGATGTCGAATACGTTGATGGCAGGCAAACGCGGGCTGATCATGGGCCTTGCGAACGACAAATCCATTGCCTGGGGCATTGCCCGCGCCTGTGCCGAGGCCGGGGCGGAGCTGGCCTTTTCCTACCAGGGGGATGCGCTGAAGAAACGCGTGGCCCCGCTGGCCGAACAGCTCGGGTCAAACGTGGTGCTGCCCTGCGACGTCAGTGACATGGACAGCGTCGACGCGCTTTTCACGGAACTCGAGAAGACCTGGGGCAAGATCGACTTCCTGGTGCATGCCATCGGATTTTCCGACAAGGCCGAGCTGCGCGGCCGCTACGTCGACACGACGCGGACGAATTTCCTCAACACGATGGACATCTCGGTCTATTCCTTCACCGCCGTCGCACAGCGCGCCGAGAAGATGATGAACGAAGGCGGCGCCATTCTGACGCTGACATATTACGGCGCCGAACAGGTGATGCCGCATTACAATGTCATGGGCATCGCCAAGGCGGCGCTCGAGGCGTCGGTCATGTACCTGGCCGAGGACCTGGGCAAGGACGGCATCCGGGTCAACGCGATCTCGGCGGGCCCGATCAAGACACTTGCCGCCAGCGGCATCGGCGATTTCCGCTATATCCTGAAATGGAACGAGCTGAACTCGCCCCTGCGCCGCAACGTCACGATCGACGATGTCGGCAAGGCATCGCTCTACCTGCTGTCGGATCTCGGCAGCGGCACGACGGGCGAGATCCTGCATGTCGACGCGGGCTATCACGTGGTCGGCATGAAGGCGGTCGACGCACCCGATATCGAGAAGACCTGACACCATGGAACCGGCCCATTTCATCGCCTTCAACCTGACACTGCTGGCCGCACTGGCCAGCCCGGGACCGGCGATGCTGATGGCCCTGCGCACCACCCTGGTCGAGGGGCGCACCGCAGGCATCCTGACGGGCCTCGGGCTCGGCACGGTCGCGGCGGCATGGACGGGCGCGGCCCTGCTGGGGCTCGACGTGATCTACACGCTCTTCCCCTGGGCCTATATGACGCTCAAGATCATCGGCGCCACCTACCTGATCTACCTCGCCGTCACCATCTGGCGCGAGGCGAAGACGCCGCTGGACTCGGCCCAGGCTCCAAGGCGGCGCCCGTTCGTCAGCGGCCTGCTGGTCAATTTCGCCAACCCGAAATCCGTGCTCTTCGCCTCCGCCGTTCTCGTGGTCATCTTTCCCCGCGACATGACCCTTGCGCAGAAGGCGCTGATCGTGGGCAACCACATGCTTGTCGAATTCGCCGCCTACACCGCCTTTGCGTGCGCGCTTTCGACCCGCGCGGCGCGTGACGGCTATCTCCGGCTGAAACCGGTGCTCGACCGTATCGCGGCCGGGGTGCTGGGCGCGCTCGGGCTGAAACTGGCCTTCGACCGGAGTTGACCCGGGCGAGAAGGACCGCCTTCCGTTCGCCCTGCCTTTGCGCTAATGCGCCCGGAAAAACGACGGAGTGACGCCATGCAAGACCGCCTGCCCCACGAAAAAGGATTCCACGTCAGCTGGGACCAGCTTCACCGCGACGCCCGCGCACTGGCGTGGCGGCTTCAGGGCGAGGCGCCAGAGGGCGGCTGGAAAGCTGTCGTCGCCATCACCCGCGGCGGCATGGCCCCGGCGATGATCGTGGCGCGCGAACTCGACATCCGCACCGTCGATACGATCAGCGTGAAATCCTACAACCACCAGACCCAAAGCGCCCCGATCGTGATCAAGTCCCCCGACATGGACCTCGTGGGCGACGGCGAGGGCGTGCTGATCGTCGATGACCTGGTCGACACCGGCAAGACGCTGGAAGTGGTGCGCAAGCACATGCCGAAGGCCAAGGTCGCCACCATCTACGCCAAGCCCATGGGCCGCGAGATGGTCGACACCTTCGTCACCGAGGTGAGCCAGGACACGTGGATCTTCTTCCCGTGGGACATGGCCCTGCAATATGTCGAGCCGTATCGCGGGGTGTGACGGGCGCGGCCCTGCTCAGCCCCCGGTTTCGGCCTCCCACCGGCGCTGCATCTCTTCCGGTGCCATCTCCTGGACCACCTGCCCCAGCATCCAGCGATGACCGAACGGATCCTGCACCACGGCATTGCGGTCGCCGAAGCTCTGCGTCTTCGGCCTGCGCAAGACCATTGCCCCGGCTTGTTCGGCGCGCTCGGTGGCGGCGTCGCAATCCTCGACCCGCAAGTGCAGCGTGACAGGCGTGCCGCCAAGCGTATCGGGCGAGATTGCCCCGAAATCCGGGTACTCGTCGGCGAGGTAGAGGATCGAACCGCCGATCTGCAGCTCGGCATGACCGATCTTGCCGCTGTCCGACGGATCGGTCATCCGGAACAATTCCGCCGCGCCGAACGCATTGCGGTAAAAGTCGATGGCCTTCGATGCACCCTTGGTTACGATATACGGCGTGATAGATTGTTCTGTAGACATGACAACATCCTTGCGACTGCATTTAATTTACGTTACGTTTAGTAATTAAATGAGTCAAGATACTTCTTCTCCCCGCCGCGGGCGCCCGCCCTCGGCCGAAGCCCGCAAGAAGGCACTGCGGGCGGCGCGTGCCATTCTGATCGAGGATGGCCTGGGCCGCCTGACCATCGACGCGGTGGCGCAGGCCTCGGGCGTCAGCAAGCCCACGATCTACCGCAACTGGTCCAATGCCCAGGAACTGGCGATGGCCGCGCTGATCGACACCGCGCCGGATGCGCCTGCCGACACCAGCCTGCCCCCCGACCGCGCCCTCGCCGCTCAGCTCGACCAGCTCTGCCGTGCCTTCGCCAGCACCCGCGGCCGTCAGGTGGCGATGACGCTGGCGGCGGCAGATCCCGACAGCGAATTCACCAAGGCCTTCCGCAACCGCGTGATCCTCTCCAGCCGCGAAGAAGGGCGCACCATCCTGACACAGGCGGTCAAGGACGGCCTCCTGACCGAGCCGGGCGACATGGACGCCCTGCTCGACATGATCTACGGCGCGCTGTTCTTCCGGGTTCTGGCCGGGCACCTTCCGCCGGAGCCCGCCCTGGCAAAGGCCATCGTAGCACAGATTTTCCGGCCCCAGCTTGGCACCGAAGGACCGGCACGGTAAGAGCGGGAAACACAGTTCACAGGGACCGCCCCATGACCAGCCCTTCCCGCACCGCCACCACCTTTCCCCCGCCGATCATGGCGGCGAAACGCTGGGTCGAGGGGGTGGAATTTCCCGCCGACCGCCCGCTCATCAACGTGAGCCAGGCCGCCCCGGCCGAGCCCCCGCCCGAAGCGCTCCGGAAAGTGATCGCCGAGGCCGCGCTGAACCAGCCGTCGGCGCATCTCTACGGGCCGGTTTTCGGCCTTCCGGCGCTGCGCGAAGAGGTGGCCGGGCAATGGTGCCGTGCCTATGGCGGTAACATCGAGGCCGATCAGGTCGCCATCACCTCCGGCTGCAACCAGGCCTTCTGCGCCGCGGTCACCGCGCTGTGCACCGAAGGGGACGAGGTCATCCTGCCAACGCCGTGGTACTTCAATCACAAGATGTGGCTCGACATGTCGGGCGTCACCGCAGTGCCCTTGCCCACCGGTCCGGAACTCCTCCCCGATCCGGGCGAGGCCGAGGCGCGGATCACCAACAACACCCGCGCCATCGTGCTGGTGACGCCCAACAACCCGGGCGGCGTGGAATACCCGGCCGACCTGGTCGAAAGCTTCTACCGCCTGGCCCAGGCCCGCGGTCTCAAGCTGATCGCCGACGAGACCTATCGCGATTTCGACGCGCGCCCCGGCGCGGCGCATGACCTGTTTACCGATCCCGACTGGCCCGATACGCTGATCCAGCTTTACTCCTTCTCCAAGGCGTACCGCCTGACCGGGCACCGCGTCGGCGCCATGGTGGCGCACCCGTCCCTGCTGGCCGAGGTCGAGAAGTTCCTCGACACCGTCACCATCTGCCCCAACCAGCTTGGCCAGATCGCCGCGCTCTGGGGCTTGCGCAACCTTGGCCAGTGGCTGGCCGGTGAACGCGACGAGATCCTCGACCGCCGTGCCGCCATCCACGACAACATGCCCAAGATCACCCCGCAAGGCTGGCAATTGCTGGGATGCGGCGCCTATTTCGCCTACCTGCGCCACCCGTTCGACATCCCCTCGGACGAGCTGGCCCCCCTGCTTGTGCGCGAAGCGGGCGTCCTCCTGCTGCCGGCCACGATGTTCTACCCCGAGGGCGACGCCCGCGGCGCGCGCGAGCTGCGGGTCGCCTTCGCCAATGTCGACCGCGCCGCCATCGAGGTGCTTTTCGACCGCCTTGCGGGGCTTGGCCTGCCCCTTGCCCCCAATGGCGGCAGCGCGTAGACAGGCTCGGAACATCGCTGTCTAACAGGGGAAAACATGGCGAAGAAGGGTATCACGAACACGCTAGTCTGGCTCCTCATGGGCCTGCTCATCCTCGGGCTGGGCGGCTTCGGCGTGACCAACCTTTCCGGCAGCGTGCGGTCGATCGGCTCGGTCGGCGATTCCGACATCCGTGCCGAAGATTATGCGCGCGCGCTCCAGCGCGAAATCCGCGCCGTCGAGGCCGAGCGTGGCCAGGCGGTCAGCTTCGCCAAGGCGCGCGACATGGGCGTGACCGAATCCGTGCTGTCCCGCCTCATCGCCTCGGCCGCCTTCGACCACGAGACAGGGCAGATCGGCCTGTCGATCGGCGACGAGAACCTGCGCGACGAGATCGTCAACATGCAGCAGTTCCAGGGCGTCGACGGCAGCTTCGACCGCGATGGCTATCGCTATGCGCTCGAGCAGGCGGGCCTCTCCGAATCCGCCTTCGAGGAAGACATCCGCGCCGAAACCGCGCGCAGCTTCCTGCAGGCCTCGGTGATGGCCGGCGTCACCATGCCCGAGGGCTACATGCAGACGCTGATGAACTATCTCGGCGAACAGCGCTCGGTCGCATGGTCGGTGCTCGACCGCGGCGACCTGCAGACCGGACTGCCGGTGCCTGGCGAAGACGACCTTCAAGCCTATCATTCCGAGAACGAAGACCAGTTCACCATCCCCGAGCGCAAGCGCATCACCTATGCGCTGCTGACGCCCGACATGCTGATCGACACGGTCGAGGTCGACGAACAGGCCCTGCGCGACGCCTACGAGGCGCGGAATGCCGAGTTCAACCAGCCCGAACGGCGGCTGGTCGAACGGCTGGTCTTCGGCAACGAGGAGGCGGCCCAGGCCGCGCTCGAGAGGATCGAAAGCGGCGACGCCACCTTCGAAGAGCTGGTCGCCGACCGCGGGCTGGAACTTTCCGATATCGACCTCGGCGACGTGTCCCAGGCCGAGCTCGACGGCGCCGGCGAGGCGGTGTTCGCGGCCTCCACCGGTGACGTGGTCGGCCCGCTCCCCTCCTCCGTTGGCCCGGCCCTCTTCCGGGTGAACGCCGTGCTTGCCGAACAGAACACCAGCTTCGAGGAGGCCGAGCCGGACCTGCGCGCCGAGCTGGCCGCCGACCGCGCCCGCCGCGTCGTCGACAGCCGCATCGACGCGGTCGACGACCTTCTGGCCGGCGGCGCCACGATCGAGGACCTGGCCGACGAAACCGATCTGGAACTTGGCCAGATCGACTGGCACGAAGGCGTGAGCGACGGCATCGCCGCCTACGAATCCTTCCGCAGCGCAGCCAACGCCCTGTCCGAAGATGACTATCCCGAAGTCATCCAGCTTGACGAGGGCGGCATCTTCGCCATGCGCCTCGATGAGGTCGTCCCGCCCGAGGTGCAGCCGCTTGACGAGGTCCGCGACGCCGTCACCGCCGCGTGGGAGGCCGACGCGCTCGTGACCGAGCTGAAGGCCCAGGCCGAACCGCTGGTCGCCGACCTGTCCAACGGCGAAAGCCTCGAGGATGTGGGGCTGGCGGTCGACGGGTCGGAAACCATGACCCGCCGCGATTTCCGCGCCGAGGTGCCGCCCACATTCATCGAGACGGTGTTCGGCATGGAAGAAGGCGGCGCCACGATGATCGAGGGCAACGGCCGCATCTTCGTGATCAAGCTGAACGACATCCTTCCCCCCGATGCCCAGGACGGCGACCTCGAAGAGCTTCAGAGCGCCTTGCAGCAACGCGCTGCGTCCAGCCTCTCGCAGGACCTGTTCCAGCTTCTGGCCAACGACATCCGCGCCCGCGCGGGCATCGACCTGGATCAGGCCGCGATCAACGCCGTGCATTCCAACTTCCAGTAAAGGGCGCCCAAGGTGGAATTGACCCCCTCTTTCGAGACCTTCGCCGAGGGTTACGAGGCCGGAAGGAACCAGGTCGTTTATGCCCGGCTCGCGGCCGATCTCGATACGCCGGTCTCGCTGATGCTCAAGCTGACCGGGGCCGCGCAGGACGCCTTCATGCTGGAATCCGTCACCGGCGGCGAGGTGCGCGGGCGCTATTCGATCATCGGCATGAAGCCCGACCTGATCTGGCAGTGTCACGGTACCACCAGCCGCATCAACCGGCAGGCCCGCTATGACGGCGCCGCGTTCGAGGATCAGGAGGGCGGCCCTCTCGACAACCTGCGGGCCCTGATCGCCGAGTGCCGGATCGACCTGCCCGACGACCTGCCCGCCGCCAGCGCGGGGCTCTTCGGCTACCTCGGCTATGACATGATCCGGCTGGTCGAGCACCTGCCCAACGTCAACCCCGACCCGCTCGGCGTGCCCGACGCGCTGATGCTGCGCCCCTCGGTCGTCGCCGTGCTTGACGGGGTGAAGGGCGACGTGACCGTCGTCGCCCCCGCATGGGCCGATGCCGGGCTGTCGGCGCGGGCGGCCTATGCCCAGGCGGCCGAGCGGGTGATGGACGCCGTGCGCGACCTCGATCGCGCCCTGCCCCAGACCAGCCGCAACTTGGGCGAAGCACACGAAGACGCGCCGCCCGTGTCGAACTTCACCCGCGAGGCCTATGGCAAGGCGGTCGAGAAGGCCAAGGAATACATCCGCGCCGGCGACATCTTCCAGGTCGTGCCCAGCCAGCGCTGGACCCAGCCGTTCCGCCAGCCACCCTTCGCCCTCTACCGCAGCCTCCGGCGCACCAACCCCTCGCCCTTCATGTTCTACTTCAATTTCGGCGGCTTCCAGGTGGTCGGTGCCAGCCCGGAAATCCTCGTGCGGGTATTCGATAAACAGGTGACCATCCGCCCCATCGCCGGCACCCGCCCCCGCGGCGCCACGCCCGAGGAAGACCGCGCAAACGAAACCGACCTGCTGGCCGACCAGAAGGAACTGGCCGAGCACCTGATGCTGCTCGACCTCGGCCGCAACGACGTGGGCCGCGTCGCCAAGATCGGCAGCGTCCGCCCGACCGAGGAATTCATCATCGAACGCTACAGCCACGTCATGCACATCGTCTCGAACGTGGTGGGCGAACTGGCCGAGGATCAGGATGCGCTCTCCGCCCTGCTCGCCGGCCTTCCCGCCGGCACGGTCAGCGGCGCCCCCAAGGTCCGCGCGATGGAGATCATCGACGAGCTCGAGCCCGAGAAGCGTGGCGTCTATGGCGGCGGCGTCGGCTATTTCAGCGCGGGCGGCGACATGGATATCTGCATCGCGCTGCGCACCGCGCTGGTGAAGGACGAGACGCTCTATATCCAGGCCGGCGGCGGCGTCGTCTATGACAGCGACCCCGATGCCGAGTACATGGAAACCGTCCACAAATCGAACGCCATCCGCCGCGCGGCCGCAGACGCGGCCCGGTTCACCGGCGACGGGAACGGCTAAAACCTGTTCAGGTCTTCCTGCTGCGCTTGTCGGGTATCTTCGGATTGGTGGGCGGGACCATAGGGGCGGCCGGCTCCCCGTCACCTGCCTGGCCCAGCACACGCGCCACGGGGCTCGCCGCCCCATTCGGCATCAATTCGAACCCTGTCCGCTTGATCCGCTGAAGCACCCGCGCCGCAAGGTTCGGGTTGCGCTGGTTGTACATCTTCTTCCGCAGGAACCAGAACAGGAACCGTTCATAGGGAAACTCGGCACTGCCGATCTCCTTCAGCGCCCTCTCCGCCTCCTCCTCGGTACGCACGGTCCAGGCACAGGCGGCGAAATCGCTCCGTCCGAACAAGATGGCCGGCACGCGATGAAACAGCCCCTCGAAAGAGGCGCCGGAACAGATCGACACCGAACAATACGCGCCTTCCAGAAGGTCGTGGATATTGGCGTCGATGACCTGCACCTCCGGCTCGTTCTCGGCCAGCATCAAAGCGTGCGCCGAGGCGATCGTGTCGGGAAACTTCGGATGCGGCTTGATCAGCACCCGCCGCCCCTGCCGATACCGCATCACGAGGTCCAGCATCTCGGTCTCCATCATGTGCATGCTGCGCAGCACCGGGTCGGACAGGCCCTGCAGGAAGACCACGATGGCGCCCTGCCCCATGGGCGCGCGGCGCTCGGGCTGGTCGTATTTCGACACGCCCCGCTCCACCGTCTTGCCATGGAGGGCGTTGAAGAACTTCTCCGCCTGTCGGCCGTCCACCCCCGCCAGCCGGGGCGTGGCATTGATCATCGAGCTGTCGCACAGCACGCCCCGCTGATCGAGATACCAGTAGGGCCAGACATAGGCGATGCCGCAATTGAGCAGGTTGAACCGCCGCAGGAAGCCGTGATGAACGAGGTGGAAATCCGCCTTCGAATAGGTGCCAAGCTCGGTCGTCGAGGGCCGCTCGACGAAATCCACCTCCAGCCCCATGCGCCGCAGGTCCGGCGCGATCCGGCCGTAAAGCCCGAAGCCCGCCTGCCCGTGCCGGTCCAGCAGGTTGCCCGGCACGTGTATGAGAAGCTTCGGCGCTACCATCGGCGGATCGTCCATGACCACTGCGCGGGATCCTCGAAGATCAACTCGCTGACCACATCGTTGAATTGCTGCATCATCTTCTTCGGCTCTCCCGGCGGGATCGGCGCCGCCATGTGCACCCGAAACCGGCTGTGCCGCCCCTGCCGCAGCACGAAGCACGGGATCAGCGGCGCATCATGCGCCAGTGCCAGCTTCGCGGGCGTCAGCGAGGTGGGCGCCTTGCGCTGCCCCAGGAACCGCAGCCGCGCCCCCCGCCGGTCGCGATGATCGCCCAGCATCACCACCGGGTTGCCGTCGCCCAGGAAGGAAATGAACTCTTTCAGACTGCCCTCGTACTGCCGGTGCTTCCGGTGTCCGATCTTGAAGCCCACCTGCCCCATCTGGCCCAGCACCCGCTCGAACCGGCTGTCCAGCAGAAGGTTGCCCCGCGTCCGGTACAGGAACCCCGCCCGGATCCCCAGCGCCGTCAGCATCTGAAGCCCCACCACGTAATTCCCCACATGCCCCGTCAGCAGGATGACCGGCTTGCCCGCTTCCACCGCTTCGAAAAACGGCGCCTTCCCCGGCCCCTCGATCTTCGGCGGCCCAAGCGCGGGCAGGAATCGCTCCGCATTCATGATCTCGCCGTAGAACCGCGCCTGGTTGCCCAGGATACGCCGTTCGAGTCCCCTGCGCGCCCGGTCGCTTTCATCCGCGAAGACCCGCGCAAGGTTGGCCCGGACGATGTCGCGCTGCCCCGACAGCCGGGCAAAGATCGCGCGGTACCACCACGCCACCCACAGAACCCGAGCACGAAACACAACCGACATGACCGACAAACCCCGGACAACCCCGATGACAGTGATACCAGATTTTTCCTCTGCGGGGGAAAACGTGCGATTCTGGGCCGAAAGAAAGGTTTCAATTGGCCGGCCCGCGCGGCTAACTGGGGCCATGACCCGCGTGATCCTGTTCAACAAGCCCTATGGCGTGCTCTCGCAATTCACCGACAAGGGCACCGAGGGCAGCACGCGCCCGACCCTGTCGGCCTATATCGACGTGCCGGGCGTCTATCCCGCCGGGCGGCTGGACCGCGACAGCGAGGGTCTGCTGGTGCTCACCAATAACGGCCGGTTGCAGGCCCGCATCGCCGATCCCAAGCACAAGCAGGAGAAGACATACCTCGTTCAGGTCGAGGGCACCCCGGACGAGGCGGCACTGGCCGCCTTGCGCAGCGGCGTCGACCTGAAAGACGGCCGCACCCGCCCCGCGAAGGCCCGGTTCATCGACCCGCCCCGGATATGGGAACGTGACCCGCCGATCCGCTATCGCAAATCGGTGCCCGATTGCTGGCTGGAACTCACGATATCCGAGGGCCGCAACCGGCAGGTGAGGCGGATGACGGCCCATGTGGGCCACCCCACCCTGCGCCTCGTCCGCTGGCGCATCGGCGGCTGGTCGATCGACAGCCTCGCCCCCGGCGAATGGAGGGATGGCGATAGCGACACGGCGCCCTGAGCCCTCAAGGGCTGACCTACTGCTCCGCCTTCAGCACGGCCGACACCGGCGCCAGCGCCACGCTGCCGGCCCGGTCCTGAAGCCCCCAAAGCAGCAGCGCGCTCACCGTCTCGGCCCTCAGCCGGCCCACCATGACCACGCCTTGCTCCTGCTGCCCGGCCTTGAACGCCGCCTGGTCGAGGAACCGCCGGATCACCGTCGCATCCTGCCCCTCGGCATCGAAATCGCGAAACACCGACGCCACCGGCACGCCCTGCCGCGAAATCAGCTTCTGCGCCGTGTCGAGCCCGTTGGGAAACAGCACCAGCCCGTGCCCGCTGTCCTGCAGGATCGGGATAAGCTGCTCGGTCGCGGCCCGGCTGACCTGAAGCCCGCCATCGAGGCCCTCCATCACCGCCACGGCCTCGGGAACGGCGCCGAGATACGATTGCATCGCCACCTCCGCATCCGTCGCCCCCGCCCCCGGCGGCAGGTCCGCCATGGCCAGCACTTCCAGCCCCGCGTCCCGGTACTTCTCGGCGGCCTCTGCCGCCCCCGGCCAACTGGCATCGACCGCGTAGCTGATCGGATAGGGAAAATCGGCCAGCGCCTCGAAGCTGATCGGGCTGCTGCCATCGTCGATCAGCACGATCGCCATGAGCGGCTTGCCGTCCGGGTTGGAAAACGGCGCAGCGAAGGCTTCCAGCGGCGGCGGGTTGTCTTCCTCGGCCGATCCGTCATCGCTGACAGACGGCAGCCGGTCGGTGGTCACGCCCTCGGCCAGGTCGCCGATCGTACCGGAAGTCTCTTCCGGTGCGTCCTCCAGCTCCGCCATCTCCTCGCCGGAACCGTCCTGACCGGTCATCTCGCCGCCGGCGGCATCCTGGTCGGCCATCTCGTCTTCGTCCGGCGCGGCGTCCTGTGGCTGGACCTCGGGGGTGTCCTGAACCTCAAGCTCCACCTGCGGCTCGGGATCCGCGCTCTCGTCCGGCGCGGCCTCCGCCTCGTCCTGCGCCGGGAACGCCCCGCTCTCCTCCTCGACCTCGGGCTGGACCGGCTGGGCCGGTTCCGTGGAAATCGACAGGTCATCCTCGCTGTCCGGCGCTTCGGGGGCCAGCGCCTGCGGGCTGGGCAGAACCGGCTCGTCGCTGTCCACGTCGACGCCGGAACTGCCGGCCTGCGCCTCGGGCGAATTCAGCGTGCTTTCCGCGCTGCCCGTCTGCGGCTGCGAGGCCGGGGCGGTATCGGCCCCTTCCAGCGAGCTCAGGTCATCGGGCTCCGGCGCCTCGACCTGGGGCGCGCTGTCGGCGCTTGGGGTCTCGTCGGCGGCCGGCAATTCGGCCTCGGTATCCTCCCGCGACTGGTTGAATTCCGACGCGGCGGGCACTTCGACCTCACCGGCCTCCGGCGGGGCCTGCTCCGGCAGCGACGTCACCACCGACGCCGTCCCGAGCACCAGGCCCGAAAGAATTGTCCCCGTCAGAAAACCGCCCAATACCCCGCGTAGCACCAATTCTGCCCTCTTTATTGCCGTTTCGTTACCTTTGCGCCCCTTGACGGTGCCTTGCAACCCTGAACAAGTATACCGCGACTGAGACATCGGGCTAAAGCCCCCCAATCCCGTCAGGATGCTCGAAATGCTGCTACTGATCGATAATTACGACAGTTTTACCTACAATCTCGTGCATTACGTGGGTGAACTCGGGGCCGAGGTGGTGGTGCGGCGCAACGATGCGCTGAACGTGCAGGAGGCGATGGCGATGAACCCCGCCGGCATCCTTCTGTCGCCCGGTCCCTGCGACCCGGACCAGGCCGGCATCTGCCTCGCCCTGACCGAGGCCGCGGCCGCAACGAAGACGCCGCTTCTGGGCGTGTGCCTCGGGCACCAGACCATCGGCCAGACCTTCGGCGGCAAGGTCATCCGCCATTCCGAGATCGTCCACGGCAAGATGGGCCACATCCGCCACACCGACAAAGGCGTCTTCGCCGGCCTGCCGTCTCCCTTCGAGGCGACGCGATACCATTCCCTCGTGGTAGAGCGCAGCTCCTGCCCGGAAGCTCTTGAAATCACGGCGGAACTCGAAGACGGCACCATCATGGGGCTGCAACACCGCGAATTGCCGATCCACGGCGTCCAGTTCCACCCGGAATCGATCGCCTCCCAGCACGGGCACGCGCTTCTGAAGAATTTCCTCGACACCATGAAGGTCCCCGCATGAGCGACATCCGACCCCTCATCGGCATTGCCGCCGACCGCGCCCTTTCCCGCGAGGAGGCCGAAGCCGCCTTCAACTGCCTCTTCGAGGGCGAGGCCACCCCGGCCCAGACCGGCGGCTTTCTGATGGCCCTGCGCACGAGGGGCGAGACGGTCGACGAATACGCTGCCGCCGCCTCGGTCATGCGCGCCAAGTGCAACAAGGTCGGCAGCCTGCCCGGCGCCATGGACATCGTCGGCACCGGCGGCGACGGCAAGGGCACGCTCAACATCTCGACCGCCACCGCCTTCGTCGTGGCGGGCGCCGGTGTGCCCGTGGCCAAGCACGGCAACCGCAATCTCAGCTCCAAATCCGGCGCCGCCGACGCGCTCACGCAACTCGGCGTCAACGTGATGGTCGGCCCGAAAGTGGTTGAAAAGGCACTGAAAGCTGCCGGCATCGCCTTCATGATGGCGCCCATGCACCACCCCGCCATGGCCCATGTCGGCCCGGTCCGCACCGAACTCGGCACCCGCACCATCTTCAACATCCTCGGCCCACTCACCAACCCCGCCGGCGTCAAGCGGCAGCTCACCGGCGCCTTCGCCCGCGACCTGATCCGCCCGATGGCCGAAACGCTCGGCAAACTCGGCTCCGAACGCGCCTGGCTGGTCCATGGCAGCGACGGCACCGACGAGATGACCATCACCGGCACCACCTGGATCGCCGCGCTGGAAGAGGATGGCAGCATCCGCGAAACCGAGATCCACCCCGAGGATGCCGGCCTGCCCGTCCACCCGTTCGAGGATATCCTCGGCGGCACCCCGCAACAGAACGCCGACGCCTTCCGCGCCCTGCTCGACGGCGCCCCCGGCGCCTATCGCGACGCCGTGCTGCTCAACTCCGCCGCCGCGCTGGTTGTCGCCGGGAAATCGGAAACCCTGAAAGACGGGGTGGACCTCGCCCGCGAAAGCCTCGATAGCGGGGCCGCCAAGGCGAAGATCGAAACCCTCGCCCAAGTCACATCGGAGGCCGCATGAGCACGCCCACGATCCTTGAGGACATCAAGGCCTACAAACTCGAAGAGATCGCCGCCGCCAAGCAGGCCACCAGCCTGGAAGAGATCACCGCACAGGCCGAGGCGGCGCCCGCCGTGCGCCCCTTCGCCGACGCGCTGCTGCAGGCCAGCAAGACCGGCTTCGGCCTGATCGCCGAGATCAAGAAGGCCAGCCCGTCGAAAGGCATGATCCGCCCCGATTTCGACCCGCCGGCGCTGGCCAGGGCCTACGAGGAGGGCGGCGCCGCCTGCCTCTCCGTCCTGACCGACACGCCAAGCTTCGAGGGCTCGCCCGAGTTCCTGAAACAGGCCCGCGCGGCCTGTGAACTGCCGGTCCTGCGCAAGGACTTCATGTACGACACCTATCAGGTGGCCGAGGCGCGCGCCTGGGGCGCCGACTGCATCCTGATCATCATGGCCTCCGTCACCGACGAACAGGCCGCCGAACTGGAAGCCGCCGCGATCCGCTGGGGCATGGATGCCCTGATCGAGGTCCACAACAAGGCCGAGCTCGACCGCGCCGCTCTGCTCAAGTCGAAACTGATCGGCATCAACAACCGCGATCTCAACACCTTCGAGACCACGCTCGACACCTCGCGGGAACTGTCACGGCTGGTGCCCCCGGAAAAGATCATCGTCTGCGAAAGTGGCCTGACCGGCCCTGCAGACCTGGCCGACATGGCCCGCTACGGCGCCCGCTGCTTCCTGATCGGCGAGGCGCTGATGAGGCAGGAGGACGTGACGACCGCCACCAAAGCCATGCTCGACGTGCCCTCCGTGCCGGGGGGGATGATGTGAGCGGCCTGACCCATTTCGACGGCGACGGCCATGCGCATATGGTCGATGTCTCCGAGAAGGACGTGACCGCGCGGGTTGCCGTGGCCGAGGGGCACGTGAAGATGGCCCGCGAAACCTTTGATATCATGGCGGAAGGTCGCGCCAAGAAAGGCGACGTTCTGGCCGTCGCGCGGCTTGCCGGGATCATGGGCGCCAAGAAGACGGCCGAGCTGATCCCGCTCTGCCACCCGCTGCCCGTCACCAAGGTCTCGGTCGACCTCACCCCCGATGCCGACCTGCCGGGCGTCCGGATCGAGGCGACGGTCAAGACCACCGGCCAGACCGGGGTCGAGATGGAGGCCCTGACCGC
Organism: Roseovarius sp.; assembly: GCF_040223625.1. GTDB lineage: Bacteria > Pseudomonadota > Alphaproteobacteria > Rhodobacterales > Rhodobacteraceae > Roseovarius. Next base: position 7,177 of record NZ_JAVKFX010000061.1, on the reverse strand, counting down.
CGTCAGCACCGCCGCGCTCACGGTCTACGACATGCTCAAGGCCGTCGACCGCGCGATGGAGATCGGCGGCACCCGCGTGAAACTCAAAGACGGCGGGAAATCAGGCCGTTACGAGGCGTCATGATCTCGGTCGACGAGGCCCTTTCGCACCTGTTCTCCCTCGTGGCCCCACTGGAACGCGAATCCGTCCCCCTGCAGGAGGCCGCGGGCCGCATCCTCGCCGACCCCGCCACCGCCCGGCGCGACCAGCCCCCCTTTCCGGCCTCGGCCATGGACGGGTACGCGGTCCGCTCCGATGAGGCCACACCCGGCGCGCGGCTCGAGGTGATCGGCGAAGCCGCGGCAGGCCACGGCTTTACCGGCCACGTGAAACCCGGCCAGGCCGTCCGTATCTTCACCGGCGCCCCGATGCCCGAAGGCGCAGACCGTGTCGTGATCCAGGAAGACGTCACGCGCGAGGGCGACACGATCACCCTCGGCGACAGGCTCGACGAAGGCCCCCACATCCGCCGCAAGGGCATCGACTTTGCCACCGGCGACACCATCGACGCGCCCCGCCTCCTGACACCGTCGGACATCGCGCTTCTGGCCGCGATGAACATTCCGCAGGTGAGTGTCACCCGCAAACCCGTCGTGGCCCTCATCTCCACCGGCGACGAACTGGTCATGCCCGGGGACGATCCCGGCCCGGACCAGATCATCGCGTCGAACACCTTCGGCCTCAAGGCCATGCTCGAACAGATGGGCGCCACCGCCCGCCTCCTGCCCATCGCGCGCGACAACACCGCCTCGCTCGAAACGGCCTTCGATCTTGCCGATGGCGCCGACCTCGTGGTCACGATCGGCGGCGCCTCGGTGGGCGATCATGACCTCGTGGGCGACGTCGCCGCCGGCCTCGGGATGGAACGCAGTTTCTACAAAGTAAAGATGCGCCCCGGCAAACCGCTCATGGCCGGCCGCATGGGCCGCGCCGCGATGGTGGGCCTGCCCGGCAACCCGGTCTCGGCCATGGTCTGCGGTCATGTCTTCCTTGCACCCATGATCCGCGTCATGCTGGGCCTCGGCGCCGCCCCCGCCCCGCGCCGCACGGCCCGGCTGGCCCAGGACATCCCCGCCAACGGCCCGCGCGAGCATTATATGCGCGCCACCCTCACGGAGGGCGAACTCACCCCGGCCGAGCGGCAGGACAGCTCGCTCCTCTCCGTGCTGGCCCGCGCCAACGCCCTGATGATCCGCCCGCAGGACGATCCCGCGCGCGCGAAGGGCGACAGGATCGACTATCTCCCCCTCTGACTTATCCACAGGTTTTGTTTACCAGAGTTGACACAAAACGGGAACATGCGTAGAACAAACGTAAACGTATGGTCGCGGAGGACGTGCAACATGCTGACCAAGAAACAACTCGATCTGCTGGAATTCATTCACAAACGGGTCCAGCGCGACGGGGTACCGCCCAGCTTCGACGAAATGAAGGATGCGCTCGACCTGCGCTCGAAATCGGGCATCCACCGCCTGATCACGGCGCTCGAGGAACGCGGCTTCATCCGCCGCCTCGCCCACCGGGCGCGGGCGCTCGAAATCGTGAAACTGCCCGAAAGCCTCGGCGGCACCGCCGGCGGGTTCGAACCCCGCGTGATCGAAGGCGACAGGCCCGATACCGAGGCGCCGGCCAATGCCATGCCCGTCGCCCATGCGGCGGCCACGGAACTGCCGGTCATGGGCCGCATCGCCGCCGGTGTCCCGATCGAGGCGATCGCCCATGCCAGCCACAACGTCGCCGTGCCCGGCGACATGCTCAGCGGCAAGGGCCATCACTACGCGCTTGAAGTCAAAGGCGATTCGATGATCGGCGTCGGCATCAACGATGGCGACGTGGTGGTCATCCGCGAAACCCAGACAGCCGATAACGGCGATATCGTCGTGGCCCTGGTCGAGGATCAGGAAGCCACGCTCAAGAAGTTCTACCGCAACGGCAACGCCATCGCGCTCGAGGCGGCGAACCCCGCCTACGAAACCCGCGTCCTGCCCGAGGACAAGGTGCGCGTACAGGGCAAGCTGGTCGGCCTGATCCGCACCTACTGAGTGTTCCAGAGCCGCGCGCCGGTCACCTCGCGCGCGGTCACCTGCCTGATCTTGCCCCCCTCGTCGAAGAGGGCAATCGCCCCGGTGGCGCGCAGCGTCTCCGGCGTGATCACGCGGCACGGCAACTCCACCGTCGGCGCAGCGGTCAGCACGATCCAGTCATCGCGGCGGCAGGTGGTCAACGCCTCCGCCGCCCGTTTGCCCGGCAGGGCGATGACCGGCCACCCGGTCCCGGCCACATCCCCCCAGCGGTCATGCGCGGCTTCCTGTTCCTCCGGATCGCCATCGTTCTCCAGCCAGATATCCGCCACGAACCCTGCCCCCCGCGGCTTGCTCAGCGCACGCCCCTTCTCGGTCATCACCCCCACCAGCGCGCCCGTGTCCGAGATCAGCACATCCGGCCGACCCGTCTGAACCCACAGAAGCGCCCCAAGCGCCGCAGGCACCAGCCCGGCCACCCGGAACCGCCCCTGCCACAGGATCAGCAGCAGCGCGCCGACGGCAATCAGCGGCAGCACCGCCGGCCCCGGCCCAGGCACCGTGCCCCTTGCCCCCTCCAGCCCGGAAATCCAGTGCGCCACACCAAGGATCCAGCCCAGCCCCTGCCCCATGAGCCAGAGCGGCAGCCACTCCAGCCCGAAGGGCAGAAGACACACCGAAACAAGCGCCGCGGGCATCACCAGCACCCCCATCAGCGGCACGCTCAACAGGTTCGCAGGCAGCCCGTAATGGGCGACCTGGTTGAAATGCGCCGCCGCGATCGGCGCCGTGGCCAGCCCCGCCACCAGCGACGACACCGCCACCGCCACCGCCGGCCTGAGCCAGCGCGGGCCCAGCGATATCTCGCGATCCCTGAACCAGCCGAACACCGCCACCAGCGCCGTCGTCGCCGCGAAGGACATCTGGAAACCGGGCCCGAGCATCGCCTCCGGCCGCAGCACCAGAACGATCAGCGCCGCCATCGCCACCGCCCTCAGCGACAGCGCCCGCCGGTCCGCCATCACCGCGAACAGCATCACCGCCACCATCACGAAGGCCCGCTCGGTCGCCACGTTGCCCCCGGAGAGCGAATAATACCCCGCCGCCGCCGCAACGGCGACGCCGGCCGCGATCTTCTTCGCCGGCAAGCGCAGGCCCAGGTAGGGAACCGCCGCGAAGCCCAGCCGCACCGCCCCGAAGACCACCCCGGCCAGAAGGCCGAGGTGCAGCCCCGAAATCGCCAGCAGATGCGCAAGGTTGGAAATCCGTAACGCCTTCAGCGTGTCCTGCCCGATGCCCGACCTGTCCCCGGTCATGATCGCCGCTGCAAACGCGCCCGTCTCGCCCGGCACCCGCGCCTGCACCCTGTCCGACAGCCACATGCGCGCCTTGAACAGCCACTGCCCCCCGCCCGCAGGCTCCAACAGCAGCACCGGCGTGCGCGTGTACCCCACCGCCCCCAGCCGCTTGAACCAGGCGTGCCGCTGGAAATCGAACCCGGCCGGCTCCACCGGGCCGGCGGGCGGCGACAGGTGCCCGGTCAGGATCACCCTCATCCCCGGCGCCGGATCGAGATGGCCCTGAACCCCGTGCAGCGAAACCCGTACCCGCGCGGGCGTCCGACTTGGCGACACCCGCGCAAGCACCACCTGGTCGAGCGTCAGCCGCAGCGCGTCCGACCCCGAGCGGTCCAATCCAACGATCCGCCCCTCGACCGGGCCATAATATCGCCAGGTCAGCACCGGCGCCTTGACCCAATGCGCCCGCGCCCCCGCGATGCAGAACCCCAGCGCCACCAGCGCCACCCCCCACAACACCGGCGAGACCAGCACACCGGCCCGCGCCGCCAGCCCGAGGCACAAAACCGCCCCCCCGCCGATCCAGAGATACTGCATCGGCGCCGGTTCGACTTTCACGGCAAAGTACAGGCCGACCCCCGCCGCCAGCGCCACCGGCGCCCAGCAAAACAGTTGCCCGCGCTGCGCCAACCACGCGGAAACGGCGCTATGGACGAGTTCCAAGACTTGTTTCCCCTCCGGCGGGCCGATAGACAGTCATGGAAAACTGATCCGTTCGATATCCCCCAAAACCGTTACCGAAAGGTTAATCCAGAAAGGACCCTGCCCGACATGTCCCAGACGGTCGTCACCCGATTTGCCCCTTCTCCCACCGGCTTTCTGCATATCGGCGGGGCACGGACGGCGCTGTTCAATTGGCTCTATGCGCGGGGCCGTGGCGGGAAATTCCTTCTGCGGATCGAGGATACCGACCGCGCGCGCTCGACCCCCGAGGCAACGCAGGCCATCCTCGACGGGCTGGCGTGGCTGGGCCTCGACCATGACGGCGAGGCGGTCAGCCAGGCGGCGCGCGCCGACCGCCATGCCGAGGTGGCCCGCGAGCTGCTGGACAAGTGCGAGGCCTTCAAATGCTTCTCGACTCGGGAAGAGATCGAGGCCTTCCGCGAGGCCGCCCGGGCCGAGGGCCGCTCCACCCTCTTCCGCAGCCCGTGGCGCGATGCCGACCCCTCGACCCATCCCGACGCGCCCTACGTGATCCGCATCAAGGCCCCGCGCGACGGCAGCACAATCATCCGCGACGAGGTGCAGGGCGACGTCACCATCCGCAACGACCAGCTCGACGACATGATCCTGTTACGCAGCGATGGCACACCGGTCTACATGCTGGCCGTGGCCGTCGACGATCATGACATGGGTGTCACGCACGTGATCCGGGGGGATGACCACCTCAACAACGCCGCCCGGCAGATGATGATCTACCAGGCGATGGGCTGGCCCCTGCCCGTCTACGCCCATATCCCGCTGATCCACGGCCCCGACGGCAAGAAGCTGTCGAAACGCCACGGCGCGCTCGGCGTCGAGGAGTACCAGCGCATGGGCTACCCTGCGGCGGGCATGCGCAACTACCTTGCCCGCCTCGGCTGGAGCCATGGCGACGACGAGTTCTTCACCGACGCACAGGCGCAGGAGTGGTTCGACCTCTCCGGCATTGGCAAGTCCCCCGCCCGGTTCGACTTCAAGAAGCTCGACAATCTCAGCGGCCAGCATATCGCCGCATCCGACGATGCTGCGCTGCTGCATGAGCTTCTCGCCTTCCGTCAGGTCACCGGCGCCCCGCCCCTCGGTGACGCCAAGACAGCCTTGCTCGGGTCCGGCATGTACTGCCTCAAGGAGCGCGCCAAGACCTTTCCGGAACTCCTTGAAAAGGCGGAATTTATTCTGGCCGATCGCCCGATCGAGCCCGACGAGAAAGCGGCGAAGAACCTCGACGATGTATCCCGTGGTATACTGGGGCAATTGACGCCGCATATGCAAAATGCTAGTTGGACGCGTGAGGATCTGGAGGCTGCCGCCATGCAGTTCGCCGAGTCCATTGATACCAAATTCGGCAAGCTGGCGGGCCCGATGCGGGCCGCACTGGCCGGCCGGGCTGCGACACCTAGCGTGTTCGATATGATGCTCGTTCTGGGGCGGGAAGAATCCCTCGCCCGGCTCGAGGATGCCGCCTGCGAGAAAGGTTGACCTCTCGAAAGGCCAGATGAAAGAAACCTGCCCGATTGCGAATTTCCGCGCGGGCGCGAAGAGGGAGTACCCCTATGGCTGACAGTAACAAATCCGCGACGCTGACGATCGACGGCACCGACTACGAACTGCCGATCCTTTCGCCCACCGCCGGCCCCGACGTGATCGACATCCGCAAGCTCTACGGGCAGGCGGGCGTGTTCACCTACGACCCCGGCTTCACCTCGACCGCAAGCTGCGACAGCACCATCACCTTCATCGACGGGGCCAAGGGCGAGCTGCTGCACCGCGGCTACCCGATCGACCAGCTGGCCGAGAAATCGCATTTCCTCGAGGTCTGCTACCTGCTGCTTTACGGCGAACTGCCCTCGGCCGCTCAGCTCGAGGATTTCGAGGATCGGGTGACCAACCACACCATGCTGCACGAACAGATGCACTTCCTGTTCCGCGGCTACCGCCGGGATGCGCACCCGATGGCGATCATGGTGGGCGTGGTCGGCGCGCTTTCCGCCTTCTACCACGACTCGACCGACATCAACGACCCGTGGCAGCGCGAGGTCGCCTCGATCCGCCTCGTCGCCAAGATGCCGACCATCGCGGCCATGGCCTACAAGTATTCCATCGGCCAGCCCTTCGTGTATCCGCGCAACGACATCGACTACGCGTCGAACTTCCTGCGCATGTGCTTTGCCGTGCCGGCAGAAGACTACGAGGTGAACCCGATCCTGAGCCGCGCGATGGACCGGATCTTCACCCTTCACGCCGACCACGAGCAGAACGCCTCGACCTCGACCGTGCGCCTCGCCTCCTCCTCGGGCGCCAACCCCTTCGCCTGTATCGCGGCGGGCATCGCGTGCCTCTGGGGCCCGGCCCATGGCGGGGCCAACCAGGCCTGCCTCGAAATGCTGCGCGAGATCGGCACGGTCGACAAGATCCCCGAATACATCGCCCGCGCCAAGGACAAGAATGACGAGTTCCGCCTGATGGGCTTCGGCCACCGGGTCTACAAGAACTTCGATCCGCGCGCCAAGGTGATGAAGCAATCCGCCGACGAGGTGCTCGACCTGCTCGGCATCGAGGACAACCCGACCCTGCAGGTCGCCAAGGAGCTCGAAAAGGCCGCGCTGGAAGACGATTACTTCGTCGACAAGAAGCTCTTCCCGAACGTCGATTTCTACTCCGGCATCATCCTCGAGGCGATGGGCTTCCCGACCTCGATGTTCACGCCGATCTTCGCGCTCAGCCGCACGGTCGGCTGGATCTCGCAGTGGAAGGAAATGATCGCCGATCCCCAACTCAAGATCGGCCGCCCGCGCCAGCTCTACCAGGGCGCCACGCTGCGCGACTACGTGGATATCGAGAAGCGCTGAGCCTCGGCCACGAGAGAATTCCAGCCCCGGGCAGACCTCCGGCCCGGGGCTTTTTCATGGAAATCGGTTAAAGCGTTTCGATTTTAACCTGCGACATATCCGGCAGCCTTGAAGAAGTTCCAACATTCGTTGGGTGAGAACATATCGCAGATGTCTCCGAGGACTTCGAAGAGGTCTGTAAAGGTTCTGGCGCCGATCCTGCGCAGG
>NZ_JAVKFX010000060.1:0-2084 GCF_040223625.1 Roseovarius sp. | reverse complement strand
CAACCCCATCTTGCGCAGCTCACGGCTTTCATAACCACCCTTGTCGCGGTCGACGATGACCATGGAAATCCCGTCGTCGAGGTTGCAAACCACGATCGCGAAATCCGACTGGGCGCCGTTGGAGATCCACAGTTTCTGGCCGGTGACGAAGATCTTGTCGCCCTCGCGCTCGGCGCGCGTTTTCACCTCGCGCACGTTCGAGCCGACCGAGGGTTCGGAGATGCAGGTGGCGCAGATACGTTCACTGCGCAATAACGGTTTGAGATAGGCCTCTTTCTGCGCCTTGTCCCCCAGCAGGTTGATCGCGAACACCGCGTGGCCCTGGATCAGCACGGCGATGGCCAGATCGGCCCAGATGCGGGCCAGTTCCTCGTAGAGGATGCCATAGGTCATCCGGTCGATCCCGGCGCCGCCATCGGCCTCGGGGATCAGCCCGCTGATCAGCCCGAATTCCTCGACTTTGGCGAACAGGCCCTTGAGGGTTTCCGCATTGGGGGGATAGCCCAGCTCTTCGTATTTCTCGGCCAGCGGAGCGAACTCTGCCTCGGCCATCTTGCGGAAGTTCTCAAGCAACATGCGCTGTTCGTCGGTGTAAATTGCCTGTGCGGCTGCGATCACGGTTTCCATTTTCTTCTTCCTTGTTTCAGCGACCCAAAATGGTGACGCAGGCGGCGGCTTCCTCGACGCCGTGCAGCCCGCCGCCGTTTTCGGCGATGGCGTTTTGTGCGCCTTCGACCTGGCGTGCGCCAGCCTCACCACGCAACTGCGTGACCAGTTCGTGGACTTGGCCGATGCCGGTGGCACCGACCGGGTGGCCCTTGGATTCCAACCCGCCGGAGGGGTTGACGGGGATGCGGCCGCCAATCGTGGTTTCGCCCCGCAGGCTGGCGGGGCCGCCCTCACCGAATTCGACAAAGCCGAGGTTCTCGATCTGGATCACCTCGCCCACGGCGGTGGCGTCATGCACCTCGGCCACCGACATATCCTCGGGGCCGAGCCCGGCCTGTTCATAGGCCTCAAGCGCGGCAAGCCGGGTCAGGTGGTTCCTGTAATCTTCCGCCGGTCGGTCGGTGCCCGAGCGCAGGATCGCCGCCTTGACCTTGATCGCGCGCTTGGGATCGAGGCCCAGCCTTTTCAACCCCTCGCCGGTGCACAGCACCGCCGCCGCGGCGCCGTCCGAGATCGGGGCGCACATCGGCAGGGTCAACGGATAGGTGATCGGCGGCGCGGCCAATACCTGATCGACGCTCATGGCATCGCGGTATTGCGCCAGCGGGTTATGCGCGGAATGCGCGTGGTTCTTGGCGGCGACGGCGGCGAATTGTTCCTGCGTGGTGCCGAAGGTCTGCATGTGCAGCCGTGCAAAACCGGCGTAGACATCCATGAACACGCTGTAGGGCCTGGGTGATTTCGACCCTTCCGGTTCTTCGACCCCGGCGCCCAGATCGGCCAGGCGCTGTGCGACCTCTTCGCCATTGCTGACATCCCAGCCACTGTCGAAAGCCGAGAACATCAGCGCGCGGTCGTCGGAGTACATTTTCTCGGCGCCCACGGCCAGGCAGCAATCGCCATTGCCGGCCTTGAGGAAATCCACCGCCAGCTTGAACCCGGTCGAGGCGCTGGCGCAGGCGTTTTCGACATTCACCACCGGAATGCCCTGAATGCCCATTTCACGCAGCGCGATCTCGCCGCGGATCATGTGCTGGCCCTCCATATGGCCCTGAACCGCGTTCGAGAAGAACGCACCGTCGATTTTCTGAGCCGGCAACCCTGCATCCGCCAAGGCGTTGGTGACGGCTTCGCCGGTCATGTCCTTGATTGATTTTTCCCGGAATTTTCCGAACGGCGTCATGCCGACGCCGACAACATAGATATCCTGCATTGTTCGTTCCTCCTGACCTAGTAGCCGCGGAAGTTCGGTTTTCGTTTTTCGGCAAAGGCCGTCAGACCTTCGCGCATGTCCCATGACCGCATATGGGCGCGCAGGTTCAGCATCTCGTCTGCCAGCGCGGCGGGTTCGTCCACGTTCATAGACCGGTTGGCGACCGCCTTCATGCGGCGCAGAACGGCCGGACTTTTGTCAG
>NZ_JAVKFX010000059.1:0-32455 GCF_040223625.1 Roseovarius sp. | reverse complement strand
TTTCGCCCCGCGGGCATAAACCCGGCGGGGGCCGCGCCCCCTCCCCGCTCTCAGTTCCAGAACCCGGCCTGAACCTCGGCCTGCCGCACGCCCTCGGGCGTGTGCACCTCGACCACGTCGCCCGCATCCCAATGCGTCAGCCGCACCATGCCGATGGCCACGTTGGTCTCGAAATCCGGACTCCACGCGGCGGAACTCACCCGCCCCACCGTCTTGCCACCCGCCGTCACCGGCCACCACCTGTCACAGACGGGCACCTTCGGCCCCTCGATCGACAGCGCCCGGATCTGCTGCACAGGCCCTTCCTTGGCCACCCGCAGCAGCGCATCGCGCCCGATACAGCCCACCGCCGACTGCGTGTTGCAGAACCGGCCCAGACCGCATTCATGCGGCGTGTTGTCGTCGGTCATGTCGTTGCCATAGCTCAACAGGCCGCTCTCGATCCGCTCGATCAGGTTCGGACAGCCCGCATGCACATCCAGATCGGCCCCCGCCTCCATCAGCGCGGTCCAGAGCGGCATCCCGGCATCGCTGCCATCCACGTAAATCTCGTACCCGCCCTGCTTGGAATAGCCCGAGCGCGCCACCACGTGGCTCCGCCCCTCGAACTCCAGCGGCGCGAACCGGAAGAACCGGATATCCCTTGCCTGATCGCCAAAGACCCGCGCCATCAGCTCCTCGGCCTTCGGCCCCTGCACCGCCAGCGGCGAGACATCCGGCTCGTCGATCAGCACATCCAGCCGCCAGCCCTGCGCCACGCCGTTCACCCAGTAGAGCAGATCGCTGTCGGCAATCGAGATCCAGAACCGGTCCTCCGCCAGCTTCACCGCCACCGGATCATTCAGCATGCCCCCCGTCTCGTCCACGATCGGCATGTAGTAGCACTGCCCCGGCAGCATCCCCCGCAGATCCCGCGGCGTCAGCATCTGCATCAGCCGCCCGGCATCGGGCCCGCGCAGCTCCACCTGCCGCTCACAGGCCACGTCCCAGACCTGCACCGCTTCCTTCAGGTGATGGTAATCCTCCTCCACCGACCGGAACACCGTCGGCAAAAGCATGTGGTTATAGACCGTGTAGGCCTTTACCCCCGCCGCCTCGACCCCCTCGGAAAACGGCGTCCGGCGCAACCGGCGTGAGGGCGACAAAAGCGGCGCAGCCATCGGGCTCACTCCTCGTCCGGCATCATGAACAGGTCGGTGACCGGCGCTTTCAGCCCGGTCCTCGTCATCATCGCATGCACCTGCCCGCGGTGATGGGTCTGGTGGTTGAACATGTGCACCACGCAGGGCGCGATCGGCTTCGTCACCTCGCGCCCCATCGCGCCCGAATAGAACCGGAAGCTCCCGGTCAGCTCGACCGCATGCAGGCCCATGGCCCAGCGCGAAATCACCCCGTCCACCCGGAACCGCTCGGCACTCCACGCGCCAAGCGTCGGGAACAACGCTGTGCTGTCCTTGATCCCGCCCTCCGGCTTCTCCCGAGGCTCGTGGAACCGGCTCATCCACATCCGGTCGCCCCAGACAAGGTGGTTCAGCGTGCCCAGGATCGACCCGAAGAACGCCCCGTGATCCGCCTTCAGCGCCTCCAGCGGCACGCCTTCCAGCGCCTTCTCGATCTGGCGGTTCTGCCAGGCGTTGTAACGCGCCATCAGGCGGCAATACTCCGGCGTGATCATGCCCATGGCTCCCTACTTGGGCCCGCCCCAGTCGATCGGACAGATCTCGGCCGACTTGCCGCCGAAATCCCAGATGCGCCCGTAGTCCCGCACCCGCGATTTCACCCCGCGCGCGGCGATGATGTCGGGGCCCATCCAATATTTCGAGTTCGAGATCATTACCGGATGATCCGGGCTCGCCCCGTCGATCATCTCGATCTCGCCCTGGATCTTGCGCCCGATATAAAGGCCCCGCCGCTTGCCCTCTCGGACAATCTCGACCTTCTCGCGCTCGGCGCCCACGATATCGCTCACCAGCATCGTGAAAAGGCCCGTGGTCCCCCCGGCCGCGCCGGAAAAGATCTGCAACAACCCGTTATACGCCTTCCCGCTCGCCCGCTCGTCCACGTAGGCGGCCACCTTCCAGCCGCCCTCCGCCATCCGCCCGGGAATCTCGACCATGAGACCCACGTTCAGCCCCGACAGGTCTTCCCCCTCGTAATGCCCCTCGTCGATGGCAATCGCCATCCACGCCTTGCAATCGCCCTCCGTTGGCGGGTGCTTGCCCAGGCTGACCACGCAAGGACAGAACAGCTCGCACGAGCAGTTCAGGAACAGCTCGCCCTTGATCTTCCACTCGGTGGGCGTCATCGTCCGCCGCTTGGGGTTCGCCATCCGGTTGTCGATCCGCTGCGAGATCGGCAGCTTGTCGGCATCCTGCCTGCGTCTCAACGCCATGTCCTATACTCCCGTCACAAAAGGCCAGGCCAGCACCACCAGCCCGCCCGCCATCAGTATCGCGCCCATCGGCTTCACCACACGGTGGCCGATCTGGGGCAATTTTTCCAGCACCATGAACAGCGTCGCCAGCCCCATCCACAGAAGGCTCATCACCCCGCCGACAAAGCCCAGCGCCATGAAGCCCCAGCAGCAGACGGCACAGAACGCCCCCAGCCCCAGCCCCATGCGCAAGCCCCCCAGCGTGCCCGGCCGCCAGTGGCCGAGGTAATAGCTCATCGGGCTGTGGCACACCCCGTGGCAAACCTCCTTCGTGCGGGTGAACTGGAACGCCCCCACCACGATCAAGAGCCCGCCGGAGATCAACATCGATTTGGGAATGCCCAGCATATCGATCACCCCGCCGAACAGCAGCGCCAGCTGCACGCCGGTAATCGCCGCGGCAAAGCCGATCCATACGATGGCGTATCCCGTCAACACGCCCAGCCAGCCACCCCAGCTCCCGTTCGCCGAAATCATGAGGTCTTCATACGCTCTGAGCGTCGGCACCAGTGTCGGCAGCATCATCGCCGCCATCATCACCGCCCACATGGCAAACAGCGGCCAGAACTCGGCCATCGGCATGTACATGTCCATCCGCGGATCCATCGCGGCCATCCGCTGCGCCATCTCGCCCGGCCGTCCGATCAGGTCGAGATCCATGCCGGTCGCCATCTGGTAAAGCCACGCCCACGCGGCCAGTATCCCGCCGAAGAAGGCCAGCCAGAGAACGCTCCGCAGCGGCGTGGCAATCGTGTCGCGCATGGGCCTCCCTTCCCGACTCGTGGCTTGCGCGGAAAATGTCAGACATTTAAATGTATGACAAATGGAAACTGCCAAAACCCCCAAGGCCGACCTCTCGGCCCAGATCGCGCAGGCCATCCGCGACGCCATCGTCGAAGGGCGGATGATCACCGGCGAACGCCTGCCCTCCGAGGCCGAACTTGCCGAGCAATTCAACGTCTCCCGCCCCACCGTGCGCGAGGCGCTCAAGCGGCTGGCGGCCCAGTCCCTCATCCGCACCCAGCGCGGCGCTTTCGGCGGCGCTTTCGTCAACCGGCTCTCCTACGAGGAAGCCTACGGCCAGCAGATCACCACCTCCACCCTGCTCCTGTCGATGAACGGCGTCAGCTTCGAGACCGCCTGCGAGGCCCGCTACGCCCTCGAACGCGCCTGCACCCCGCTCGCCGCCGCCCGCCGAACCCCCGACCACCTCGCCACCATGCGCGCCGAGATCCACCGCCAGGGCCAGCCCGGCCTCTCCGACGAAAGCTTCTGCGCCTCCGACGTCACCTTCCACCGCGCGCTGGTCGACGCGGCCGGCAACCCGGTGCTCAGCTACCAGCTCGCCGGCGCGGTCGAGGCGATGCAGCCGCTGATGAACATGATCACCTTCACGGCACGGTCGCGCGAAGCAATCGTCGCCTTCCACACCCGCATCGCCGACGCCATCGAAGCCGGTGACAGCGCCGCCGCGGAAACCGCCCTGGAAGAACTCGCCGCCTACACGCTCGAGCTCGGCCGCGGCGTCATGGAAGCCCGCGCCGCCAGATGATTGAGGGGCCAGCCCCTCAAGCTCCCCGGGATATTTCCAGCCAGAAGAAACACGGGCACACCCCAAGCTTCTTCTGGCCCCAAGTATCCCCGCCGGAGGCTCCCCAACTCTCAGCCTATAACAGGTGGCCCGACTTCTTCGCCTTGGTCGCCAAATACGCCCGGTTATGCGCCGTCTCGCCCACCTTCAGCGGCACCCGCTCGGCCACCTCGATGCCGTTCTGCTGCATCATCGCGATCTTCGCCGGGTTGTTGGTCAGCAGCCGCACCGCCGAGAACCCCATCCGCTTGAGGATATCCGCCCCGATCCGGAAATCGCGCTCGTCATCCTCGAAGCCCAGCCGGTGATTGGCCTCCACCGTGTCGAAGCCCTGGTCCTGCAGGGAATAGGCGCGCATCTTGTTGGCAAGCCCGATCCCCCGCCCCTCCTGGTTGAGGTAGAGCAGCACGCCCGCCCCCTCGTTGCCCATCTGCGCCAGCGCGCCGCGCAACTGCGGGCCACAGTCGCATTTCAGCGATCCCATCAGGTCACCGGTGAAACAGGCCGAATGCAGCCGCGCCAGCACCGGCGCCTCCCGCGGGGGCTGGCCGATCTCGATGGCGTAATGCTCCTCGCCGCCATCCTCCGGCCGAAAGATATGCAGCTTGCCCGCCTCCGACACCGCCAGCGGCAGCCGCGCGCTCACCACCGGGTGCAGCGGGCTGGCCGCCTCCAGCAGCGGCGCCGCCGCGGCCCCGTCCACCACCGTCAGCCGCCGCTCCTGCGAGAACGACGCGGCATTCTTCAGCGGCAGCACCAGCACCGCCGGCAACAGCCGCGCGGTCTTGGCCAGCTTCAGCGCCAGCCGGTGCAGCCCGGCATCCCCGCCCCGCTCCGACACCAAGGGCCCCTTCATCGGCGTGCGCAGGTCGTCGGCCGGGTCGGCCACCCCCAGCACCCAGGGCAACCCCGCATCCGGCGGCAGCACGATCCTTGCCAGGTCCCCGTCATAGGGCCGCGCCTTCAGCGTCTCGGCCCGCCGCGCACTGATCACCACCACCGGCGGCCCGCCCAGCGCCCGAATATCCGCCAGCCTTGCGCCATCCAGCGTCTCCGCCGCCAGCACCAGGAGCGCCCCCTCCGGGCCCGTCAGCACCACCGGCACGCCCATGCGCAGATCGCTGCGCGCCCGTGCAAGGATCTCGGTCAGGTCAGGGGCAAGGCTCATGCGGTCACATCCCGGCGTGTGAAAGTTGAAGAACGGATCTAGCGTCTTTTGCAACGAATTGAAACAATTGGCCACCCTCTAACACTTGGCCGTGAACGCCCTGTCATATTCCTTGCCCCGCGCGGCGCGTCGGCACACATCTGCCGAAACGAAACGAGGTTAGCGATTATGGCACAGCTCAAGAAAATCCTGCTGGTCGACGATGACGAGGACCTGCGCGAGGCGCTCGGCGAACAGCTTGTGATGACCGAGGATTTCGACGTCTTCGAGGCCGGCAACGGCGCCGAGGCGATGCAACGCGTCAAGGACACGATCTACGACCTGGTGATCCTCGACGTGGGCCTTCCCGACACCGACGGGCGCGAGCTCTGCCGGCTGATGCGCAAGCAGGGCGTCAAGGCGCCGATCCTGATGCTGACGGGCCATGACGGCGACGCCGACACCATCCTCGGCCTCGACGCGGGCGCCAACGACTACATCACCAAGCCCTTCAAGTTCCCCGTGCTGCTCGCCCGCATCCGCGCCCAGCTCCGCCAGCACGAGCAATCCGAGGATGCCGTCTTCCAGCTCGGGCCGTATACCTTCAAGCCGGCCATGAAGCTCCTTCAGACCGAGGACGACAAGAAGATCCGCCTCACCGAGAAAGAGACGAACATCCTCAAGTTCCTCTACCGCTCGACCGAGGGCGTCGTCCCCCGCGACGTGCTCCTGCACGAGGTCTGGGGCTACAATGCCGGCGTCACCACCCACACGCTGGAAACCCACATCTACCGCCTGCGGCAGAAGATCGAGCCCGACCCCTCCAACGCCCGCCTGCTGGTGACGGAATCCGGCGGCTATCGGCTGCTGGCCTGAACGGAATCACGTACGGCCATTGAACCCGCCGCGCTTGGCGACTAGATGCCGGTAAGCCGTTTCATGTGCGGCCAATCACATGTACCTCCCTGTTGGACTGCCCCGGCCATTGCGCCGGGGCTTTTTTTGGTGGACGGGTCGTATCCCCCGTAACCTGCCCCCTCCCGCCGCGTCACCCTTTGGCATATCCGCCCCGAGCCCCAATATCGGGACCAGCAACCAAAGGAGCCTCCCGATGAAACAGGTGATCCACGAAGAGTTCGGCGACCCGGCCCAGGTCCTGCGCTGCGTCGAGACCGAAGAGCCCGTCCTCGGCGCCTCCGAGGTCCGGGTCGAGGTCCTTCGCGCCCCCATCAACCCCTCCGACCTGATCCAGATCGCCGGCCAATACGGCGTCAAACCCGACCTGCCCGCCGTTCCCGGCAACGAGGGGCTGGGCCGCGTCGCCGACGCCAACGGCACCAAGCTGAAAGGCGGCCAGCTTGTCCTCCTCCCCGCCGGCAGCGGCACCTGGGCCACCGGGATCGTCGCCGAGGCGGGCGATTTCGTGCCCCTTCCCGATGGCGACCTCGACCAGCTTGCCATGCTCGCCATCAACCCGGCCACCGCCTACCTGCTGCTCGACGATTTCGTCGACCTGACCGAGGGCGACTGGATCATCCAGTCCGCCGCCAACTCCGCCGTCGGCGCCTACGTGATCCAGCTCGCCCATGCCCGCGGCATCAAGGTCGCCTGCGTCGTCCGCCGCGAAAGCGCCGTGGCGGGGCTGAAGGAAATGGGCGCCGACGCCATCCTCGTCGATGGCGAGACCCTTGCCCGCGACGTGGCCCAGGCCACCGACGACGCGCCCATCCGCCTCGCCCTCGACGCGGTGGCGGGCGACACCATGGCCCGCCTCGCCGCCACCCTCGCCCCCGGCGGCACGCTGGTCAGCTACGGCGCGATGTCCATGGCCCCCGCCCCGCTCGACGCCAAGGTGCTGATCTTCTCCAGCGTCACCCTCCGCGGCTTCTGGCTGGCCCAGTGGTTCGAGGATTCGACCCCCGACCGCCGCAGCAAGGTCTACGGCGACCTCACCGCGCTGGTGGCCTCCGGCAAACTCAGCGCGCCCGTCGACCGCCACTTCGCCCTCGAGGACATCGCCGAGGCCGCCGCCTACACCGCCGCCGGCGAACGCTCGGGCAAGGTGCTTCTGGCGCCGAACGGGGTCTGACCGGGCCGCGCCCTTCACCCCCCGAAATTTCCCCGCCGCCCCGGGCTGGACGTTTCCCGCCCCGGCCTTTACCTCTCCCGCGACTGACAGCGGAGACGACACCCCATGCCTTTCACCCTCGCCACCTGGAACATCAACTCGGTCCGCCTGCGCGCGCCCATCGTCTGCAAGCTCCTGAAAGAGGAAGCGCCGGACGTGCTCTGCCTGCAGGAATGCAAGAGCCCGGTGGAAAAGATCCCCGCCGAGATGTTCGCGAACCTCGGCTACAAACACATGATCGCGCGGGGGCAGAAGGGCTATAACGGCGTCGCCATCCTCTCCAAACAGCCGATCGAGGAAGTGGGCGTCCACGACTTCGCGAAACTCGGCCACGCCCGGCACATCGCCGGCCGGCTGGAAAACGGCGCGGTCATCCACAATTTCTACGTCCCCGCCGGCGGCGACGTGCCCGACCGCGAGGTCAACGACAAGTTCGGCCAGAAGCTCGACTACCTCACCGAGATGCGCGACTGGTGCCGCGAGGAGGCGCCCTCGAAATCCATCCTAGTGGGCGACCTCAACATCGCCCCGCGCGAAGATGACGTCTGGTCGCACAAGCAGCTCCTCAAGGTGGTCAGCCACACCCCCGTCGAGGTCGAGCACCTCTCCGACGTGATGGAGGCCGGCAAATGGGCCGACATCACCCGCCGCGACATCCCCGAGGGCCAGCTCTACAGCTGGTGGTCCTACCGCGCCCGCGACTGGGACGCCGCCGACAAGGGCCGCCGGCTCGACCATATCTGGGCCAGCGCCGACATCGCCAATGCCGGCCATTCCAGTCGCATCCTCCGCACCGCCCGCGGCTGGGACAAGCCAAGCGATCACGCCCCGGTTTTCGCCACGTTTGACCTTTGACTTCACCGCCCCCGTCCACATATAGGGGCAAGACCAATCCGATGGAGACGACAATGCTGGAACTGGGCCAAAACCAGAATACCGCCGCCGCTGCCGGCGACCTGATCAAGGATGTCTCCGAGGCCGATTTCATGGCCGAGGTGATCGAAGCCAGCCAGACCGTGCCGGTGATCGTCGATTTCTGGGCGCCGTGGTGCGGGCCGTGCAAGACGCTCACCCCCGCGCTCGAGGCGGCGGTGACCAAGGCCAAGGGCGCGGTGAAACTCGCCAAGGTCAATGTCGACGAGAACCAGATGATCGCCGGCCAGCTCCGCGTGCAGTCGATCCCCACCGTCTACGCCTTCTGGCAGGGCCAGCCGATCGACGGCTTCCAGGGCGCCGTGGCGCAATCCGAGCTCGACGCCTTCATCGGCCGGATCGTCGGCCAGTCGGGCGGCGACGCCAGCGGCGGGCTCGACGAGGCGCTGACCGCGGCCGAGGAGATGCTCGACCAGGGCGCGGCAACCGACGCCGCCCAGACCTTTGCCGCCATCCTGCAGGAAGACGACAAGAGCGCCCGCGCCTATGCCGGGCTCGTCCGCGCCCATATCGCGCTCGACGATCTCGAACAGGCCGAGGCGATCCTCAACGGCGCGCCCGCCGAGATCTCCAAGGCGCCCGAGCTGGAAGCCGCCCACGCCGCGCTCGACCTCGCCAAGCAGGCGGCGGGCGCCGGTCCCGTCGGCGAACTGACGGCGGCAGTCGAGGCCAACCCCGACGACCATCAGGCCCGCTTCGACCTCGCCCAGGCCCTGCATGCCAACGGCCGCACGCAGGAAGCGGTGGATCAGCTTCTCGACCTCTTCCAGCGCGACCGCGAATGGAACGACGAGGCCGCCAAGCACCAGCTTTTCACCATTTTCGACGCCCTGAAACCCAACGATCCCATCGTCCTTCACGGCCGTCGGAAACTCAGCTCGATGATATTTGCCTGAACCCGTGAACAGGCTAGGTTGAGGGTCATGATCAACCAGGCCGACCTTCCCGACGTGATCCCGGTTTTCCCGCTGGCCGGGGCGCTTCTCCTGCCCCGCTCGCGGCTGCCGCTGCACCTGTTCGAGCCGCGCTACCTGGCCATGCTCGACGACGCCCTGAAATCGCCCGGGCGGCTGATCGGCATGGTCCAGCCCAGCATGGCGCCCGGCAAGAAGGATTGCGACCGGCTGCAGGCGATCGGCTGTGTCGGCCGGGTGACCCAGATGTCGGAG
The DNA here is from genome assembly GCF_040223625.1 of Roseovarius sp. GTDB lineage: Bacteria > Pseudomonadota > Alphaproteobacteria > Rhodobacterales > Rhodobacteraceae > Roseovarius. The sequence goes on along the minus strand of NZ_JAVKFX010000059.1, from coordinate 23,053 downwards.
ACCGAGGACGGGCGCTACATGATCACGCTCACCGGCGTGTCCCGCTTCCGCCTGCTGGAAGAGGTCGACGGCTTCACCCCCTACCGCCGTGCCCGCATCTCGTGGGACGGGTTCGACCGCGACCTCGGCCCCGCCGACACCGACGCGGGCTTCGACCGGCAGGCCTTCATGAACCTGCTCGCCCGCTACTTCGAATCGCGCGAATTGCAGACCGACTGGGAAACGCTGAAAGAGGCCGATGACGAGCTGCTGATCAACTCGCTCTCGATGCTGCTGGGGTTCGAACCCGAGGACAAGCAGGCCCTGCTCGAGGCGCCCTCGCTGACCACCCGCCGCGAAACGCTGGTGACGCTGCTCGAATACGCCCTGCGCGGCGGCGACGACAAGGAAATCCTGCAATGACCGACACGCCCGAGGCGCCCGAACCCTCCGCCACCGACCGCCGCATGCTCGAGGCGCTGGTCTGCCCCCAGACCCACACCACCCTGCGCTACGACGCGGCGGCCCAGGAACTGGTCAGCACCTCCGCCGGCCTCGCCTTCCCGATCCGCGGCGGCATCCCTGTGATGCTCATCGACGAGGCGCGCCACCTCGACTGACAGCGCCCGGCCGCGCCTGCGGGAGCCTCCGGCGGGGATATTTCAGGCCAGAAGAAGCCGGGGCGGTGCGCCTTTTTCGTCCGGCCGGAAACATCCCGGGGGCCGTGGCGAGACCTCTACCTGCTGAAAATGGCCTTGTATTCCTCGAGGCTGCGCGTTCGGGCCTTCGCCCGAGGGGTGTCCCTGGACGGAAGCACAAGGCCCGCGTCGTTGATGATCATGATGTGATCTTCCAGTATCCGCGCCGCCGCGTCGAGATGCCCGGCCTTCAGCTCCGCCAGGATCTGCTTGTGCTCGCCGAACGACCTCGCGCGATAGTCGCCCTCGCCGCCCTGAAGGCGGACGCGCAGCGCCGTGATGGACGAGGCGGTCAGGTCATAGGCCTGCGGCAGGAAGCTGTTGCCCGATTCGCGCATGAAGACCTCGTGGAACTCCCTGTCGGCGGTTTCGTACTGGGCCCAGTTGCCGCGGCTCAGCGCCTTTTCCATGCGGTAGACCGTCTGCTCCAGCGTATCGAGAACCACGGGCGCCGCCTGCTGCATCGACAGGCGCATGCCCGCCTGTTCGAGCACGGCGCGAAAGGTGCTCATCTCGAGCACGTCTTCCGGGCCCGGCGAGAAGACATAGGTGCCGGCCTGAGGGACGATGGTGACAAGGCGGATGTCGCGCAGCTTGAAGAAGGCCGTGCGCACGGGCGCCTTGCTCATCCCGAGCGCGTCGGCGATCTGCATTTCCGAGAGACGCTCGCCGAAATCGAGATCGCCCGAAACGATGGCATGGCGGATGCGGGTGAACGCCTCGTTGCTTAGCGACACATCAGTTTCCTTCGCTTCCTGCCGCGGCTCGCGGCGCAGGTGTTTTCCATAATTTATGCAAACTGCTTGACAAACAATAGTACAACTAGAATTCTAGTGTAAACAGTTTGCGTGAGGAAGTTAGCAAAATGCCCAAGTTTCACCTGATGACCCCGGATGCTCAATATGCCGACGACGCGACGATCGAGCGCGAAACGGCGGGGCCGGATGTCTCGTGGAACATCTTCCGCGAACGCGACCCCGGCCGGATCTCCGCCGAGGCGTGGAAGAATGCCGACGCGCTGGTGGTCTGGCACGAAATGCCGATCGATGCCGACGTGATCGCCCGGCTCGACCGGTGCCGCGTCATCGTCCGCGCCGGCGTCGGCTTCGATCACATCGACCTCGACGCCGCCGCCGAACGCGGCATCCCGGTGTGCAACACGCCCGATTACGGCACCAGCGAGGTGGCGGATCACGCCATCGCGATGATGCTGAACTTCAAGCGCGGCCTCAGCTCCTATCACCGCCGGCTCATGGATTCGCCGCAGGAGGGGTTCGACCATTCCCGCGCGCCGCTCACCGGGCGGCTTCGGGGGCGAACGCTCGGAATCATCGGGCTGGGCCGGATCGGCACGGCCACGGCGCTGCGCGCCAAGGCGTTCGGGCTGGACGTGGTCTGCTATGACCCGCAGGTCTCGCGCGGTGCGGAGATTGCCGTGGGCGTGCGGCGGGTCGAAAGCCTGCGCACGCTGCTGGAGACCAGCGACATCGTCAGCCTGCACTGCCCGCTCACCGACGGCACGCGCGGCATGATCAACGCCGAGACGCTGAAGCTGATGAAGCCCGGCGCCATCCTGATCAACACCGCGCGCGGCGCCATCGTGGACGTGCCCGCCCTGCTGGCGGCACTGCGCGACGGCGTGATCGCGGGGGCCGGGCTCGACGTGCTGCCGACAGAGCCGCCCGCGCCCGAGGACGCCATCGCGCGCGCCTATGCCGATCGCGCCGATCCGCTGACGGGCGAGCGGCTCCTGCTGTCGCCCCACGCGGCCTGGTCCAGCCCCGAAAGCGTGGCCGATGCCCGCCGCCTTGCCGTGGAAACGGCGGTGATGTGCGTGGCCGAGGGCCGCATCCGCAACCTCGTGAACAAACCGGCCCCTGCCGCCATGACAGCGGCCGAATAGACCAACGCCTGCGGAACCCGAACGGCCTCCGCAGGCCGACGGAGGGAGCCCGGGCCACAGGCCCGGTCGTCCCGAATGACCAGAGCATCCATGGGAGGAGCAAAGACATGACCTACAAGATAAGCATGATGGTCGCCGCAGGCGCGTTGAGCGCGGCGGCGGCGTTGCCGGCGGCGGCACAGGACTACTCGTTCAAGTTCCAGTCGGTCGACCCGGCCGGCAACCCGAACTTCATGATCCAGAACGAATGGACCGAGCGTGTCGAGCTGATGAGCGGCGGCCGGATCGAGATAGAGCTGCTGCCGGTGGGCGCCGTCGTGGAGTACAACGAAACCCAGGATGCCGTCGGCGCCGGCATCCTCGACGGGCATATCACCGATGTCAGCTACTTTTCCGGCAAGGACCCGGCCTTCGGCCTGATCGCGAACCCGATCGGCGCCTGGTCGTCGCCCGAGGAGATGTTCCGCTTCATGCGCTATGGCGGCGGCAACGAACTGATGCGCGCGCTGGAGGAGCCCTACAACCTCCGCTTCGTGGGCGCGACGACCACGGGGCTCGAAGGCTTCGTCTCCAGCGTTCCCCTCAGCGGTGTCGACGATCTCAAGGGCCTCAAGGTTCGCGCCCCCGAGGGGCTGATCCAGCAGGTCTTCGACGCGGCCGGCGCCGTGCCGGTGAACCTGCCCTATGCCGAGGTCTTCACCGCGCTGGACAAGGGCGTGATCGACGCGGCCGACTCGACGGTCTTCTCGACCAACCACTCGCAGGGGTTGCACGACGCGGGCAATCACCCGGTCTACCCGGGCTTCCACTCCATGCCGCTGGTGGAAGTCGCCATGAACCTCGACAAGTGGAACGAGCTGCCCGAGGACCTGCAGGAGATCATGACCGTGTCGGTGCGCGATTTGGCCTCGGACATGGTGGCGCAATTGTCGATCAAGGATCTCGAGGCCGTCGCCGAGGCAAAGGCCGATCCCGACATCACCGTGCACAACTGGTCGAGCGACGAACGCGCCCGCTTCCGGACCATCGCGATGGAACAGTGGGAAACCATGGCCGGCCAGTCCGAGAACGCCCGGAACGTCTATGATACGCTGACGACATACCTGTCCGAGCAAGGCATGCTCGACTGAACCCTCGCGGCAGGCGGACGGATCGACCGCCCGCCTGCCCTCCCCTGCCCTCATGCGGACACGTTCAGAAATGGCACGACGCGACACTGCGACCAGCGAGGCCCTGCCCGACGCGGTCGCCTCTCTGCACTCTCCCCTGCCCGAATCCGGGCGCCTCGGCCGGGGCCTCTCCCGGCTCACGGGGATATTCGCGGCCGGTATCCTTCTGGCGGCGGCGGTGCTCGTTCTGGAAGTGGTGACACGGTACTTCTTCAATGCCCCCACCACCTGGGCGCATGAGACCTCGATCTTCCTCAGCGCGATCACCTTCATCTTCGGCGGGCTGCTCTGCGTCATTCGCAACACCCACATCCGTGTCGTGCTGCTCTACGATCTCGTGGCGGGACGCGCCCGGCAGATACTCGACATCGTGATTTCCCTGCTATGCGCCTTCTCCACCGGCTTCTTCGCCTGGGCCGCGTGGCGGATGGTCAGGAAGGCCACGATGCGGCCCTCGGGCGACTTCTATCTCGAGACCAGCGGAAGCGCCTGGAATTCGCCCGCGCCGGCCCTGGTCAAGATCTTCCTCCTGATCGTTCTGATCGTGATGTGCGGACAGTTCCTGGTTCTCGCCATCAACTACATGCGGGCCGCCTTCAAGTCCGCAACCCCCGGAAAGACGGACCGGTCATGACCTTCCTTTCCTCCTTCATGGACCTGAGCGCACTGGGTATCGAGACCGGCACCCTGGTCATGTTCGGCCTGCTCCTGTTCCTGCTGCTGACCGGCATGCCGCTGGCGATGGTCACGCTTCTGGTTGCCCTGCTCTTCGCCATCGGCTGGTTCGGGCCGGCGGCGGTGCCGCTGATCACCAGCCGGGTCTATTCCTTCGTCTCCTCCTTCGTTTTCGTGTCGGTGCCGATGTTCGTGCTGATGGCCGCCATCCTCGACCGGTCCGGCATCGCCCGCGACCTGTTCGACGCGATGAAGCTGATCGCGGGCCGCGTGCGCGGGGGCGTCGCGGTGCAGACGATCTTCGTCGCCGTCATCCTTGCCGCCATGAGCGGCATCATCGGCGGCGAGATCGTGCTGCTGGGCCTGGTCGCGCTGCCGCAGATGCTGCGCCAGGGCTATGACCGCCGCCTCGCGATCGGCGTGGTCTGCGCCGGCGGATCGCTCGGCACCATGGTGCCGCCCTCGATCGTGCTGATCATCTACGGCCTGACGGCGAACGTCTCGGTCGGTGACCTGTTCACCGCCGCCTTCGTCCCCGGCTTCATGCTGGCGGCCTTCTACGTGGCCTATGTCCTGTTCCGCTCCTACACCGACCCCACCGCCGCCCCCCCGCCCGAGGCCGAGCAGATAGCCGCCCCCGCGCGCCGGGCGCTCCTCAAGGGGCTCGTGCTCCCGCTTTTGGTCGTCATCTTCGTCCTGGGGTCGATCTATGGCGGCATCGCCTCGGTCACCGAAGCCTCGGCCGTGGGCGTCGCCGGGGTGATCCTGTCCACCATCGTGCGCCGCGAATTCAGCTTTCCCATGCTGCTCGACGCGGCCCGCCAGACGCTGATGACGGTCGGCATGATCGTCTGGATCGGCATCGGCGCCAGCGCGCTGGTGGGCGTCTACAACCTGATGGGCGGCATCGACTTCATCTCCTCCCTGATCACGGGCGTGTCCGACAACCCGACGATCATCGTGCTGACGATGATGCTGATCCTGTTCCTGCTGGGCATGTTCCTCGACTGGGTCGGGATCGCGCTTCTGACGATGCCGATCTTCGTGCCGGTCATCCGCGACCTCGGCCTCGATCCGATCTGGTTCGGGGTCCTGTTCGCCATGAACATGCAGGTCTCCTTCCTGACCCCCCCGTTCGGGCCGGCCGCGTTCTACCTCAAAAGCGTCACCCCGCCCGAGATCACCCTGGGCGAGATCTTCCGCTCTCTCGTGCCGTTCATCTGCCTGCAGGTCCTGGCGGTCGGGCTGCTGATCCTCTTCCCGCAGATCGCGGTTTACTGAGCGGGACGTCATAAATTCCCACACTGCGAAGAAAGGCTGAAATAGCATGAAACTGGTACGCCATGGCGGCGCCGGGCAGGAACGGCCCGGCCTGATCGACGAGAACGGCACCTTGCGGGACCTGTCGGGCAAGGTGCCCGATATCGACGGCCGGGTGCTCGGGCCCGAGGCGCTTGCCGACATCGCGGCGCTCGATCCGGCCGCGCTGCCGCCGGTCGAGGGAACACCGCGCCTGGGGCCTTGCGTCGGCCGGGTGGGCAAGCTGATCGGGATCGGGCTGAACTATTCCGACCACGCGGCGGAATCCGGGCTGGACGTGCCCAGCGAGCCGATCGTCTTCCTCAAGGCCACCACCGCGATCTCGGGGCCGTATGACGATGTCGAACTGCCCCGGGGCGCCGACAAGGTCGACTGGGAGATAGAGCTGGCCTTCGTCATCGGCACCCGCGCCAAGAACGTGTCGGAGGCCGACGCCATGGCGCATGTCGCGGGCTACACCATCGTCAACGACGTCTCCGAACGGGCCTGGCAGGCCGAACGTCAGGGCCAGTGGACCAAGGGCAAGAGCCACGACACCTTCGCGCCGATGGGCCCGTGGCTGGTGACGGCGGACGAGATCGCCGACCCCCACGACCTCGGGATGCGGCTGGATGTCGATGGCGAGCGTCGGCAGGACGGCACGACCCGGACGCTGATCTTCGGCATCCCCCACCTCGTCAGCTATCTCAGCGCATTCATGACGCTCGAGCCCGGCGACGTAGTGACCACCGGCACCCCGCCGGGCGTGGGCTTGGGGATGCGCCCGCAGGTCTGGCTCAAGGACGGGCAGACCATGCGTCTCGAAATCGACGGCTTGGGCGTCCAGGAGCAGCGATGCGTGCGTCAGGCATGACCGACCGCACCGATACGGGCGACTTCGACTACATCGTCGTGGGCGCGGGCTCTGCCGGCTGCGTGCTGGCGAACCGTCTCAGCGCCGATCCCGCAACCCGTGTCCTGCTTCTCGAGGCCGGGGGCAGCGACAACCGCTTCTGGGTCCATGTCCCGATGGGCTATCTCCACGCCATGGGCAACCCGTCGATGGACTGGTGCTTCCGGACCGAGGCCGAAGAGGGGCTGGGCGGCCGGGCGCTGGACTATCCGCGCGGCAAGCTGCTGGGCGGCTGTTCCTCGATCAACGGCATGATCTACATGCGCGGACAAGCGCGGGACTATGACCAATGGCGTCAGATGGGCAACACCGGCTGGGGCTGGGACGACGTCCTGCCCTATTTCCGCAAATCCGAACATCATTTCGGGCCCGAGGATGCGGTCCACGGCACCGGCGGCGAGCTGAGGGTCGAACGCCAGCGCCTGAACTGGCCGATCCTCGACGACGTGGCGAAAGCGGCCGCCGAGATCGGCATCGACCCCACCGAGGATTTCAACGACGGCGACAACGAAGGCTCGGGCTATTTCCCGGTAACCCAGCGCCGCGGCATCCGCTGGAACGCGCGCAAGGCCTTCCTCGATCCCGCCCGCCGGCGCCCCAACCTGCAGGTGGTCACCGGCGCCCATGTGGAGCGGATCACGCTGGACGGCACGCGCGCCACCGGCATCGAGTATACCGTGGCCTCCGGGCGGCGCCGCGCCCGCGCGGGGCGCGAGGTTGTGCTGTCGGCCGGCGCCATAGGCACACCCCAGATCCTGGAACTGTCGGGGATCGGTGATCCGGCCCTGCTGGCCGATCGCGGGATCACCGTGCGCCACGCCCTGCCGGGCGTGGGCGAGAACCTGCAGGATCACCTGCAGCTCAGGACCGTATGGAAGATCACCGGCGGCAGGACGCTGAACGACCGGGCCGCCACGTTGTGGGGCAAAGCCTCGATCGGCCTCGAATACCTGCTGAAACGCTCCGGCCCGATGTCGATGGCGCCAAGCCAGCTCGGGATTTTCTGCCGCTCCTCCGACCGGCACGACAGCGCCAATATCGAGTTCCACGTCCAGCCCCTGTCGCTCGACCGGTTCGGCGCACCGCTGCACCGCTATCCGGGGATGACGGTGTCGGTCTGCAACCTGCGGCCCGAAAGCCGGGGCAGCGTGCATCTGCGGCCGGGCGATATCTCCGGCCCGCCCGAGATCCGGCCCCGGTATCTCTCGACCGACGCCGACCGGATCGTCGCGGTGGAAAGCCTGCGCACGGCACGGCGCCTGATGCAGACCGCCGGCATGGCCCGCTACAGCCCCGAAGAGGTCCTGCCGGGGCCATCCTGCGAAAGCGACGAGGCGCTGGTGGAGGCCGCCGGACAGGTGGGCACGACGATCTTCCACCCCGTCGGCACCGCGCGGATGGGCGACGGGCCGATGGCGGTGGTCGACGACCGCCTGCGCGTGCACGGGATATCGGGCCTGCGGGTGGCCGATGCCTCCATCATGCCGACCATCGTCTCCGGCAACACCCAGGCCCCCGTCACGATGATTGCCGAAAAGGCGGCAGCGATGATGCTGGAGCGATAGTCGCGGCGCAGCTCCCCCCGTCCCGGCCCCCGAGCCGGGACCTCGACACGCCACGTTCAGCCGCAGCCCTCCCCCGCAGGGCAAACCCGGCCCCACCCTCTCACTCCTCCTCGTCGGGATCCCCTTTGCCGACGCCGAGAAACACGAAACGTAACGGCAGCATCCACAGGAACCCTAGCACCACGAAGACCAGCAGTTCCACCAGCACCGGCATCCCCTCGTAGTGCGCCCGCAGCAAGTCGGTGAAGTTCACCGCCACCACGATATAGAGCGGCAGCCCGATCAGCAGCACCACCAGCGACCAGCGCCGCCTTGCCTTGTAGCTCAGCTTCGGCATCACCCGGCCCTCAATCCGCGAAAGGATCGGTCACGAGGATCGTGTCCTCCCGCTCGGGCGACGTGGACAACAGCGCCACCGGGCAATCGATCAGCTCCTCCACCCGGCGCACGTACTTGATGGCATTGGCCGGCAGGTCGGCCCAGCTCCGCGCCCCTTCGGTCGACTCGCTCCAGCCCGGCATCTCCTCGTAGACCGGCGTGCAGCGCGCCTGCGCATCCGCCGCGGTCGGCAGGTAATCCAGCCGCTGCCCGTCCAGCTCGTAGCCCACGCAGATATGCAGGGTCTCGAACCCGTCCAGCACGTCGAGCTTGGTCAGCGCAATGCCCTTCACGCCGGAGGTCGCACAGGTCTGCCGCACGAGGCAGGCGTCGAACCAGCCACAGCGCCGCTTACGGCCCGTGACGGTGCCGAATTCCCGGCCCCGCTCGCCCAGCCGCTGGCCGTTCTCGTCATCCAGCTCGGTGGGGAACGGCCCCTCGCCCACGCGGGTCGTGTAGGCCTTGACGATCCCCAGCACGTAATCGATCGAGCCCGGCCCGATGCCGGTGCCCGTGGCCGCCTGACCCGCGATCACGTTCGACGAGGTGACGAACGGGTAAGTCCCGAAATCAATGTCCAGCAGCGCCCCCTGCGCCCCCTCGAACAGGATCCGCCGGCCCGCCTTGCGCTTGTCGTTCATCACCTTCCAGACCGGCCCCGCATATTGCAGGATCTCCGGCGCGATCTCCCGTAGCTGCGCAATGAGCGCATCCCGGTCGATCTCGCCCAGCCCCAGCCCGCGCCGCAGCGCGTTGTGATGCACCAGCGCCCGGTCGACCCGCAATTCCAGCGTCGCATCGTCGCCCAGGTCGGCCACCCGGATCACCCGGCGCCCCACCTTGTCCTCGTAGGCCGGCCCGATGCCGCGCCCCGTGGTGCCGATCTTCGCCACCGAATTCTGCGATTCCCGCGCCCGGTCCAGCTCGCCATGGAACGGCAGGATGAGCGGCGTGTTCTCGGCGATCATCAGCGTCTCGGGCGTGATCTCCACCCCCTGCCCGCGGATCGTCTCGATCTCCTGCAAAAGATGCCAGGGATCGAGCACCACCCCGTTGCCGATCACCGACAGCTTGCCGCCCCGCACCACGCCCGAGGGCAGCGCGTTCAGCTTGTAGACCTTGCCGTCGATCACCAGCGTATGGCCGGCATTGTGCCCGCCCTGGAACCGCGCGATCACGTCCGCCCGCTCGCTCAGCCAGTCGACGATCTTGCCCTTGCCCTCGTCGCCCCACTGGGCGCCCACGACAACCACGTTGGCCATGTCAGTCCTCTCGGCACTAGAAAATCCCGCGCCCGTATAGCCCCGCCCGCGCGCCGTTGAAACCGCAAATTCGCGCCCGCGCCCGGCCCTCGGGGCTGGACAGGCGCGCCCCGTTGGGCGAAGGAAAGGGAAAACAAGGGGACGGGGGACACAACATGACCGGCTTCATCATGCGCCTGGTGGCGGCGTTCCTGCTGCTCGTGGCCACCTTCAACCCGACGGAGTGGAACTACGTCACCTGGGTGCGGGGCAATTTCTACGACCAGATGCCGCTCGCCGTGCTGCTGGGGCTGCTTCTGGCGGTGGGCTACATCATCTACCTGCGCGCCACCCTGCGCTCGATCGGGGCCTTCGGCATGTTCATGGTCATCGCCATCGTCGCGGCGGTGGTCTGGGTGCTCTACGATTACGGCCTCCTCACCCTCCGCGACACATCCCAGATCGTCTGGCTGGCGCTCATCGCGCTGGCCTTCGTCCTCGGCATCGGCCTGAGCTGGAGCCACGTCCGCCGCAGGCTTTCGGGCCAGGCCGACATGGACGACGTGGAGGAATGAGACGGCCTGACAGGGCCGGCAGGCGGTGCTAACCTGAAGCCATGCCGAACCCCGACCACGACTTCCAGAAATTCTACTACACCAAGGTCGGCCTCGGCGAAGGCTGCGGTTGTGCCGAGCGGGTGATCGACATGCACGAGGCCGACCGCAAATCCGCCGCGCCCCTCGCCCGCCCGCTCGCCCGCCGCCTGCCTTTCCAGACCCGCCTGCGCCACGCGCTCGCCGCCCTCGGTCTCACCCGCCGCCGCGGAACCCCCGCGAGACAGCCCGCAAGGGCTGGCGAGCGCCGCCGGACAATCCGCAACACCCCTCTCCCACCGGCCAATTGCCGGGTTGCAGCCCAGCCGCGAAACGCATAGATAGCGCCTGTTCCGAACCGCAAGGCAGTCCGCATGGAAAACGTCATCCTCCTCGTCCACCTGCTTCTGACGCTCACGCTGATCGTCGTGGTGCTTCTGCAGCGCTCCGAAGGGGGCGGCCTCGGCATGGGTGGCGGCGGCGGCAACGCGACGGCGGGCCGCTCGGCGGCCACGGCGCTCGGCAAGATGACATGGGTGCTGGGCATCGGCCTTTTCGCCACGTCCCTCGCGCTCACCATCATCGCGGCACAGACCTCCTCGGGCTCCTCCGTCCTCGACCGGATCACCGACAGACCGGCCGCACAGGAGGAAAGCGCGCCCGAGCTTCCCGCCACCGGCAACGATCTTCTTCCGCCTGCGGAAGGCGACGACGCCCCCCTGACGCCCACCGCCGACTGACCACTACCGATTGAGACAGGCCGGAATACCGCAACAGCATCTTGCGGTCAGCTTGCGCCATTGGCGTGAATGCTTTATGAGTTGAGTCCCGTGGTGCTGCGGCCGAATCGGCCGTGCGGGCCCGTTTGAACACGAGCAGAATCACGGGGGGTTCCGGCGCATGGCGCGGTATGTCTTCATCACAGGCGGCGTTGTATCTTCACTCGGCAAGGGCCTCGCCTCGGCCGCGCTCGGCGCGCTTCTCCAGGCCCGCGGCTTCTCGGTCCGCCTGCGCAAGCTCGACCCCTACCTGAACGTCGATCCCGGCACCATGTCGCCCTTCGAGCATGGCGAGGTCTTCGTCACCGATGACGGCGCCGAAACCGATCTCGACCTCGGCCATTACGAGCGCTTCACCGGCGTCCCGGCGCGGATGACCGATTCCGTCTCCTCCGGCCGCATCTATTCCGACGTGCTCGAAAAGGAACGCCGCGGCGATTACCTCGGCAAGACCATTCAGGTCGTCCCCCACGTCACCAACCAGATCAAGGAATTCATCGGCATCGGCGATGACGAGGTCGATTTCATGCTCTGCGAGATCGGCGGCACCGTGGGCGACATCGAGGGCCTGCCCTTCTTCGAGGCCATCCGCCAGTTCAGCCACGACCGCCCCCGCGGCCAGTGCATCTTCATGCACCTCACCCTCCTGCCCTACCTCGCCGCCTCCGGCGAGCTGAAGACCAAGCCGACCCAGCACTCCGTCAAGGAACTGCAATCCATCGGCATCGCCCCCGACATCCTCGTCTGCCGCTCCGAACAGCCGATCCCGGAAAAGGAACGCGAGAAGATCGCGCTCTTCTGCAACGTCCGCACCGAGTCGGTGATCGCGGCCTACGACCTCAACTCCATCTACGAGGCCCCGCTCGCCTATCACCGCGAAGGTCTCGACCAGGCGGTGCTCGACGCCTTCGCCATCTCTCCCGCGCCGAAACCCGACATGGCCAAGTGGCAGGATGTCGAGGACCGCATCCACCACACCGACGGCGAAGTGAAGATCGCCATCGTCGGCAAGTACACCCAGCTCGAAGACGCCTACAAGTCGATCAAGGAGGCGCTCACCCATGGCGGCATGGCCAACCGGGTGAAGGTCAGCGTCGAATGGGTCGATGCCGAGATCTTCGACACCGAGGATCCGGCCGTCCATCTCGAGGGCTTCCACGCCATCCTCGTGCCCGGCGGCTTCGGCGAACGCGGCACGGAAGGAAAAATCAAGGCCGCCCAGTTCGCCCGCGAACGCAAGATCCCCTATCTCGGCATCTGCCTCGGCATGCAGATGGCGGTGATCGAGGCCGCCCGCAACCTCGCCGGTCTCAAGGACGCAGGCTCCGAGGAGTTCGACCACGAAACCGGCCGCAAACGCTTCACCCCCGTCGTCTACCACCTAAAGGAATGGGTGCAGGGCAACGAGAAGGTCAAGCGCAAGGTCAGCGACGACAAGGGCGGCACCATGCGCCTCGGCGCCTATGACGCGATCCTCAAGGAAGGCTCCAAGGTGGCCCAGGTCTACGGCACCACCGCCATCGACGAACGCCACCGCCACCGCTACGAGGTCGACATCAAGTACCGCGAAAAGCTCGAGGAGTGCGGCCTCTGCTTCTCCGGCATGTCCCCCGACGGCCGCCTGCCGGAAATCGTCGAATGGTCCGATCACCCGTGGTTCATCGGCGTCCAGTTCCACCCCGAGCTGAAGTCGAAACCCTTCCAGCCCCACCCGCTCTTCGCCGATTTCGTCAAGGCCGCGGTGAACACCTCGCGGCTGGTCTGACGGGCCTTACCTCAGCCCGTCACCACCCCGCCGCATCATCACCCGCTGCAGCCGCTCCCCCAGCCCCGGCCCCAGCAGCTCCGCCAGGAACCCCTGCACCGCCCCCGGCCCCTGCAGGGGCCGCAGCGCGCCGATATCGGCCGTCTCCTCGGCCATCGCCGGATGCCGCTTGCCGCGCAGCGCCGTCTCGATGATCCCCTCGTCCAGGATCCACCGCCCCCGGCGCCCCGCCGCCCGGTCGGCCCGCTGGAAATCCAGCCACGCATCCAGCCGCCCCCGCGCCGGCAGCTTCTGCCCCTGCCGCGCCCGGTAGAAGCCGCTGTTCACCCGCAGGCAGATATTGTCCAGCACCCGCGCCGCCCCGCGAAACTCCTGCGGCACCTCGCGTTTCGACAGGTAGTTGAACCGCCCCGGATCGCCGTTGAAGAACACCACCAGCGCGCTCGACAGGTCCATCCCCTTCTGGGCCATCATCCAGCCCAACACCGGCTCGGGGTTCCGCGACCAGTCGAAGCTGCGCGCCATGCGTCGCAGCTCCTCCGCGGTCGCGGCCCGGGCCCGCTTCAGCTGTTCGTCCTTGTTACTCATCGACCAGTCACACTTGTCAAAAGGCGGCATCGGCAGCTCCGTCTTCGCGCGTTGCACCGCGCATCTTGATTGGCCCGAAACCTCGCCCCCGAAAGCGCAAATAGTTGGGAGCAATTGTGGCCCTCCTGCGACCTTTGGACCACGCCCGCGCCAAACCAGTCTCCGCCCGGATTGTCATTCGCCACCCACGGGATAAGAGTGCGGCAAAACACCCCGGTCCCGCGGGAGGGACAAAGGCCAGCACGCCGACGCGACACCGCCCCCCGACAGGGCGCCGCGCCCCGGCCCGCCACGGCCCGCGCCCCACCCCCCGCGCCCGGCACGGACGGAGCCCTCCGATGGAAGCCAAAGCCCTGCTAAACCGCTTGATTCACGCGTTTTCCGCGCCCAAACCCGACCCTCTCCCGGAGCCGGACGAGAAGCTTGCGCTCGGCGCCCTGATGGTCCGCGTCGCCATGTCCGACCACGATTACCGCGTCGACGAGATCAGCCGGATCGACCGGCTCCTCTCCCGCCTCTATGGCCTCAACCCGGTCGAGGCCGCCAAGATGCGCGCCACCTCCGAGAAGCTCGAGAAGCAGGCCCCGGAAACGGACCGTTTCGCCGACATCATCCGGGAAACAGTCAGTTTCGAGGCCCGCGTCGACGCGCTCGAAGTGCTGTGGGAAATCGTCCTCGCCGACGGCGACATCGACGAGGCCGAACTCAAGGTCATCAACGACGCCCGCGACGCGCTCGGCCTCTCCGAGGACGACAGCGCCCGCGCCCGCGAAACGGCCTTCCTCAGTTAGTGATTGGCGCGGGCGTCCCCCGCGCCTATATCTCCTCCCATGTTTGCTGATTTCCTGAACAAGCTCATCCAGCCAGAGCCCGAACAGCTCGACGATGCCGACGCGCGTCTCGCGCTCACCGCGCTCCTCGTGCGCATCGCCCGCTCCGACGGGTTCTACGACGCCGAAGAGGTCGCCCATATCGAGCGAATCGCCGCCCGGCGCTATGGCCTCGACCCCGCCGGCGCGCAGCAATTGCGCGCCGATGCCGAACAGCTCGAATCGGAGGCGCCCGACACCGTGCGCTTCACCCGCGCCATCAAGGATTCGGTGCCCTACGAACAGCGCACCGCCGTGATCGAGGCGCTGTGGCAAGTGGCGCTCGCCGACGGCGAACGCGACGCCGACGAAGACGCGCTCATCCGCATGGCCTCCAACTTCCTCGGCATCAGCGACCGCGACAGCGCTCTCGCCCGCCAGAAGGTCGCAAAGGGGTGAGCCTCGCCAGCCTGCCGATGTACGACCGGCCGGAAACCGCGGCCGCGAATGACAGGTACTGGCAGGCGATCCGCAACCGGCTCGGGGAAGGCCCCGACACCCTCACCCGCACCGGCGATCTGTGGGATCATTGGCTCGCCCCCGACCTTCTCCTCTCGCAGACCTGCGGCTACCCCTTTCGCGCCAGGCTCCACGGGCAGGTTACCCTCGTCGGCACCCCCGATTACGGCCTCCCCGGCTGCCCCCCCGGCCATTACTGCACCGTCTTCGTCGCCCGCACCGACGACCCCCGCGCCACCCCCGCCGATTTTGCCGAGGCCCCGTTCGCCTATAACGAACCCCTCTCCCAAAGCGGCTGGGCCGCCCCCCAGAACCACGCCGCATCCCAAGGCTTCACCTTCTCCAACACCATCCAGACCGGCGGCCACGCCCTCTCCGCCCGCGCCGTGGCCGAGGGAAAGGCCGACATCGCCGCGCTCGACGCCCTCACCTGGGCCCTCATCCAGCGCCACGACCCCTTCGCCACCACCCTGCGCGAGATCGCCCGCACCGAGCCCACGCCCGTGTTGCCCTACATCACCGCCCTCACCCGCGACCCCGAACCGCTCTTCGACGCCATTTCCGCCGCCATCGCCGACCTCTCCCCCGACGACCGCGCCACCCTCTCCCTCCGCGGCCTCGTCCGCATTCCCGCCGAGGCCTACCTCGCCATCCCCAACCCGCCGCCGCCGGCCTGACCCCTCCGCCCGCCAGAGGCGCCATAACGGCGTGACGAGACGTCAATTCGCCCATCCCGGCGGATATTGTTCCGTTTTGTGCGTTGCATTGCGCCGGATTTTCCGCCCTACTGCACGGCAGCCAAACCGTTGAAACCTTGAGGGGATGCTGCCCTTGGCCAAAGCCACGCCCGTCATCGAGATCCGCAACCTGCACAAGGCCTATGGCCCGCTCGAGGTGATCAAGGGCGTCGACATCACCGCCCACAAGGGCGACGTGGTCTCGCTGATCGGCTCCTCCGGTTCGGGCAAATCCACCATCCTGCGCTGCGCCAACCTTCTCGAGGACAGCCAGCAGGGCGACATCCTCTTCAAGGGCGAGCCCGTCACCTGGCGCGGCACCGGGCTGAACCGACACCCCGCCGACGCCAAACAGGTCCTCCGCATCCGCACCAACCTTTCGATGGTGTTCCAGCAGTTCAACCTCTGGGCCCACCTCACCATCCTGCAGAACGTGATGGAGGCACCGCTCACCGTGCTCGGCCGCGACCGCGCCGAGGTCGAAAAATCCGCCCGCGGCTATCTCGACAAGGTCGGCATCGGCGACAAGGCCGATGTCTACCCCGCCCAGCTCTCCGGCGGCCAGCAACAGCGCGCCGCCATCGCCCGCGCGCTCTGCATGGAGCCCGAGGCGCTGCTCTTCGACGAACCCACCTCCGCCCTCGACCCCGAGCTCGAACAGGAGGTGGTCCGCGTCATCAAGGACCTCGCTGCCGAAGGCCGCACCATGATGATCGTCACCCATGACATGAAAATGGCCGGCGACGTCTCCGACCACGTCATCTTCCTCCACCAGGGCCTGATCGAGGAGGAAGGCGCGCCGGACACGCTCTTCGGCCAACCGAAATCAGAGCGGCTGAGGCAGTTTCTCAGCTCCACCATGGCCGCCTGACCAACCACCAACCAAGGGAGAAACCAATGAAAACATTCATTCTTTCCGTCGCCGCGCTGGCCATCTCGGCCAGCCTGGCCATGGCCCAGGACGTCGTCCGCCTCGGCACCGAGGGCGCCTACCCCCCGTGGAACTTCCTCAACGACAGCGGTGAGGTCGACGGCTTCGAACGCGAGTTGGGCGACGAGCTCTGCAAGCGCGCCGAGCTCAACTGCGAATGGGTCACCAATGACTGGGATTCGATCATCCCCAACCTCGTCTCGGGCAATTACGACGTGATCATCGCCGGCATGTCCATCACCGACGAGCGTGACGAGGTGATCGACTTCACCCAGAACTACACCCCGCCGGATCCCTCCGCCTATCTCGCCATGTCCGAGGACGTGGATCTCGAGAACGCCGTGATCGCCGCCCAGACCGGCACGATCCAGGCGGCCTTCGTCGCCGACAAGGACTGGACGCTGGTGGAATTTGCCACGCCCGAGGAAACCATCGCCGCCGTCCGCAACGGCGAGGCCGACGCGGTGCTGGCCGACAAATCCTACCTCGCGCCCGTCGCGGCCGAGGAAGACGGGCTGATGCTGCTGTCGCAGGAAGAGGAAATCGGCGGCGGCGTCGGCCTCGGCGTCCGCGAAAGCGACACCGAGCTGAAAGAGACGCTCGACGCCGCGATCCAGTCGATGAAGGATGACGGCTCGCTCAACGAGCTGATCACCAAGTGGGAGGTCGCCACGACCTTCTGATCCGTCGGATCATTCCGGGGCGGGCCCGACCGGGCCCGCTCCAACGACCAACGGGCGCCAAGACCCGTGGACGGGGGACACCGCCATTTTCGCCTTCTGCACAGATCCCGAGACGCTCGGCAATTTCCAGTGGCTCGCCTGCTACATGACCACCGGCAAGCACATGTCGCTTTACGTGTCGGTCTTCGTGGTACTGGCACTGCTGGGCATCACCGCGCCGGCCGCTCTGGCCTTCGGCTTCGGCGGCGCCGTCGCCGCCCGCTCGCGCATCGCGCCGGTAAGCTGGCTGGGCAAGACCTATATCGCCCTCGTCCGCGGCGTGCCGGACATCGCCTTCTTCCTGTTCTTCGTCATCGCCCTCGACCAGTTCTTCGAATGGATCCGCCACCAGGTCAAATGCCCCGGCTGGGACGCGGCGATCCGCCAGGGCAACGATTTCATCGTCTGCCCCCCGGCCAAGCTGCCGCTGTCCACCTCGCCGCAATGGATTCATGAAACCTACGGCTTCTTCCTCGCCGTGCTCACCTTCGCCATCGTCTTCGGGGCGTTTTCGGCCAACGTCCTCTTCGGCGCCATGCGGGCCGTGCCCCGGGCGCAACTGGAAACCGCCGAGGCCTACGGCATGACCCGCCGCCAGACCTTCTGGCGCATCCTCGTCCCGCAGATGTGGGTCTACGCCCTGCCGGGGCTGTCGAACCTCTGGATGGTGCTGATCAAGGCCACCCCGCTCCTCTTCCTGCTGGGGGTCGAGGATATCGTCTACTGGGCCCGCGAACTCGGCGGCACCGCCAACCCCCGCTTCACCAGCTACCCGCATGGCGACTGGCGCATGTGGTACTTCCTCGCGCTGCTGGTCTTCTACCTCGGCTTCACCCGCGTCTCTGAAATCTTCCTCGAGAAACTGATGGTGAAACTCTCCCACGGCCAGGCCACCTCCGGCGGCGAAGCCCAGCGGAGGGCCGGCGCATGACCCGCACCCTCCCCCTCCCCGTCCCGGGCTTGACCCGGGACCTCGCCCCCCAAACACCCCCCGTCCCGCGCCCGACCCGGGACCTCGCCCCCCAATCCCTCCCCGTCCCGGCCTTGACCCGGGACCTCGCGCCACTCATGCTCCACACCACCCCCCCGGCGCCCGCCTTCCCAACGCAAACGCCTCCACGCCAACGGGCCCTCCTGCGGAGGACCCTTGCATGAGCTGCTGGCAGACCATCCAGGACTACGCCCTCCGCTCCGTCGGCATCGGCGAACGCCTCCTCCCGCGCGAGGGCTATACGCTCTGCGAACATTTCACCCTGATCGGCTCGGGCCTGATCTGGAACGTCTATTTCGGCACGCTGGCGCTGCTGGCGGGCTTCTTCCTCGCCACCGCCGTGGCGGTCGGCAAATCCTCCCGGAACCGGCTGATCCGCAAATCCTCGGAATGGTTCATCTTCATCTTCCGCGGCTCGCCCCTCTTCATCCAGTTCTTCTTCGCCTATTTCCTCTTCCTGTCGCTGAAGGGGGTCTCGCCCTGGTTCGACCCGTTCACCTCGGCCTGGCTCGGCGCGCTGATCGTGCTCTTCCTCAACACCGCCGCCTATTCGGGCGAGATATTCTACGGCGCCCTGCGCGCGATCCCCAAGGGCGATATCGAGGCCGCCGACGCCTACGGCTTCACCGGGCTTGCCCGCTTCCGCCGCATCGTCTGGCCCACCATGCTGCGCCTCGCCTGGCCCGCCTACACGAACGAGGCGATCTTCCTCTTCCACGCCACCACGCTAGTCTTCTTCTCGGCCTTCCCGGCCTGGGGCCAGCGCGGCGACGCGCTCTACTACGCCAAGTTCTTCGCCGACAAGACCTTCAACCCCTTCGTGCCCTACCCGATCCTCGCGGGCTATTTCATCCTGCTGACACTGGTGATCATCGGGCTCTTCGGCCTCGTCAACCGCCGCCTCAACCGCCACCTGCCCCAAGAGGCACGCCGCGGCCTGAAACTCCGCATGAACCTGATCCGGTAGCCTGCGAGCGGGCGCAGCCCCGAAAAACGTCAAGGCCCAGAACACCCAAGCTTCTTCTGGCCCAAAATATCCCCCGGAGGCATAAAATCTCTTAAACCCCACGCCCCTTCTCGAACGCGTCATAGGCCACTTCCCACCGCCGCGCCCGCAGCACCTTGCGGAAGGCATGTTCCAGCGCCGCCACCCCGTCATGCGGCACCCAGCGGCCATGCGCCAGGATCACCCGCCGCGGCCGCCACTTGATCATCACCTCCACATCATCCGCCAGCGCCGCCTTGTCCTCGCGCTTCAGCGCCCAGCGATAGCGCGGCCGCATATGCGCCGAACTGCTGTCGGTTCCCGACAGCCAGAAGACCGGCCGCAGGTAGGCCGGCATGTGCTGCGTCTCGATCGCCTCGATCAGGTCGGCCACGATCAGGCTGCGCGAGGCGCGGTGAAAGAAACACGCCTCCGTCAGCTTCCGCCCCGCCCGCACGGTGATCTGGTCGATCTCGTCGGCCCACGCCGCCTCGGCCCCACTGGCCTGCAACTCCCGCGCGCCCGCCACCCCCGCCTCCGGCGGCGCCCAGCACGTGGCCTCCGGATAGGCCTTCGTCCAGCCGTCCAGATGCGCCTCATGCGCATGGTTCGGCACCACCAGGTGCCCCACCGGCCCCAGCGCATCCACCTCCGCCCGCAGCCGCTTCGTCAGCGGCGTCGGCGAATGCACCCACAGCCTGCCATCCGTCAGCTTCACCACCGTGGCCCGCGTCGGATAGGGAATGCCCCCGCGCACATGCGCCGGCCCGTCGATCAGCCACAGCCCCTCGGCCACGGGTTTCAGCGTGTCGAGCGGCTCGTATCCGGTCGGGCGGTATGGGTTCATGTATCAGGAATCCGGGAATGACACGCGCGGACAGATCCGGCGCGGGGGATGGGCCAGGGCGGCAGGACATGGTGAAACGGGGAAGCGACCCTCGATCCGGCCGGTCTCGGCCAGGGCGGTCTCGGCGCAAAACAGGCGGGCGATGTTCATCGCGAACGGGGCGCGCATGGGGTCGTCAGGGTCTCCTCGCGGGCGACCCTATGGCGAAGCCGGGCCGCCCGCAAGGGCACATGTTCGGGCGGCGCGATACGCCTAGTCGGTGACCGTCACGCTGGTCATCACGTCCGGCTGGCCGATCACCGCGCCGTTCTGCCCCTCGCCGCGCTTGATGGCGTCGACCACGTCCATGCCGTCCGTCACCCGGCCGACAACCGTGTATTGCCCGTTCAGATGCGTCGCCGGGGCGAACATGATGAAGAACTGGCTGTTGCCGCTGTCGGGGTCCTGGCTGCGGGCCATGCCGACCACGCCGCGCTCGAAGGGCTCGTCGCTGAACTCGGCCTCGAGATCGGGCATGTCGCTGCCGCCCATCCCGGCCCGGCGCATGTCGCCGCCCTCGAGCTTGCCGAACTCCACGTCGCCGGTCTGCGCCATGAAACTGTCGATCACCCGGTGAAAGACGACACCGTCATAGGCACCCTGCTCGGCCAGTGTGGTGATCCGCTCCACATGCCCCGGCGCCACGTCCTCCAGCAGGTCGATGGTGATCGTGCCGTTGGCCTCTCCCGAAACCTCGATCTCCAGCCCCGTCGCCAGCGCGGGCGAGGCCAGAAGGCTGAACGCAATCGCAAGCTTACGCATCGGCGGCCACCTTCATGCTGATCATCCGGTCGGGGTTTTGCGGCGGCTCGCCGCGGGTGATGGCGTCGACATGCTCCATGCCGTCGATCACCCGGCCATAGACCGTGTACTGCCCGTTCAGGAAATGGTTGTCCTTGAAGTTGATGAAGAACTGGCTGTTGGCGCTGTCCGGGTTCTGGCTCCGCGCCGCGCCGATCGTGCCGCGGTCATGCGGGATGCGGCTGAACTCGGCCTTCAGGTTGGGCTTGTCGCTGCCCCCCGTTCCGGCCAGGCGCAGGTTGAAATCCTGCTCCATGTTGCCGTTCTTCACGTCGCCCGTCTGTGCCATGAACCCGTCGATCACCCGGTGAAAGGCCACGTTGTCATAGGCGCCGGCGCGGGCCAGCTCCTTCATCCGCTCGCAATGGCCGGGGGCGATGTCGGGCATGAGCTCGATCGTCACCGTGCCATCCTTCAGCTCGATCAGAATGGTGTTTTCCGGGTCGTTGATGTCGGCCATCGGGCCCTCCTGTCAATCTACGTGCCGGGAGTCCTAAGACCTATCCCCGCGAATGCCAAGCCGCCACCGCCCCGTTGCGCATGTTGGCGCTCCCCCCGCGCGGCAGAGGTTGACGCCCCAGCCGCAAGGCGCCAATAGGGGCGCGAGTTTCTTCCAACCGAAAGAGATGGCGGGCCATGAGCTGGAAATCCCTCGACGATATGGACCTCGACGGCAAGACGGTCCTGACCCGGGTCGACATCAACGTGCCGGTGGAAAACGGACAGGTCACCGACACCACGCGCATCGACCGGATCGTGCCCACCGTGCAGGCCATCCTCGACAAGGGCGGCAAGCCCATGCTGCTGGCGCATTTCGGCCGGCCCAAGGGCAAGGTGGTCGACAGCATGACCCTGCGCCAGCTCGTCCCGGCGCTGGAACACGCGCTCGGCCACTCGGTGCAGTTCATCGAAACCCTCGACGGGGCCGAAAACCTGACAGAGGAGGCCCGCGCCGCCGAGGTGCTGCTGCTGGAAAACATCCGCTTCAACCCCGGCGAAGAGGCCAATGACGAAGACTTCGCCCGCCGCATCGCCGCCCTCGGCGATGTCTACTGCAACGATGCCTTCTCCGCCGCCCACCGGGCGCATGCCTCGACCGAGGCGCTGGCCCGCCTCCTGCCCGCCTGCGCCGGCCGGCTGATGCAGTCGGAACTCGAGGCGCTGGAAAACGCCCTCGGCAATCCCCACCGCCCGCTGATGGCGGTCGTGGGCGGCGCCAAGGTCTCGACCAAGCTCGACCTCCTGTCCAACCTGATCGAAAAGGTCGACATCCTCGTCATCGGCGGCGCCATGGCCAACACCTTCCTCGCCGCGCAAGGCCTCGACGTGGGCCGCTCGCTCTGCGAGCACGACATGGCCGACACCGCCCGCGCCATCGCCCTGAAGGCCGCGACCACCGGCTGCGAGGTGATCCTGCCCCGCGACGTGGTGGTGGCCGAAGACCTTCGCGAAGGCGCCCCCTTCGAGATCGTCCGCACCGAGGACTGCCCCGAGGAGGCCATGATCCTCGACGCCGGCCCCGACAGCGTGTTCCACATCACGCAGGCCATGGACCGCGCGGCGACCCTCATCTGGAACGGGCCGCTCGGTGCGTTCGAAACACCCCCCTTCGACGGCGCCACCAACGCCGCGGCGGCCCACGCGGCGGGGCTCTGCCACTCCGGCAAGCTCATCGCGGTCGCCGGCGGCGGCGACACCGTCGCGGCGCTCAACCAGGCCGACGCGGCGGATTACTTCAGCTACATCTCCACCGCCGGCGGCGCCTTCCTCGAATGGATGGAAGGCAAGACCCTCCCCGGCGTCGCCGCGCTGGAAGGCTGACCCCCCGTCCCGGCCCCCGAGCCGGGACCTCCCACTGCAGTCCCGTAGCAACTGTCTTTCTCATCCCGCCGCAGCCTGCCGCCGGGCGTGTATCACTCCGCAAACCCCGTGCAGTCCAACCCGTCCCGGCCCCCGAGCCGGGACCTCGCGCCGCCAGAGGCCCCGGGTCAGGCCCGGGGCGGGTCCCCACCTTCTCCCCCCTCGGCCAGTCCTGCTGAGAGAAATCGCCCGCCCGCCCGCCTCCGCGCCAATTCCCGCGCACGCTCGCCGCCCTACCGCCCTGTTAGCGCCACCATAATTGCAACG
>NZ_JAVKFX010000058.1:0-23253 GCF_040223625.1 Roseovarius sp. | reverse complement strand
CGCGTCGATCTGGTCATACGCCCGGAACTCGCCGAACTGCTTGGTGATCGCCGCGGTCAGCGTCGTCTTGCCGTGGTCAACGTGCCCAATCGTGCCGATGTTCACGTGCGGTTTCGAACGGTCAAACTTTTCCTTTGCCATGATGGCCTCCTTGTCTTTTCGGGTGCCGGGCTGACGCCCGGCCTACGGTGGGTGGGTAGGCCGGGCTTCAGCCCGGCATCCCGTTAAGCGTATTTCGCCTGGATCTCGTCCGAGATGTTCTGCGGAACCGGATCGTAATGCGAGAACTGCATCGTGAACTGCGCGCGGCCCGAGGACATCGAACGCAGCGTGTTGATATAGCCGAACATGTTGGCCAGCGGCACGTTCGCGTTGATCGCGATGGCGTTGCCGCGGGGCTCCTGCCCCGACACCTGGCCGCGACGGCTGGTCAGGTCGCCGATGACGTTGCCGGTATATTCCTCCGGCGAGATCACCTCGACCTTCATGACCGGCTCGAGCAGCTTGGCGCCGGCCTTGCGGAGACCTTCACGCATGCACATCCGGGCGGCGATCTCGAAGGCCATGACCGACGAGTCGACGTCGTGGTACTTGCCGTCGATCAGCGCGACCTTGAAGTCGATCACCGGGAAGCCGGCCAGCGGGCCGCTGTCCATGACGCTCTCGATGCCCTTCTCGACGCCGGGGATGTACTCCTTCGGCACCGAGCCACCGACGATGCGGCTCTCGAAGCTGTAGCCTTCGCCCGCCTCGGTGGGGCTGATGATCATCTTGACCTCGGCGAACTGGCCCGAGCCACCCGACTGTTTCTTGTGGGTGTAGGTGTGCTCGATCTCGTGACCGATGGTCTCGCGATAGGCCACCTGCGGGGCGCCGATATTGGCTTCCACCTTGAACTCCCGCTTGAGGCGGTCGACGAGGATGTCGAGGTGAAGTTCGCCCATGCCCTTCATGATGGTCTGGCCCGACTCGAGGTCGGTCTCGACGCGGAAGGACGGGTCCTCGGCGGCAAGCCGCGCCAGGCCCTGGCTCATCTTCTCCTGGTCGGCCTTCGTCTTCGGCTCGACGGCGATCTCGATCACCGGGGTCGGGAAGGTCATGGTTTCCAGAACGACCTGCTCTTTCGGATCGCAGAGCGTGTCGCCGGTGGTGGTGTCCTTCAGACCCGCCAGCGCGATGATGTCGCCGGCAAAGGCTTCCTCGATCTCCTCGCGGTTGTTCGAGTGCATCATCATCATCCGGCCAATGCGCTCTTTCTTGCCCTTGGTCGAGTTCATGATGTTGTCGCCCTTCTTCAGAACACCGGAATAGATCCGGGTGAAGGTGAGCGAGCCCACGAACGGGTCGTTCATGATCTTGAACGCAAGGCCCGAGAACGGCATCTTGTCATCGGCGCGGCGCGCGATGTTGCGGGTCTCGGTCTCGTCGTCCGGCGCGAAGCCCATGTAATCGACCACGTCCATCGGGCTGGGCAGGTAGTCGACCACGGCGTTCAGCAGCGGCTGCACACCCTTGTTCTTGAAGGCGGAACCGCCCAGAACCGGCACGAAGCTCAGCGACAGACAGCCCTTGCGGATCAGTTTCCGCAGGGTGGGGATGTCGGGCTCGTTGCCTTCCAGGTATTCCATCATCGCGTCGTCGTCCATCTCGACGGCGTTCTCGATGAGCTTGCCGCGCCATTCCTCGGCCACGTCCTTGAGCTCGTCGCGGATCGGGCCGCGGGTCCAGGACGCGCCCAGGTCCTCGCCCTTCCAGACCCATTCTTCCATGGTCACGAGGTCGATGGTGCCTTCCAGCTCGTTCTCGGCGCCGATCGGCAGGGCGATCGGAACCGCCCGTGCGCCGGTGCGGCTTTCGATCATCTCGACGCAGTTGAAGAAGTCGGCGCCGATCTTGTCCATCTTGTTGACGAAGACGATGCGCGGCACCTTGTAGCGGTCGGCCTGGCGCCAGACGGTCTCGGTCTGGGGTTCGACACCGGCATTGGCATCCAGCACGCAGATCGCACCGTCGAGCACGGCCAGCGAACGCTCCACCTCGATGGTGAAGTCGACGTGGCCGGGCGTGTCGATGATGTTCATCCGGTACTTGGTGTCGGAGGTCCCTTCCTTGGTCGGGTCTTCCTGCCACTGCCAGAAGGTCGTGGTCGCGGCCGAGGTGATGGTGATGCCGCGTTCCTGTTCCTGCTCCATCCAGTCCATCGTCGCGGCGCCGTCATGCACCTCGCCGATGTTGTGGGACTTGCCGGTGTAGAACAGGATGCGTTCCGAACACGTGGTCTTGCCGGCATCAATGTGGGCCATGATGCCGAAGTTGCGGTAGCGTTCCAGCGGATAATCGCGTGCCATTGGTCAGATGCCTCTAGGGTTTACCAGCGGTAGTGGCTGAAGGCCTTGTTGGCTTCGGCCATCTTGTGGGTGTCTTCGCGCTTCTTCACGGCCGAGCCGCGGCTGTTCACAGCATCCAGCAGCTCGCCGGCGAGGCGTTCTTCCATGGTGTTCTCGTTGCGGGCGCGCGAGGCGTTGATCAGCCAGCGGATGGCCAGCGCTTCGCGGCGTTCCGGGCGAACCTCGACCGGCACCTGGTAGGTGGCGCCACCAACCCGGCGCGAGCGAACCTCGACCGACGGCTTGATGTTGTCGAGCGCCTCGTGGAAAATCTCGACGGGCGCGCGCTTGACCTTGTCCTCGACCCGGTCGAGCGCGTTGTAGACGATCTGTTCGGCAACGGATTTCTTGCCGTCGATCATCAGGTTGTTCATGAATTTCGTCAGAACCCGGTCGCCGAACTTGGCGTCGGGCAGGATTTCGCGTTTTTCAGCAGCGTGACGGCGGGACATCTTCTCTTCCTCTTACTTCGGACGCTTGGCGCCGTATTTCGAGCGGCGCTGCTTACGGTCCTTGACGCCTTGCGTGTCGAGCACGCCGCGCAGGATGTGGTAACGGACGCCCGGAAGGTCTTTCACACGGCCGCCGCGGATCAGGACGACAGAGTGTTCCTGAAGGTTGTGGCTTTCACCGGGGATGTAGCTGATGACCTCGTAGCCGTTGGTCAGGCGCACCTTGGCAACCTTCCGCATGGCCGAGTTCGGCTTCTTCGGCGTCGTGGTGTAGACGCGCGTGCAAACGCCACGCTTCTGCGGGCAGCCCTGCAGGTGCATGGATTTGGTGGCTCTTGTTTTCGGCTGCCGCGGCTTGCGGATCAGCTGCTGGATCGTTGGCATTGGGTCTCTTTCCCCGTCTCTCAACACATGTGTCTGCACGGGCATCCCCGTGCGGGTTTCATCAAAATGCGCGCCTTACGCGTCCGCAAAACGCAATAACCGCACCCGTACCCTGCAACCTGCCGGTACGACGCGGTGGAATTCCAGAGGATCGGGGCGCTCACCGCCCGGATCATGACCACTACAGTTCTGATATCGGCTCTCGGGGAAGGCCCCTTTGGCCGGGATGGAGCGGCGTATAGGCGGAGTCGGAATCGTTGTCAACAGCCTCGCGCGCGGGTTTGTGCCGGGTTTGTGCCGGGGTAAACCCGTCATGCGCCGGGCGCATGCGGGCCCGCCCGGCCCGTCTACATCCCTCGCGGCCGCGTGGGGGCGGATTGCGCGATGCGCTCGGCCCGGGCCAGCCGCGACTCGCGGTAGAGCGTGAAAAGCCCGCTGCCCGCCACGATCGCGGCGCCCACCAGGGTGATCGTCTCGGGCCAGTCGCCGAAGACCAGCCAGCCCAGCACCAGCGCCCAGATCAGCCCGGTATAGCGGAACGGCGCGGTGAACCCGATCTCGCCCACCCGCATCACCATGATCGAGAACAGGTAGCCGCCGATGATCATGAACGCCGCCCCGCCGGTCAGCCCCAGCGCGCGGGCGTCCATCGGCACCCACTCGCCCGCAAGGCTGCCCAGCCCGAAGAACACCATGATCGCGGCCGAGGTGATCAGCGTCACCAGCATCGACGGCGTCTCCTTCGACAGCCGCCGCGTCGACAGGTCCCGCAGCGTCACGAATCCCACCGCGGTCAGCGCGTAGAGCGAGAACAGGTTGAAATCCGCCGCCCCCGGCCGGACGATCAGCATCACCCCGGCAAAGCCCACCACGATCGCCGCCAGCCGCTTCCAGCCCACCGGCTCGCGCAGGAACAGCGCGGCGGCCAGTGTCAGCGTGAGCGGCAGCGCCGACAGGATCGCGGTCACGTTGGCCAGCGGCATGTTGAACAGCGCGGTCAGGAAGAAATAGGCCGCCCCGGTCTCGCCCACCGTGCGCCAGAAGATGACCCACCGGTCGCGCCGCGACACCCGCGCCTTCAGCGCCCCCATCCACCACGCGATCGCCGCCACCGCCAGCGTGGTCAGAACGCCGCGCAGGAACAGCACCTGGAACAGCGGGATCTCGCCCGCCAGCAGCTTCATCATGGTGTCGTTCAGCGTGAAGGCCGCCATCGACGCCATCATCAGCAGCGCACCGGTCAGGTTGTCGGATCGGGCCATTCTTCGGGGCTTCCCGTCGGAACTCAAAAGGGATCGGACCGCCCTTCGGGCGATCCGACCGAAACAGGGGGGGCCAGCGCCCCACGTTGAAATCGAAGATTTCAACGCTCCCCCCGGAGTATTGCGACCAAGAAGAAAAGGCAATCTCGATTGCACCGCGAGGGGCGTGCCCCAGCGGGCCGGGTCAGACCACCAGCGCGCCGGTGATCGCCCCGTGCAGCGCCGGGTTGGCGGCGACGATGCCGTTGACCTGCGGATGGGGGTTGTTGAAGACCAGCCGCTCGCCCGCCCGGTCCGAGGTGGCCGCCCCCGCCTCGCGCAGGATCACGTCGCCGGCGGCCACGTCCCATTCCCATGTCGGGCGCAGGGTGAACATCGCGTCGGCCCGCCCCTCCGCCACCACGCTGAGGCGGTAGGCCAGCGACGGGCGGTAGATGCGCTTCACCTCCGGCACCGCCCCGCGCCAGTGCTGCGGCGCATAGACGGGCTTGGCCGCCAGCACCGAGGCGCCGGTCAGCTCCGTCCGGTCCGAGACTTTCAGCGGCCGGTCGTTCAGCGTCGCCCCCTGCCCCGTCGCGGCGGCGTAAAGCTTGTCGCGCATCGGCAGGAAGACGACGCCCGCCGTCACCGTGCCCTCCTCCACCACCGCCAGCGAATGCGCCCAGGTGCCCGAGCCCTCGATGAAGCTCCGCGTGCCGTCGATCGGGTCGACGATGAAGGTGCGCCGGCAGGCCAGCCGCGCCGCGCCGTCCTCGCTCTCCTCCGACAGCCAGCCATAGTCGGGCCGCGCCCCGCGCAGCACCCGCTCCAGCACGTCGTTCACGGCAAGGTCGGCCTCGGTCACCGGGCCCAGGCCACCCGGCTTGTCCCAGCGCTTCGCCGTCTCGGCGGCGAAGCCCGCCGCCACCTCGCCCGCCTGCCGCGCCGCGTCGATCAGCAGGGCAAGGTCACTCCCCGGCAAGCGTCAGCCCCTCGACCAGAAGCGATGGCACCACGCGGCTCAGCCACGGCCGCGCGTCGTTGGCCGGGACCATGTTGCGCAGCATCTCCGGCAGGTTCCCGGCGATCGTGCATTCCTGCACCGGGTAGGTGATCTCGCCCTTCTCCACCCAGAACCCCGAGGCCCCGCGCGAGTAATCGCCCGTGTTGGGGTTGATCGTCGCCCCGATCATGGAGGTCACCAGCAGCCCGGTGCCCATCTCGCGCAGCAGGTCGTCGCGGCTCTGCGTGCCTTGGGTCAGCGCGATGTTCCACGGGCCGGGGCTCGGCGGGGCGGAGGTGCCGCGCTTGGCGTTCGCGGTGCTCTCCATCCCCAGCTTGCGGCCCGTCGAGAGGTCCAGGATCCAGCCAGTCAGCACTCCCTCATCCACCAGCGCCCGCCGTTGCGTCGGCAGCCCCTCCGCATCGAACGGGCGCGAGCCCGTCACCCGCGGCCGGTGCGGATCCTCGATCACGCTCAGCCCGGCGGGCAGCACCGGCTCGCCCAGCCGCCCGCGCAGCCAGGACTGGCCCCGCGCCACGGCGCTGCCATCGGCCGCGCCCAGCAAATGCCCGATCAGCGAGGCCGCGATGCGCTCGTCGAACAGCACCGGGTAGGCGCCTGTCTTCGGCCGCTTCGCCCCCAGCAGCGACGCCGCCCGCTCGCCCGCCACCCGGCCGATATCCGCGGCACTCCGCAGATCGCCCCGGAAGATGCGGCTGTCGCCATCGGCGTCGCGCTGCATCCCCGTGCCGCTGCCGGCAATGGCGGAACAATGGATCGCCGCATCGGTGCGCTCGTACCCGCCGGAAAACCCGTTCGAGCCCGCCATGTGCACCGCCCGCCGCGACCAGGCCGAGGTCGACGACTGCACCTGGCTAACGCCCGTCACCCCCAGCGCCGCGGCCTCCGCCGCCAGCGCCTCGTCCTGCAGCACCTCGGGCGAGGGCTCCTCGCCCGGATCGGCCAGTTCCAGCGCCCCGGCCTCGCAGCCCGTGCCAAGCTGCCCCGGATCGGCCAGCCCGGCATAGGGATCCTCCGGCGCCTCGCGCGCCATCGCCACGGCCCGCTCGGCCAGCACGCCGATCGTCTCGTCCCGCGTGTCCGAGGCCGAGACACAGGCCTGCCGCCGGCCCACCAGCACCCGCAGGCCCATATCCGTGCCCTCCGACCGCTCGGCCTGCTCCAGCTTTCCGGCCCGCACGTCGATCGTCACCGCGCTGCCCTTCAGCGCGATGGCGTCGGCACTGTCGGCCCCGGCCTTGCGGGCGGCGTCGATCAAGGCCGCGGTGATGTTCTCCAGCGTGTCGGTCATGCCCTGCCTTTCCTGATTGCCGGGAACAGGTAGACCGCCGCGCCCGCCCGTGCAAGCCCGTGCCCCTCGGCCCCTGGGGCCAGCCGCCTTGGCGCACGCGCTGGCCGTTGGCCGCGATCACGCCGCCCGGCTTCAGCTCGATGGTCGAGGTCACGGTGTGCCCGCCATCTCACGATATCCTGTCATGGCCCCCCGGCATCTACCCCCGTCTGCACGCTGCATACAGGCCCGGGATCAGCTACCTGCAGTGCGTGTCGGGTATGGCCTCGCCGGGCCCCGGCTCGATCACCCGGCTCCCGTCATACCAGACCAGGCCGCCCACCCGGTCCGCCCACGCCCCCTCCGCCGGCACGAGAACGGCCATCCCCGCCACCGGGTCATCACCGAGATACCCCAACTCCCTGGCCTCGATCTCGGGCACCCGCGTCATCCCGGCCCCGCTGATCTGGTAGAACCGATAGGATCGCCAGCCCGTCAGCCAGTGCTCGGCCGTCCACCCCCCGTAGAACTGAAGCCCCAGCACCTCGCTCCTCCGGACATGCCTCACTGAATCACCCTTGCCGTCTTGCGAGCTATTATACAGCCGCGGGCGGAGCTTTCCGCCCTCGCCGAACAGCCATGTTCCGGAACGCTGATAGACCTCGATCCAGCCGACCTTGGAATACGCCCAGAGGTAGAGCCGCCGGGACACCGGGTCATACGGGCCCACCGCGTTGGTGAAATCACCGGTAGGGGCCAGGGCCCGGTCGCCGTCTTCCCGGCCCGGCGCCGGCACGAGTTCCAGAAACCCTTCCACGGGGATTCGAACCCGTGGCAAAAGGCCCGGAACCGCCACGGAGTCACCGTTGTTACGGAGAGCCGCCGAGGCGGTCGGACGCTCGAAGCAATCCGACCCCGCGCCGGGGGTCTGGGCCTTCAATGGGGACACCAGTCTGACCATCAGCGCAAACGACGCAAGAAAACGCGCGGCAGGTCTCATGATGTCGTGACCCTTCATTCCCCAGCTCCGATACCCTTCTCATGATGCGCACGGGGCGACACCCCCAAAGGAAAAGGCTGCAACCGTCCGATTGCAGCCTTCCCCGTTTCCATCACGCCAGGCGCGTTACTTGATGCGCTGCCCGTTGGCGAGGATCTGGCCGTCGCCCTTGACCTCGATGGTCGAGGTCAGCGTGTCCTCGCCATCGCCCGGCACGGCGAAGAGGCCCATCATCATCCGCGCCCCGGCGGCCTGCTCCTCGGGCACGAAGCCCATGGCCACCAGCTTGTCGAGCAGCGCGTTGCCGCCCACCAGCATCAGGTTCACCGACCCGGTCGGCGCCGGCATCCCCTCGAAGGTGGTCAGGTCGCTGTTGTCGAAGGTAAAGCTGCCATCGCCGGTCAGCTCGGCACCCGCCGCGCTGATCGTCAGGCTGTTGAGGTCGAGCGAATTCAGCTCGCCCGGCATCGCCTCGCCCTCCTCGACACGCTCCATTTCCTCGGGGTCGAGCAGGTCGACCAGCAGCTTGACCGTGCCGGTGGCGTCGAAGGCCACCGTCGCCGGATCACGCGGCAACTGCCCGCTCGGGTCGAAGATGCCCCAGATCAGGTCGGACATGGTGAAATCGCCCAGCGTCAGGCCCAGCGCGAAATCCTGTTCCTCCTCGCCGGCGGTCACCGGCATGGTCAGGTTGAACCCGGCCTGCTGCATCGCCAGCTCCAGCGGGAACGGTATCTCGGCCCCGGCCATCGACATGGTGATGTCCGTGCCCTCGCCCGAATAGCTGAGGCCGCTCTCGTCCATCTTCAGGCCAAGCTGACCCGTGCCCGAGCTGCTCGCGCCCTGCACCGTCTCCTCGCCGTCCTTGAAGTTGAAGTTCGACGAGCCGTTGGTGAAGGAAAAGCTGCCGTCGAAGGCGAAGCCCGCCTTCAGCGCCGCCGCCATCTGCTCGGGGTCCATGTCGGCGGGCAGGCTGGCGGTGCCGTCGAATTGCATGCCGTCGGCCTCGCCGCGGATCACGAAGCGGCCGTCGCCATCGTCGGGCTCGTTGAAATCCATCACGTAGCTGACCGCGCCGGTGGTGAACTTCTGCACCGAGTTGCGCAGGTTGCCCACCGACATCTCGGTCGTGCCCTCGACATCGGCCATCCGGAACTCGGCCTGGCCGAACTCGTCCATCGGCACGTCCTCGCCCTCGATGTTCAGGCTGACCAGCGTCAGCGCGAGGCTCGCGGCGGAATAGGCATAGGTCATGTTCTCCGGGTCGCCCGAGACGTCGATCGACAGGCCCTCGGTGGCATAGTCGATCCCGATCTCCACGTCCTCGCCATCCTCGGCATCGACGGAAATGTCGATCGGCAGGCTCGGCGGCACGGTGATCGACACCGTCCCGTCGCCATTGTCGACAAAGTTCATGTCGCCCATCGACATGTCGATCGTCATGTCCTCTTCCGGCACCTCGAACGTCATGCTGATGCCGCTGACCGTCAGCGTGTCGCCCGACCGGTTCTCGGTCGCCTCCAGCGTATAGCCGGCGTCCTTCATGTAATCGCGCCAATCGGCCCAGACCTGTTCGGCCGTCACGTCGGCATAGGCCGCGGTCCCGCCCGAAATGACGCAAAGCGCGGCCACCGACGCGGCAGTTCTCCTCCAGGATGTCATCATCAACCCTTCCGTTTTTAAAATTCGAGTATAGCTTCTGCCCAAGCACGGGCCGGGTCAAGACATAGTTGCCCGGCCGCACGTGTCCGAGATTAGCGGGATTGAATGCAGGGAGGTACGAAATGAGTGTGACAGAGACGGTCGTCGGCAAGACGGTGCTCATCACCGGGGCCAGCCGCGGCATCGGCGCGGCGGCGGCGCGGGTCTTCGCCGAGGCGGGCGCGAACGTGGCACTGGCCGCGCGCAACGGCGACGCCATCGCCGAGATCGCCGGCGAGATCGGCAAACAGGCGGTCGCCATCCCCTGCGACGTCTCCCGTTACTGGGAGGTCGAGGCCGCGGTCGCCGCCTGCCAGAAGGCCTTCGGCGGGCTCGACATCCTGATCGGCAATGCCGGCGTGATCGAACCGATCAGCCATCTCGACGCCATCGACCCCGAGGAATGGGGCAAGGTGATCGACATCAACCTCAAGGGCGTATTCAACGGCATGCGCGCCGCCATCCCGGTGATGAAGGACGCAGGCGCCGGCACCATCATCACCGTCTCCTCCGGCGCCGCCCATGCCCCGCTGGAAGGCTGGAGCCACTATTGCACCTCCAAGGCCGGCGCCGCCATGCTGACCCGCTGCGCCGACCTCGAGAACCGCGGCGCGGGCCTGCGCATCATGGGTCTCTCGCCCGGCACGGTGGCCACCCAGATGCAGCGCGAGATCAAGGCCAGCGGCGTCAACCCCGTCTCGGAACTGGACTGGGAGGATCACATCCCCCCCGAATGGCCCGCGAAGACGCTCCTCTGGATGTGCAGCCCCGACGCCGACGATTACATCGGCGAGGAAGTCAGCCTCCGACAGGACGACATCCGTCGCCGGGCAGGCCTCGCATGATCAGCCTCGACAAGACCGACGGGCTCTGGACGGTAACCATCGACCGCCCCGACAAGGCCAATTCCCTGACCGAGCCGATGCTGACCGAACTGGCCGACATCGCCGAAAGCGCCGACGAGGCCCGCGCCCTGATCCTGACCGGCACGGGCAAGGTCTTCTCTGCCGGCGCCGACCTCGAGGCCGCGAAGGCCGGGCTGGCCACAAGCTCCGCCTGGGAACGGCTCTCCTCGGCCATCACCGGCCTGCGTGGCCTGACCATCGCGGCCCTGAACGGCACCGTCGCGGGCGGGTCGATGGGCATGGTGCTGGCCTGCGACCTGCGCGTCGCGGTGCCCACGGCCAAGGCCTTCTACCCGGTGATGAAGCTGGGCTTCCTGCCCCAGCCCTCCGACCCCGGCCGCCTGGTCCGGCTGGTGGGGCCGTCACGGGCACGCATGATCCTGATGGCCGGCCAGAAGGTCGACGCCGAAACCGCCCTCGCCTGGGGCCTCTTCGACCGCATAGCCGAGCCGGAGGAGCTGATCGCCACCGCCCACGCGCTGGCCGCCGACACGCTGGCCGCCGACCCGGTCCACGCCGCGACGATCAAGGGGATGTGCCGGGTGTGAGGGGGCCTAGGTAAGCGGATTAAACACCTAATGGGGGCAGCTGTATGCAAGGGAAGATGTGGATCAACAGTGTTATCTCGGACGAAATTTTGCTACGTCAGGGCAAGTATGTTCAAACCTGTGCGCATCTCGAAAAGGTACTATGGCATATACTTTTTGATGCCGAAGGTTACGATGTTACAGATGACGCAGATGTTCATACTGCACTATCCCAACGAAAGGTAACACCAGCGCTGATCGAAGGCCTTCGTTCGGCCATTAACGGAGGAAAGGTCACTTTTCCTGAGCGCGTGACAGCGATATTGGATGAAGTTGACCGGGATATCGACAATCGTCATATGGCGGTCCACGGCGCTTGGCATATGCGACCTGACGGAACGCTGACCTGCGAATACTTTAAGAACTTCGGGTCAAAAAAGAAACCAGACTGGCGGGCCTATTCAAGTCCTATCACAACGGACCAAATAGACCATGCGCTCGTTGCAGCAGACCGCTTGCTGGGCGAAGCCATCAGGACTTGGGCAGACATTCGCGAACAAACCGGCTAGTTCCGCCACTCAACCGGTATGGCAATCGCGAAATTCTGCACTGAGCCGCACGCGGCGGCCTTTACCCCGCGCGGAATCGAGGCCGAAGGCCGCCGCGCGAGCGCCTGCCCGTCCCCACGGGCTGGCGCTTTTGCGAATGTCACACATCGCAGAGAGAGAGGACGTGCTTGGCTACCATAAATCACGCTCCGGACAAGTTGTGAGCGCCACCCCACGGGCAGGCGCCCGCGCGTCTCCGCACCCGGCGAATCCGATATCCAGTTTCAACCTCACCCGTCACCCGTCCCGGCTCCTCGCACATCATCCGCCCCGCAAGGCGCGTGCCACGGTCACCCGTAGGGTGGGTGCCAACCCACCTCCACCCCCCGTCACAACTTCCGCAGATACGTCTCCGACACGTACCCCTTGGTCCCCGGATCGCGGTCCAGCGCCGCCTCGCACCAGACCGTGCCGCCCACCCGGTTGCACGCGCCCGTCCGCATCAGCGTCCCGTTCGGCAGGCCCACGATCACCTCGTAGCCCAGCCCCGGCCCGGCCCTGAGCTTCAGCATGTCGCCCGCTTCCACGCCGGCCACCTCGGCCCGGCCGGTCATCCCGATCAGCATCGGCGTGGGCTGCGTGTTGCACCCCGCCAGCACCGCCAGCGTCACCGCGCCAACCATTATCCTGCGCATCCTGCCCTCCTGATTTTCGCCCTCTTCTTTCGCCCCTTTCTGGCCCAATCCGGCCGCGGGCGAAAGCGAAAGATCAGCCCGGCGCCCCCGCCTCTGTCGGCGTCGCGGCCTCCTCCGCCGCCTCCTCCGGCATCGGCAGGCTCAGCACGCATTCGAACGTGCCGTCCTCCACCCGGCGGCTGATGCTGCCGTCAAGCTGGTCCTCCACCGCCAGCGTCAGAAGCTGCGTGCCGAACCCCGCCGTCTCCGGCTCCACCGCCCCGGCGGCGGCGGCGCACCGCTCCCGCCAAACCAGCCGCAGCACCCGGTCCGCGCCGATCTCCCAGCCGATGTCCAGCGTGCCCTCGTCCTCCGACAGCGCCCCGTATTTCACCGCGTTGGTGGTCAGCTCGTGCAGCGCCATCGCCACCGGCTGCACCATCGACGGGTTCAGCACCACCCGCGGCCCGTGCAGGCTGACCCGCCCGTCCTCCGACAGGAACGGCGCCAGCTCGCTTTCCAGCACTTCCTGCAGCCCGGCGCCGACCCACTTGGCGTCCGACAGGATGCCCAGCGTCTTGCCCAGCGCGGTCAGCCGCTCCAGAAGCGAAGTCTTGTACCCCGCCACGTCCTCCGCCCGGGTCAGCCGCACCAGCGCCTGCGAGATCCCCAGTAGGTTGCGCGCCCGGTGGTCGATCTCCTGCAGCATCGCCTTTTCCCGCGCCAGCACCCGCTCGCGCTCGATCGTCTGGGTCGCGAGGCCGAAGACCTGGCCCGCGGTCGCCACCTCCTCGTCGGTCCAGCCATGGGGCCTGTCGCGATGCACGAACATCACCGCGCTCAGGCTCGCGAACTTGAACGAGGGCAGCGCCAGCGCCGCCTCCGCCCCCAGCCGGGCGAACATCTCGCGCGCCCGCTGGTCTTCGACCTCCGCCGTCCGGTCGACCCTCACGGCCTTGCCGGCCTCCAGCCCGTCGCGCAGCCGGCCCAGCCACGGCCAGTGCACCCCCGGCCCGGCGGGGGCGACGCCCTCGGCCAGCCATTCCAGCGCCACCGGGAACAGCTCGGCCGAGGGGTCGCGCTCGCGGATGCCCACCCGCATCGCGCCCAGGTGCTCGCCCAGCATCCGGCAGACCTCGGTCATGATCTCCTCGGCCCCGGTCAGCTCGCGCACCCGGTCGCCCACCTCCAGCAGGAAGGCCGTCTGCCGCTGCCGCAGCACCTTGTCGGTGGTCTCCTGCCCGGAATTGTAGATGCCGACGATGGTGCCGTCCTCGCCGCGGATGGGCGTGAAACTGTAGGACCAGTAGGTCTCCTCCTCGATTCCGTAGCGCCGCATCGGCAGCATCTGGTCGTCGACGAACAGGCCCTCGCCGGTCTCGATCACCCGGCCGAACTGCGGCTCGATCACGTGCCAGATATCCGACCACACCTCCGCCGCCGGCTCGCCCAGACAGGCGGGATGGCGCGGGCCCGGAATGGCCGACCACGCATCGTTGTACAGCAGGCGCAGCTCCGGCCCCCAGTAGATCGCCGTCGGAAAGGCCGAGTTCAGGCAGATCCCCAGCGCCGCCCGCAACGATTGCGGCCACGCGTCGGGCACCCCGAACGGATGCGCCGCCCAGTCATGCTCGCGGATACGCCGCGCCATCTCCCCCTCGCCCGAGAGAAAACTCATCGGCGTCGCGCCCGTACCCTGCCGCCTCAGCACCTGATCACCTTCTCCATGCCCGCTGCATCACAGGCATATACGTAGAAACATTCACCGCAAAGACAAAGTCTTGTCCGGGGTTTTTCACGCACGCCCGGCCCCGGCCCCCGGACCAGGGCCCAGCGCCTCCCGCTCCCCGCCCCGACCCCGACCCGGGGCCTCGCCCTCCACGTTCCCCCCGCCCCGGGCTTGACCCGGGGCCTCGCACCCTCGCCAATCACCTCCTGCCACCCCGCCTGACGAGCGCCGGCCCGTGGGGACGCGCTGCAACGAGACCGGCCCGCACTTAGGCTCACCCCTCGACCTTGCTACCAAACCGAAAACTCGCACCCCCGCCCCGGGCTTGACCCGGGGCCTCAAACCTCCGCTTCCCCCCGACGACCCAACCAAGACCCGTAGGGTGTGTGCCAACCCACCATACCCCCGTTGCACCGCACACAACATCTCGCGCCACCCCCCACCGAACGCCACATCAACCCGCGCGATGAACCGAAAAAACACCGACAAAATACCGACGTGATACCGACGTGATACCGACGCGGCATTTCCAAGCCATTCCAACCGGTTAACCCCGATTCGCCTACCTCAGCTCCCGCGGTAGGTCGAATACCCGAACGGCGACACCAGAAGCGGCACGTGGTAATGCACCGCTTCCGACATCCCGAACCTTATCGGCACCTCGTCCAGAAACCGCGGGCTGTCCGGCGGCGAGAACCGGGCATCGATGTAATCCCCGGCATGGAAGACCAGCTCGTACGTGCCCACCTGAAACTCCGCCTCCGGCAATATCGGCTCATCCGTCCGCCCGTCGGAATTGGTCTGCAACGCCCTGACAAGGCTGCGCTTTTCGCCCTCGATGCGGTAAAGCTCCACGGTCATGCCCGCCGCCGGGCGGCCCCGCGCGGTGTCGAGCACATGGGTTGTCAGATATCCGGCCATCTCTTCGGTCCTCCTGTCGCCACCCTGCCGCGCACCGGGGCCCCGGTCACGCAGGAAATCATTGTAAGTCCTTCAGGTTTTATCGGAAAGTCTCCGGCAAGGCCCTCGTCTAGACTACCGGCATCCACCACTCACGGAAGGCGTCGCCATGCCCCAACGCTACATCCGCGACATGCGCGGCCACGGCCCCACCCCGCCGCACCCGCACTGGCCCGGCGAGGCAAGGATCGCCGTCCAGTTCGTCCTCAATTACGAGGAAGGCAGCGAGAACTGCCTGCTGCATGGCGACGCCGCCTCCGAGGCCTTCCTGTCGGAGATCCCCGGCGCCCAGCCGTGGCCCGGCCAGCGCCACTGGAACATGGAATCGGTCTACGAATACGGCGCCCGCGCCGGGTTCTGGCGCCTCCACCGGCTCTTCACCTCGCGCGGCCTGCCCCTCACCGTCTACGGCGTCGCCACGGCGCTCGCCCGATCCCCGGAACAGGTCATAGCCATGCAGGCCGCGGACTGGGAAATCGCCAGCCACGGCCTGAAATGGATCGACTACAAGGACCACACGCCCGAGGCCGAGCATGCCGACATGGTCGAGGCCATCCGCCTCCACACCGAAGTCACCGGCGAGAAGCCCCGCGGCTGGTACACCGGCCGCTGCTCGGTCAACACCGTGCCGCTGGCGGCGCAGACGGGGCAGTTCGACTACATCTCCGACACCTATGCCGACGATCTCCCCTACTGGGTCACCCTCTCCGGCCGCGACCAGCTCATCATCCCCTACACGCTCGACTGCAACGACATGCGCTTCGCCACGCCGCAGGGGTTCAACTCGGGCGACCAGTTCTTCGCCTATCTCCGCGACAGCTTCGACGCGCTCTATGCGGAAGGAGAAGCCGGCGCGCCCAAGATGCTCTCCATCGGCCTGCATTGCCGCCTGATCGGCCGCCCCGGCCGTGTCATGGCCCTGCAGCGCTTCCTCGATCACATCGCCGCGCATGACGGCGTCTGGGTCGCCCGCCGCATCGACATCGCCCGCCACTGGGCCCAAACCCATCCGCCCGAACGTCTCGAGCGCCCCTCCGAGATGGACCGCGACACCTTCATCGCCCGTTTCGGCGGCATCTTCGAACATTCCCCCTGGGTCGCCGAAGACGCCTACGACCTCGAACTCGGCCCGGCCCATGACAGCGCGGCGGGCCTCGCCTCGGCCCTCGCCCGCGCCTTCCGCACCGCCCCGCGCGACAGGCAGCTCGCCGTGCTCAAGGCCCACCCCGACCTTGCCGGCAAGCTCGCCGCCGCCGGCCGGCTGACCAACGAGTCCACCGCCGAACAGGCCTCCGCCGGGCTCGACATGCTCACCGACGAAGAGCGCGCCACCTTCACCCGGCTCAACGACGCCTATGTCGCCAAGCACGGCCACCCCTTCATCATCGCCGTGCGCGACCACGACAAGGCGGGCATCCTCGCCGCCTTCGAAGCCCGCCTCGCCAATCACAGCAGCGTCGAATTCGCCACCGCCTGCGCCCAGGTCGAGCGCATCGCCGAGCTGCGCCTGCAGGACATCCTGCCATGACCACCGTCACGGCCCGGCCCCTGACGCAATCCGCCTTCGCCCCCTTCGGCAGCGTCATCGCCCGCCGGCCGGACCCGGATATGCTCATCAACCAGGGCCTCTGCGGCCGCCACCACGCGCTGGCCCTGGCCGACATCTCCGACGGCACCCCCGGCATCAGCCTGTTCGACGCCCAACCCCGCAGCCTGCCCTACCGGCTCGACATGGTCGAACGCCACCCGTTGGGCTCCCAGGCCTTCCTGCCGCTCTACGAAACCAGCTTCCTCGTCATCGTCGCCCCCGACGAAAGCGGCCGCCCCGGCACGCCGCTCGCCTTCCTCACCCAGCCCGGCGAAGGCATCCAGATCGCCCGCAACACCTGGCACGGCGTCCTCACCCCCCTCGCGCCCCCCGGCCTCTTCGCCGTGATCGACCGCATCGGCGAGGGCCCGAACCTTCAAGAACACTGGTTCGACACCCCCTATACCGTCACCGCCGAATAGGGGCGCTGCCCCTCGGCCTTCGGCCTCACCCCGGGATATTTCCGGCCAGAAGAAACAAGGGGTCCCCATGCTTCTTCTTGGTCTCCTGATTTCAACGTGGGGGGCTGGCCCCCCTAGCGCCGTGCGATCAGCCGCGCCATGTCCAGCATCCGGCAGGAAAACCCCCACTCGTTGTCGTACCAGCCGAAGACCCGCAGCAACCCTCCGGTCGAGACGGAGGTCTCCGGCCCGACCATCACGATCGATTCCGGCCGCCCCCGCAGGTCGGCACTGACCAGCGGCTTCTCGGTCCAGCCGAAGACGGGCGCGCCCTCCGCCGCCGCGCGCAGCACCGCGTTCACCTCCGCCTCCGTCACCGCCTCGCGCAGCTGCACGGTCAGGTCGATGCAGGAGACGCTCGCCGTCGGCACCCGGATCGCCCGCGCCTCGATCCGCCCCGCCATGTGCGGCAGGACAAGCCCGGTCTGGTGCTGCGCGCTGGTGGTCGTGGGCACCATCGACAGCGCCGCCGCCCGGCTGCGCTCCGGCGCGCCGCGGGGCTTGTCGACCGTCGGCTGGCTGCCGGTATAGCAATGCACCGTGGTCATCTGCCCGCTCTCCACTCCGAAGGCCTCGTCCAGCACCCGCACCAGCGGCGCCAGCGCGTTGGTCGTGCAGGAGGCGTTCGAGATGATCCGCTCATCGCCCAGCTTGCCCTCGTTGGCCCCCATCACCAGCGTCACGTCCGCCTCCGCCGAGGGCCCCGAGACCAGCACCGCCTTCGCCCCGGCCGCCAGCCCGCGCTCGGCCACCGCCCGCTTGCCGCCCATGCCGGTGCATTCCAGCACGAGGTCCACGCCCGACAGGTCCAGCGCGCTCAAATCCGGCGCCGCGTGAAACGGGATCGTCCGGCCGTCCACCACCAGCGCACCCTCCTCCGTCGCCACCTCGCCCGGCCACGGGCCATAGACGCTGTCATACTCGAAGAGATAGGCGCAGGTCTCCAGCGGCTCGATATCGTTGATCAGCACCAGCTCCACGTCCGGCGCCTCGCGCAGCAGGATACGCAACAGCGTCCGGCCGATCCGGCCAAACCCGTTCAGGGCGATGCGAATGGGGGTCTCGGTCATGGGGGCCTCTCCGGCAAAAGCGACTCTTCTCGCCGGACTGTCCGCCCGCGCCGCCGGATTTGCCAGCCCCTGACACGAAATTTGATCAAACCCGCGCAACGCCGCGCGGCTTCACGAAATCTTAGGAGACGCGCGGCAGGGTCGATCTGCACCGGCATCGCCCCATGACGCGCCCGGCCCGGGGTGAGGTTAACCTTCGAACCACACCCGCCTTTACTAAATCTTAAGAAATTGGCAGAATACTGGGACTGTTCTAAATGGGATTTCAGTGCTTTCACCGGAATCAGCCCCGCGTAGTGTCAGCTACGCGGGGCCTACTTTGCCCAGAACCCTAAAGCCCTGTCCAAAGCTGCATGATGGCCACGATCAGAGTTGCGATCGCCACGGCCAGCATGACTGCTCTAAATGGTCTTTCATTCAGCGTGCTCACCTCCTCTCGCCGCGAAGTGTCACGGCGGAAGGCAGCATCGGGCGATCCGATAAAGTTTGAGTTAACTCCGCCTCACAGCGCCATATGCCGGTTCACATCCTTGTAGAGCAGGTAGCGGAACTTCCCCGGCCCCCCCGCGTAACAGGCCTGCGGACAAAAGGCGCGCAGCCACATGTAATCGCCCGCCTCCACCTCGACCCAGTCGGTGTTCAGCTTGTAGGCCGCCTTCCCCTCCAGCACGTACAAACCGTGCTCCATCACGTGCGTCTCCATGAACGGGATCACCGCGCCCGGCTCCAGCGTCACGATCGTCACGTGCATGTCGTGGCGCATGTCGTCCGGATCGACGAACCGCGTCGTGGCCCAACGCCCCTCGGTCTCGGGCATCGGGTGCGGCGCCACCGTCTTCTCGTCGGCGAAGACCGGCTCGGGCCAGCCCAGCCCCTCGACCGGCTCATAGGCCTTGCGGATCCAGTGGAAAACCGCCACCGCCTCACCGTCATTGGCAAGCCGCCAGTCACAGGCCGCGGGCAGATACGCATACCCCCCCTCGCCCAGCCGGTGCTCTTCCCCGCCAAGCGTCACCACCACCTCGCCGGAGGTCACGAACAACACCCCCTCGGCCTCCTCGTTGCTCTCGGGCCGCTCCGAGCCCCCACCCGGCGCAACCTCCATGATGTAATGCGAGAACGTCTCGGCAAACCCCGACAGCGGCCGTGCCAGCACCCACAGCCGCGTCCCCTCCCAATGCGGCAGGCGCGAGGTCACGATGTCCCGCATCGTCCCCCGTGGCAGCACGGCATAAGCTTCGGTGAACACGGCCCGGTCGGTCAGCAAACCGGTCTGCGGCGGCAAGCCGCCCTCGGGGGAATAGTAGCTACGGTCGGTCATGGGCGGCTTTCCATCAGGTTCGGGATCACCCCCAAGCAAAGCCCCGCCGCGCCCCCAAGGCAACGCATAAACCGCCCCCGCCCGGCTGAAGGACAATCAGCTTTTGCCTGAAGATCGCCTCAGCCCCGCGCCGCCGCCTCCAGCGCCGGATAGCGCAACCCCAGCGTCACGCCGCGCGCCACGAAGCTGATCAAAAGCGCCACCCACAGCCCGTGATTGCCCAGCCACGGCACCAGCAGCACCACCGCCACGCCGTAGACCAGCAGGCTCACCGCCATCATGTTGCGCATGTCCCCGGCCCGCGTCGCGCCGATGAAGATGCCGTCCAGCATGTAGGCTGCCACCCCCAGCACCGGCGCCACCACCATGTAGACAAGATACTCGCGCCCCGCCGCCTGCACCTCGGGCGCCTTGGCCATCAGGTCGATGATCATCCCCCCGAACGCCCAGAACACCAGCGCCAGCCCGACCGAGATGATCACCCCCCACAAGCCCGTCACCAGCGCCCCGCGCCGGAGCATCGCGCCGTCGCGCCGCCCCACCGCCTGCCCCACCATGGTCTCGACGGCAAAGGCCAGCCCGTCCAGCGCGTTCGACACGATATGCAGGAACTGCAACAGCACCTGGTTCGCGGCCAGCGTCACGTCGCCGAAATCCGCGCCCAGGAACAGGAACGACACGAACACCGTCTCCAGCATCAGCGAGCGCAACAGGATATCGCGGTTCACGCTGGCCATCCGTTTCAGCTGTACCCGGTCGAACACCCTTGGCCAGTCGCGCCACGCCGGCACCCGGAACGCCGCCCGGCAGAACCACAGGCCCAGCGCCAGCCCCGACCACTCGGCAATGAACGTGGCCCAGGCCACGCCCGCCACCCCAAGGTCGAGCCCCAGCACGAACCATAAATCAAGCACGATATTGAGGCCGTTCATTGCCACCTGGATGGCCAGAACCGCCCCCGTCCGCTCCTGCGCGATCAGCCAGCCGGTCACGCCATACATCGCGATCAGCGCGGGCCCGCTCCACACGCGTATCGCCATGTACTCCCGCGCCAGCCCCTCAACCTCGGCACTGGCGGGCGAGACCCGGAAGGCCAGGTCGAAGACCGGCCCCTGCAGCAGGATGAACAGCACGCCCCCGGTCAGCCCGATCATCAGCGACCGGGTCAGCAGCGCCGCCACCTCCCCCGCCTGCCCCGCGCCCAGCGCCTGGCTCGTCAGGCCCGTGGTGCCCATCCGCAGAAACCCGAACAGCCAGTAGACGGCGGTCACGATCACCGCCCCGATCCCCACCGCCCCGATCGGCGCGGCAAGCCCCATCTGCCCCACCACGCCGGTATCCACCGCGCCCAGGATGGGCACGGTGGCATTGGAGATCACGATCGGAAGCGCGATCCGCAGGACACGGCCATGCGTGACCGCGCGCGGCCCTTCAGCCATCCCCGCGCGGCATCAGGAAATGGCCCGTCGCCTGGGCGAAGGGGCGGGCGCGGTTGTCCTGCCACGCCTCCACATGCACCGAGGCGTAACGCCGGCCGGAACGGTTGACCCGGGCCCTTGCATAGGCATCCCGCGGCAGGCCCGAGCGCAGGTAATCCACCGTGAAGCTGATCGTCTTGGGCAGGCTCGGCAGATCGCCCCCCACCAGCTTCTCGGGGTCCAGCCGCCCGCTCTCGATCTCCTCCCACAGCATCGCCCAGCTCAGCCCGATGATCGACGACACCTCGAGGAAGGCGGCCGTCGCCCCGCCATGGATCGCCGGAAGCGCGGGATTGCCGATCAGGTCGTCCTTGAACGGCATGATCGCGGTCAGCTCGTCGCCCCGCCGGTCGAACTCGATCCCGAGGAACCGGATATAGGGCACCCCGTCCACCAGCGCGTGAAGCGCGGCGTCGCGGCGCTGCTTGATCACCTGTACCGGTTCGGGCTTCTCGCGCGCCATCAGGTCTTCCCCGTCGTGAAAGTGCCGGTCGCCGTGGCCACCGGCCGGTCGGCATCGTCATCCATCGCCCGCGCCCGCACGAAGGCCACGGTGCGGGTCACGTGGAAACATTCGGCCTCGGCGCGGATGCGCTGGCCGGGGGTGGCGGGGCGCATGTAGTCGATGCGCAGATCGATCGTCGCGGTGGTGCCGCCGCAATCCGGATGGCTCAGCGCCGCCGCGCCACAGCAGGTATCCATCAGCGCCGACACCGCGCCGCCATGGATCACCCCGGTCCGGGGGTCGCCCACGAACCGGTCGTCATACGGCATCTCGATCGCGGCGAACCCCTCGTCGATCCGGGTCACCGTCATGCCCAGCGCTTCCGAATGCGGGATGGCCTTGATGAACTGCTCGGCGATCTTGGTCTTGTCGACGCCCATGCGCCTCCCCTTCTGTCCGGTGGCGCGCCCTTTATGAGCCGGAACCGCCCCGGCCCGCAAGACCGGCAGTTGCCCTGCGCGGCACATGGTTCTACTTTCGCGGAAGGGAGAGCCTGAACGATGCCGGAAAGCCGTCTGACCTTCAAGGAAATGTGCGCGAAGTTCGACGTGACCCCGCGCACCCTGCGCT
This sequence comes from Roseovarius sp., assembly GCF_040223625.1. Lineage (GTDB taxonomy): Bacteria > Pseudomonadota > Alphaproteobacteria > Rhodobacterales > Rhodobacteraceae > Roseovarius. The sequence continues at coordinate 1,458 of NZ_JAVKFX010000058.1, read as the reverse complement.
ATTACGAGTATATCGAGCTGCTCAGCCCCGAACGCGACGGCCGCGCCCGCTATTACGGCCCGCGCGAGGTGGCCCGCCTGACCCTCATCCTGCGCGGCCGCCGCTGGGGCTTCGCGCTCGAGGAGATCCGCCAATGGCTGGAAATCTACGAGGAGGAAGGCACCGAGGCCCAGATGCGCAACTGGGTCGAGATGGCCGACCGGAAACTCGCCGAACTCGACCGCCAGCGCGCCCAGCTCGAAGAGGCCATGACCGAACTCCGCCACACCCGCGACGAGGTGGCGAAGAACTTCACGTCCTGAGCGACCCCGTCCCGGCCCCCGAGCCGGGACCTCAAGCCAACCAGAGGCCCCGGGTCAGGCCCGGGGCGGGCAATACATTCCTGAAATCTGTGTGATAACTACGACATGCAACGGTGCCCCGCCGGGCGAGCGCCGGTCCGTGGGGAGGCGCTGCAACGGTCCTGGCTCACACTTTATCGCGCCGAACACACCCTTGTCTCTTTGATCTGTGTGATATTCGGTATCGGCAGGCGAGACCCCGTCCCACCCTTGGTCCTTGAGACCGTCGCGTAGCCTGGGGCTCGTCTGCCGACCGTTGTCAAACCTGAACAGTTGCCAGGGAGGGCTGTGCAACCAGCCGATCCCGCAGATCAAGGACAGGCCCCATGACTATGCCACAAGATGTCATCGGCGTCGATATTGCCAAGGACTGGATCGACGTCTTCTTTCTTTCCACCGGTCGGGCGGAGCGGGTGCAGATGCGCGCCGCCGGGCTTCGTGCCTTCGCGGCCCGGGCGCGGGGCGCGCTGGTGGTGTTCGAGGCCTCGGGCGGCTATGAGCGCCCGCTGGCCGAGGCGCTCGACGCGGCGGGTGTCGTCTACGCCCGGGTCAATCCGCGGCAGGCGCGGGAGTTCGCCCGCGCCACCGGCCGGCTGGCCAAGACCGACCGGGTCGATGCGCGTATGCTGGCCGAGATGGGCCGGGCGCTCGCCCCGCGCCCGACGCCGCCGGCCGATCCCGACCGGGTGCGGCTGGCCGCGCTGGTGGGCCGCCGGGACGATCTCGGCGCGATGCTGCAGGCCGAGGTGACGCGCCTGCACCAGGCCCGCGACCCGTCCGTGCGGCGCGACCTGCAGGGCATGATCGCGGTGCTGCGCCGCCGGATCGGGAAGCTCGAGGCCGAGATCGCGGCGGTCATCGGGGCGGATGCGGCCCTCTCGGACCGGTCGCGGCTGTTGCGGACGATGCCGGGTATCGGGCCGCTGCTGGCGGCGCGCCTGCTGGCTCGGCTGCCCGAGCTCGGCCGGCTCGACCGCCGGGCCATCGCGAAACTGGCGGGTCTCGCGCCGCATGCCTGCGACAGCGGCCGGTTCCGTGGCAGACGCCGGATCTGGGGCGGCCGGGCCGAGGTGCGCCGGACGCTCTACCTCGCGGGGTTCATCGCCAGCCGCTACGA
>NZ_JAVKFX010000057.1:0-34199 GCF_040223625.1 Roseovarius sp. | reverse complement strand
AACTCGCCAAGTTGGGCCTCACGGGGTACTATATTCAATATTACGTCTCCGGCGACCTGTTCTACATCTGACCGGGTGGCGGGGGGCGGGTTTTGGCCCCGCCGCCGCCGTTGTCGAAATGACGTGGCGCGGGTGACCACGCCGGCCGGACGCGCTTGACACCGTCCGGCGGCGCGGCCAAGGCTTCGCCTGACTATGGATCTGCGCCCCGTCGCATATGTGCTCGGCCTTCTGGTCATGGCCCTTGGCCTGACCATGCTTGCGCCGATGCTGGTGGACATCGCCGATGGGCGGGGTCACTGGCCCGTGTTCGCGGAGAGCGCGATCCTGACGGTTCTGTCGGGCGGGCTTGTCGCCCTGGCGTGCCGGAACGGGGGGCGCGAGGGGCTGACACTTCAGCAGACCTTCCTTCTGACAACCGGCGTCTGGGTGGCGCTGCCGATCTTCGGGGCGATCCCGTTCCTGCTTGGCGCGACCGAGGCGCGGGTGGTGGACGCGATCTTCGAGGCGATGTCGGGGCTGACCACGACGGGCGCCACCGTGTTCACCGGGCTGGACGAGCTGCCGCGCGGCATCCTGCTGTGGCGCGGGTTGCTGCAATGGCTGGGCGGGATCGGGATCATCGTGGTGGCGATGGTTTTCCTGCCCGAGCTGCGGGTGGGCGGCATGCAGATCTTCCGCTCGGAGGCGTTCGAGACCATGGGGAAGATCCTTCCGCGGGCGACGGAGATTTCCTCGAGCATCTCGATCATCTATGTCAGCATCACCGTGGCCTGTGCGATGTGCTACCGGTTCACGGGCATGGAGACATTCGATGCGATCGTGCATGCGCTGACCACCGTCTCGACCGGCGGGTTTTCCAATTACGACGCCTCGTTCGGGACGTTCCAGGGGCCGGCGGAATGGGTGGCCTCGGTCTTCATGGTGCTGGCGGCGCTGCCTTTCGTGCGCTACGTGCAGATGCTGAACGGCGGGGTGACGCCGCTTTTCCGCGACAGCCAGGTGCATGTCTTCCTGGCGATCATCGCCGTGCTGGTGGCGGTGACGGCGGCGGTGCTGGTCAACATCTTTCCGCACCATCCCGAGCAGGCGCTGCGCGAGGCGATGTTCAACATCACCTCGATCATCACCGGCACCGGCTATGCCAGCGTCGACTACATGAAATGGGGCCCGTTCCTTGTCTCGATCTTCTTCTTCATCGGGCTGATCGGGGGCTGTGCCGGATCGACCTCGTGCTCGATCAAGATTTTCCGTTACCAGCTTTTGTTCGCCTCGATCAGCACGCAGATGCGGCGCATCTACGCGCCGCACGGCATCTTCGCCCCGCGCTTCCAGGGACGGCCGGTGGGCGAGGAGGTGCTGAACTCGGTCATGGCGTTCTTCGTCTTCTTCGTGGTCACGCTGGGCCTGTTGTCGGTGGCGCTGGGGATGACCGGCCTCGATTTCACCACCTCCGTTTCGGGGGCCGCCGCCGCGGTGGCCAATATCGGCCCCGGCCTGGGCGAGATCATCGGCCCGGCGGGCAACTATTCGACCCTCAACGACCTTGCCAAGTGGATCCTGACCATTGGCATGCTGATCGGACGGCTGGAGCTTTTCGCCGTCTATGTCCTGTTTACCATAAGTTTCTGGAGAGCCTGATGAGCCAAAGACCCCTCGGAGCCCAAATCAGCCACATGCTGAAATCGCGCGGCGTGGATACGATTTTCGGAATTCCCGGTGTGCATAACCAGGAGATGTATCGCGGCATCGAGGAGGCCGGGATCACTCATGTGCTGGCCCGGCACGAGCAGGGGGCGGGGTTCATGGCCGACGGCTATGCGCGCGCCAGCGGCAAGCCGGGGGTGGCCTATATCATCACCGGGCCGGGGCTGTGCAACATCATGACGCCGCTGGGGCAGGCCTATTCCGACAGCGTGCCGGTGCTGGCGATCTCGTCCTGCCTTGACGAGACGGCGCGGCGGCGCGGGCAGTTGCACCAGATGCTGGACCAGGAGGCGGCGGGGGCCTGCGTGTGCGAATGGAGCCTCGAGGCGCGGGATGCGACAAGCGCCTATGGGCTGATCGACCGGGCGCTGACCGAGTTCGCCACGGGCCGCAAGCGGCCGCGGCATATCCAGGTGCCGATCCGGGCGCTGGAGGGGCTGGCCGATGCGCCGCCGGCGGAGATGGCCGCGATGCAGACCGAGACACGGCCGGTGGCGGCGGCCGAGCGGATCGTGGCGGCGCTGAAGGCGGCGGAGCGGCCGCTTTTCGTGTTCGGCGGCGGCGCCGTCGAGGGCGCGAAGGACTGGAAGGCGGTGGTCGAACAGGCCGGGGCCGCGAGTTTCACCACCTATGCGGGCCGCGGCATCGCCGCCGGGCATGCGCTGGATTACGGCGCCTACCTGGCGCGGCCGGAAAGCGCCAGCGTGATCGCCAAGGCCGACCTGGTGATCGCCGTGGGCAGCGAGCTGTCGGAGGTGGATCTGTGGCGCGACGAGCTGGGCTACAAGGGGCGGTTCATCCGGGTGGATATCGACCCCGAGGAGCTGCGCGCGGCGGCGGGCACCGAACTGGCGCTGCAGGCGGATGCCGCGGCGCTGGCGCGGGAGATCCTGTCGGTGGGCGGGTTCGAGGCCAAGACCGGCTGGCGGGAGGCCGACGTGGCCGCCGCCAAGGCGCGCTGGCGGGCGGAATCGGATGCCGAGCGGCCGGGGATCGTGCCGATCTGCGACGCGCTGCGCGACGTGCTGCCGGGCGATACGATGTTTTATTCCGACATGACGCAGTTCGCCTATACGGCCAAGGAGGTCTGGCCGATGGACCGGCCCGGCCACTGGCACCACCCGTTCGGCTTCGGCACGCTGGGCTATGCGCTGCCGGCGGCGATCGGGGGCGCGGTGGCGCGGAAGGGCAAGCCGACGCTGTGCATCGCCGGCGACTACGGGTTCCAGTACACCATCCAGGAGCTGGCGACGGCGGTGGAGCTTCGCCTGCCGCTTCCGATCCTGCTGTGGGACAATGGCAAGCTGAAGGAGATCGAGGACAGCATGATCCGGGCGCAGATCGCGCCGAAGGCGGTGGACCAGATCAATCCCGATTTCGTGGCGCTGGCCAAGGCCTACGGGGCGCATGCGGAAAAGCCGGACAGCCTCGAGGGCGTGGCGCAGGCGGTGATGAAGGCGTTCGAGGCGGACGGGCCGACGCTTATCCACGTGACGCCGGCTGTTTCTACCTGAGCCGGGTCTGGGGGCTCTCCCCCCAACGTTGAATTTCCAATGTAAATTCAACGTCTCCCCCGGGATATTTCCGGCCAGAAGAAGCACGGGGTTGGGGAACCGGAATGGAAAAGGCCCGGGCGGTGGTGCCCGGGCCTTTGGCGTTTGAGGGGGCTGTGCCTTACTCCCAGCAGCTGACCAGGACGGTCATGCCGGAGGCCTGTTTCGAGAGGGTCTCGGGCGGGATGGTGGTGCCGCCGCTGGTGGAGGAGGGGTTGATGCCCAGATCGGCGAGCACCTGGCGGACGGCGGCGGCGTCGGCGGCGAAGCTGACGCCCTCGGGGAGTTGGCGGCCCGACTGGCTGGCCGGGAGCAGCATGCCCACGACCGCGCCGTAGGCGTCGACCACCGGCCCGCCGGCATCGCCTTCGAGCGTGGCGAGCGCCAGGCGCTTGAGGTTCTCCTCGCCGTTGAGGCCCTTGGCATCGGCAAGCTGGCCGAAGGTCAGGGTGGGGGAGCCGAGCACACCGCCATAGGAATAGCCGGCGACCGCGATGTCGGATTGCAGGCGCGGCGGGGTGTCCTGGAAGGCGGCGACGGCGATCGGCGCCAGCGCGTCGACCGGCTTCAGCACGGCGATGCCGAGCGCCTCGTCGATGCCGATGACGCGGGCGTTGTAATCCTCGTCCAGCGTCACGCGTTCGCAGCCCTGTACCGCCTCGAGGGTGGTGACGACGGTGCCGGACTGGTCGACGTAGAAGCCCGAGCGCGACAGCTTGGGCTGGCGGATCTCGAGGCCGGAGACGAGGTCGACATCCTGCTGCACCTCGGCGCCCGTGGCAGGGTCGAGCACGCCGTCGAGGCGCTGGAAGCTGGCCTGCATCTCGGCCATCAGGCGGGTGCGGCGATCCTCATCGCCGGCGGGCCAGATCAGGGTGAAGCCCTTGACGTGGCCGTTCTCGAGCGAGGCCTCGGTCTGGGAGACGATCGAGGCATTGCGACCGGTGAGCGAGAAGCTGTTGCCGGAGATCTCGCGCGGGCCGTCCTCGGGGACGATGCGCAGGGTCTGCATGATGTCGTAGAGGCCGAGCAGGGTGTTGCGGTCGCCCGGCTGGCTGATCAGCAGGACGCGGGCCTGGGGGATGTCGCCGCTGGCGTTGAAATGGGCGAAGGGCGGCTCGTAGCGGTCGAAGGTGACCACGCCGGTGGGGAGTTTCATCTGCACGCCGGCCTCGGTGTCGCGAATGGTGCGGATGGCGAGCCCGTCGAGCACGGAATTGTACTGGCCCAGCAGTTCGGCGCGCTGGCGGGTGGTCATGACGCCGGTGGGTTCGTGCCCGTTGGAGCGCTGCCAGTCGGCCATGGCGCCGCGGGTGCCCGGGCCGATGGCGGCGTCGATGGCGCCCTGGTAGTGGCCGGCCCATTCCAGCGCGATCTGGAGCTGGCGGCGTTCCTCGGCGCTGAGTTGCGCCTCGCTCTGGCGGGCCTCGTACTGGGTTTCCTCGGGGATCTCGGGTTCGGCGACGACCTCGGGCTGGCCCGTGCCGGTGGTGTTGGTGGTGGTGTCGGTGTCGGCCTGGGCGATCTGGGTGTCGGTGTCCGCCTGGGCGATCTGGGTGTCGGTGTCAGTTTGGGCGGCGGTGTCGGTGTCGGTCCCGGTTTCGGTGTCGTCGCCGGCCGCGGCGGCGGTGTCGGCGAGCGCCTCGGCCAGCTCGGTCACCTCGACGCTTTCGGTGGTGACGCCCTCGGCGGGCTCGGCCGTGTCGGTGCCGGAACCGTCCAGCAGGTTGGCGCCCACGGGCCAGAATTGCTGCTGGTAGTTGGCGCTGTCGGCGACATAGCTGTCACGCGGGATAAGCCCCTGTTCGCGCAGGGAAACCATGACGTTCTCGGCCTCGTCCGGCGCATACGGCCCGAGCGCCACGGCATACCAGCCGCCGCCGAGGTTGAAGCCGTTCACGTCGTCGATCCGGGCGCCGTAGGCGCGGATCGCCTGTTCGGTCACCGCGAGGTTGGGGTGGGATTCAAGCTGGATCCAGGAATTCTGTTGCTGGGCGGAAGCTGTAAATGCCGAGAAAAAAAGGATTAGAAGAAACGAAAGTACGGTGCGCGTCATTGAGTTACCCTGGCCATTGAACCCTGAAGTTGTCGTCCGGACCTTTTTATCAAACTGAGCCGGGCGTGCATCCAAAATATGCGCGCAGGCGCAATTGACCCCGCGTGGGCGTGGCCGTAGGTAGGGCGGCGACGCGAACCGGGCCGGAAAAGAGGCGAGCATGGCGGAGAAGACGGACAAGCCCCGCAGTTTCCAGGAGATCATCCTGCGGCTTCAGGCCTACTGGAGCGGCAAGGGCTGTGCGATCATGCAGCCCTATGACATGGAGGTCGGGGCGGGGACGTTCCACCCGGCGACGACGCTGCGGAGCCTGGGCTCGAAACCCTGGGCCGCGGCCTATGTGCAGCCGTCGCGGCGGCCGACGGATGGGCGCTATGGCGAGAACCCGAACCGGTTGCAGCATTATTACCAGTACCAGGTGCTGATCAAACCCAGCCCGCCGGATCTGCAGGAGTTGTACCTGGGCTCGCTCGAGGCGATCGGGATCGACATGGACCTGCACGATATCCGTTTCGTCGAGGATGACTGGGAGAGCCCCACGCTGGGCGCCTGGGGCCTGGGCTGGGAAGTCTGGTGCGACGGGATGGAGGTGAGCCAGTTCACGTATTTCCAGCAGGTGGGCGGGCATGACTGCACACCGGTGTCGGGCGAGCTGACCTATGGGTTGGAGCGGCTGGCGATGTACGTGCTGGGGATCGACCACGTGATGGAGATGCCGTTCAACGACCCCGACGCGCCGATTGCGCTGACATACGGCGACGTGTTCCGGCAGACGGAAGAGGAATACAGCCGGTGGAATTTCGACGTGGCGAACACGGAGGTTCTGCTGAAGCAGTTCGAGGAGGCCGAGGCGGAATGCGAGGCGATCCTGAGCCAGGAGGCGGAGGACCCCAAGACGGGCAAGCGCATCATCATGGCGCACCCGGCCTATGACCAGTGCATCAAGGCGAGCCATATCTTCAACCTGCTGGATGCGCGGGGCGTGATTTCCGTGACCGAGCGGCAGGCCTATATCGGGCGCGTGCGGGCGCTGGCCAAGCAATGCGCGGATGCCTTCGTGCAGACCGAGGCCGGGGGAGTGGAATGCAGCGCCTGATCCGGGCGGAGTTCGGGCCAGAGAGGTTCGTTCGGAGTATGGGGGTATCGGAACGGTTGAAGGCGCGCGGTCTGGTGGCGGTATGCCAGATGAGTTGCGTTGGGCCGTTCATCCTTGACAGCTCAAGCCATGATCGCAAGGAGGCCGGTGAGCACCCTTCAGCTTCGCAGCCCGCGACGGGAACCGCGTTTCTGGATGTCTGTTTCAGGCAGGACTTCACGCGGGCCGCGGAAGCGTTCGGCCCGAGTATTGCCGACCTTGCCGGCGACGGGAAAAGCCTGGAGTTGACGGTGACCTATCCAGTCGCGTTCCTGCAGTGGTTCGAGGGGATCATAGGCGACGTCCGCACGCTTGGTGGCGTGTTGCGGTTTTTCGGTTGGTTGAATGGGCCGGAAACCCGTGACTCGGGCAACCTGAAGGTCGGTACCGATGCCTTGGGTCGGTTGTCGGACCGGCCGTTCAGTTCCGTTTCACTTTCGCGCCAGCAGGCGGAGATTGAGCCGCTCGCAGAGTCAGAGCCTCGCGAGAGTACAACAGAGAAGGATTTGTGACGTGACCGGAAAAATCCTGAGCCTGCTGATCGTGGTCTGTGCGGTCGTGGCGGGCGGGGCGCTCTATTACCTGCAGGTCTATGCCTATTACGAGGAGGTGGAGACCACGGGCGAGGATGTGCGGATGACCGCGGTCGCCTCGGGGGAGCCGGAGGTGATTGCCTATGACGGGTTCGAGGGGATCGACGCGGACAGCTCGCCCATCCGGTACCGGGCGTGTTTTACGACCGAGACGCCGCTTGCGGAGCTGAGCGAGACCTACCAGCCCTACGGGGGCGCCGTGCCGCTGGAGGCGCCGGGATGGTTCGAGTGTTTCGATGCCGGGGCACTGGGGGCGAAGCTGGAAGACGGCTCGGCCATGGCCTTCATGGGCGAGGAGAACATCGAATACGGGATCGACCGGATCGTCGCCGTGGGTGAGGACGGGCAGGGCTGGGTCTGGCACCAGATCAACCATTGCGGCGAGGTGGTGTTCGACGGACAGCCCGCGCCGGAGGAGTGTCCGCCGCCCCCGGATCGTTACTGAACGGAACCTGACGGGCCGTTCGGCGCTTGTGTTCCCAGCAAAAGGGAGAACAGCGCCATGGCCGAGAAAGCCCCCTATTGGGTCGTACCCGTCATGCGAACCGGGTACGGGGCGCGCGGAGCGGTTTACCTTGTCGTGGGCGGACTGGCCCTGATGGCGGCCATTTTCGGCGGGAGTGCCGAGGGCACGACGGGCGCTCTGGAACAGCTCAAATCGCAGGCCTGGGGGGTGATCGCCCTGTGGGGGATCGGCTTGGGGCTTTTGTGTTTCATGGTCTGGCGGGTGATCGATGCGAAGATGGATCTCGAGACCTATGGCACCGGGCTGAAGGGCGTGGTGGCAAGGACCGGGCAGGCGGTGACCGGGGTGATCCACGGTGCGCTGGGGCTTTGGGCGATAGCCGCGGCGCTGGGGATCGGCACGGGCGGCGGCGGATCGAAGAGCTGGACCGCGAAGCTGCTGGCGATGGAGTACGGCCAGTGGATCGTCGGGCTGGCGGGCGCAGTCGTGGTGGGCGCCGGGATCTATTATTTCTACAAGGCCTATTCCGAGAAGTACAAATCGCACCTGCGGCGGACGGCGGTGATGCAGCGGCTGGACCCGGTGGCGAAGGCGGGGCTGGTGGCGCATGGGGTGGCGGTGGCGCTGATCGGGGGGTTCCTGATCTATGCCGCCATGACGGCCTCGCCCGAGCAGGCCGGGGGCCTGGGCAAGGCGTTCGACACGATAAGGGGGATGGCGTTCGGGCGGATAATGCTGATCCTGCTGACCGCCGGGCTGATCGCATTTGCCCTCCTCTGTTTCATCGAGGCGGTGTACCGGATCGTGCCGGCAAGGGCCGGGCCGGATGTGAAGACGCTGGCGAAGCGGGCCGAACGGAAGGCCGATCCGCGGGTCTGATCCCGTCGCTTGTGCGGAAATCCGGCTGGACGTTGTGGCGAGGCGCCGTTATCCAACCCGAAACTTCCACCAAGCCCCGGGTTGAGACCACATGCCTGATCTTCTGATCGAACTGTTTTCCGAGGAAATCCCGGCGCGGATGCAGCGCCGCGCGGCCGACGACCTGAAGGCGCGGATGACCGATGGCCTGGTCGAGGCGGGGCTGACCTTTGGGGGCGCGGCGGCGTTCTCGACCCCGCGGCGGCTGACGCTGGCGCTTGAGGGCCTGCCGGCGGAGAGCCCGACGGTGGTGGAAGAGCGCAAGGGGCCGCGCGTCGATGCGCCGGAGAAGGCGCTGGAGGGGTTTTTGCGCGGTGCGGGGGTGTCGAAGGACGAGCTGGAGATCCGCGACGAGAAGAAGGGGCAGGTTTACTTTGCCAAGATCACCAAGCCGGGGCGACCGGCGGAGGCGATCGTCGCGGAGGTTCTGGAAGGGGTGATCCGGAATTTTCCTTGGCCCAAGTCGATGCGCTGGGGCAGTGGGAGCCTGCGCTGGGTGCGGCCGCTGCATTCGATCCTGTGTGTTTTGACGGATGACGCGGGCGAGGCCAGCGTTGTCGATCTGGAGGTCGACGGGATCAAGGCCGGGAATACCACGCAAGGGCATCGTTTCATGGGGCCGGGCCGGTTTGCCGTGACGGGGTTCGAGGATTATGCCGCGAAGCTCAAGCGCGCGAAGGTGGTTCTGGACCCGGAGGAGCGCGAGGCGCATATCTGGCAGGAGGCGGAGAACCTGGCCTTTGCCGGGGGCTTCGAGGTGGTCGAGGACAAGGGGCTGCTGGCCGAGGTGGCGGGGCTGGTGGAATGGCCCGTGCCGCTGATGGGGGAGATCGGGGAGGAGTTCCTCGGGCTGCCGCCGGAGGTGTTGCAGACCTCGATGAAGGAGCATCAGAAGTTCTTCTCGGTCCGGAACCCGAAGTCGGGGCGGATCGAGCGGTTCATCACGGTCGCGAATGTCGAGACGGAGGATCATGGCGCGACGATCCTTGCGGGGAACCAGAAGGTTCTGGCGGCACGGTTGTCGGATGCGAAGTTCTTCTGGGAGAATGACCTGCGTGTGGCGCGTGACGAGAAGATGCAGCCTTGGGTGGAGAGCCTTGGGCATGTGACCTTCCACAGCAAGCTGGGCAGCCAGGCGGAGCGGATCGCGCGTATCGCGGCGCTGGCGCGGGAACTGGCGCCGGTGGTGGGCGCGGAGGCTGATCTGGCCGAACAGGCGGCACGGGTGGCGAAGGCGGACCTGTCGTCGGAGATGGTCTACGAGTTTCCCGAGCTGCAGGGGCTGATGGGGCGGTATTACGCGGAGGCCGCGGGGCTGCCGCAGGATGTGGCGGCGGCGTGCCAGGAGCATTACTCGCCGCTCGGCCCGTCGGATGACGTGCCGACGCGTCTCGTTTCGGTGACGGTGGCGCTGGCGGACAAGCTGGACATGCTGACGGGGTTCTGGGCGATCGACGAGAAGCCGACGGGGTCGAAGGATCCGTTTGCGCTGCGGCGGGCCGCGCTGGGGGTTATTCGGTTGGTGTTGGAGAATGATCTCAGTCCCGATCTGACGCGGCACTTGTCTATCGGGTGGAACGCCCACTCTTATGACCGGTTCTGGGAGCGGATCGCGGAAGCCGAAAATCGCGCAAGGAGTGGCAATCCCAGCGATTGGGCTGAACCGGATGAAGTGGATCTCGCGAAAAAAGCTGAGGATGTCCAAGACCTCCTCTCCTTCGTCCACGACCGTCTCAAGGTCTATCTCCGCGATCAGGGCATCCGGCATGACGTGATCGATGCCTGTATCGCGATGGACGGCAATGACGACCTTGCGCTGCTGGTCAAGCGGGCGCGGGCGTTGCAGGAGGTGCTGGCGACCGAGGAGGGCGAGAACCTCGTGCAGGGGTTCAAGCGGGCCAACAACATCCTCCGCCAGGCCGAGGAGAAGGACGGGGTCGAGTATTCCTTTGGCGCGGACGTGAAATTCGCCGAAGGGCCGGAGGAGAAGGCGCTGTTTGCCGCGCTCGACCGGGCGGAGCGGGCGATTGCGGCGGCCAGCGCGCAGGAGGATTTTGCCGGGGCGATGGCGGCGATGGCGGGGCTGCGCGCGCCGATCGACGCGTTTTTCGAGGCGGTGCAGATCAATACCGACAACGAGATCCTGCGGCGGAACCGGCTGAACCTGTTGAACCGGATCCGGGTGATCTGTCTTCAGGCGGCGGATTTGACTCGGATCGAGGGGTAGGTTTTCCCGCCGGGCGGGCGGCCGACCGCGGGTGGGCGCGGCTACGGATGTGATGGTTGATTTATGGTGCCATGCACATCTGACGATTTTGTATAGGTTGACGCTGCAAAAGCGCCCGCCCGTCACGCCGAAGGCGTGCCGCCTGTACATGGCGCACCTCCGGTGCGACGGGGCGGTCGGGCGCTCGCCCGGCGCCGCGCCAAGGCGCGGCTTTGTTCCGGGCGGAGTGGCTCCCTGACAGTCTGCCTATTATTCCACCCTGTCGCCCAATTGTTACACGGCTCTTGCTTTTGAGCGCGTGAAGCGCAATGGTGCCGCAGTGCAGCAAAACGATGAGCATATCACCCTGATCACGCCGGATGCGCCGGTGAAAACCGACACCCACGGGGGCCGGGCCAAATGCTTGCAGCGCCTTGTCAGGCTGGAGCTTCCGGTGCCCTGCACGCTGGCGCTGTCGTTCCACACCGTGCGCCGGATCGCGCAGGGCGAGACGCCCCCGGCGGAGCGTCTGCTGGCGCCGTTTGCGGAGAATGCCATCCTCTGCGTGCGGCCCTCGTCGGAAGACCCGGACTGGGGCGGGCCGGGGGCGGTGCTGAATATCGGGATGAACGAAGCGCGCTATGCCGAGATGTCCGAGACCATCGGGCAGGAGGCGGCGGCGCGGCTCTACCTGCGGTTCGTGCAGAGCTTTGCCATCCACGTGGCGCGGCTGGACCCGGAGGCGTTCGAGGATGTGGCCGACGATCCCGCGACGGGCCTGAAACAGGCGCTGTCGGCCTACGAGGACGAGACGGAAGAGGCCTTTCCGCAGGAGCCGGGCGCGCAGCTTGGCGAGGTGCTGCGCTCGATGGCGCGGGCGTGGGAGGGCACCAGTGCGCGGCTGCTGCGGCAGGCCAAGGGCGCGCCGGCGGATGCCGGGCTTGGCCTCGTGGTGCAGGAAATGGCGCTGGGTCTGGGCGAGGGCGAAAGCGGCTCGGGGGTGATGCAGCTGGTGAACAGCCAGACCGGCGCGCGGCAGATCACCGGGCGCTACCTGAGCCAGAGCCAGGGCCGCGAGGCGCTGCGCGGCGGGGCGGATGCGCTGTTCCTCGAGCGCGACCCGCGCGGCCCGTCGCTGGAGGAGCTGGCGCCGGAGGCCTTTGCCCAGCTCAAGGCGCAGACCGCGCTGATGCGCGAGCGGCTGCGCGAGGAGATGCAGGCCGAGTTCACCATCGAGAACGGGCGGCTCTACCTGCTGGACGGGGTGCGTGTGGCGCGTAATGCCCGCGCCGCCGTGGCGATTGCCGTGGCGCTGGCCGAGGACGGGATCATCGCCCGCGAGGAGGCGCTGATGCGGATCGAGCCGCGGGCGCTGAACGAGCTGCTGCACCGGCAGGTCGACCCGGAAGCGCCGCGCGACGTGCTGGCCAGCGGCATTGCCGCGAGTCCCGGCGCGGCCAGCGGGCGGATCGTGTTCACCGCGACCGAGGCGCAGGCCTGCGAGTCGCGCGGGGAGCCGTGCATCCTTGTCCGGCGCGAGACCAGTTCCGAGGATATCCGGGGCATGAACGCCGCGGTGGGCGTGCTGACCGAGCGGGGCGGGATGACCAGCCATGCCGCCGTGATCGGGCGGGGGATGGGGAAGCCCTGCGTGGTCGGCGCCTCGTCGATCGAGTTTCACACGCGGCGCAAGTTCCTTGTCTTCCCCGACGGGCGGCGGCTGAATGCCGGGGACATGATGACGCTGGACGGCACCAGCGGCGATATCCTTGCGGGCGACACGCCGCTGCTGGAGCCGGCGCGCGACGAGTCGCTGGCGACGCTGATGGAATGGGCCGACGCCGCGCGCGACATCGCCGTGCGGGCCAATGCCGACACGCCCGCCGATGCCGAGGTGGCGCGGACCTTCAAGGCGCAGGGGATCGGACTGTGCCGGACCGAGCACATGTTCTTCGAGGCCGACCGGCTGACGGTGATGCGCGAGATGATCTTTGCCGATGCGGGCGAGGACCGGGCCGCCGCGCTGGAGCTTCTGCTGCCGATGCAGCGGGCGGATTTCATCGACCTGTTCCGGATCATGCAGGGCCAGCCCGTGTGCATCCGGCTGTTCGACCCGCCGCTGCACGAGTTCCTGCCGACCGACCGCTCGGGGATGCTGGAACTGGCCGAGGCGCTGGACCTGCCCTTGTCGGACGTGACGCGGCGGGTGGAGGCGCTGGGCGAGTACAACCCGATGCTGGGCATGCGGGGCGTGCGGCTGGGGATCACGGTGCCGGAGATCTACGAGATGCAGGCGCGGGCGATCTTCGAGGCGACGGTGGCCGCCAGCCGCGAGGGCGAGGCGGTGGTGCCGGAGATCATGATCCCGCTGGTCAGCGCCCGGCGCGAGGTGGAGCTGGTGAAGGCGCGGGTCGACGCGGTGGCCACCGCGGTGCGCAACGAGACCGGCAAGGAGTTCACCTATCGCCTTGGCGTGATGGTCGAGACGCCGCGCGCCGCGCTGCGGGCGGGGGAGATCGCGCCGCTGGTGTCGTTCCTGAGCTTCGGGACGAACGACCTGACCCAGATGACCTACGGGCTCAGCCGCGACGACGCGGGGCGGTTCATGTCGAAATACGTCCAGCAGGGCGTCTATGCCGAGGACCCGTTCCATACGCTCGATGCCGAGGGCGTGGGCGAATTGCTGGAAATCGGCGCGGAAAGAGGCAGGAAGGCGAAATCCGACCTCGTTCTGTCGATTTGTGGAGAGCACGGGGGGAACCCCGAATCAATCGCCTTCTGCCGGGCGGCGGGGTTCGATTACGTCTCGTGCTCGCCTTTCCGGGTGCCGGTTGCGCGACTTGCCGCCGCACAGTTGGCCGTGAAAGACAGAATCGGTTAAGTCGCTGCGGGTGCTTTGAAATTTTTGGCAAGATGCCGTAGATACTTTTTTTCAATTGTTGTAAGTTAGACTTTTGCCGCGTCCGCAGGGGTGGACGCGTGGCTCCATCTCGCATATCGGGCCCGGATGTCCGGGTTTTGGAGCCCAAATTCTGGGGGAAGGAAGATTGAACATGTTCCGAATTATAGCCGTTTTGCTGCTGACGATGGCTGGAGCTGCCTCTGCCGACACACCATTGACCAAACTGCTCGAGACCGAGCGCCGCGCGATCAACACCCTGCCGGATGCCCGGCTGGCGAGTTTCCTGACGCGGCCGGAGCTTTCGGTGGAGTATTCCGCCAAGTGGCTGGCGGGGCAGGCGCCGCGCAAGGGCGATGCCGAATGGCGCTGCCTGGCCGAGGCGCTGTATTTCGAGGCGCGCGGGGAAAGCGTGAAGGGCCAGTTCGCGGTGGCCGAGGTGATCCTCAACCGGGTGGACAGCGTGGACTTCCCCGACGAGGTCTGTGCCGTGGTGCACCAGGGGACGGGGCGCAAGTACCAGTGCCAGTTCACCTATACCTGTGACGGGTACAAGGAAGTGATCGCCGAGAAGCGGGCGTTTGAAAACGTCGGCAAGGTCGCCTACCTGATGGTGAAGGGCGCGCCGCGGACGCTGACCGAAGGGGCGACGCATTACCATACGCGCGCCGTCAACCCGCGCTGGGCGCACCGGTTTCCGCGCACTGCCACGATCGGGGTGCACCATTTCTACCGGATGCCCACGCGCCTGACATCGAACTGAGCGCCGCCACGCCGGGCCGCGCGCCAAAAACCGGTTGACTCGGACGCGCGGGCCTATAAAAGGCGGGCTTCACGGGATTTTCACGGACGGGCTGCCCGTCCTGTGCAGGAGCGAGACAAATGGCAAAGCCGACCACTATCAAGATCCGCCTGAACTCGACCGCGGGCACCGGCCATTTCTATGTGACCAAGAAGAACGCACGGACGATGACCGAGAAGATGTCGATCCGGAAATACGACCCGGTCGCGCGGAAGCATGTCGAGTACAAGGAAGGCAAGATCAAGTAAGGTCTTATCCTTCGACGGTATTGCGAGAGCCGCGCCTTCGGGCGCGGTTTTTTGTTGTCGGGGGGTGGGTTGGTGCCCGCCCTACGGGTCGTCACCCGCCCCGCGCTTGACCCGGGACCCCTGGTGGCGGGAGGTCCCGGCGCGGGGGCCGGGACGGGGTCGGCGGGCAAAAGAAAAGGGCCGGTCCAAGGACCGGCCCCGCCTGATGCGATCCCGGAGGGATCGGTTATTCGCGATTTCCGAGCAGGCTCAGCAGCATGATGAACATGTTGATGAAGTCCAGGTACAGCCGCAGCGCGCCCATGATGGCCGACTTGCCGAGCCATTCGCTGTCGCCGTGGTGGGCGTGGGCGAGATACTCGTTCTTGATGTCCTGCGTGTCATAGGCGGTGAGCCCTGCGAAGATCAGCACGCCGATGATCGAGATGGCGAACATGATCGCCGGCGAGCCGAGGAAGATGTTCACGATCGACGCCACGATCAGGCCGATCAGGCCCATGATCAGGAAGCTGCCCCAGCCGGAGATGTCCTTCTTGGTGGTGTAGCCCCAGAGCGAGAGGCCGGCGAAGGCGATCGAGGTGATCAGGAAGACCTGGGCGATCGAGAAGGCCGTGTAGACCACGAAGATATAGGCGATCGAGACGCCCATCACCGCCGAGAAGGCGTAGAAGAAGAGCTGTGCGGCGGCGGCCGACAGGCGGTTGATCACCGCGCTGAAGGCGAAGACCATGATCAGCGGTGCGAACATCACGATGTAGCGGGTGAACCCGGTAAAGAGCGTCTCCATCATCGCGGCGTTGGTGCCGACGGCCCAAGCTGCGAGGAAGGTGATCAGCATGCCTACGGACATCGTGCCGTAGACCTTGTTCATGTGGGCGCGCAGGCCCTGGTCAACCTGGCCGGCAGTGCGTGCGCTAGATGCCGTCCGGATTGTGTCAAACTCAGCCATTCAAGCCTCCGATAAGTGTCAATATAGCCCCGTCCATGGACTTTGCACCAATATCGGATGGCTGGCGTTGCTTTTCAAGTTTTTCCGGGCCGTGACGGCCCGAAAACGCAGTTTTGAATGCGGCTTACCTGATCCAGTGGTGCGGGACGTCCCAGGCGGGGCGGCGCGCCTCTTCGAGGGCGTCGCGGCGGGAGAGCCCCATGTCGCGCAGCGCGGCGTCGTCGAGCTTCGCGAGCTTGCGGCGCTGGCGGCCCAGAACGATGAGGTCGAGCAGCGAAACCCGGCGGCGGGTGTGCGGGCAGGCGCGGGAGCGGGGGACGGAGAGGAAGGCCATGATGTAATCCTTTTCGGTCTGTGATGCGTTGCGGCGTTTCCATCGTTGATGTTGATGAAGATGGCGGATAGGCTGTCATTTGTGAAACGAATGTTTGTGACCTCTGGCATCAAGGAGCGTGATGAATGAGGAATCTTGACCTGACGACCCTGCGCTCGTTCGTGGCGGTGGCCGAGCAGGGCGGCGTGACACGGGCCGCGGCGGCGCTGAACCTGACGCAGTCGGCGGTGTCCATGCAGCTCAAGCGGCTGGAGGAACTGCTGGGCCAGGACCTGCTGGACCGGAGCAACCGGCGCATCGCGCTGACCAATTCGGGCGAATTGCTGCTGACCTATGCGCGCCGGCTGGTGGAGCTGAACGACGAGGCCGTGGGCCGGCTGACCGATGATGTCTACGAGGGGGAGCTGATCCTCGGGGCGCCTTATGACGTGATCTACCCGGTGGTGCCGCAGGTGCTGAAGCGGTTCAACGCGCTCTGCCCGCGGGTCAGGGTGCAGCTCAGGTCGTCGACCTCGCTCAAGCTGCTGGAATCGCTGAAGCGCGGCGAGGTCGACCTGATCCTGACGACAGAGGAGGCGCCGGGGCAGGGCGGCGAGACGCTGACCGAGATGCCGCTGCGCTGGGTCGGGGCGCAGGGCGGGCTGTCGTGGAAGCGCAAGCCGCTGAAGCTGGCCTTCTGCAATGTCTGCATCTTCCGCGCGGGCGTGCTGCGCAAGCTGGACGATGCGGGGATCGAGTGGGAGATGGCGGTGGATTCCGACGATGACCGGTCGGTCGAGGCGCTGATCAGCGCCGACCTCGCAGTGGGGGCCCTGCTGGAAGACAGCGTGCCGCCGCAGCTCGAGGCGATCCAATCCTGCGGGGCGCTGCCCGACCTGGGCATCCAGCGGATCAACATGTACGGCGCCGACAGCCGCAAGGAAGTGCTGGGCGAGCTGGCCGACATGCTGCGGCAGGGGTTCGCCGCCAGCCGGGGCCCGGTTGCCGTGCCGAAGGCGCTTACGGCGTGATCACCACCTTGCCGGTGGATTTCCGGGTGCGGAGGAGGTCGAGCCCTTCCTCGGCCCGGTCGAGCGGCAGGGTATGGCTGACATGGGGTTTGAGCTTTCCCTCGGCATACCAGCCGAAGAGGGTGGCGAGGCTGTCGCTGATGACCTGCGGCCGGAACTTCAGGTAGCCGCCCCAGTAGAGGCCGAGGACGGAGATGTTCTTGACCAGCAGATGATTGGCCGGGATCTGGGGAATGTCTCCGCTGGCGAAGCCGATGGCGAGGATGCGCGCCTCGGGGTTGCAGGCGCGGAAGGCCGCCTTGAACTGGTCGCCGCCGACGGGATCGTAGACCACGTCGAGCCCGCCGAGCGCCTTGCAGCGCTCGCGGATATCCTCCGATTGCGCGTCGATCAGGTGGTCGGCGCCGGCCTGTTCGGCCACCGCCAGCTTGTCGGCGCCGCGGGCGCAGGCGATGACGGTGGCGCCCATCTGCTTGCCGATCTCGACCGCGGTGAGGCCGACGCCCCCGGCCGCGCCCAGCACCAGAAGGGTCTCGCCCGGCTGCAGCCGCGCCTTGTGGTCGAGCGCCACGTGGCTGGTGCCATAGGCGACCTGGAAGGCGGCGGCATCGGTGAAGGGCATGGCATCGGGCAGGGGCACGCAGCGCCCGGCCGGGAAGCAGCCGTATTCCGCCAGCCCGCCCTGGCCGCCGAACACGGCGACGCGGCGGCCGATCACCGCCTCGTCGACGCCCGCGCCGCAGGCCTCGACCGTGCCGGCCACTTCCATGCCGAGGGTGAAGGGCGACTCGGGCGTGTCCTGGTACTCTCCCCTGATCATCAGCGTGTCGGCGAAGTTCAGCCCGCAGGCGCCGATTCTCAGGCGGACTTCGCCCTCGGCCGGGGCGGGGATGTCGATGCTGCGAAGGGCGGGGGGCTGATCGTCGGGCAGGACCTGGAAGGCGCGCAAGGGCTCTCTCCGTGATTAGGAACGGGCGATAAGGGCTTGGCGTGACTTGGCGAATCCGGGCGCCCGTGTCAATCGCGCCGGGTGTCGGGCGGGGGAGGGCCGGCGGCGAGACGCGTTCCGATTGTGTTGGATTTTAACCAATCACGTATTTAGGTAGCGGTTGTGCTTGTAAATTCGTATACACGCGATACCATATATTGGCCCTGCAGGGATGCGCAGCGGCTGAAGATTGTACCCATTTCCTTTGGGCCCGCCTTGCGGGGCGGGGTCGGAGGTTTTGTGAGCATTGTCAGGAGAGGATAAAACATGCCGCACCCCGTTGATGTACATGTCGGAAAGCGTATCCGGCACCGCCGCTGGCTTGTGGGGATGACCCAGCAGCAGCTTGCGCAAAGCGTGGGCATCAAGTTCCAGCAGATCCAGAAATACGAGACCGGTGCCAACCGTGTCAGCGCGTCGCGCCTTTGGGATATCGCCGAATCGCTCGACGTGGATGTCAGCTTTTTCTTCGAGGGTCTGACCTCGGAGGACGAGGCGCAGCAGGAGCATGCAAGCTCGGTGCCCGCCGATATCCTTGGCGACAAGGAAGCGCTGGAACTGGTTCGGTCGTACTATGCGATCCCGGAAAACCAGCGCCGCCGCCTGTTCGACCTTGCCCGGGTTCTGAGCGACGTCGCTTGAACGTGGCTGCCCGGCCGGGCTAAGCAGGCCGCGAAAGCGGCAGAGGGACCGGCGGGCAGATGACAACAGACGTTATAGTGCAAACGGCACACGCGCTGGCGGATGCGGCGCGTGAGGCCATTTTGCCGTTTTTCCGGTCGGCGGGAATGCAGGCCGACAACAAGGCCGGCACCGGCTTCGACCCGGTGACGGAGGCCGACTGCGCCGCCGAACGGGCGATGCGCGAGATCCTGGCCCGGCGGCGGCCGCAGGACGGCATTCTCGGAGAGGAATACGGAGAGACGCGGGGCGAGAGCGGCCTGACATGGGTGCTCGACCCGATCGACGGCACGCGCGGGTTCCTGTCGGGGACGCCCACATGGGGCGTGCTGATCGCCGTGTCGGACGAGAGCGGGCCGGTCTATGGCCTGATCGACCAGCCCTATACGGGCGAGCGGTTCGAGGGCGGGTTCGGCCGGGCCGAGGTGCAGGGGCCGCAGGGCGCGCGGCGGCTTGCGACGCTGGGCGCGCGGCCTTTGTCGGAGGCCATCCTGTTCACCACCTTCCCGGAACTGGGCAGCGAGGCGGAGCGCGACGGGTTCGCGGCGGTGGCAGGCGAGGTGAGGCTGACCCGCTACGGGATGGATTGCTATGCCTATGCGCTGATCGCGGCGGGGCAGATCGACCTGGTGATCGAGGCGGGGTTGCAGCCCTATGACATCCAGGCGCCGATCGCCGTGATCGAGGCGGCGGGCGGGATCGTGACCGACTGGCAGGGGCGGCCGGCGCATCTGGGCGGCCGGGTGCTGGCCGCGGGCGGGCCGGAGCAACACGCGGCGGCGCTGGAGATATTGTCGAAGGTCGCGGGGTAGGGCGTTCTCCGCAAATTCCGGGTGCCTGCCGTGATGGAGGTTCATTTCCGCGGGCATTTGCGATAGAACTTCCCCGACCACGGGTCTTCACCCCTTTCCCCCGTGGCCCTGTTCCATGCGATCTGAGGGGGTCGGATGCGATGAAGGGGGCTTTCCATGGCGGAAATCCTGATCCGTGGTGCGGACCACGTGCTGACGATGAACGATGCGCGCGAGGAGTTGCGCGGGGCCGATATCCTGTTGCGGGGCGGCGTGATCGCCGGGATCGGCGAGGGGCTGGAGACGCGTGGCGAGGTGGTGGAGGCGCGCGGCTGTGTCGTCACGCCGGGCCTCGTGAACACGCATCATCATCTCTACCAGACGCTGACCCGCGCGGTGCCGGGCGGGCAGGATGCGCTTCTGTTCGGGTGGCTGAAGACGCTCTACCCGATCTGGGCCAGGTTCGGACCGGAGGAGATGTTCGTCTCGGCGCAGGTGGGGCTGGCGGAGCTGGCGCTGTCGGGGTGTTCGCTGAGTTCGGATCACCTGTATCTGTACCCCAACGGCGCGCGGCTGGAGGATACCATTGCTGCCGCCGCGGAGGTGGGGTTGCGGTTTCACCCGACGCGCGGGGCGATGAGCATCGGCGAGAGCGAGGGCGGGCTGCCGCCGGATGCGCTGGTCGAGGCGGAGGCGGCGATCCTCGAGGATTGCATCCGGGTGATCGACGCGTTCCACGATGGTGCCGAAGGGTCGATGTGCCGGGTGGGGGTGGCGCCCTGTTCGCCGTTCTCGGTGAGCCGCGACCTCATGCGCGAGGCGGCGCTGCTGGCGCGGGACAAGGGGGTGATGCTGCACACCCACCTGGCCGAGAATGACGAGGACATCGCCTATTCCGAGGCGCAGTTCGGCTATCGGCCGGGGCAGTATGCCGAGGAGCTGGGCTGGACCGGCGCGGACGTGTGGCACGCGCATTGCGTGAAGCTGGACGGGGCGGAGATCGACCTGTTTGCCCGGTCGCGGACGGGGGTGGCGCATTGCCCCTGTTCGAATTGCCGGTTGGGGTCTGGCATCGCGCCGGTGCGGGCGATGCGGGATGCGGGGGTGCCGGTTGGGCTGGGGGTGGATGGCTCGGCCAGCAACGATGCGGGGAATATCGTGCTGGAGGCGCGGCAGGCGATGCTGTTGCAGCGGGTGGCGAGGGGGGCCGATGCGATGAGTGCGCGGGAGGCCTTGGAGATCGCCACGCGGGGCGGGGCGGATGTGCTGGGCCGGCCGGATTGCGGGCGGATCGCCGTGGGCAAGCGGGCGGATATTGCCGTCTGGGACGTCTCGGGTGTCGAGAGCGCGGGAAGCTGGGATCCGGCGGCGTTGCTTTTGGCGGGGCCGGTTAAGGTGCGGGATTTGTTCGTGGAAGGGCGGTCCGTTGTGCGCGAGGGGCAGGTGGTGACGGTGGATCTGCCGAAGGTGGTGGAACGGCAGAACGCGTTGGCGCGGGCGTTGATGGGGTAGGGGTTGCCCGCCCCGGGCCTGACCCGGGGCCTCTGGTTGGCGCGAGGTCCCGGCTCGGGGGCCGGGACGGGGAGGTCCTTAAGGCCGGGTCATGGTGGGTTCGCGCCCACCCTACGGGTCAGCCGTGCGCGCGGTGGCCATTGATCCAGACCACCTTCACCGCGCGGTCGTCGCCCATCATGATGGTGGGGAAGAGCGCCTCCCATAGGTCGTCGGCCGAGGCGACACGCTGGGCGATGGCGGGGGTCGAGGCGAGGTCGAGGGCGATGAGGTCGGCCTCCATCCCCGGGGCGATGTTGCCGATCCGGTCGCCCATATGCATCGCGTCGGCAGAGCCGGCGGTGGCGAGCCAGTAGAGCTGGGCCGGGTGCAGGGCGGTGCCCGAAAGCTGGCCGATCTCGTAGGCGGCCGCCATGGTGCGCAGCATCGAGAAAGAAGAGCCGCCGCCGGTGTCGGTGGCGAGCCCCACGCGCTGACCCTCGGATTTGGCAAGCGCCATGTTGAAAAGCCCCGAGCCGATGAAGGTGTTGGAGGTGGGGCAGTGAATGAGCGCCGCACCCACCTCTCGCAGCCGGTCGCGCTCGCGGGGTTCGAGGTAGATGGCATGGCCATACAGGCCGCGTGCGCCGAGAAGGCCGTGCGCCTCGTAGGTGTCGAGATAGTCGCGGGCCTCGGGGAAGAGGGATTTGACCCAGTCGACCTCGTCGGGCTGTTCGCTGAGATGGGTCTGCATCAGGCAGTCGGGATGCTCGGACCAGAGAGCGCCCAGGGCGGAGAGTTGATCGGGCGTCGAGGTGGGCGAGAAGCGGGGTGTGACGATGTAGGAGAGGCGGCCCGTCCCGTGCCAGCGTTCCAGTAGTGCCTTGCTGTCGTCATAGGCCGATTGCGCGGTGTCGCAGAGCCCGTCGGGGGCGTTACGGTTCATGCAGGTCTTGCCGGCGGCGGCGCGCAGGCCGCGGGACCGGGCCGCGGTAAAGAAGGCCTCGACGCTTTCGGGGTGAATGGTGCAGTAGCTGGCCACCGTGGTGGTGCCGTTCGACAGCGTCAGGTCGAGGTAGCGCCCGGCGATCTCGGCGGCGTAGGCGGGATCGGCAAAGCGCATCTCCTCGGGGAAGGTGTAGGTGTTGAGCCAGTCGATCAGCCGCTTGCCCCAGCTGGCGATCATCGCGGTCTGGGGATAGTGGGCATGGGCATCGACGAAGCCGGCGGTGATGAGCGCGTCGCCCATATCCTCGGTCTTTGCCTGCGGCGCTTCGCTGCGCAGGGCCCGGGCCGTGCCGGTCCGCACGACGCGGCCGTCGCGGATCAGCACCGCCTCGTCGAGCCGGGCGGCCCCGGCCGGGTCGCCCTCGAAGGGCGAGCCTGTGTAGACGAGCACCCGGCCCGTCAGGAGAGTTTCGCTGGTCATCTGCCCACATTTGCCTGTTCGCGTACCAGTTGCACCATAGCAGCGCGAGGGGGCGGGTAAATGCGGCTATTGTCATTGTTTTCCGGAAGGTGCTTCTTTAAGCCGGAGCGAAAGAGGCAGCCTGCGTTTTTCGGGCGAGACGGTGCAACCGGCAGACCGCGGGCGCGTTTCAGGTTAGGCTGGCCGCAGGGGCCGGCAGGGCAGGTTTGACGCGGAAAGGGGTGGCGCATGGCTGACAACGACGCTGTGGCGGAGACCGAGACCGACCGCGAGGACGATGCCTATGTGCTGGATGACCGCGCGGTGGCGCGGATCATGTACGCGGTCGACACCGAGGACCGCACGCGCCTTCTGGAAGAGCTGGAACCGCTGCACCCGGCCGACATCGCCGACCTTCTGGAGCAGGTCAACGCCTTCGACCGGCGCCGCCTGATCGAGCTTTACGGGCGGGATTTCGACGGAGACATCCTGTCGGAGCTGGACGAGTCGATCCGCGAGGAGGTGCTCTACACGCTGCACCCGGAAGTGCTGGCCGAGGCGGTGCGCGACCTCGAATCGGACGACGTGGTCGATCTTGTCGAGGATCTGGAAGAAGACCAGCAGACCGCCATTCTCGACGTGCTGGAAGACAGCGACCGGGTGGCGGTGCAGCATTCGCTGACCTACCCGGAATATTCCGCCGGCCGCTTGATGCAGCGCGAGGTGGTGATGGCGCCCGAGCACTGGAACGTGGGCGAGGCCATCGATTACCTGCGCAACCAGGACGACCTGCCGGACCAGTTCTATCACATCATCCTTGTCGATCCGCGGCTGAAGCCGGTGGGCAACGTGACGCTGGGCAAGCTGATGGCCTCGCGGCGCGAGGTGCTGCTGTCGTCGCTGGTGGAGGACACGTTCCATGTCATCCCCGTCACCCAGGACGAGGAGGACGTGGCCTATGCGTTCAACCAGTATCACCTGATTTCCGCGCCGGTGGTGGACGAGAACGAGCGGCTGGTGGGGGTGATCACCATCGACGACGCGATGATCGTGCTGGACGAGGAGCACGAGGAGGACATCATGCGCCTCGCCGGTGTGGGCGAGGGCAGTATCGCCGACCGGGTGATCGACACGACCAAGCAGCGGTTTCCCTGGCTGGCGGTGAACCTTGTCACCGCGATCCTCGCCTCGCTGGTGATCGCCCAGTTCGAGGAGGCCATCGCGACGGTGGTGGCACTGGCGGTGCTGATGCCGATCGTGGCCTCGATGGGCGGCAATGCGGGGACGCAGTCGCTGACCGTGGCGGTGCGGGCCATTGCCACCAAGGACCTGACGGGCCGCAACGTCTGGCGGGTGATCCGGCGCGAGGTGCTGGTGGGCCTGATCAACGGGCTGATCTTCGCCGTGGTGATGGGGGTGATCGGGGTGCTGTGGTTCGGCGGGCCCGAGCTTGGCTACGTGATCGCTGCCGCAATGGTGATCAATCTGGTCGTGGCCGGGCTTGCCGGCACGGTGATCCCCGTGATCCTTGATCGTATCGGCGTCGACCCGGCGCTGGCGTCTGGTGCCTTCGTGACGACGGTGACGGATGTGGTCGGGTTCTTCGCCTTCCTCGGACTGGCGGTTGTGGTGCTTCTATGAACGATCTGACGGCGGTGAAGGCGGAGGCGCGCAAGGCGGCTTTCGCCCGGCGCAAGGCGGCGCATGACAGCGCGCCTCCGGGTGAGGCGGGGCACCTGGCCGAGGTTCTGGCGGGCTATCGCGGCGTGCCGCTCTCGGGCTACATGGCGATCCGGACCGAGATCGACCCGCGGCCGGTGATGGCCGAGGCGGCGGCGCACGGGCCGGTCTGCGTGCCGGTGATCCAAGGGAAGGGCCTGCCGCTGAAATTCTCCCGGTGGGAGCCGGGCTGTGCGCTGAAGGAAGGGCCGTTCGGGGCGATGATCCCGGAGGTGGACGATTTCCTCGAGCCCGAGATCCTGATCGTGCCGCTGGTGGCGTTCGACCGGCAGGGCGGGCGGCTGGGCTATGGCGGCGGGTTCTATGACCGGACGCTGGAGATGCTGCGCGGCAAAAGGGCGACGCTGGCGATCGGCTTCGCCTATGCGGCGCAGGAGGCCGAGGGGTTGCCGCTCGAGCCCACCGATCAGCCGCTCGACATGGTGGTGACGGAGCGCGGGGTGATCAGCCTCTGATCACGCGAGATGCGCAAGAAGCGTGTCGCGCGCGCCGGTGAGGTGCGCGCGCAGGCGCTCGGTCGCCGCCGTGGTCTGGCCCGCGCGGCAAAGGTCGCGCAGGGCGGCGTGATCCGCGAGCCAGCGGTCGGTGTCCTCCGGCAGGGTTTCGTAAGACGCAATCTGCACCCGGCAAGCGCGGCGCAGCCCGTCGATCATGGCTTGTTGCCTCGGGCGTTGCGCGGGGGCGTACAGTGCTGCGTGAAACAGGGCGTCCCCCTCGGCCCAGTTGGCGTTGCGCGCTTCGAGGTCAGAGCGGGCGAGGGCATAGTCGATCCGGTCCAGATCCTGCGGCGTCATTCGCGCCAGGGCCCGGGTGAAGAGGTCGGTTTCCAGCATCAGGCGCAGGTCATAGGCCTCGATTACCTCGTCACGGGACATCTCGACCACCCGGGTGCGCCGGTTGGGCGCAAGCTCGACCAGCCCGGCGCTTGCCAGCCGGGCCAGAGCGTCGCGCACCGGTATCCGGCTGACACCGAACCGCGCGGCCAGAGCCCCCTGGGGCAGCACGCTGCCGGGGGCAAGGGCGCCGCCGAGTATGTCCTTTTCCAGTGCGTGCGTGATGTCTTCGGGGGTCAATTTCGGGGTGGTCTCCGGTTTTCGTCAAAGTGTATACACTTATACAGAATCGAACACAACGGAGCTATGCATGGGACAGCATGATTACACCGCCCGCGTGGTCTGGACCGGGAACCGGGGAAAGGGGACGGCAAGCTATCGCGCCTATGACCGGACGTGGAATGTCGAGACGCCGGGCAAGTCGGTGATCCATTGTTCCAACGACCCGCTGCTGGGCGGCGATCCGACGCTGCACAACCCCGAGGACATGCTGATCGCGGCGCTCTCGGCGTGCCATATGCTGTGGTACCTGCATTTCGCCTCGGATGCGGGGATCGCGGTGCAGGGCTATGCCGACGATCCGCTGGCCGTGGGCGAGACCGAGACATCGGGGGCGAGCCGGTTCCTGCGGGCGGTGCTTCGGCCCGAGATCGTGGTGCCAGCGGGCACCGACCTCGACAAGGCCGATGCCATTCACCACGAGATCGGCAAGGTGTGTTTCATCGCCCGGTCGGTGAATTTCCCGGTCAGCTACGAGGCGCGATACGTTTCAGGCTGACCCGGCGCCGCTCACCAGCCCTTGCGGGCTGTTTCGCGACACGCGCCTGTGAGGGCGCGGGGCGGGGGCGTGCGCGGGGCGGGGCGGGTCAGAGCGGCCAGAAGAACGGGATGAGCGCCGAGGCCAGCAGGCCGATCGACAGGTTGAGCGGGATACCCACCTTGATGAAGTCGGTGAACTTGTAGCCGCCGGGCCCGTAGACCATCATGTTGGTCTGGTAGCCGATCGGCGTGGCGAAGCTGGCCGAGGCCGCGATCATCACCGCCACCACCAGCGGGCGGGGATCGTATCCCAGTGCCTCGGCCAGCCCGATGGCGATGGGCGTCACCACCACCGCGACGGCGTTGTTCGACACCAGTTCGGTCAGCACGCTGGTCAGCAGGTAGATCGCCCAGATCGTCAGGAAGGGCGAGGTATGGGCCAGCAGCGGCGCCACCCCAGTGACCAGAAGCTCGACCGCGCCCGAGGCCTCGAGCGCGGCGCCGATGGCGAGCATGGCGAAGATCAGCGCCAGCAGGTGCCCGTCGACGAAGCCGAACGCCTCGTCCGTGTCGACGCAGCGGGTGAGGAAGACCACGGCCATCGCCAGCACCGCCAGCAGAAGGATCGGCGCCACCCCCATCGCCGCCAGCACCACGATGCCCGCCAGCGCGCCCACGGCAATGGGCGCGTGGCTGCGGCGGTAAGCGCGTTCGGTGGGTTTCGAGACGTCGACCATGTTCATCTCCGTCGAAAGGCGGTTGATATCCTCGGGCGCGCCCTCGAGCAGCAGCGTGTCGCCCACCTGCACGACGATATCGTCGAGCTGGCGGCCGATGTTCTTGTCCTTGCGGTGCACCGCCAGCGGGTAGACCCCGAAGCGCCGGCGCAGGCGCAGGGCGCCCAGCCGCCGGCCCACCATCCGGCAGTCGGGGGTGATCAGCGATTCGACCGTGGCGGTCTCCACCGCCGAGACCTGGTCGACGCGCTTGAGGCTCTTGTTGCGCTGGAGGCTGAGCAGCTCGGTCACCTGGGTGCGCAGGACGACCCGGTCGCCCACCTCGAGCGTCACCCCCTCGAGGTTGCGGCGCAGCGACTGGTCGCCGCGGATCACGTCGACGAGGCGCACGCCCTCGCGCTTGAAGAGTTGCACGCTGTTGACCTCGCGGCCGACGAGGTTCGACTCGGGCGGGATGACCGCCTCGGTGAAGAACTTGCGCGATTTCCGGTCGCTCAGCAGGGTGGCCATGCTGGCCCGGTCGGGCAGCAGGCGCGGGGCGATGAAGCGCAGGTAGAGCGCGCCCCAGACGGCGAGGATGGCGGCCAGCGGCGTGACCTCGAAGATGGTGAAGGCCGCAAGCCCGCCGGCGCGGGCCACGCCGTCGACCAGCAGGTTGGTCGAGGTGCCGATCAGCGTCAGGCAGCCGCCGAGGATGGCGGCATAGCTGAGCGGGATCAGGAACTTGCTGGCCGGGAGATCGAGCTTGCGGGCCAGCTGGACGAAGACCGGGATCATCACCACGACGACGGGCGTGTTGTTGACGAAGGCCGAGGCGAGCATGACGAAGGCCATCAGCGCGCCGATGGCGAGGGCCGGCCGGGCGTCGGCCTGGGCCTCGGCAGCCCGCGTGAACCAGTCGAGCGCGCCGGTGCGCACCAGCGCCCCCATGACGATGAACATCGCCACGATCGTCCACGGCGCGGGGTTCGACAGCACGGCCAGCGCCGCGTCATAGGGCAGCAGCCCCAGCGCCAGCAGCACCGCGGCGCCGGAGATGGCGACCACCTCGGTCGGATAGATCTCGCGGATGAACAGCAAGAACATGACGGCGACCACGCCAAGGGTGACCAGGGCCTGCCCGGTCTGCGAGAATTCGATGAAGTGCATCAGGTCTGAGTGTCCCGTTCCTGTTGGCTGCCATCTTTCCCGATGGGCGGCCGCGGGGCAAGGGTGATCCGGGGGTGCGGGCGGCCGAGGCCGATTTTGACCGAGAGCGGGGCGAAACGGCCGTCGCCTGTGCCCGTCATGTGGGCCCGGCCTCGTCGCAGGCGTGCAGGCGGGCGGCCTCTTTCGGCACGCCCAGCCGGAACGAGGGCCGGGGCCGGACGAGGAAGATGCCGCCCAGCATCAGCGCCAGCGCGACCCAGACGAAGACCGAGTAACGCTCGCCCAGCAGCAGCATCGACCAGACCACGCCGAAGGCGGTGACGATATAGGCCGATTGCGAGGTGAAGACCGACCCCGCGCGCCCGACCAGCCAGACATAGGCGGCATAGACCAGCCCGTGGGTGACCGCCCCCAGCGCCAGCGCCGCCTCGGGGATGCCGAAGCCCTGAAGCGGGTTGATCCACTGGCCCGAGAGGAGGGCGATGGGCAGGGTGATGACCGCGCCCGCCGCCGAGGCGCCGACGATGGTGCGGAACGGGTCGAGCCCGTAGGTGCCCCAGCGGGCGACGATGTTGCCCTCGGTGGCATAGAGCAGCGGCGCGAGGAGGGCGAGCAGGACGAAGACGGTCATCGCCGGGTCGGGCAGGCTGGCCCGGGGGCCGATCATCAGGATCACCCCCGCCATGCCAAAGAGAAGCCCGGTCAGGCGGACCCAGGAGAAGCGGTCGTTGCCGAGCGCCAGCGCGATCGGCAGGGAGAAGAGCGGCGCCGTCGACATCAGGATCGACAGGATGCCGGCGGGCAGTTTCGAGGCGGTGAGGTAGAAGAACACGTCGGGCAGCACCGCGCCGGTCAGGGCCACGAC
Organism: Roseovarius sp.; assembly: GCF_040223625.1. GTDB lineage: Bacteria > Pseudomonadota > Alphaproteobacteria > Rhodobacterales > Rhodobacteraceae > Roseovarius. Next base: position 5,881 of record NZ_JAVKFX010000057.1, on the reverse strand, counting down.
GATGAACAGCCTGAGATGGTGGGGTTTGAGCGCCACAGGCTTGCCCGCGAACCGCGTCATGGGGGCGAGGACGGCGACCACGATGACCAGTTGCCAGAAGATCAGCCCGTAAGGCTGGTGGCCGGTGCTGGTGGCGACCTTGGCCAGCGGTACGGTCAGGCCCCAGCCCGCCCCCATGAAGAACAGCACCAGCACATAGAGCGGGTTTCCCGTCACGGGGCGGCCTGTTGCAGCCGCCCGCCTTCACGGATCATGGTCACGTTGACCGCCTTGCCGGTCCGGTCGTCGGTTTCGATGAACAGCCCGCAGAGCGTGGCCTCGCCCATGGCGGGGGTGAAGCGGCCTTTCCCCATGCCGGTGATGAAGCGGCGCATCGGCTCGGTCTTGTCCATGCCGATGATGCTGAGGTAATCGCCGCACATGCCGGCATCGGCCTGGAACGCGGTGCCGCCCGGCAGGATCTGGGCGTCGGCCGTGGGGATGTGGGTGTGGCTGCCGACGACGACGGTGGCGCGCCCGTCGCAGAAATGGCCCATGGCCATCTTCTCCGAGGTCGCCTCGCAATGCATGTCGATCAGCGCGGCCTGCACGCCGCCGCCCGGCACATGCGCCTTCAGCACCGGTTCGATGGCGCTGAACGGGTCGTCGAAGGCGCGTTTCATGAAGACCTGGCCCAGCACCTGCGCCACCAGCACCTTGCGCCCGCGCCCGTCGGTGAAGACCCGGTGGCCGCGGCCCGGGGCCTCCTTGGCGAAGTTGATCGGTCGGACGATGCGCGGCTCGGTCTCGATGAACTGCAGCATGTCCTTCTGGTCGAAGGCGTGGTCGCCCAGCGTGAGGCAATCGGCGCCGGCCTCGAGCAGGATCTTGGCATGCTCGCCCGACAGGCCCATGCCGCCGGTGGCGTTCTCGCCGTTCACCACGGTGAAATCGACCCGCCATTCGGCCTTGAGGCGCGGCAGGTTCTCGGTCACGGCCCGCCGCCCGGCGCGGCCCATCACATCGCCCAGATACAGGAGTCTCATTACTCGGTGTTAGGGCGGCGGCGCTGCGAGGGCAAGAGGCGATGCTGTGCGCCCCTGCGCAGCGCGGATGTGTGGCGCGGTTCGGATGCCTCCGGCGAGGCAGTCTGGGCCACGAAAATGACGGGGCCCGGTGCTTCTTCTGGCCGGAAGTATCCCCGGGGGCCGCCATTGTGCGCCATTGGTTCAAGCCCAATGGCGGCGGGGCTGGCCCCCACTCCGGCCGGTGCGGGTCAGAGCGGCCAGAAGAGGAGGATCGCCGGGATCGACACCGCCACCACGAGGATTTCGAGCGGCAGGCCCATGCGCCAGTAATCCGAGAACTTGTAGCCGCCGGGCCCGAGGATGAGCGTGTTGTTCTTGTGCCCGATGGGCGTGAGGAAGGCCGAGGAGGCGGCGACCGCCACCGCCATCAGGAAGGGATCGGGCGAGACGCCCAGGCCTTGCGCCATCTGGATGCCCACGGGCGCCGCGACGATGGTCGTGGCGGTGTTGTTGAGCACGTCCGACAGGCTCATGGTCACGATCATCAGCACGGTGAGGATGACCCAGGCCGGCATCCCTTCGGTCAGCGCCACGAGGCTGCCGGCAATGAGCTCGGTGCCGCCCACCTCCTCCAGCGCGGCGCCGAGCGGGATCATCGAGCCCAGCAGCACCACGACGGGCCATTCGATATGGGTGTAGAGCTCGTTCACGGGGACGATCCGGGTCAGCACGTAGGCCATCACCACCAGCCCCAGCGCAATCGGCAGGTAGAGCAGCCCCACCGAGGCCGCCCCCACCGCCGCGCCGAACAGGCCAATGGCGAGCCATGTCTTCCTGTTCTGCGTCACCGCCAGCCCGCGATCGGCCAGCGGCAGGGCGCCCAGCCAGTCGGTCACGTCGCGGCCGGTGGCCTTGGGCACCAGCAGCAGCAGGATGTCGCCCGCCTGGATGGTGGTGTTGCGCACCTGGCTGGTGATCTTGCGACCCTGGCGCGAGATGCCCATCAGCACCGATTGCTGGCGCCAGTGGAGGCCCACGTTCTGGGCCGTGCGGCCGACGAGGCGCGAGGTCTGGGGCACCACGACCTCGACGATGTCGAGCCCGTCGCCCTCGGCCTGCAGGCGTTCCTCGCGCTGCTTGTCGGAGAAGGCGAGCGAGAGGGAGGAGCGGAATTCGTCGAGCGCGTCGGGCTTGGCCTCGATCACCAGCGCGTCGCCCTCCTTGAGCATCGTGTTGATGGCCGCGCCGTAGCGGCGCTTGCCGTCGCGGATCACGCCGAGCAGCGCCACGTCGGTCTTGTTGGCGGTTTCTTCCAGCTCGATCAGGCGCTTGCCGATCAGGTCGGAGCCTTCGGGCACGGTGAGCTCGGCGATGTAGTCGGCGATCTCGGAGGCTTCGAGCACGGCATCCTCGCGCTGCGGGATGAGCCGCCAGCCGACGAGCGCCACGAAGAGCAGCCCGGCCACGGCGGTGACCGCGCCCACTGGGGCGAAGTCGAACATGGCGAAGGGCGCGCCCAGGGCATCCTCGCGGATCGAGGCGATGATGATGTTGGGGGGCGTGCCGATCAGCGTGGCCATGCCGCCCAAGATGGTGGCGAAGGAGAGCGGCATCAGGCTGAGCCCCGCCGCGCGCTTGGCCTTGCGGGCGGTCTGGATGTCGACGGGCATCAGCAAGGCAAGGGCCGCGACGTTGTTCATGAAGGCCGAGAGCACGCCGCCGATGCCGCCCATCAGCGCGATGTGCGAGCCGAGGCTGCGGGAGCTGTCGACCATGGTGCGGGTGATGAGGTGGACCGCGCCCGAGCGGACGAGCCCGGCCGAAACGACCAGCACCAGTGCGACGATGATCGTGGCCGGGTGGCCGAAGCCCGAGAAGGCCTGATCCGTCGGGACGACGCCGAGGACCACTCCGATCAGCAAAGCGGAAAACGCCACGATATCATAGCGGTAGCGCCCCCAGAGCAGCAGGGCGAAGACCGCGCCGAAGAGCGAGAAAAGGATGATCTGGTCGGTTGTCACGGCGGCCCTCCGGGATTAGGTGCAGCCAAGCCTATTCGGGCCGGGAACGCAACCGGCTTGCGGGGCAGGCGGGGCGTGATTTATAGACGGTCCGAGCAACTCACATCTGACTGATATCTGACGGAGCGCACGACATGGCCGGCCATTCCAAATGGGCAAACATCCAGCACCGCAAGGGGCGGCAGGACGCCGTGCGGGCCAAGCTTTTTTCCAAGCTTTCCAAGGAGATCACCGTGGCCGCCAAGATGGGCGACCCGGATCCGGAGAAGAACCCGCGGCTTCGGTTGGTGGTGAAGCAGGCGAAGTCGCAGTCGATGCCGAACGACAATATCGACCGGGCGATCAAGAAGGCGATCGGCGGCGAGGGAGAGGATTACGAGGAGGTCCGCTACGAGGGCTATGGCCCCAACGGCGTGGCGGTGATCGTCGAGGCGATGACCGACAACCGGAACCGGACCGCCTCCAACGTGCGCTCGACCTTCACCAAGAACGGCGGCAACCTTGGCGAGACCGGCTCGGTCGGGTTCATGTTCGAGCGGAAGGGCGAGGTGACCTATTCGGCGGATGTGGGCGATGCCGACACGGTGATGATGGCCGCGATCGAGGCCGGGGCAGAGGATGTGGAATCAAGCGAGGATGGCCACATCATCTGGTGTGCCGATACCGATCTGAACGATGTGTCGAATGCCTTGGAGGCCGAGCTTGGCGAGAGCGAGTCCACCAAGCTTGTCTGGAAACCCACCACCACGACCGAGATGGATTTCGAGGGGATGGAGAAGCTGATGAAGCTGATCGACGCGCTGGAGGACGATGACGACGTGCAGCGCGTGACCACGAATTTCGAGGCCTCGGACGAGGTGATGAGCCAGCTTGCGGCGGAGTAAATTCGCGGCGGATCGGACGGATCTGGACGGCGCCCCGCGGGGCGCCGTTCTTGTTGGGGACGGGGCGATTTCCAACGTCGGTATAACGTCGGTATTTTGTCGGTATTGCGTCGGTGCGAATTGACGGGGGTGGATTTTCGGTCGAGTGGTGATGCGCCGGGGGCGTTGTGGTGGGGCGATATCTTGAAAAGATATCGGGTCGAATTCTTTTCAAGAATTCGGGGTGGGTCGGCAACCCGCCCTACGGGACCAGGTGGGCGCGGAGTTGGGCTTCGAGATAGATCCGCGGGCTATGGCCGTCGCCGCGGAGGGCGAGGGCCTTGCCGATCTTCCCGCCGTGGGTCTTGTGAGTGTAGTGCGGGCTGCCCTCGGCGCCGATGATCAGGAAATCGGTGTCGCGGGTGGGGGTTTTCTGCACGGTGGCGCCAAGCTCCTCCAGCCGGGCGGTGACCTGACGCCGTGTGCCGAAGGTGAACCCGCCGGTCGGGACGACGCGCCGGCCTTCGAACCGGATGGCCTCGACCTGATCGGTGTCGCTTATGACCGGGATCGCCTCGCAGCTTGGGACGCCGGTGTCGGCATAGCTGTCGCCGACGAGGCTGGTGATCAGGTGGCTGATCTCGGCGGCTTCGGGCGGGTCGATGACGCCGTCGCAGAGCGCGTCGCGGACCACGTGCCGGAGGGCGGCGATGCGCGGATCGGCCTCGAGGTCATGGGCGGCGTTGATCCGGCCATGCAGAACCTGTGCCTCGCGCGTGGTGATGATGCCGTCGCAATTGATACCGGCGCAGAAGCCAAGCAGCCGATTGGCCGCGGAGCGGGGGCAGGCGGGGTCTATCTTCCCGCTTCGGACCTCGGCGATCTGGGTGAGCACATCGAGCAGTTCCCCGAGGGTGTCGTGATGGCCTGCGGCGGCCTCGCTCAGGATCTCGGCCGCGTCCTCGTCGCCCACCTGTTCGCAGATGGCCTTGCATTCGGCGAGGAGCGGTTCGAGTTCGGTATCCTCGACCCGGCCATTGGCGAGTATCCCGTCGAGGAACCCGATGAAGAAGCACTCGTTCTTGGCGGTGTTGGCCCTGGCATGGATGGCGTCCAGTGCCCCGGATTCGTAGCTCAGGTTGTTTGTCACTCTTGTGCCTCCTGTTTCCCTGTCGAGAGGGTGGGAGCACGCGAGTTAACAAAAGGTTAACGGCCATTCGGAAGGGGAACGGGGCGGGGCCTGCAAGACGGGTATCGGCAAGGCGGTGGAGGTCCCGGCCCGGGGGCCGGGACGTGGGTTTGTCCGAGGGTGGGTTGGTCTCCGGCCGCCGCCTATTTCCTGAAACCGCACTCGCCATAGCCGCCGGTGCAGGCGGCGTAGGTGTAGTCGCCGGTGGCGCTGCAGGCCCAGAAGCCGCGGTTGGTGTCGCCGCGTCTCAGGTTGTTGTCGGTGCCGCAGGACCAGCCGCCGTCCTTCTCTTCGATGCACATCTTGATGAAGGTCGCGGAGGGGCAGTTGTTGGTGACGATGATATGCAGCGAGTCGTTCCGGTTGTACTTGTCGCCCCATACCCGGTCGAGCGAGATGCAGAGGCACATGTCCTCGGCGTTGCCCTCGGTTGGCAGGCAGAGGAAGGCGAGGAGGGCGAGGGATTTGGCGATGTCGACGCCGGTGGACACGGTTCTGGATACGAGGGACATGGGAAATCTCCTTGTTTGAAAGGGGTTGCGTTGTTCGGGGTGGGCCCGAAGGTGCGCGGTTTGAAATGTGTTGCGTTGAAAATGGTGGGTTTGAAATGGTCGTGTGGGGGAGTTTGGTGGGTTCGGGATTGGGTGTCAACCGGGGGGAGTGGTGGGTTTGCACCCACCCTTGTCTCTTTGATCTGTGTGATATTCGGTATCGGCAGGCGAGACCCCGTCCCACCCTTGGTCCTTGAGACCGTCGCGTAGCCTGGGGCTCGTCTGCCGACCGTTGTCAAACCTGAACAGT
>NZ_JAVKFX010000056.1:0-25976 GCF_040223625.1 Roseovarius sp. | reverse complement strand
CCGCCCCCCACCTTCCCCCGCGCCTCTCACCCCCCCCCCCCCCCCCCCGCCCGCCCCCCCCCCCGCCCCCCCCCCCCCGCGGCGGGCTGCGCCCTCGATTCCGCGCTCGGCGCATGAACGCTCCCTGCGCGCCACGGAAAGGCCCGAGTTCAATAGAAAAAGCCGCCACCCGACCCCGGGCAGCGGCTCCTTTCATCAGTACCGTCGCGTCAGTACCGCCCGCAGCGCGCCAGTTGCGCCTGGTAGGTATTGGCCCGCGCCGCCGTCTTGTCGGCCACCCGCAACAGCCACGCCTTCTTGTTGTAGCTGCCGCTCCGGTAACCGCCCCGCCCCTCGTGATAGGCAAGGTACTGGTTGCGCGTGTCATGCTGGGAAATGCCCAGATGCTCGGTGGTCTTCGCCATGTACCAGCCCATGAAATCGGCGGCGTCGTGAATATCGTTGCGGCGCGCGTTGTACCGCCCGCGCTCCTCCAGATATTCCTCCCACGTACCGTCCAGCGCCTGGCTGTAGCCATAGGCCGAACTGATCCGGCCCATCGGGATCACGCCCAGCGTCCAGCGGAAGGGCGTGCGCGCCTCGCCGTCGAACTTGCTCTCCTGGTAGATCGTGGCCATCTGCACGTGAACGGGAACCCCCCATTGCCGCTCGGCGGCACGGAAGGCTCGGGCGTATTGCGGACGCTCGCGAAGGATCACGCAGGCGTCGTCAAGATTTTCAGGCGCGGGACCGCTGCTGCGGCCGCCACACGACGCCACCAACAACAGCAATAGGACCGCGCGAAGGGTTCTGCTCATCTGCCTCTCGCTTTTTTATGGCCTTTTTTCGCCATTGTAACCGATCGGACGGCGTTGGGAAATCCCGAATCCGGGGCCGGGTACTGTCATGGGCGGGTTCACACACTGTTTCTCGCGCATTCGCCAGCAGGCATTGGACAAACGGGCCTTGAAACGGGTAATGTCTGCCTTTAGGGGCTGTTTTGAATGTATACGACACGTGCGAAATATCATCTGGGTCAGGTCGTGCGCCACCGGAAGCATCCGTTCCGGGGGGTGGTCTTCGACGTCGATCCCGAATTCTCGAATACCGAGGAGTGGTACGAATCCCTCCCCGAGGAAAGCCGGCCGTCGAAGGAACAACCCTTCTACCACCTGCTCGCCGAGAACGACCAAAGCTACTATGTCGCCTATGTCAGCGAACAAAACCTGATCGCCGACTATTCCGGCGAACCGGTGGGCCACCCCGACATCCCCGACCTGTTCGGCCCGTTCGAAGACGGCCACTACCCGCTGCATTTTCAGCTGAACTGACCGGGCGGTGGGTTTGCACCCACCCTACACTCCCCGGATGGGCCGGGCGGGCCCGACCCCGCCCCTCACCGTCATCCCGTAGGGTGGGTGCCAACCCACCGCCCGTCCCGGCCCCCGAGCCGGGACCCCGCGCCACCCGAAACCCGGGGCGGGAAATGCAACGCTCCGTAAGGTGGGTGCCAACCCACCATGGGCTCAATACCCCAGCGCACACCCGTCCTTGCGCGGATCGCTCCCGCCTTCCAGAACCCCGCTCTCGTGCATCAACACCGCCTGCGCCCCGCCGATCGGCTCGTCCGGCACGACCACCTCGTGGCCCATATCCGCCAGCGCCTGCCGCACCGCCTCCGGATAGCCGCGCTCGACCCGCAACTCCCCGCCAGAGGCAAAGCTCCGCGGCGCGTCGATCGCCGCCTGCGGCGACAGCCCGAAATCGCGCAGGTTGCTCACGAACCGCGCATGCCCGTTCGGCTGATAGGCCCCGCCCATCACCCCGAACGGCATCACCACCCGGCCGCCCTCGCGCAGCATGCCCGGAATGATCGTGTGCATCGGCCGCTTGCCGCCGCCCAGCTCGTTCGGATGGCCCGGCGTCAGGGTGAACCCCGCCCCCCGGTTCTGGAACAGGATGCCGAACTTCTCCGACGCGATCCCCGACCCGAACCCGTGGAAGATCGAATAGATCAGCGACACCGCCATCCGGTCCTTGTCCACCACGGTGATATAGACCGTGTCCTTGTGCACCGCCTCGGCCACCGGCGCCGCCTTCGCCATCGCCCGTTTCGGGTCGATCAGCGCCGCCAGTTGCTCCGCCGTCTCCGGCGCCAGCATATGGTCAAGCCGTGCCGTGTGATCCGGGTCGGCAATGAACCGGTTCCGCGCATCATAGGCCAGCTTCGCCGCCTCCGCCTCGACATGCGCCCGCTCAGGCCCCCACGGATCCATCCCGGCGATATCGAACTGCTTGAGGATGTTCAGCATCAGGATCGCCGTCGCCCCCTGCCCGTTCGGCGGATGCTCGACCAGCTCCGTCCCGCCATACTCCCCCGACACCGGATCGGCGTATTCGCAGGCCACCCCCGCGAAATCCTCGGCCGTGTGCACGCCGCCCATCTCGCCCAGCGCCGCCAGCATGTCCTCGGCCACCTCGCCCTCGTAGAACGCCTTGCGCCCGTCCTTCGCCACCCGGCGCAGAACCTCCGCCTGCCCCGGCGCGCGGAAAAGCTGCCCCGCCGTCAGCGGCTTGCCGCCATCGGAATAATGCGCCACCCCATGCCCCTGAAGCACCTCGACGTCACCGGGAAAGTCGAACGCCACCCGCTCGGCCACCGGCACGCCGGCCTCGGCATAGTGAATCGCCGGGGCCAGCACCGCGTCCAGCCCCAGCCGCCCGTGATCCTCGCTCAACCGGCAGAACGCGTCCACCGCCCCCGGCATCGTCACCGCCTCGGTCCCGTGCACCGGCACCGTCTCGTGCCCCTTCTCCCGCAGCGTCTCCGCCGACGCCGCCGCCGGCGCCCGGCCCGAGCCGTTCAGCGCCTGCACCTCGTCGCTTCCGGCCTCGTTGAACAGCACGAAGCAATCGCCGCCGATCCCGGTCATCTGCGGTTCGCAGATCCCCAGCAGCACGGCCCCGGCAATCGCCGCGTCCACCGCGTTTCCGCCCCGTTCGAGAATATCCACCGCGGCCTTGGCCGCCAGCGGATGGGACGTGGCGCACATGCCGTTGGCCGCCAGTACGGGCGACCGGCCCGGAAGATGAAGATCGCGCATGGGTGAAACCCCTCCTGTAAACCTCTCCCCGCGACACTAGGACGGCCGCGCGGGAATGCCAACAAACCGGCGGGCCGGTTGTGAACGTTCAGGTTTTCAGGGGGGTAAGTACCTCGACGCCGCGCACTGGGTGGGGGCTGTTAAACGCGGCGCCGAGGGAAGCCATATGCAGCTACAAGACCGGTTATCGCGTTTGTTTCTGGCGGTTTTTCGTAATGATTGCGGCGAGATTAAGGTTTTTGGCCCCTCACGCCCCCGATCGCGGCGCAAACCGCAACCCAAGGGTGTTTTGCCCCTCGCTCCGGCTGTACTGCACCGCATCCGTCTGGCTGTGGATCAGGTACCAGCCGAATCCGCCCTCGGGCTGCCGCTCGCAGGGCACCTCCGTATCCGGCAGCACGCCCTCGGGCATCTCGCCGCCGGGCATCGGCTTGCCCCGGTCGGCGATCGTCACGCACAGCGCGTCGCCCTCCATCCTTGCCTTCAGCCACACGCGCCCGCCGGCGCCGCCATAGGCATGTTCGCCGATATTGTTCAGCACCTCCGCCAGCACAAGCTCGACCCGGAACAACAGGCCCGGCGCCGCCCCGGCCCGCGCCATGATCCCGCGCACGGCCGCCACCGCCTCGCGCGTGGCCTCGGGCGTCGCGCGAATCGTCAGCGACAGGCGTACGCCCGCCGCCGTCCCGGTCCGCGCGCCCGGCACGGCCCGCTTACCCGGCCGCGCGGCGCGTGGCACTGTCGACATCCCCGTAAATCCCGAAGACCGTATCCATCCGCGTCAGCCGGAACACCTTGTCCACGTCCGGGCGCAGCGCCGCGAGGTCCAGCTTGCGCTCCGGCCCGAGGAACTTCATCACCGCCACGATGGCGCCAAGACCGCTCGAATCGACGAACGCCACCTGCCCGAGGTCCAGCACCACGCGCGGCGCATCCTCGTCCACCACCGCGCGCACCGCGTCCTTGAACCGGATCGCACCGGCCGAATCGATCCGGTCCGCCATCACCGAGATCACCTGCACGCCGTTCAGGCTATCGCTGTCGAGTTCCATGAGCCGTCCGCCTTAGGTACTAATACGACGCAGGCTAGACCGCATTCGTTACCATTCGGTATTCTGCGGCATCAAAATCCGAGGAGGATCAAACCCATGAAAGACGTTGTCATAGCCGGAGCCGCCCGCACCCCCATGGGCGGGTTCCAGGGAGATTTCGACGGGGTCGAGGCCAGCCTTCTGGGCGGCACCGCGATTCGCGCCGCGCTGGCCGATGCCAGGGCCGAAACCGTGAACGAGGTGCTGATGGGCTGCGTCCTGCCCGCCGGCCAGGGCCAGGCCCCCGCGCGGCAGGCCGGCTTTCATGGCGGTCTCGGCGAAGACGTGCCGGCCACCACGCTCAACAAGATGTGTGGCTCGGGCATGAAGGCCGCGATGATCGCCTTTGACCAGATCGCCCTCGGCGACACCGACCTGATGATCGCCGGCGGCATGGAAAGCATGTCGACCGCCCCCTACCTCCTGCCCAAGATGCGCGGCGGCGCCCGCATCGGCCATGCCGAGGTCAAGGATCACATGTTCCTCGACGGGCTGGAGGATGCCTATGACAAGGGCCGCCTTATGGGCACCTTCGCCGAGGATTGCGCCGAGAAGTACCAGTTCACCCGCGAAGCCCAGGACGACTACGCCATCGGCTCCCTCGAAGGCGCGCTCGCCGCCCAGAAATCCGGCGCCTTCGACGCCGAGATCACGCCGGTCACCCTCACCACCCGCAAGGGCGAGGTCACGATCTCGCAAGACGAACAGCCCGCCAAGGCCCGCCCCGACAAGATCCCCCAGCTCAAGCCCGCCTTCCGCAAGGACGGCACGGTCACCCCCGCCAACGCCTCCTCCATTTCCGACGGCGCGGCGGCGCTGGTGCTGGCCTCGGGCGACGCGGCCAAGGCAAACGGCCTCAACATCCGCGCCCGCATCCTCGGCCATGCCAGCCATGCGCAGGCGCCCGGCTGGTTCACCACCGCGCCCGTGCCGGCGGCGCAGAAACTGCTGAAGAAACTCGGATGGTCGAAAGACGATGTCGACCTGTGGGAGGTGAACGAGGCCTTCGCCGTCGTGCCGATGGCCTTCATGCACGAAATGGGCCTGCCCCGCGACAAGGTCAACGTCAACGGCGGCGCCTGCGCGCTTGGTCACCCGATCGGCGCCAGCGGCGCGCGCATCATGGTCACCCTGTTGAACGCACTGGAAAAACGCGGGCTCAAGCGCGGCGTCGCGGCCATCTGCATCGGCGGCGGCGAGGGCACGGCCATCGCCATCGAACGCACCTGAACCCTACGCCACCATAGGATCTAGCGATCCAGGTCGCGCCGCATCGTGGCCATGCCACCGCGGCGCGACAATTCCTCGTAGCCCGACTTTTGGTAGAGCCGCAGCGCCGCCTCGTTGTCCAGCTCCACCTTCAGCGTGATGCTCAGCGCCCCCAGATCCCGCGCCGCATCCTCCGCCAGCCGCGCCAGTTCCTCGCCGGTGCCGCCCCGCATCTCTTCCTCGACGAAGACATAGGTCAGGTGCCGCACCTCCGGCCCCACGCCCACGCGCAGCGCAAAGAACCCCACCTCGCGGCCCTGGCCATCCAGCAGGTAGAACGACTCGTCATCCACCTCCTGCAGCCACCGCATCTTCCACTCGCCTTCGTCGAACGGATACCGCGCATGCGGGTTCACGAGCGCCATGTCGCCTTCGTCCTTCAGCAACCCCGCAAGCGGGGCAAGGTCGCGCTCCTCGTTATGGCGCAGGTTCAGGGTCGTCATATGTCTCTCCTTCGGCCGGAAATCGCGTGTCGGGGGCCGCACCTGCCACATCCCCCGGGGGCGATGCAAGCCCGGGGCTGGCGGAACGCCCCGGCCCGTGCCATATCCCCGTCCATGAGGATCGACTACGCCACCACCGCCAAGACCATCGCCGCCCTCACCGAGGGCGAAACCGACGACGTCGCGCTCATGGCCACGGTCGTCTGCGAGTTGCACCACGCCGACGACCGCTTCGACTGGACGGGCTTCTACCGCGTGACCGAGCCCGAGCTGCTCAAGATCGGCCCCTACCAGGGCGGCCATGGCTGCCTCGTCATCCCCTTCTCCCGCGGGGTCTGCGGCGCCGCGGCCCGCACCGGGCACGTACAGCTCGTCGCGGATGTCGAGGCCTTCCCCGGCCACATCGCCTGCGCCGCCTCCACCCGCTCGGAAATCGTCCTGCCCGTCCGCAACGGCACGGGCGAGATCATCGCCGTGCTCGACATCGACAGCGACCAGCCCGACGCCTTCACCGAGGCCGACAGCACCGGCCTCTCCGCCATCCTGCAAGACGTCTTCGGCCGCCTCTGAACCGCCGGCCGTCAAGGCGTTAACCAATCCTCAACCATTCCCGCCCACCCTGTTAACCAAATTGGGCAACGCAAGGGATGCGCGATGGTGGCCCGCGCCTACACGGTCGCGTTCGAGGGGGTCGAGGCGAAAACGGTCGAGGTGCAATGCGCCGTCACCGCCGGCATTCCCGGCTTCTCCCTCGTGGGCCTCCCCGACAAGGCGGTGACCGAGGCGCGCGACCGCGTGCGCACGGCGCTCACCTCCATGGCCATCGCGCTCCCCTCCAAGCGCATCACCATCAACCTCTCTCCCGCCGACATGCCGAAGGAGGGCAGCCATTTCGACCTGCCCATCGCCCTGGCCCTCCTCGCCGCGCTGGAAATCATCCCCGCCGACGCGGTCGAGGGCACCTGCTCGCTGGGCGAGCTGTCCCTCGACGGCTCCCTCCTGCCCGTGATCGGCGCCCTGCCCGCCGCCCTCTCGGCGGCCGAGGCCGACCGCACCCTCCTCTGCCCCAAGGGCTCGGGGCCGGAAGCGGCCTGGGTCGACGCCGCCCGCGTCATCGGCGCCGCCACCCTCGCCGATGTCGTCCGCCACTATACCGGGCAATCCCCCCTCCCCCCGGCCGAACCGGGCGAGGTGATCCCCGACAAATCCGGCCGCGACCTCACCGACGTCAAGGGGCAGGAACGCGCCAAGCGCGCCCTCGAAATCGCCGCCGCCGGGCGCCACCACCTGATGATGGTCGGCACGCCCGGCTCCGGCAAATCCATGCTCGCCGCCCGCCTCCCCGGCCTCCTCCCGCCGCTCACGGCACAGGAAGCGCTCGAAACCTCGATGATCCACTCCCTCGCCGGGCTGATCGAGGAAGGCGGCATCAACCGCGCCCGCCCCTTCCGCGAACCGCACCACACCGCCTCGATGGCCGCCATCGTCGGCGGCGGCCGACGCGCCTCGCCGGGCGAGATTTCCCTCGCCCATAACGGCGTGCTCTTCATGGACGAGTTCCCCGAATTCACCCGCTCCGTGCTCGAAACCCTCCGCCAGCCCGTCGAATCGGGCGAGGTGGTCGTTGCCCGCGCCAACGCCCACGTGAAATACCCCTGCCGCTTCATGCTGGTCGCCGCCGCCAACCCCTGCAAATGCGGCTACCTGCCCGACGCCTCCCGCGCCTGCGCCCGCGCGCCCGCCTGCGGAGACGACTACATGGGCCGCATCTCCGGCCCCCTGATGGACCGGTTCGACCTCCGGATCGAGGTGCCGCCCGTCGCTTATACCGATCTCGACCTGCCCGGCTCGGGCGAGCCCTCGGCCACCGTCGCCGCCCGGGTCCAGGCGGCGCGAGACCTCCAGCACACCCGCTACCGCGACCATCCCGGCATGCGCCTCAACGCCGATGCCGAGGGGGAAATGCTCACCGAAATCGCCACGCCGGACACCGAGGGCCGCGAGCTTCTCACCAAGGTCGCCGATCGCTTCGGCCTCTCGGCCCGCGGCTATCACCGCGTCCTGCGCGTCGCCCGCACGATCGCCGATCTCGACGGGTCCGACACCATCCGCCGGCCCCACGTGGCCGAGGCCGTCAGCTTCCGCCTGTCGGCCGCGAAAGAGAGTTGATCCACGCCGCGATTTCCCGCAGCGTCACCATCGCCTCCGGCATAAGCCCTTGGAAATACGGCCAGACATGCGGCAGGTCATGCTCGATCCGCATCTCCACCTCCACGCCCTGCGCCTCAAGCCGTTCGGCCATGCGCCGCGTGTCGTCCAGCAATATCTCCGTATCCCCGACGCACAGCCACACCGGCGGCCCGCCCGTGAAATCGGCAAACAGGGGCGAGGCTCGCGGGTCTTCCGCATCCGCCCCGTCGAGATACATCTCCGCCGTCTCCGCCGCCCGGCTCGCGGGCAGCATCACGTCGGCCCCGGCATTGGTTCGCACGCTCTCGCCAGAAAACCCCATGTCGGTCAGCGGCGACATCGCGAACACCCCCAGCGGCGCCTTGCCGCCCGTCCGCAACACCTCCGCCAGCACCGCCAGCGCCAGCCCGCCGCCGGCACTGTCCCCGCCGATGACCACCCCGCCGGGCCAGTCCTCGACGGCCCGGTACACCGCCAGCGCATCCTCGACGGCGGCCGGGAACGGATGCTCCGGCGCCAGCCGGTAATCGGGCAGGCAGGCCGGCAGCCCGGCCAGCGCCGACAACCGCCCCAGCATCGCCCGATGCGTGCTGGACGAGCCGAACACGTAGCCCCCGCCATGCAGATGCAAAACCAGCGGCCCGGCCTCCCGGCGCACGCTCTTCGCCCGCGCCCATTGCACCGGCACCCCGCCCAGCACGCCGCGCTCATAGCGCGTGCCGAACGGCGCCCGGAAGAACAGCCGTGCCTTGAACTCGAAATTCCGGCGCAGAGTGGCGGGATCCTCCACCCGCGCCATGTACCGCTTCTCGGTGAAACGCAGGTAGGGGTTCAGGAGGCGCCGCGCGAGGCTCACGCCCGCTTGCCCTCGATCGCCTCCCAGATCTTCGCGGCGACATTCACCCCGTCGAACCGCTCCAGCTCCTGGATCCCGGTGGGCGAGGTCACGTTGATCTCGGTGAGGTAGGTGCCGATCACGTCGATGCCCACGAACACCTGCCCGCACTCCCGCAGACGCGGCCCGATGATGCGGCAGATCTCCCGGTCGCGCTCGGTCAGCTCCACCTTCTCGGGCCGCCCGCCCACATGCATGTTCGACCGCGTCTCGCCCGCGCCGGGGATGCGGTTGATCGCCCCCACCGGCTCGCCATCCACCAGGATCACCCGCTTGTCGCCCTTCTTGATCTCCGGCAGGTATTTCTGCGCGATCAGCGGCTCGCGGCTGAACCCGGTGAACATCTCGTGCAGCGAGGCAAGGTTGCGGTCGCTCTCGGGCAGGTGGAACACGCCCGCCCCGCCATTGCCGTAGAGCGGCTTGAGGATGATGTCGCCATGCTCGGCCCGGAACGCCTTGATGGTGTCGAGGTCGCGGGCGATCGCCGTGGGCGGCATCAGCTCGGGAAAATCGAGGATCAGCAGCTTCTCGGGAAAGTTCCTGACCCAGAAGGGATCGTTCACCACCAGCGTGCCGGGGCTCAAGCGCTGCAGCAGATGCGTGGTGGTGATGTAGAACATGTCGAACGGCGGATCCTGCCGCAGCCAGACCACGTCCATCCCCGACAGGTCGAACAATTGCTCCTCGCCCAGCGTGAAATGATTGCCCTTCTCCCGCCGTACCTCCAGCGGCCAGCCCCGCGCCTCGACCCGCCCCTGGTTATAGGCCAGCCGGTCCGGCGTGTAATAATAGAGCTCGTGCCCCCGCGCCTGCGCTTCCTCGGCCAGCCGGAACGTGCTGTCCCCGTTGATATCGATCGGTCCGATCGGATCCATCTGAAAGGCGATTTTCATAGGCTGTCCCCGGCAAATGCGTGCAGCCTTTACATGGGCCAATCCCGGCCGGTGTGCAAATCCGAAATGCGCCGCTCAGAGATGGCTGAAGGCCGCCTCGCGAATCTCGACCTCTCCGCGGTCATCCACCACCGCCAGATCGAACCGCACCTCGGAAAGCTGCCCCTGCGGCGTGTTGCCCAGGTATTCCGAGCCCGCCAGGTGAATGCGCTGCATCTGGTCGAGGCGCAGCCGTTCCGCCGCCGCATCGAAGCTCGAGGCCTTCTTCACCTCGCAGAAGACATAGACGCCGCGATCCAGGAAAATCAGGTCGATCTCACCCGCCTGCCCGCGCCAGCGCGTTTCCAGAAGATCGGCACCGCGCATGTCATAGGCCCGAGCGACCGCCTTCTCGGCACTGACGCCCGACAGGTAGGCACGCCGCCCCCGCCGCCGCTTGGCCGCCGGCACCACGGTGGCCGTGCCACCCTCGTCGAACCTGAAATGCTTCGTCATGCCTACTCCTTCCTCAAAGCAATGCCCGGACCAAGATCAACGTCCAATCCAACAATCAAAGCCCGGCCCGGCAAGAAACCTCAAACCAACAAACCTCACTCACGCGCCTTCGCCAGCTCAAGCGCACGCTGGTACACTGGCCGCCGTTTCACGCCCAGCTGCGCCGCCACGATATCCGCCGCATCCCGCACCGAACGCCCCTCAAGCGCATCGATCAGAGCCGAATCTAAATCAATTTCACTAACAGACATTGAATCCCCCTGCCCCACCAGCACGACGATCTCCCCCTTCAGCGTCCGCCCCGCCATTTCCTCCGCCAGCTCTTCGAGGGTCCCGCGCCTCACCTCCTCGAATTTCTTGGTCAATTCCCGGCACATCGCCGCCGGCCGCGCGCCGCCCAGCACCTCCGCTGCGTCTTTCAGCATCGCCGCCACCCTCTTCGGCGATTCGTAGAATATCAGCGTGCCGGGCACCGCGGCAAACTGCCCAAGCGCGGATTTCCGCTTGGATCCCCCCTGCGGCAGGAACCCCGCGAAGAAGAACCGGTCCGCCGGCAGCCCCGAGAGCGTCAGCGCGGTCACCGCCGCCGATGGGCCCGGCGCCGAGATCAGCCCGTGCCCGGCTTCCACCGCCGCCCGCGCCAGGTCAAACCCGGGGTCCGACACCATCGGCGTGCCGGCCTCGGAGGCGTAAACCACTGATTTTCCCGCCTCCAGCGCCGCCATGATCCGCGGCCGCGCGCGGCCCGCGTTATGATCGTGGTAGCTCACCAGCGGCCGGTCCCCCAGCGGCACGCCATGGATATCCATCAGCTTGCGCAGGCTCCGCGTGTCCTCGGCCGCCAGCATGTCGGCCGACCCGAGAATATCGAGCGCCCGCAGCGTGATGTCGCGCGCCGCGCCGATCGGCGTTGCAATCAGGTAAAGCCCCGGAGCCAGCTCCGGGTTGACCGGAATCACCACTGGACCCCTCCCGCATGACGTCTATGATCGGCCCGAAACCCGTACGGGACCCTGTCCCGCCGTCAGAAGGGAGCACTTCTCGTTCATGTTCGCCGTTTTCACCAAGCTTCGCAAGCTGATCCTCGGGCCGCTGGCTCTCCTCTCCATCGCCCTGCTCGCCGCCTGCGCGAGCGGGCCGATCATCGGCTCCGGCCCCTCGATCACCCCCTCGGCCCCGGTGCCGGTGGCGCTTCTGGTGCCCTACGGCTCGGCCGACACCAATGAGCAGAAGCTCGCGAAGGACCTCGAGAACGCCGCCCGCATGGCGGTCTCCGACCTGAACGGTGTGCAGGTCGACCTGCGCGTCTACGGCACCGCCGGCAACGCCGAGAAGGCCGGCCAGGTCGCGGCCGAGGCCGTGGCCGAGGGCGCCAAGATCATCATCGGCCCGCTGCATGCCGAATCCGCCAACGCCGCGGCGCTCGCCGTCGCCAACCGCGGCGTCAACGTGCTGGCCTTCTCCAACAACCCCACCATCGCCGGCGGCAACCTCTTCGTGCTGGGCCAGACCTTCGACACCACCGCCAACCGGCTTGTCAGCTACGCCGCCTCGCAGGGGCGCGACCGCATCATGACGGTCTATTCCAACAACCTCGCCGGCCGCCTCGGCCGCGCCGCGATCCAGCAGGCGATCACCCGCAACGGCGCCGTCCCCGCAGGCGCCGTCAGCTACGAGTTCTCGCAACAGGGCGTGGTCGCCGCCCTGCCCAAGATCAAGAACACCGCCCAGCAGACGCAGGC
The DNA here is from genome assembly GCF_040223625.1 of Roseovarius sp. GTDB lineage: Bacteria > Pseudomonadota > Alphaproteobacteria > Rhodobacterales > Rhodobacteraceae > Roseovarius. The sequence goes on along the minus strand of NZ_JAVKFX010000056.1, from coordinate 13,875 downwards.
CAACGCCATCTTCCTCACCGCCAACACCGCCGGCGCCCTGCCGCTCTTCTCGCAGATGCTGCCCGAGAACGGGCTGGGCCAGGACAAGGTGCAGTATATCGGCCTCGCCCGCTGGGACACGCCGCCGCAGACGCTCGAACTGCCGGGCGTCCAGGGCGGCTGGTTCGCCCTGCCCGATCCCGGCCGCTCGGCCCAGTTCCAGAGCCGCTTCCAGGCCGCCTACGGCGCGGCCCCGCACGCGCTCAGCGGGCTGGCCTATGACGGCATCGCCGCGGTCGGCGCGCTGGCCACCGGCGGCGCCCGCAACGCGCTCTCGAAAGAGGCGCTGACCCAGCCGGCCGGCTTCCAGGGCGTCAACGGCGTGTTCCGCTTCCTGCCCAACGGCTCGAACGAGCGCGGCCTCGCCGTCGCCACGATCCAGGACAAGCAGGTCAAGGTGCTCAGCCCGGCGCCGCAAGGCTTCGAAGGCGCGAGCTTCTGATCCCGCGCCGACCGGACCGGAATGAAAGACGCAACGCCCCCTCCGGCTGACCTGATCGGCCCGGCCGACGACCTCTTCGACGAGGAGGCCGTCGGCCGCGCGCTCGACACGGCCATCACTGATGCCGGCACCGACGCCGCGGCCCGGCGCAAGGCCGTGGTCGACAGGCTCGCCGCGGCGATGGAAGAGGGGCGCAGCGCCATCGCGGCCGGGCTTTCGGCCGATCCCTTCGCCGCCGAGGCGGCGATCCGCTCCTATAGCTGGCTGACCGATTGCGTGGTCCGCGCCGCGCTCGACATGGCCGCCCGGCACATGCACCCGCTGCCCACCCCCACCGAATCCGAGCGCATCGCCGTCTTCGCCGTCGGCGGCTACGGCCGGGGCGAGATGGCGCCGTTTTCCGATGTCGACCTGCTGTTCCTGACCCCCTACAAGATCACCCCCTGGGCCGAGAGCGTGATCGAAAGCACGCTCTACATCCTCTGGGACCTGCGCCTGAAGGTCGGCCATTCCAGCCGCACGGTGAAGGATTGCCTGCGCCTCGGGGCCGAGGATTTCACCATCCGCACGGCCCTGCTGGAAAAACGCTTCATCTACGGCGATGCCGCGTTGGGCGAAACCCTCCGCACCCGGCTGCGCGAAGACCTTTTCGAAGGCACCGAGCGCGAATTCATCGAGGCCAAGCTCGAGGAACGCGGCATCCGGCACCAGAAGCAGGGCGTCCGCTACATGGTCGAGCCCAACGTCAAGGAGGGCAAGGGCGGCCTGCGCGACCTGCAATGCCTGTTCTGGGTGGCCAAGTATGTCCACCGGGTCGACGACGTGGCCGATCTCGTCACCCTCGGCCTCTTCGCCGAGGAGGAATTCGCCACCTTCGCCAAGGCCCACAATTTCCTCTGGGCGGTGCGCTGCCACATGCACCTGATCACCGGGCGCGCCACCGAACAGCTCACCTTCGACCTGCAGGTCGAGGTCGCCACCCGCATGGGCTATGTCGACACGCCCGGCCGCCGCGCGGTCGAGCATTTCATGCAGGATTACTTCCGCCACGCCACCGCGGTGGGCGAGCTGACCCGCATCTTCCTGACCAAGCTCGAGGCGGCGCATGTCAAATCGCGCCCGCTCCTGCAACGGCTCTTCAAGCGCAAGCGCAAGCTCAAGGATAATTACGCCGAGGTGCATGGCCGCCTCGCCATCGTCGACGAGCGGAAGTTCCTCTCCGACCGGATCAACCTCCTGCGCCTTTTCGAGGAGGGGCTGCGCACCGGGCTGCTCATCCACCCCGATGCCATGCGCCTCGTGACGGCCAACCTGAAACTGATCGACGAAAGCTTCCGCAACGACCCCAAGGCGCGCAAGCTCTTCCTCGACCTGCTGCTGAAGCACGGCAACCCCGAACGGGCGCTCCGCCGGATGAACGAGCTCGGCGTGCTCTCGGCGGTCCTGCCGGAATTCGAACCGATCCGCGCGCTGATGCAGTTCAACATGTATCACAGCTACACGGTCGACGAGCATATCATCCAGTGCATTTCACAGCTCGACAAGATCGAACGCCACGAGCTTGACGAGGCCCTGCCGGTCGCCTCCTCCATCCTCGAGGAAGGCGTGAACCGCCGCGTCCTCTACGTCGCGCTCCTGCTGCACGACATCGGCAAGGGCCGGGACGAGGATCACTCGATCCTCGGCGCCCAGATCGCCCGCAAGGTCGCCCCCCGCCTCGGGCTCAAACCGAAAGAGGTCGACACCGTCGAATGGCTGGTCCGCTATCACCTGCTGATGTCGGACATGGCCCAGAAACGCGACATCGCCGACCCCCGCACCGTGCGCGACTTCGCCAAGGCGGTGCAGACCAAGGAACGGCTCGACCTGCTCTGCGTGCTCACCGTCTGCGACATCCGCGGCGTCGGCCCCAACACCTGGAACAACTGGAAGGCCTCGCTCCTCCGGGCGCTCTACCGCCAGACCCGGCGTGCCATGGAAGGCGGGCTCGAGGAACTCAACCGCGAACAGCGCGGCTCCGACGCCAAGCGCAACCTGCGCGAGGAGCTGGCCGACTGGGATCCGAAGGACCTCAAGACCGAAACCGCCCGCCACTACCCGCCCTACTGGCAGGGGCTTCACGTCACGGCGCATGTGGTCTTCGCCCGTCTGCTGCGCGACCTGCACGAGGACGAGATCGCCATCGACCTCGCCGTCGACGAAGACCGCGACGCCACCCGCGCCTGCTTCGCGCTGGCCGATCACCCGGGCATCTTCTCAAGGCTGGCCGGCGCACTGGCCCTCGTCGGCGCCAACGTGGTCGATGCCCGCACCTACACCTCCAAGGACGGCTTCGCCACGGCGGTCTTCTGGGTGCAGGACAGCGAGGGCCACCCCTACGAATCCGAACGCCTCCCCCGCCTGCGCCAGATGATCACCAAGACGCTCAAGGGCGAGGTCGTTGCCCGCGACGCCATGCAGTCGCGCGACAAGCTCAAGAAACGCGAACGCGCCTTCAAGGTGCCGACCCACATCACCTTCGACAACGAAGGCTCGGAAATCTACACCATCATCGAGGTCGACACCCGCGACCGCCCCGGCCTGCTCTACGACCTCACCCGCACGCTGGCGGCGGGCAATGTCTACATCAACTCGGCGGTCATCGCGACCTATGGCGAGCAGGTGGTCGACACCTTCTACGTGAAGGACATGTTCGGCCTGAAATTCTATACCGAAAGCAAGCAGCGCGTCCTCGAACGCAAGCTGCGCGAGGCCATCGACAAGGGCGTCGAGCGCGCCTCCGAATAACCCCCGCCCCGACCCGCCCCGCGGCCACAAGTCGAATTCTTCAAAAGAATTCGACCCGATATCTTTTCAAGATATCGCCCCCCCCTGCGACCCCACCGCCACGCTTCCCCGGAGCGAACCCCAACACCGTCGACAAACGGCTTAACAGCCGGTAAACTGCCCGCAAATCAGCCGAAACGAGCTGACACAGGCAGGACAGAGCAGTGGGTTACAATATCAGCGAAACCACGGGTGCCACCGGCGGTGGCACGTCCGGGATCGACACGTGGACATTCGACGTGGACCTCACCGGCGCCGACGTCACCACCGTGTCGGGCGACTTCGACGAAGTCCCGATCGGCGGCGGCGGCGCCAGCGAGGCCACCCAGGGCTACACCTTCACCGTTACCCAGGGCGGCCAGTACGGGGACCTCGAATTCAACCGCGTCACCGGCGAGTTCGAGTTCCACATCGACCGCGACGCGATGCTCGCCTCGGGCACCGACCAGACCATCGTGATCTCCGTCACCGGCCGCGACAGCCAGGGCACCGACACCGACACGATCATCATCAACGTCACCATCTGCGTCGCCCGCGGCACGCTGATCGACACCGAAGCCGGCCCCGTCCCGGTCGAGGAGCTGCGCCTGGGCGACATGGTCCGCACCCTCGACGGCCCGGCGCGGCCGGTGCGCTGGATCGGCTGCCGCCACGTCTCGGCGGCCGAGCTGGCCGCCGACCCCTCGCTCCGGCCCGTCCGCATCTCTGCCGGCGCCTTCGGCCCCGGCCAGCCCGCGCGCGACCTCACCGTCTCGCCCCAGCACCGCATCCTCGTCGACGACTGGCGCGCCGAGCTGTTCTTCGGCGCGGACCAGGTGCTGGTGCCCGCCAAGGGGCTGATCAACGACCTGACCATCCGCACCGATCACGCCGCCCCCGGCGTCGACTATTTCCACGTGCTCTTCGACCGGCACGAGATCATGTTGACCGAGGGCCTGCCCACCGAAAGCTTCCACCCCGGCGAATACGCCCTGCGCGACCTCGCCGAGGAGACCCGCGCCGAGCTCTTCCGCCTCTTCCCCGAGCTTGCCTGCGGCACCGGCGCCCCGGAAACCGCCCGCATGGTGCTGCGCCCGTGGGAAACCGCCCTGCTCAACGGCCACGCCCAGGACCGGAGGATCGCCTCATGACCGCCCTCACCGACGCCGCCGGCAAGTCCCTCCCCGATATCGAGAGCCCCTCGCCCGAGCGCCTCCGCGCCTATGGCGACATGATGTTCCTCGCCTTCCGAAGCCCGCGCCACGCCCGGATGCCGGTGGCCCAGCTCCGCACCCATCTCGAACCGCCCCTGCTGCTGGGCCAGTTCCGCCTCTTCCGTTTCGACGGAGTGGCCCGCGGCCTCTACACCTGGGGCTGGCTCAGCCGCGAGGCCGAACGCCGCCTGATCACCGGCGCCGGCCTCGCGCCCGAAGACTGGAACAGCGGCGACCGGCTCTGGATCGTCGACATCATGGCGCCCTACAAGGGGCTGACCGCCTCGATGGTGCGCTGGATCATGCAGGACGGGCACTTCACCGAGGACGATTTCTACTTCCGCCGCGTCGGCGACGACAACCGCACCCGCCGCATCGTCCATATCGACTTCCGCCGCGCCTCCCTCGCCAAGGTCTGGTCCGAGGCCGATTTCCTCGCCGCATCCCCCGGCGCCTGACCCTCTCTCCGATCGCGCCGGGCCATCCGCCCACGCCGAACCTGACCCAAGGCCTCGCACCCGACCCCGACGGCCCGGAGCCCGCGCCCCTGCCCCAAAACTCGACGCGCCCCGGACCCGATCCGGGGCCTCTCCTCCGGCCCGGCTCGCCTGCGACCCAGGACCTGCGCCCGTGCCCCAGGAAACAACCCGCTCCGGACCCGACCCGGAACCTCTCCTCCGGCCCGACTCGCCTCCGAACCAAGACACGCTCCCGCGCCCCAAGCCACAACCCGCCCCGGACCCGATCCGGGGCCTCTCTTCCGGCCCGGCTCGCCCACGGCCCAAAACCCACGCCCGTGCCCCAAGCAACAATCCGCCCCCGACCCGATCCGGGGCCTCATTGCCAACACCCTCCGCCATCGACCTCCGACAAAAACCCGACGCCCAAGCGCCCGGCCCGCCGCGAGCCCCATTCCGGACCTTCACAACCCAACCCGCCCGAACCTGAACCGACAGCGGGTCTCGATTCGGATCATCGCCGAGAAATCCTAAGAAACCGTTTCCACCCTCCCTCCACCGCCCCGCCGGGCCCCCGCACCGACGCGATACCGACAAAATACCGACGTTATACCGACGTCGAAAATCCCACCGGTCAAAGCCCCGTTTCTCCCGCTGCCCCACGCCCGCTCTTCCCCCGCCCCGATCAATCCGCTACTCCTCGGCCCAGACCCTCCCCAGCCGAAAAGGCCGCCCCATGAAGCCCATCCGCCTCCTCTCCGGCATCCTCACGGTCGGCGGCTGGACCCTCATGAGCCGCCTGCTGGGCTTCGTCCGAGACGTGCTGATCGCCGGCTTCCTCGGCCCCGGCGTCCTGATGGACGCCTATGTCGCGGCCTTCCGCCTGCCCAACATGTTCCGCCGCTTCTTCGCCGAAGGCGCCTTCAACGCGGCCTTCGTGCCGATGTTCTCCAAACGCCTCGAAGCCGACGAGAACCCCGAAGCCTTCGCCAGCCTCGCCCTCTCCGGCCTCAGCCTCGTGCTGCTCACCCTGACGGCCGTCGCGATGTTCTTCATGCCCGCCCTGGTCTACGCCACGGCCGAAGGCTTCTACGGCGACGCCCGCTTCGACGTCACCGTGGAATACGGCCGCATCGTCTTCCCCTACGTCTTCTTCATCTCGCTGGCGGCGCTCCTGTCGGGCGTGCTCAACGCGTCGGGCCGCTTCGCCGCCGCGGCCGCCGCGCCGGTGGTGCTCAACATCCTGCTGGTCGCCGCCATGACCGTGGCCTGGGCCATGGGCGGGGCTGTGGCCGAGGCGCTGGTCTGGACCATCCCCTTCGCCGGCGTGGCCCAGCTCGCCCTGGTCTGGATCGCCGCCGACCGGGCGGGCCTGCGCGTCCGCCCCGTCCGGCCCCGCTGGACGCCCGAGATGAAGAACCTCGTTCGCGTCGCCGTCCCCGCCGCGCTGGCGGGTGGGGTGGTGCAGGTCAACCTGCTGGTGGGCCAGCTCGTCGCCTCCAACTACGACAAGGCGGTCAGCTGGCTCTACTCGGCCGACCGGCTCTACCAGCTTCCGCTCGGCGTGGTCGGCATCGCGGTGGGGATCGTGCTGCTGCCCGACCTCTCCCGCCGCCTTAAGGCGGGCGACGACGCGGGCGCCCGCAACGCCCTCTCCCGCGCGGGCGAGCTGTCGCTGGCGCTGACCATCCCCTGCGCCGTGGCGCTGATGGTCATCCCCCTGCCGCTCGTGTCGACCCTCTTCGAGCGCGGCGCCTTCGGCCCCGACGACACCGCCGCCACGGCCCTCGCCGTCGCCATCTACGGCCTCGGCCTGCCCGCCTTCGTCATGCAGAAACTGCTGCAACCGCTGTTCTTCGCCCGCGAAGACACGAAAAGCCCGTTCCGCTATGCCCTCGTCGCGATGGTGGTCAACGCCGCCCTCGCCATCGGCCTCGCCTACGCCATCGGCTGGATCGCCGCGGCCCTCGCCACCACCGCCGCCGCCTGGGTGATGGTCTGGCAACTGGCCCGCGGCGGCCGCCGCTTCGGCGAGGTCGCCAGCTTCGACGACCGCTTCCGCCGCCGCATCTGGCGCATCATCGCGGCATCACTGCTGATGGGAGCGGTGCTCTGGGCCGTCTCGGCCCTGCTCACCCCGGCCTTCGGGCTGGGCGGCTGGCGCTGGCTGGCCCTGCTGTCGCTGATCGCCTCCGGCACCCTGGCCTATTTCCTCTTGGGCCAGCTCCTCGGCGCCTTCCGCATCGCCGAGTTCAAGGCCGCCATGCGCCGCTGATCCCCGGCGCCCTTGCCAAGGGGCGCGTCTCTGCAAGATGATACGCGACAACACCGCCCGAAAGGAGAAGACCGGACATGCCCAACGACCTGGCCGCGCTGCAATCAAAGTACCCAACCGCCAGTACCTTCAAGTTCGGCGACAGTGCCGAACTGTCCGCCACGCTGGTGTCGCTGGTACGCAGCGGCCGGAAAACGGCAACCTGCAGCGCCCTTCACGAGTTCGGGAAGGACGAACCTCTGCCGGAAGTCGGCCGGCGCGATATCTGCCTCAACTGGGACGACACGCCAGCCCTCGTGATCGAGACCGCCGAGCTGATCCAGTGCCGGTTCGACGAGGTGACCGAAGAGATGGCCCTTGCCGAAGGCGAGGATGACAGTCTCGAGGGCTGGCGTGCGGGCCATCGAGGCTATTTCGAACGGAACGGCGGGTTTTCACGGGACATGCAGCTCATCTGGGAACGGTTCGTTCTCGTCGAGGACCTCGCGCCGGACCGGTCAGCCGTTTGATCGCGAGACCGGTCGGAAACGCCTCCGCACACGCCTCCCGGCCACCGGCCCTGCAACCGACCTGAACCGGAGCCCCTCCCCCACCCCCCGCCTCTCCTTGACGCGATCCGCCCCCGCAAGTAAGCGAAACCAACGGCATTCCAGACGGAGCACACCCCATGACCGAGGTGGTCCACACACCGCGCGTTTTCTCGGGCATCCAGCCCACCGGCAACCTGCACCTTGGCAACTACCTCGGCGCGCTCAAGCGCTTTGCCGACAGCCAGGAGGAAGGCATCGAGTCGATCTTCTGCATGGTCGACCTGCACGCCGTCACCGTCTGGCAGGAGCCGGCCGACCTGCGCCACGCCACCCGCGAGCTGGCGGCGGGCTTCATCGCCTCGGGCATCGACCCGACGAAATCCATCCTCTTCAACCAGAGCCAGGTGGCCGAGCACACCCAGATGGCCTGGGTCTTCAACTGCGTCGCCCGCATGGGCTGGATGAAGCGGATGACCCAGTTCAAGGACAAGGCCGGTAAGAACGCCGAGAACGCCTCGCTGGGCCTCTTCGGCTACCCGGCGCTGATGGCCGCCGACATCCTCGTCTATCACGCCACCCACGTGCCCGTGGGCGAGGACCAGAAACAGCATCTCGAGCTGACGCAGGAGATCGCCCGCAAGTTCAACCACGATTTCGAGGTCGATTTCTTCCCCGAGACCCAGCCCGTCATCGAGGGCGCGGCCACCCGCGTCATGAGCCTGCGCGACGGCTCGAAGAAGATGTCGAAATCCGACCCCTCCGACATGTCCCGCATCAACCTCACCGACGATGCCGACACCATCGCCAAGAAGATCCGCAAGGCCAAGACCGACCCCGAGCCGCTGCCCTCCGAGAAAGGCCCGCTCGACGACCGGCCCGAGGCCCGCAACCTCGTCAACATCTACGCCGCGCTGGCCGACACGAGCGTCGATCAGGTGCTGGCCGAGCACGGCGGCAAACCCTTCTCCGAGTTCAAGCCGGTGCTGGCCGACCTCGCCGTCGACCGCCTCGCGCCCATCTCGACCGAGATGTCGCGCCTGATGGAAGACGTGGCCGAGATCGACCGCATTCTCGAAGGCGGCGCCGCCCGCGCCCGCGCCATCGCCGCGCCGATCCTGAAGAAAACCTACCAGATCATGGGCATGGTCGGGGCCTGAGGGCCCCCCCGATTTCCGCGCGGAAAACGGGCTGGAAAATGCACAAATTCCGGGCGCGCCGTATCGGCCCGGGCAGATCTCCCTACTCCCCCGCCTCGGCCTCCGCCTCCGCCTCCAGCGCGAAGATCCCCAGCCCATAGAGCTTCCACGCCCCCTCCACATGCTGGAAATACAGCTCGAAGGAGACCCCCTCCGGCCGCGCCGGAAAGCTGCCCTTCACCTCGAACAGCCCCGTCTCGGTCAGCCCCGGTTCCTCGGTATAAACCGGGTTCGACAGCACCACCCGCTCCAGCCCCAGATCCCTTTTCCGGACCGACGCGAAGATCGCCGCCAGCTTCGCCGGATCGTTGGCATTGCGGAAATCCGGCGCGCCCAGATCCCGCAGCACGGCATAATTCCCCGTCCGGTTGGCATGGTCCACCGCGATCAGCGTCGACCACACCAGCCGTGCCGTCTCCGACCGGCCGGGCGCGGGCACCGCCTCCTGCGCCGTCCCCCCCTGCGCCAGCATAAGCGCGAGCAGCGCCGCCAGTCCTGTCGCCCGCATCCCCCTCACCAGCTGAAGGTCATGCCAAGTCGGCCGCCAACCGTATCCCGGTCGAACCCGTAGGCCAGCCCCGCGTCAAGCTGCGCGCTCGGGCTGATCCGCACGGCCCCCGACAGCGCAAAGGCCGACGACCCGTCGAAGAAGCCCAAGCCCCCGCCCAGCGCGAAGGTCTCCGACGGCGGCACGTAGGGCACGTCCAGCGCCATCGCCATCGCCACGCCTTCCCGGTTGCGATCCACGTCCCGCTGCAGCCCCGGTATCGCGGCGGCGGCCGCGAAGAGGGCACCGCCATCGGTGGCAAGGTTGCCCGACGCGTCCGAAGTCACCACCTGCACCGGCCCGGTCTGCGCCGCGGCACTGGCGGCGGTGGTGATGCCGGGCGCGGTATAGGTATTCGCGGCGGTGCCGAACATCATCTGGTTGTCCCGCGTGGTCGCCGCATCGGCACCGAGGGCGGTGGCGTTGGCGTGGTTCGCCGCGGCCTGCCGCCCGATCGCCACCGAACCCGTCGCCGTGGCGGCCGCGTTCGCCCCCACCGCGATCGCGTCCGTGCCGTTGGCCACCGCGCCCGTCCCTGTGCCGGCCCGGTCGCCGCCGATGGCGATGGCCCCGGCCGCGCCCGCATCCGCCGTCCCGCCGAGGGCGACCGCCTGGGTCGCGCCGGCCCGCGCTTCACCGCCGACCGCGACCGCATCCGAGCCAATGGCCCGGCTGTCCGCGCCCAGCGCGACCGCCCCGGTCCCGTTGGCCAGCGCGCCCTGGTTGTTGCCATCGAGATCACCGCCCATCGCCACCGCCCCGGCGGCGCTGGCATCCGCCTCTCCGCCGATGGCGATGGCCTGTGCCGCGTCCGCATCCGCATCGCCGCCGATCGCCACGGCATAGACCCCCGAGGCCCTTGTCCCCAGCCCGGACCCGTTCGGATCGCCGCCAATCGATATCGCGCCCAGGGCGCTCGCCGCGGTGTTGTTGCCGACCGCCACCGTGTCCGGCTCCGACGCCGCCGCATTGGGCCCACACGCCGTCGCCGTGGCGACACCGTTGTCATTGGCCCCTTCGGTCGTGTCCAAACCCGTGTCCGCCAGGTTGTTGCCATTCGTATCCAGCAGGCATTCCGCCGCCCGCGCCGGCCCGCCCGGCACCACCCCGAGGCCCAGCGCCACAACCGCCGCCAGCCCCACGCACCCGATACCCTCACCCTTCCCGAAACGCTTCACATTGCCGATCATGGTACGGTCCCTCCGTGTACCCGATATCCGGCAACCCGCCTTGCCCCCAAGGCCGGTGCGCCCCTGCAATCCCGGCCCGTCCCGCAACCACGGGTTGACCCCCTCACGATACCCCGATCCCAGGTTTACCTTACGAAAACTTCCGTCCCCACAAACCGACCGGCGGAACTTCGCCAAGCCCTCGCCCGACGCCTTCGCCTTGCCCCCGCCGGCCCAAGACCCGATACTCCGCCCAACACCGCCCCCGCCCCCGCGAGACACAGCATGACCCAACGCGGCTACATCCTCTGCGGCACGCCGCGCACCGGCAGCACCCTGCTCTGCGGCCTGCTCACCGATCACGGGCTCGGCGCGCCGCATTCCTTCTACCGCCACGAGGATATCGCCGACTGGGCCGAGGGCTGGGGTCTGCCCCCGCGCGATACCCTCGGCGAGCCCGCCTTCCAGCGCGCCTACCTCGCCGCCGCCATCGCCGAGGGGCGCGGCGGCACCCCGGTCTTCGGCCTCCGCCTGATGCAGGAAACCCTGCCGGACCTCTCGGCCATCCTCGACACCCTCTTCCCCGGCCTGCCCTCCGACCGCGCCCGCCTCGAACGGGCCTTCGGGCCGCTCGCCTACCTCCACCTCTCCCGCGACGACAGGCTGGCCCAGGCCATCTCCCTCGTCCGCGCCCGGCAATCCGGCCTCTGGCACCGCGCCCCCGACGGCACCGAGATCGAACGCACCGCCCCGAGCGCGGCCCCCGCCTACGACTTCGCCCTGCTCTCGGTCACCCTGGCCAGTCTCGAGGCGCAGGACGCGGCCTGGCACCGCTGGTTCGCGGCCCAAGGCATCACCCCCCTGTTCCTCTCCTACGAAACCCTCGTGAACGACCCCGCCGCCGCCCTCGCCCGCATCTGCCAGACCCTCGACCAGCCCGCCCCCGACCCGGCCACCGTCACCCCCGCCACCGCCCGCCTCTCCGACGCCGTCAACGAAGACTGGGCAGCCCGGTTCAGACAGGACGCCCGAAGGTAACCCGCGCCGCCCCCAACACCCACTCCCCGCCCCGGGCCTGACCCGGGGCCTCGACCCGGCACTAGCCACAACCGGTCACCCCTTCCGCAGCCACCAAACATGCTCCGCCGGGAAATCCCGCGACCACGCCGCCGGGATGCCGAACTCCTCGCCCGTCACCCCCTCCGGCGCATAGACCTCCTTGAGCCCCTCCACCGAAAAGCCGATCTCCAAGAACAGCGTGATCCAGTCCGCGAAGGTGAGGGAATACTCGATCCCGCCCGGGTCGATCTCCACCTGCGTCCAGTCCACCCGCCCGATGCCCCGATACGCCCGGTGCAGCACCCGCTCGCAGGCCGCCCCGTTCAAAGGCGTGGTCAGGTAGACGAAGGCATGGTGACCAAGGAACACCAGCCGCCCCCCGGGGCGCAGCACCCGCCACGCCTCCCGCAGCCACACGGTCGGATCGCACCAGATCGCCGCGCCATATTCCGAGATCGCGAAATCGAACGCCCCGTCGGCAAAGGGCAACGCCTCGGCATTGCCCTCCTCGAACCGGATATCCGCGCCATGCTCGCCCGCCAGCCGCCGCGCCGTGGCCAGCTGCCCCGCCGACAGGTCGATCCCCGTCACCCGCGCGCCCCGCCGCGCCATCCAGCCCGAGACATAGCCCGTCCCACAGCCCAGCTCGACCGCGTCCATGCCCGCCATGTCCTCCGGCAGCAGCCCCAGCTCCCGCTCCGGCACCTCCCAGATGCCCCAGTAGGGGCTCCCGCTCGCCCAGGCCTTTTCGCCCGCCGCGACCCACTCCTCCGCCATCCCGTTCCAGTGATCGCGGTTGATATCCACATGACTGTCCATGCGATGCACCGTATCGCGGCGCCCCCCCTTGGCAAGCCCGAACGCCTTCTGCCCGCGCATCCGCGCACCATCCCCCGCACCGGGCGCAGACACATCCCCCTTGCCGCACAGCCCACAGGCCCCATACTTGACCCAATCCAAAGGAGAAGCCAGCCATGCACAAGCTACAGGTCCAGGGCGTCCACCACATCACGCTGACCGGCGCCGACCGGCAGACCTCGATCGACTTCTGGGAAGGCGTGCTCGGCATGCCCTTCATCTTCGACCAGCCCAATCTCGACGACCCCGACGAGGGGCACCTCTATTTCGATCCCGGCGACGGGCGTCTGATCACGATCTTCACCAACGAGAGCCGCAAGCCTGTCCACAACCGCACCCCCACCGATCCCGGCTGCGTCCACCACCTCGCCTTCAACGTCAGCCACGCGACCTTCTCGCAGGTCGTCGACCGGCTCGACGCCCGTGGCATCCCCCATTCCGGGCCCAAGGACCGGGGGTTCATGGATTCGATCTATTTCAAGGATCCGCTGGGTTTCCTGATCGAACTGGCCTGCTACCGGTTCGAACCGCCGCGCGGCTGCTCGCATGCCGACGTGATGATCGAGGCCCACCACGACCGCGTGGCGCGCGGCGATGACCACATCGAGGAAAAACACCTCGCCCACGCCATAGAGACGCTCGTCCACCGCACGCAAGCAAGTCTCTCCGGCGACCGCGAGCCCAAGAACCCCTACTGATCGAGGATCACCCGCCGGGGCCTCAAGTTGATCGAGGCTCAGTTTGGCACACGCCCGGAATCCAGGCCGAAGGCCGCCGGGCGAGCGCCGGCCCGTCCCGGCGGGCAGGCGCTTTGGCAACGTGGCGCCACGTCTCGATGGAGGATGTGGATGGCGCCATAAAGCAATCGCCAAATCCGTTGCAGCGCCTCCCCACGGACCGGCGCTCACCCGGCGGGTGAAACGTCAGTGTAGTGGTTGATAAGAGAGCCTCCGAGCCGTGACCCCATCGAGCCCACGAAACGTAGCAACTGTCTTTCTCATCCCGCCACTGGCTGGTGCTCCCTCTGATCCCGCAGCATGGCATTGAGGATAGTGAGCAGCTTGCGGGCGCAGGCGCTGATGGCGAGTTTGACGGGCTTTCCCGCCTCCTGCAGCTTGCGGCGGAAGGCCTTCAGCACGGGGTCGTAGCGGCTGGCGATGAACCCCGCGAGGTAGAGCGTCCGGCGCACCTCGGCCCGGCCGCCCCAGATCCGGCGTCTGCCACGGAACCGGCCGCTGTCGCAGGCATGCGGCGCGAGACCCGCCAGTTTCGCGATGGCCCGG
>NZ_JAVKFX010000055.1:0-14361 GCF_040223625.1 Roseovarius sp. | reverse complement strand
GAATTTTCTTACCTGACGTGGGGGCTGGTACACGCCCGCAAAAACGCGGCGCTTGGGGGCGGCGCCGGGCGAGCGCCGGCCCGTCCCGGCGGGCAGGCGCTTTGGCGGGTGTCGCGTGACGTCTCGAGTTAGAATGTACTTTGCACCATAAAAGCGGCAGCCAGCACCGTTGCAGCGCCTCCCCACGGGCCGGCACTCGCCCGGCGACATCTCCTCACCCAAATACATCAGGCCCCGGGGCGCGCGAGGCGGTGTCACTTTCTTGGCCACGTCAACCGGCAGCGGTCCTTCAAGCCAGACGCTATGAACCCAGCGCCGACGAACCAGCCGCTACTTCCCCGCGAACTTCGCCTTCAGCGCCTCGTTCACCGGCGGGGTCACGAACTTGCCCACGTCGCCGTTCAACCGGGCGATCTCCTTCACCAGCTTCGAGGCAATCGCCTGGTGATGCGCGTCGGCCATCAGGAACACCGTCTCGACCGAGCTGTCCAGAACCCGGTTCATGCCCACCATCTGGAACTCGTATTCGAAATCCGCCACCGCTCGCAGGCCGCGGATGATCAGCGTCGCGTTCACGTCATGGGCGCAATCGATCAGCAGGTTCTCGAACGGGTGCGCGACGATCTCGGTGCCGGTCTGGCGGCTCAGCTTCTCGCATTCCGCCTCGATCATCTCGACGCGCTCCTCCAGCGTGAAGAGCGGCCCCTTGTCCCGGTTGATCGCCACCCCCAGCACCAGCCGGTCGACCAGGAACGAGGCCCGGCGGATGATGTCGATATGACCAAGCGTGATGGGGTCGAACGTCCCCGGATAAAGTCCGATACGCATGGGCGGCTCCTCCATTCAGTCCGGGCGCTCTTTTGCGGGCACAAGCAACAATACTGCGCCGGGGAATGCAAGGCCGAAACAGACCGAAAGCCGGCGCCGTTGCCGCCACCCCGCACGGCCCATTCAGAGGTCGGCGTGATACTCGTCGATCAGGTGCCGCACCACCGCCTGCAGCGCCCGTGCGGGATCGTCGCCGGCCTCGAGCCCATCGACATAAACCTGCCGCTGCCGCGCCGAACTCGTGCCGCCCTGCACGATCTCCTGGGCGCGCTCCACCTCCTCCAGCGATCCGAAATGCTGCGCATCCTCCGCGATCAGCCCGGCGATCTCCTCCACCAGCTCGCCCATCGGCACGATCTCTCCCCGGCCGAGGTCGATCAGCCCCTCGCGGCTGCCATAACGCTGCGCCCGCCAGCGGTTTTCCGACACGAGGAACGGGTCGTAGATCCGCCAGCGCTGGTTCCGCGTCGCCAGCCGGAAAAGCATCCGCGTCAGCGCCTGCGTCAGCGCGGCCAGCGTCAGCGTATGCTCGAGCCGGGGCTGGACGTCGCAGATGCGCGACTCGATGGTGGGGAATTTCGACGAGGGCCGAAGATCCCACCAGATCTTCGAGGCATCCTCGATCACGCCGAGATCGGTCAGTATCTGCACCGAGCGCTCGAACTCGCCGAAACT
Source organism: Roseovarius sp. (assembly GCF_040223625.1). Taxonomy (GTDB): domain Bacteria; phylum Pseudomonadota; class Alphaproteobacteria; order Rhodobacterales; family Rhodobacteraceae; genus Roseovarius. The sequence goes on along the minus strand of NZ_JAVKFX010000055.1, from coordinate 12,858 downwards.
GGCCATCCGCGGCGGCAGCCCGGTGCGCGGCAGGTTGTCGAACACCGTCAGCCGGTAGCTGTCGAGCCCGGTATCGCGCCCCTGCCAGAACGGCGAGGAACAGCTGAGCGCCAGCAGGTGCGGCAGGAAATAGGCCAGCTGGTTCATCAGGTCGACCCGCCGGTCGGGCTCGGCAATGCCCACATGCACGTGCATCCCGCAAATGAGCATCCGCCGCACCACGCCGGCGAGGTCGTCATGCAGCTCGTTATAGCGTTCCTTGTCGGTATGGTGCTGCTCGCGCCAGTCGGAAAACGGATGGCACGAGGCGGCAATAGGGGCGAGGTTGTGCTTGGCCGCCTGGTCCGACACGCAGGACATGAGCCGTTTCAGATCCTCCCGTGCCTCGGCCACGGTTCGACAGACCTTGGTGCCGATCTCGATCTGGCATTTCAGGAATTCCGGCGCCACCTGGTCCTGCAGCTCGGTCTTGCAGGCCTCCATCAACGCCTCCGGCGCTTCGGCGAGGTCGAGGCTGTCGCGATCGACGAGAAGGTATTCCTCCTCGATCCCGATGGTGAACTCCGGTTCCGCGATCGCCATACCCGCCCCCTCCTGCACTGGTCGCCCCAGTTTCCCCGCCCTGCATGGCGGAAATCAAGGGCTCATGCGCAAAGAGGCGCGCGCCCCCGAACCGGCTCAGCGGTCATCGACCACGATGGTCGCCACGACCGTTCCGGCGGTTTCCCAGGTCAGAACGTCCTCATGAGTAAACCCGGCCTCGTCCAGCTTGAGCCGCACAAGCGGGTTGCGGTTCATCTGGTTACGATAATCGTCCACGATGTCGTGCCTGTCCTGAAGGACCTCGTCCATCGGCGGGCCCTCGTAATTGCCCTGATCCTTCACCTCGCTCAGCGGCAGGACGTACACGTCCGTGAGATGTTCCAGGTGCGACAGCGGCTCGTCGGGCGCCGCGGTCTTGCTGCGAATGCTGTCCATCAGCTTGCGCTTGTCGTTCAGCATCTCGTAGGACGGCCGCGCGCTGGCCGGCATCTCCGGATCGTCCGCCGGGTCGGTCACCGGGGCGGTGCCCGGTTCGTCCGCCGCGGATTCAAAATTCGTCTCCACGCCGACATCCGAGGGGTCGTCGACCTCCGCGCCGGCCGCCTCTTCATCGACGACGCCGGAGTCCGGCATCTCGAGGGTCGGCGATTGTTCGGCCTCGATATCCTCCTGCGTGCTTTGCGCCAGCAGCGGCTGGCCGCCTGCCAGCAGCATCGTGAAAACGGCAAGTGGTAACGTCTGCATATCCTACCTCCGGGTCATTGGGCGCGTTGTGTCGCCTGTCCTGTCAACGGGCGCCCCGGAGGGAATGTTCCCGGCAGGACGGCCCGCGGGCCGCCCCTGCCGCCACCATGCGACGCCTACCCGAAGGCCCGCCGCGCCCCCTCGACCAGCGCCGCCAGCCGCGCACCGGTGTCGCCGCCGGGCGCCAGCCGGGCGCTCTGGCCGTAAAGCGAGAAGCGGTGTGCATCCGCCTCCGCCGCCTGCAACCCGGCGGTGTAGTGGTACATCAGCGGGAAGGGCGCTGTGGCGACCTGTGCCATCGCGTCCAGCCACGGCGTCCGGTGCGCCCGCGCCGGTCGGCCCGAGCCGGCGAGGCTGATCCGCGTGCTGTCATCGGCGCCCGCGGCCACGGCCTCGTCATGCAGGGGCTTGTGCGCGGCCTCGTCGGCGCTGATGAAGGCGGTGCCGATCTGCACCCCCGCCGCGCCCAGCTTGAAGGCGGCGGCAATGCCCCGCCCGTCGGCAATGCCGCCCGCGGCGATCACCGGCACCTTCACCGCGTCCGCCACCTGCGGCAGAAGCGAGAACAACCCCACCTGCGCGTCATTTTCAGGCTCGAGGAACACGCCCCGGTGCCCGCCCGATTCCCAGCCCTGCGCGATCACCGCGTCGACGCCCCGCGCCTCCAGCCAGCGCGCCTCGGCCACCGTGGTGGCCGAGCTGAACACCAGGCAGCCGCGCTTTTTCAGCGCCTTCACCGCGTCGCCCTCGGGCAGGCCGAAATGGAAACTCACCACCGCCGGCGGATGCGCCAGCAGCGCATCGAGATGCGCCTGTCCGAAAGGGGCATAGGGCGCCTTCGGCACGCCCTCGGGCGGCGTGACCCCGGCCGCGGCGTAGAACGGCGCCAGCGCCTCCAGCACCGCCTCGTGCTGGGCGCGGGTGATCTCGGGCGAGGTGTGGCAGAAGAAATTGAGGTTCACCGGCCGGTTCGTCGACCGCGCCAGAACCTCCACGTCCCGCTCCAGCCGGTCGAGCGGCATGGTCGCACAGCCATGCGAGCCCAAGCCCCCGCCATTCGACACCGCCGCCACCATCTCGGGCGTCGTCGTTCCCGCCATCGGTGCCAGGATGATCGGATGCTCGATCCCCAGCAGTTTGCAAAGCCGCGTGTCAGGCCACATCGTGACACCCTCCCCAAAACGAAACCGGGCCGCGGCAGGATGCGCGCGGCCCGGTCACTATCGTCAAGGATGTACCGTCAGTCCATGGCCGATCACGTTAACGCGGCCTTAAACCTTTCGGAACCACCCTCCCGGAAGGCCAAAACAACCGGGATTGCCATCATGCCGTCTGGCGATGTGTTCCATCGTGTCCTTCTCCGCCACAATCAGGACGAATACGAGAAGGTCGAAGCTTCCGGCGAAATCTGGGGCCGGGAGGCCCGCGTTCTGGCCGGCGGGTTGTGCGTACAGGCGTATCCCGGCCTGCATGAGCCAGGCACCCCGGCCTATTCCTTCGGCTGCGACATCACGCCGAAGTCGAAATTCGGCTTTCGGAACGGCCGGCCCGTGGTACGTGAAGTCTATTGGACGCTCGACATGCCCGGCGTCAAATCGCGGGAAGGTGGAAAATTCGCCGCAATCCCCATATTGTGGTGTAGAAGGTAAGGGTCATGAGCGAAGACATCCACGATCTCGACAAGGCGCTCGCGCAGCACGGCTGCGACGCGGAGTTGGCCACCTCGGCCCCGCTCAAGGCCCTGTCGAGCGACCTCAACGCCAAGGCTGGCCGTTACCTTCGCAAGGGGCTTGGCTACTGGCGCGCTTTCTCGCTCGACATCGAAGGGTTCGGGGAGATGATCCTCGCCGGGCCTGAACATATCGAGGATGCTGGTACCTCGATCTGGTACAGGCGCGGCGGCAAGCTCGATGACGTCTCCGTCGCGAGCGTCATCTGCGCCCTGTCGAGCGACAACGCCATCCAGTTCCTCGATCCCGACACCGGTGATGCGGTCCGTCCGGATCTCAAGGCTCTGCTGAGGCGTGACCTGATGAGCTGGGTCCATGTCCGCAAGGACATCGACCGGAACGGCGCGGCCAGCATCCACTGACCGCGCCGGATTATCGTCAGTCCATCGCCTTGAAGTTGAACTCGCCGCCTTCCTTGATCCCCGACGGCCAGCGCGCCGTCACGGTCTTGGTGCGGGTGTAGAACTTGAAGGCGTCCGGCCCGTGCTGGTTCAAATCGCCGAAGGCCGATTTCTTCCAGCCGCCGAAGGTGTGGTAGGCCAGCGGCACCGGGATCGGCACGTTCACACCGATCATCCCCACGTTGACCCGGTTGGCAAAGTCGCGCGCGGCGTCGCCGTCACGGGTGAAGATCGCCGTGCCGTTGCCATACTCGTGATCCATCGCCAGCGTCAGCGCCTCTTCATAGGATCCCGCCCGCACGGTCGACAGCACCGGGCCGAAGATCTCCTGCGTGTAGATATCCATGTCCGGCGTCACCTTGTCGAACAGGTGCGGTCCGACAAAGAAGCCGTCCTCGTAGCCCTGAAGCGAGAAATCCCGCCCGTCGACCACAAGCTCGGCGCCCTGCTCGATCCCCTTCTCGACAAGGCCGAGGATCTTCTTCTTCGCCTCGCCCGTCACCACGGGGCCGTAATCCACGTCGTCGCCCGCGGTATAGGGGCCGACCTTCAGCTTCTCGATCCGCGGCACCAGCTTCTCGATCAGCTTGTCGGCGGTCTCGTCGCCCACGGGAACCGCGACCGAGATCGCCATGCAGCGTTCGCCCGCCGCACCGTAGCCCGACCCGATCAGCGCATCCGCCGCCTGGTCCATGTCGGCATCCGGCATGATGATCATGTGGTTCTTGGCCCCGCCGAAGCACTGCACCCGCTTGCCGTTGGAACAGCCGCGGCCATAGATGTACTCGGCAATCGGGGTCGATCCGACAAAGCCGATCGACTGCACCACCGGGTGGTCCAGCATCGCGTCGACCGATTCCTTGTCGCCGTTCACCACCTGCAGGATGCCCTTGGGCAGCCCGGCCTCTTCCATCAGCTCGGCCAGCATCAGCGGCACCGAGGGGTCACGCTCCGACGGCTTGAGGATGAAGGCGTTGCCACAGGCAATGGCCGGCGCGAACATCCACATCGGGATCATCGCCGGGAAGTTGAACGGGGTGATCCCCCCGGTCACGCCCAGCGGCTGGCGCATGGAATACATGTCGATCCCCGGCCCCGCGCTGTCGGTGAACTCGCCCTTCAGAAGCTGCGGCGCGCCGATGCAGTATTCCACCACTTCGAGCCCGCGCTGCACGTCGCCCTTGGCGTCCGGCACCGTCTTGCCGTGCTCCGACGACAGCGCCTCGGCCAGCTTGTCCATGTCGCGGTTCAGCAGGCGCACGAATTCCATCAGCACGCGCGCGCGGCGCTGCGGGTTGGTCGCGCCCCACGCGGGCTGTGCCTTCTCGGCGATGTCGACCGCCTTGCCGAATTCCTCGGTCGAGGCCAGCGGGCATTTCGCCTGCACCTCGCCCGTCGCCGGGTTGAAGACATCGGAAAACCGGCCGGACGTGCCTTTGACATGCTCGCCGCCGATATAATGGGTCAGTTCTTTCATGACGCTCCTCCATGAGAATTTGGCGCGACCCTACCGTTGCAAAAATAGATGGAAAAGGGGCAATGTCTCAAAAACGTCTTGCATAAATGCAAAGGGTAACAGGATGCAGGTGCAATGGGATGATTTGAAAGTGTTTCTCGCCGTGGCCCGCGCCGAAAGCCTGTCGCACGCCGGGCGGCTGCTGAAACTCGACCCCGCCACCGTGGGCCGCCGCGTCGCCCGGCTCGAGGCCAGCTACGGCGCGCCGCTCTTCGCCAAGTCGCCCACCGGCTATGCGCTCACCGACGCGGGCCAGCGCCTGATGACCCACGCCACCCGCGCCGAACAGGCGGTGGAAGACGCCGCCGACGACATGGCGGGCCAGGCCGCCGGCATCTCCGGCCAGATCCGCATCGGCGCGCCCGACGGCTCGGCCAATTTCCTCCTGCCGCAGGTCTGCGACCGGATCGGCCGGGCCAACCCCGGGCTGGAAATCCAGATCGTCGCCCTCCCCCGCCTCTTCAACCTCACGCGGCGCGAGGCCGACATGGTCGTCGCCGTCTCGCCCCCCACCGCCGGGCGGCTGACGGTGCAGAAGATCGCCGATTACCGCCTCCACCTCGCCGCCTCCGAGGATTACCTGCGCGACGCCCCGCCGATCACCTCGCTCGACGACCTGAACGACCACCGCATCATCGGCTACATCCAGGACATGATCTTCGACAAGGAGCTCGACTACCTGGGCGAGGCCGGGCTCACCCGCGTCGATCTCGCCTCCAACTCCGTCGCCGTCCAGATGGCTGGATCCGGCAGGGCGCGGGCGTCGGCATCATGCATGATTTCGCCATGCCCTTCTTCCCCGGCACCCGCAAGCTCCTGACCGATCAGCTCAGCCTCACCCGCGCCTTCTACCTCGTCCGCCCCGCCGACGACCGCCGCCTCGACCGGCTCAACCGCTTCGCGCAGAGCTTCTGCGAGGCAATCCGCGCAGAGGTGGCCCGGCTCGAGGCCGAGGCTTGACAGAAACAATCGAATAGCAGACCCTTGAATTGACGGAATAATATTGCGGGGTAACCGGCCATGCTGGTGCAACAGATCCTGAAATCCAAGGGCAATGACGGTGTCATCACCATAAAACCCGGCACGCGCGTCTCGGATGCTGCACAGATTCTCTCCGACAAGCGCATCGGCGGCCTCGTGGTCTCCTCCGACGGCGAGGCGGCCGAGGGCATCCTGTCGGAACGCGACATCGTCCGCTCGCTGGCCGCCCGCGGCGCCAAGTGCCTGCAGGAAACCGTCGACCAGATGATGACGCCCGACCCCGTCTGCTGCTCCAAGCAGGACAGCTCCGACGCAGTGCTCACCCGCATGACCGAGGGCCGCTTTCGCCACATGCCCGTGGTCGAGGACGGCAAGCTTGTCGGCATCGTCACCATCGGCGACGTGGTCAAGGCCCGGCTTCAGGAGCTCTCGATGGAAAAATCCGCCCTCGAAGGCATGATCATGGGCCACTGACGGCGGCTGACGGCGCTGGCCGTCACGGCTTGCGCCGCTTCGGCACGGCGCTGCCACCCTTGCCGCGCACCCCGCCCCGGGGCTTGGCCGGCTTGCCCGGTTTCCCCGGCGGTGTGAACCGTTTCGAGGTGTCCGAGGCATTGGCCTTGGGCTTCGGCTTGCCCGTACCGGCCTTCGCCTCCGGCTTCCCCGCAGGCTTCGCTGCCGGCTTCCCTGTCGGCTTGCCGGGCTTCGGCCCCTTGCTCCGCGGCTTGCGCGTGTCCTGCGGCGCCGGCGCCCCGCCTTCTGCCACCGGTTTCGGCTTGCGCGGCTCGTAGGGTTTCTTCGGCTTCCCGCCGGGCGCAGCCCTCTCGAACGCCTTTCCCGGTTTCTCCCGCGGCGCTTCCGCTTTCCGCTCAGGCCTTGGGCCACGCTCCGCCCGCGCGGGTTTCTCCGCCCGCTCAGCCGTCTCTCGCCGCTCGGGCTTGGGCCCCCTCGGCCGCGTGTCCTTCTTCTCCTGCCACGGCTTGCCCCCGCCGCGCTTCGGCGCGCCGCCCGCCGGACGCTCCGGACGCTCGGATCGCTCGGGCCGCCCGAACTCCGGAACCCCCTCGACGGACTGCACGCTCACGCCCTTCTCCAGCACGCCGCCCTGCTCCAGCGACGCCATGAAATTCTCCGCCGCCCCTTCGGCAATTTCCACGAAGGTCTCCGTATCCTGCACCCGGATCGCGCCCACGTCGGCCTTCTCCAGCGCCCCGGCCCGCAGCATCAGCGGCAACAGCCAGCGCGGCTCCGCCCCCTTGTCGCGCCCCACCGACAGCGAGACCCACACGCTCGCCCCGAACTCCGGCCGAGGCTTGGGCTCCGGCCGCGACGCCACGTCCGACAGCTCCTCCGGAACCGAATGCCGCGCCCGGAACAGCCGCAGATAGGCCGCCGCCACCGCCTCGGGCGACTGCTCCGCCAGAAGCCGCGCGGCAAACTCCGCCTCCGCCTCGCTCGGCGTCTCGCCCCAGACCGGATCGGCCAGCAGCCTTTCCTCGTCCCGCCGCAGGATCTCCTCCGCCCCCGGCGGCACCGTCCATTCGGCCTCCACCTTCGCGCCCTTCAACAGCCGCTCGGCCTTCTTGCCCACCTTCGGCGGCACGATCAGCGCGGAAATCCCCTTCCGCCCCGCGCGCCCCGTCCGCCCCGACCGGTGCAGCAGCGTCTCGGAATTCGACGGCAGCTCGGCATGCACCACCAGCTCGAGGTTCGGCAGGTCGATCCCCCGCGCCGCCACGTCCGTCGCCACGCAGACCCGCGCCCGCCCGTCGCGCATCGCCTGCAACGCATGGCTCCGCTCCGCCTGGCTCAGCTCACCCGACAGGCACACGACCGAGAACCCCCTATTCGCGAACCGCGCCGTCAGCCGGTTCACCGTCGCCCGCGTGTTGGCGAAAACGATGGCATTCTGCGCCTCGTGGAAACGCAGCACGTTGATGATCGCGTTCTCCGCATCCTGCGGCGCCACGCGCAGCGCCTGGTAGGCGATATCCGCATGCGGGCTCCTGTCCGACAGGGTGGTGACCCGCACCGCATCGCGCTGGTAATGCTTGGCCAGCGTCACGATCATCGGCGGCACCGTGGCCGAGAACAGCAGCGTCCGCCGCTCTTCCGGCGCCTCGCCCAGCATGAACTCGAGATCCTCGCGAAACCCGAGGTCGAGCATCTCGTCCGCCTCGTCCAGCACCACGGCCCGCAGGCTGCCCATCTCCAGCGACCCGCGCCTGATGTGGTCGCTCAGCCGCCCGGGCGTGCCCACCACGATATGCGCGCCCCGCTCCAGCGCCCGGCGCTCGTCGCGCATGTCCATGCCGCCCACGCAGGAGGCGATCCGCGCGCCCGCCTTGGCGTAAAGCCAGCCCAGCTCCCGCGTCACCTGCAGCGCCAGCTCCCGCGTCGGCGCGATGATCAGCCCCAGCGGCGCTTCCGCCGGCCCGAACACGCCCGCCTCCCCCAAGAGCGTCGGCCCGATCGCCAGCCCGAACGCCACCGTCTTGCCCGAGCCCGTCTGGGCCGAGACCAGCAGGTCGGCCCCCGCCAGCTCCGGCGCCGTCACCGCCTCCTGCACGGGGGTCAGAATATCGTAACCGCGCTCGGCGAGCGCATCGGAGAGGGACTGGATCATCAGGAAAACCGTTCTGTTTGAGCACGCGGCGCCACCGGCACCGCCCCCTGTCGCGCGACAGGTCTGGAAGGCGCCCTCCTACCCTGCCTTGCGCGCCCTGTACACGGGAAAAAACACCGATGCCCCCGTCACGCAACCCCTGCTTCTTCTTGGTCACAAATACTCATTCGCCACACCCGCCGCCCGCACGATGCTCCGGGCGGAACACCCACGCTGCGGCCCGCGTTAAACATGGCGCTTGTTCAATCGGTTAACGCCCGTATCATACCCCCCGGTCCCCAAACCGAAGGATGCCATCCCACGTGCCAGAAGACTTCTTCGCGTTCAGCTCCTACCACATCGCCCTGGCCGTCATCGGGGCCATCGTGATCCTCGCGCAATGGCTGCCCCGCCTCGTCTCCGACCGCGAACCGGCCTCGGCCCCGCTGATGATCCTGTTCGGCGCCGGCGCGGCGCTTCTGGTGCCGAACCTGCCCACGCTCCCCGACCCGCGCGAGGCGCCGCGCATCTGGGAACTGGTCAGCGAGCTGACCGTGATCATCGCCCTCTTCGGCACCGGCATGCGGATCGACGCGCTTCGCCCCTGGCGCCGCTGGACGCCCACCTTCCGGATGCTGGGCATCGCCATGCCCTTGACCATCCTCGCCGTGGCCCTTCTCGGCATCGGGCTCGAGGGGCTGACCGTCGCCGGTGCCATCCTGCTGGGCGCGGTGCTGGCGCCGACCGACCCGGTGCTGGCCGCCGACGTGCAGGTCGGGCCGCCGCAGGAAGGCGTCGAACACCCGGTCCGCTTTACGCTGACGACCGAGGCCGGGCTCAATGACGGGCTGGCCTTCCCCTTCGTCTATCTCGGCCTGCTTGCCGCCGCCGGCGGGCTGACGGCGGGCGAGCTGCTGATCGACTGGGTGCTGCTCGACGTGATCTACCGCATCGCCGTCGGCGCGGCGATGGGCTGGGCCGGGGCGCGGGTGCTGGGCTACGTCCTCTTCTCGGTCCCCAAAAGCGCGGTCCTCGCCGACACCGGTTCGGGCGTGGTGGCGCTGGCGGGCGTGCTGCTCTGCTACGGCTCGACCGAGCTGGCCGAGGGCTACGGCTTCATCGCCGTCGCCGTCATGGGCCTCACCCTGCGGCGGGTGGAGCAGGACCACCATTTCCACCGCCGCCTGCACGATTTCTCCGAATCGATCGAGCACGCGCTGACCGCCGTGCTGCTGGTGGCGCTCGGCACCGTGCTGCCCCTGCTCTTCGCGGACCTCAACTGGGTCCACGTGGTCTTCGCGCTGCTGCTGATCCTGGTGGTGCGGCCGGTCTCGGGCTGGCTCGGCCTGCTGGGCAGCCCGATGCCCTGGCGCGACCGCGCCGTCGTCTCGGTCTACGGGGTGCGCGGCATCGGCTCGATCTACTATCTCTGCTATGCCGGCAGCCACATGGAATTCACCAACGAATCCCAGCTCTGGACATTGGTGGGTCTCGTGATCCTGCTCTCCACCATCCTGCACGGCTTCAGCGTCGGCTGGGCAATGGAGCGGATCAAGGACGACTGAGACCGCCCGCCGGGCGCGGCCGGGGCCGCGCCCGGCGCGCCGCTCAGTTGGTCCCGGTCTCCGTGGCCCCGATGTCGGCGATCGCCACGATCTCCGGCTGCGGGCCGAGCCTGGCGGTCTCGGGCGCCGCAGTGGCGCGGGCCACCGGCCGGATATCGGCAAGCGACCTACGGTCCTCGTCCTGCGGGAGCGGCTCTTCCAGCCAGCGCGCGTCGACATCCGCCAGCGGCATCGGGGCGAACAGCTCGGCAGTGTCATCGCGCGACACCACGACCGGCGTGCCCTGCCGCGCCTTCAGGTTGGGGTTGCGTTCCAGGTAGGTCTTCATCGCCCGCTGCCCCTGGGCCGGGTGCTTGAAATCCCACAGGCCCTGGTCGCGGCCTTCCAGCACCATGGCGAAAACGCCCAGTTCGATGGCCTCGCGCAGCGCGAATTGCGGCGGCGAGTTGCGGGTAAAGCCCGCGTCCATCTCCAGAAGCGCGTCGCTCGAGACGAAACGGAAGACGTTGGCCTGCACCAGCGTCGAATAAACCTGCTTGGAGGTGGTGACACTGTGCAGCACGCGGCCGCTGCTGACGCTGACCAGCCGCAGGTTCACCGTCACGTAATCCTCGCGATACTCCGTATGCGCGCCGATGCCGAGATACCGCGCCCCCAGCCCGCCGGTGCGCAGGTTCGATTCATAGGCGACGACACCGCCCTCGATCAGCACGCCGGCAAAGGTCAGCGGGTTGAGCGGCCTCGCCTCCTCGCCCTCGTGTTCCGACCGGGTGGCCTGGATGATCTGGCGCTCGCGCAGGATGTTGGTCAGGCCGCGCCGTTCCACCACGTCGAACCATTCGCCCCGGCCCGCCTTGGTCAGCACGTCGACCAGGATGGCATCCGCCCCCTGCGTGACGGCGCGCGAGAACTCGGCGAACCGTTCGCTGGGCTTGTGCTGTCCGGTCAGGTCGGGAAACTCGTAGACCGCCAGCGTCATCTTGCGCTCCGGCGCCGACAGGTTCTTCAGGGCCGCGCTGGTCTGCGTGTCGGGCAGGATGCGGGCGGGAACGTCGTTCCGGCCCGGTTTGAACGGGTCGGGCTTGGTGCAGCCGATGACGGCCCCCGCCAACAGAACTGTCACCGCCAGGCGGGCCCCTTTGCGAAACTTACTGGTACTCAAATCCGTCGCCCTTCGTATTCTGGAATTCAATTGATCACCGGAACCGGGATATCGAGGGTCTGCGTCGTGACACCGTCGTTCACGGTGATCACCACCCGGTCGCCCTGCGTGACCCACGTCACCATCGCCCCGTCAAGCTCCATCGTGCCGGTCGGGTTTTCCTGCAGCACGATCGAGTCGATCAACTCGCCCGCGGCGATCGAGATCATGCCGTTCCGGATGGCCTCGGCGAATTCCTCGGCCAGCGACGGCTCCTCGAAGAGATCGTCGAACCGGCTGCCATCGTCGAGGAACTGGTTCTGGATATCCGCCCCCTGATACAGGTGCGAACTGTTCAACGGGTTGCCCCCGAAAGACGGATTGATCGGCTGGTACACCAGGTCGCCCGCGGAGGCGTGTCCGCAAAAGGCGCAACTGGCCAAGACTAAAATGTATCTCATTCAATCCCTCCCCAACGTAAAAACTCTCAAAAATCTACTGTTACCAGTCAGCCGTTGAAAAGCGCCTAACGAAACAGAATGGCTATTTAGTGACGACTCGGCGACCTCTTGGTGTGTCTAGTACAACCGTGACGGAAGGGCCCGCGTTTCCTATGTCAATCGGGGTCGCGGTGCGCGACGTGGCCCGGCCGCGTTGCAAATGGACAACGGTTTGCCCGTTCGCGGCATTCAGATTGATATCCGATTGCAGCCCGACGCCCTCCTGATTGACGAGAACGCGATTGGCCGAGCCCACCACGTCCACCTCGGAGGTGTTGAACGCGCCGCGCTGGTCCTGAAGCGTCAGGTTGCCGACCCCGTTGATGTTGACGGAGGCGAAATTGCTGTTGCCGCTCTGGCTGATCGCCGACAGGTTGGCCGACCCGATGGCGAACTGCGTGCCGCCGGTCGCCAGTTGCACCGGAACGTACTCGCCGGTGTCGTTGCCCGTGCCCGTGGTATCCTGGTAATAGCCCGTGCGGCTGCCGCCCCGGCCGGGCTGCACCTGTTCGATGGTCACTTCCGGGCTCTGCGCCATGGCGACATCGGGCGCGGCGAACATGGCGGCGCCAAGCGCGACTGAGGCCGCCGCCGTCCTCAGATCCTTGATGAAATCCGTAAAGTTCACGTCAACACTCCTTCAGATTGGGCTGACCGCTTCGCTTGCTTCGCATTTGGCCCCTGTCAGCCGGTCGGTGACCGTCAGACCGAATTCGAGCCACCCCTTGGGTTCGATCCGGTAGGTGACCTGCGACAGAACCTGCGTCTTGCCCACCTGCATATCCTGTGTGCCGGACTGCGCGGTCGTGCCGGTGCCCGATGCACTGATCTTGGTGGTCTCCAGCGAATAGTCGACGGTGACCGGCTGGCTGGCCTGGGCCAGCGCATAGACGGAAACGAGGTCGTCGTTCTTCTCGACGACGACCCGGCAGGCAAGCTGTGTCAAACCCTGTGCACTCCCGCTTGAAGCGGCCCCTGCAAGCCCGGCGAGGAGCAGAAAGCGGACAAGATGTATCACGTCTTGAAAGGCTCCATCGTCACGTTCGGCCTCAGGTCATGTCGTGGCGACCCGATGCATGGGGCGAAGCCGCGCGGGACCCCTCCCCCGGTCACGCCCCGCCCCGTGATAAAT
>NZ_JAVKFX010000054.1:0-3937 GCF_040223625.1 Roseovarius sp. | reverse complement strand
CGCATCATCGAATGCGCGCCCAAGTCGAAAACGAAACGCTGGGAGGTGCTGGAAGCCTAAAGGCTCTCGCACACCCGGTTTGAGCGAAACCCTGGGGTCGTTACCCTAAAGGTCGGGAGAAACCAAATGATCCAGATGCAGACCAATCTGGATGTGGCTGACAATTCCGGTGCCCGGAAAGTTCAGTGCATCAAGGTCCTGGGTGGTTCCAAACGCAAGTATGCCTCCGTCGGCGACGTGATCGTCGTCTCGGTGAAGGAAGCCATCCCCCGCGGCCGTGTGAAGAAAGGCGATGTCCGCAAGGCCGTCGTCGTGCGCACCGCCAAGGAAATCCGCCGTGAAGACGGCACCGCGATCCGCTTCGACCGCAACGCCGCCGTCATCCTGAACAACGCGGGTGACCCGATCGGCACCCGTATCTTCGGGCCGGTCGTGCGCGAGCTGCGCGCGAAGAACTACATGAAAATCATCTCGCTCGCCCCGGAGGTGCTGTAAGATGGCTGCTAAACTGAAAAAGGGCGACAAGGTCGTCGTGATCTCCGGCAAGGACAAGGGTAAGGAAGGCACGATCACTTCCGTCGACCCGAAAGCCGGCAAGGCCGTCGTCGACGGCGTGAACATGGCCATCCGCCACACCCGCCAGAGCCAGCAGAGCCAGGGCGGCCGCCTTCCCAAGGCGATGCCGGTCGACCTGAGCAACCTGGCGATGCTCGACAAGAACGGCAAACCCACCCGCGTCGGCTTCAAGATCGAAGGCGACAAGAAGGTGCGTTTCGCCAAGACCACGGGGGACGTGATCGATGCTTGATACCGAGAATTACACCCCGCGCCTGCGCCAGCAGTTCCGCGAGACGATCCGCCCCGCGATGAAGGAAGAGTTCGGTTACACGAACGACATGATGATCCCGCGGCTGGACAAGATCGTCCTGAACATCGGCTGCGGCGCCGAGGCGGTGAAGGATTCCAAGAAGGCCAAGTCGGCCCAGGAAGACCTGACGCTGATCGCCGGTCAGAAGGCCGTCGTCACCAAGGCGAAGAAATCCATCGCCGGCTTCCGCGTCCGTGAAGACATGCCGCTGGGCGCCAAGGTGACCCTGCGCGGCGACCGGATGTACGAATTCCTCGATCGCCTGATCACCATCGCGATGCCCCGGATCCGCGACTTCCGCGGTGTGTCGGCCAAATCCTTCGACGGCCGCGGCAACTATGCCCTGGGCCTGAAGGAACATATCGTCTTCCCCGAAATCAACTTCGACAAGGTCGACGAGGTGTGGGGCATTGACATCATCATCGGAACCACGGCGAAGACCGACGCTGAAGCCAGGGCGCTGTTGAAGCATTTCAACATGCCCTTCCCAGCTGACCCGGAAGGAATTTGACATGGCTAAGAAAGCAATGATCGAACGCGAGAAGAAGCGTCAGCGCCTGGTGAAGCAATACGCCGCCAAGCGTGCCGCTCTGAAGGAAATCATCAGCGACGAGTCGAAGCCGATGGAAGAACGCTTCCGTGCCTCGCTCAAGCTGGCGGAACTGCCGCGCAACAGCTCGGCCACCCGCCTGCATAACCGCTGCCAGCTCACCGGCCGGCCGCACGCCTACTACCGGAAACTGAAAGTCAGCCGGATCGCCCTGCGCGACCTGGGCTCGGCCGGTCAGATGCCGGGCGTGGTCAAGTCGAGCTGGTAAGGAGGGACATGAGATGAACGATCCTATCGGCGATATGCTGACCCGTATCCGCAACGCGGGCATGCGCGGCAAGTCCACCGTCATGGTGCCGGCCTCGAAGATGCGCGTGCGCGTGCTGAACGTGCTGGCGGACGAGGGCTATATCCGGGGCTTCGAAGACGCCACCGACAGCCGCGGCCACCCCGCCATCGAGGTCAGCCTGAAGTATTTCGAAGGCGCCCCCGCCATCCGCGAGATGAAGCGGGTCTCGAAACCCGGCCGCCGGGTGTACATGGGCGTCAAGGACATTCCGTCGGTCCGCCAGGGCCTCGGCGTGTCGATTGTCTCGACCCCGCAGGGTGTGATGTCGGATGCAAACGCACGGGCGGCCAACGTTGGCGGCGAAGTGCTTTGCACCGTATTCTAAGGAGGCCTGATTATGTCTCGTATCGGTAAACAACCCGTGGCCCTGCCCGATGGTGTCACTGCCTCGCTCAGCGGCCAGACGATCGAGGTGAAAGGCCCGAAGCAGACGAAAAGCTTCACCTTCACCGACGACGTCACCATCGCGATCGAGGACGGCCAGGTCACCGTTGCGCCGCGCGGCAAATCCAAGCGCGCGCGTCAGCAGTGGGGCATGAGCCGCACGATCATCGCCAACCTCGTTCACGGATCGAAAGAGCCCTTCAAGAAAGAGCTCGAAATCCAGGGCGTCGGTTACCGGGCGCAGGTTCAGGGCAACACCCTGAAGCTGAACCTCGGCCTGTCGCACGATGTGGATTTCCCGATCCCGGAAGGTATCACTGTCACGGCGCCGAAGCCCACCGAACTGGTGGTCGAGGGCCATGACAAGCAGCTCGTCGGTGAAGTCGCGGCCAATATCCGCGACTGGCGGCGCCCGGAGCCCTACAAGGGCAAGGGCATCCGCTACAAGGGCGAGTATATCTTCCAGAAGGAAGGCAAGAAGAAGTAAGGACGCGA
This sequence comes from Roseovarius sp., assembly GCF_040223625.1. Taxonomy (GTDB): domain Bacteria; phylum Pseudomonadota; class Alphaproteobacteria; order Rhodobacterales; family Rhodobacteraceae; genus Roseovarius. Next base: position 1,291 of record NZ_JAVKFX010000054.1, on the reverse strand, counting down.
CAGATGGCAAACAGCAAAAGACAACTGTTCCAGAAACGCCGCCTGCGCGTTCGGAGCAAACTTCGCAAGGTCAATGCCGGGCGTCCGCGCCTGAGCGTGCACCGCTCGTCCAAGAACATGAGCGTGCAGATCATCGACGATGTGAACGGCGTCACCCTGGCTTCGGCCTCGACGCTCGAGAAGGATCTCGGCTTCGTCGGCAAGAACACGATGGATGCGGCGAAGAAGATCGGCGCCACCATCGCAGAACGCGCCAAGGCGGCGGGCATCACTGAGGCCCAGTTCGACCGCGGCGGGTTCCTGTTTCACGGCCGGATCAAGGCGCTGGCGGATGCCGCGCGTGAAGGCGGCCTGAAAATCTAAGGCGCAGGCGCCGCGGGGCTGATCCCGGGGCGCCTCGATGATCCGGGTCGGGGGCCATGGGCCTTTCGACACCTGGATTGGACAAACTTGAAGCCCGCGAGGGCGCCAGGAAAGGATGCCAGATGGCAAGAGATGACAACCGCCGCGGAGGTCGCGATCGCGACGAAGCGCCGGAATTCGCCGATCGCCTTGTCGCGATCAACCGTGTTTCGAAAACCGTGAAGGGCGGCAAGCGCTTCGGGTTCGCAGCTCTCGTCGTCGTGGGCGACCAGAAGGGCCGCGTGGGCTTCGGCAAGGGCAAGGCCAAAGAGGTGCCCGAGGCGATCCGCAAGGCCACCGAGGCCGCCAAACGAGCGATGATCCGCGTACCGCTGCGCGAGGGTCGCACCCTGCACCACGACATGGAAGGCCGCCATGGTGCAGGCAAGGTCGTGATGCGCACCGCACCGCACGGGACCGGCATCATCGCCGGTGGCCCGATGCGCGCCGTGTTTGAGATGTTGGGCGTTCAGGACGTGGTCGCAAAATCGACTGGTTCTCAGAACCCCTACAACATGATACGCGCCACGCTGGACGGCCTCAAGAAAGAGACCAGCCCGCGCATGGTGGCGCAGCGTCGTGGCAAGAAGGTGGCCGACATCCTGAAAAAGGGTGACGAAGCGCCGGTTGCCGAAGCGGTCGAAGCGTAAGGAACTGGACAAATGGCAAAAACCATCGTTGTCAAGCAGATCGGCAGCCCGATCCGCCGCCCCGAGGTTCAGCGTCAGACCCTGATCGGTCTGGGTCTGAACAAAATGCACCGCGTGCGCGAACTTGAAGATACCCCTGCTGTGCGCGGCATGGTCAACAAGATCCCGCATCTTGTCGAGATCATCGAAGAGCGCGGTTGATGCGTATGGTCGGGGCAAACCCCCGGCCTACAGTTGAA
>NZ_JAVKFX010000053.1:0-2089 GCF_040223625.1 Roseovarius sp. | reverse complement strand
CAGCACCCGGTACCACTCCTTGAGCGCATCCTTGTAGGTCCGCCGCCCGAAATGCTCCAGCACGTGGCAGGCATAGATCAGCTTCACCGACCCGTCCGGAATGAACGACAGGTCCTCGACCCGCCCGACATGATCGACATGGTCGTACGCCAGCGCATCCACGTGAAACCAGCCCGGCAGATGCTTGACGCCGCAACCAAGGTGGATCTTGTCATATTGTCCCATCGGGCCCCTCGCTCACGCAGTCGCGCGCATCTCTTCGAATTCCCTGACACACCGCGCGATCCCCTCCTCGAGGGAAATCCCCGGCCGCCATCCCATCCCGTGCAACCGGCTGCTATCCATCAGCTTCCGCGGCGTCCCGTCCGGCTTCGACGTGTCCTGCACGATCCGGCCCTTGTAGCCTGCCGCCCCGGCAATCGTCTCGCCCAGCTCGCGGATCGAAATCTCCTGCCCTGACCCGACATTCACATGCTCATGCCCCGAATACTGCTGCATCAAAAACACCAGCGCATCCGCAAGGTCATCGGCATGCATGAACTCGCGCAGCGGGCTGCCCGTGCCCCACATCACCACCTCGTCACGGCCCTCGTCCCGCGCCTCGACCATCTTGCGAATGAGCGCCGGCAGAACATGGCTCGTCTCGAGATCGTAATTGTCGCCCGTGCCATAAAGGTTCGTCGGCATCGCCGAGATGAAGTCCGCCCCGTGCTGCTTCCGATAGGCCTGGCACAGCTTGATCCCGGCGATCTTGGCAATCGCGTACCACTCGTTCGTCGGCTCCAGCGGCCCGGTCAAGAGCGCATCCTCCCGCATCGGCTGTTCGGCCAGCTTGGGATAAATACAGCTCGATCCAAGGAACATCAGCTTTTCGACACCCGACCGGTGCGAAGCGTGGATAACATTGGCCTCGATCATCAGGTTTTCGTAAAGGAAGTCTGCCGGAAACGAGTCATTGGCGAGGATGCCCCCCACCTTCGCCGCCGCCACGAACACCGCATCGGGCTTGTTCTCCGCGATCCACTCTTCCGCCTCTGCCTGCCGCGTCAGGTCGGCCTCCTGGCGCCCGGCGGTCAGAACCGTGCACCCCTCCCGCTCCAGCCGCCGGCAGATCGCCTGCCCCACCATGCCCCGGTGCCCGGCGACATAGACCCGTTTGCCGGAAAGCGCATAGACCGGCTCAGCCATCGCGCTTCGCCTCCTCGAAGTCGCTCTCGACCATCTCCCGCACCAACTCGTCAAAGCTCGTCTCAGGGGTCCACCCCAATTCCTGCCGCGCCTTCGACGCATCGCCCAGAAGCGTCTCCACCTCCGCCGGCCGGAAATACTGCGGATCGACCCGCACGATCACCCGGCCGCTCTCGTCCCGGCCCACCTCGTCGACACCCTCGCCCTCGAAGGTGATCGTCATCCCCAGAACCTCGGCCGCCCGCGCCACGAATTCCCGCACCGAATATTGCTCGCCCGTGGCGATCACGTAATCCTCGGGCTTGTCCTGCTGCAGCATCAACCACATCATCTTGACGTAATCCCGCGCATGGCCCCAGTCGCGCTTGGCATCCATGTTGCCCAGCCGCAATTCCTGCTGCGTGCCCAGCTTGATCCTCGCCAGCGCCCGGGTGATCTTGCGGGTGACGAAGGTCTCGCCCCGAAGCGGGCTCTCATGGTTGAAAAGCGTCCCGTTGCAGGCATAGAGCCCGTAGGCCTCGCGATAATTCACCGTGATCCAGTAGGCGTAAAGCTTCGCCACGGCGTAAGGCGAGCGCGGGTGAAACGGCGTCGTCTCCCTTTGCGGCACCTCCTGCACGAGGCCATACAGCTCCGAGGTCGACGCCTGGTAGAACCGCGTCTTCCCGCCCAGCCCCAGGAACCTTATCGCCTCCAGCAGCCGCAGCGCCCCCAGCGCGTCGGAATTGGCGGTGTATTCCGGCTCCTCGAACGACACCGCGACGTGGCTCTGCGCGGCGAGGTTATAGACCTCGTCGGGCTTCACCTTCTGCAGGATATGCGTCAGCGACGAGCTGTCCGTCATGTCCCCGTGATGCAGAACGAAACGGCCCTCACGCCCCGGCGCCCCCTCGATCAGGTG
>NZ_JAVKFX010000052.1:0-41987 GCF_040223625.1 Roseovarius sp. | reverse complement strand
TTTTGGGGGGTTTGTTTTTGTTTAATGGTTGGGGGTGGGGTTGGGGTTTGGGTGGGCGCGGCGCGTAATAACGGGCTCCCGCCCGCCGCGCATCGCCGGGCCGTCCGGACGGCACGGCGATTTGGCAGTCGGAGTGCTACGTCGCGGATGTCGGATGTCCTTGGCGACCATAAAGCGTCAAGCCACCTCCGTTGGATCGCCGTACCACGGCCCGTCGATGCGCGGCTTCTCGGCGTCGGGATTTTGGCCTGCGGATGCAGCGGGGTGGTTGTCGGGGTCGCGGTGGCTGGCTTAGGGTCGATCGCAAGGTGAGAGCAGGGAGAAGGACGGGCGATGACACCTCAGGAGGCAAGCCGCCAGACGCGGGACTTGTGCGGGCTGGCGCCGGTGGTCCCGGTGCTTGTGATCGAGGAGGCCGCAAAGGCGAGGTCGCTGGCCGAGGCGCTGGTGGCGGGCGGGCTGCCGGTGCTGGAGGTGACGTTGCGTACGCCGGCGGCGCTGGAGGCGATCCGGGCGATGGCGGATGTGCCGGGCGGGCATGTGGGGGCCGGGACTTTGATCACAGCCGAGGATGTGCGGTCGGCGAAGGCGGCGGGGGCCACGTTCGGGGTGTCGCCGGGGGCGACGGATGCGCTGTTGGAGGCGTGCGAGGCGGAGGGCTTGCCGCTGTTGGCCGGTGCCGCGACGGCGAGCGAGGCGATGCGGCTTCTGGCAAGGGGGTATGACATGCTGAAGTTCTTCCCGGCCGAGGCGTCGGGCGGGGCGGCGGCGCTGAAGGCGCTGGGCGGGCCGCTGCCTCAGGTCTCGTTTTGCCCCACGGGGGGTGTGAGCCCGGCGAATGCGGGGGAGTACCTGAAGCTTTCGACGGTGCCCTGTGTCGGAGGGAGCTGGATTGCGCCCGCCGACCTGCTGGCGGCGGACGACTGGGGCGCGATCGAGGCGAAGGCGCGGGAGGCCGCCGGCCTGTCGGGGTGACCGGTCGGCGGGCCGCGGTCAGGCGGGGTTGAGGTCGGCGTCGACCGTGATGGGCTGGGTCTTGCCGTCCTTCGATTCGCCGAAATAGATCGTCTGGTGGGGGAACGGGATCTCGATGTTGCGGGCATCGAAGACCCGCTTGAGCACGGCGTTGTAGGCGCGTCCGATGCCCCATTGCCGCCCCGGCACGCATTTGATGCGGGCGCGGAGCATTACGGCACTGTCGCCGAAGCTGTTGAGGCCGAACCATTCGAGATCGTCGAGGATGCCGTCGGCCTGGTCGGGGTCGCCCTTGAGCTCGGCGAAAGCGTCCATCATGGCCTGTTTCACCTCGTCCACGTTCTCGCGGTAGGCGACGCCCATGTCGCAGACGAAATAGCCGTAATCCTTGACGTAGTTCGACACCATGTCGACGGAGGAGAACGGGATGATGTGGTAGACGCCGTGCAGGTCGCGCAGGCTGACCGAGCGGATGGTGAGGCGTTCGACGATGCCGGTGGTGCCGCCCACGGTGACCACGTCGCCCACGTTCATCGCGTTCTCGAACTGGATGAAGATGCCGGTGATGATGTCCTGCACCATCTTCTGGGCGCCGAAACCGATGGCGAGGCCGAGCACCCCGGCGGAGGCCAAGAGCGGCGCGATGTCGAGGCCGATTTCCGCCAGCACGAACATCAGCGTGATGATGATGAGGGCGATGGTGGCGGCGTTCCTCAGGAGGGTCAGGAGGGTCTGTTCGCGGGCGGTGGCGACCTTGCCGAATTCGGGGTTGAGGCGGTAGTCGACCCAGGAGGTGAGCGCGAGCCAGATGCCGAAGGCCACCAGCAGCACCGCCGCGACCGAGAGGATCGTGCCGGTCAGGCGCAGGCCGAACTGGCTGACCATCCAGGCGCGCAGGTCGATGAGGCCGATGGCATTGATGGCCAGCAGCACGACGGCGACGAAGATCAGGGCGCGCAGGACCGTCAGGACCTTGGGCACGAAGGCGTTGAGCCGGCCCTGCAGGAGCGGGACCCGTTCGGAGATGTTGGCCGGCAGGCTGACGCCGCGGGCGATGGAGCGGCTGAGGAAGCCGGCGACGGCGAAGCCCACGAGGCCCACCACGAGCACCTGGCCCGAGGCGATGAAGGTCTGGAAGACCGCGTTGCCGGGGCTCAGCAGGACGATCACGAACATCGCCAGCAGGTAGGCCAGTGCCGGCCAGTGCCAGTGCCGCGCGAGGTAGTGCAGGGCGCCGCGCCGGCGTCTGCGGCGGCGGGGCGGCGTGGCGGCCGGGTCCATCACCGGGGCCGGGTCGGCGGTGGCGGTGACCATGGGGGCGCCGATCTCGTCGAGGGCTTCCTGCTGCGGGGGTTCCGGATCGGGGTGGTGCGGCGTGGTGTCGGGCTCGTCGGTGCCGAGCATCCAGTCGGTCACCGGCTTGCGGTTGCGCAGCACGAGCCAGATGGCGAAGGCCAGCACCGCGAAGGCGATGAGTGCCGAGACGGCACGGCCCGCCGCGAAGGAGACGTTGCCGTTGATGAGCGGCACGACGAGAAGCTGGCCATAGCCCACGACGCCGACGATCAGATTGATGCAGGTCGAGAGGTAGGAGGCCGCCCGGTCGCCGATGGGCAGCGGCCGCAGCGAGGTGGCGGAGGGCGACAGGACGAGGCGCACGGCGACCTTGGCCATCTCGACCAGAAGGAAGGCGTTGAGGTACAGGGTCTGGCGGATGCCGATCTGGCCGAAGTCGCCGAGGGCGAGGATGGCCAGCGCGTAGCCTGCCGCCCATGCGAGGATGACGATCAGGATGTCGATCACCCCGGACATGACGAAGAGCACGATGGTGCGGGCGATGCCGCCGTCGCGGGCCGAGGCGCTCATCCTTGCATAGGCGGACTTGCCGAACCAGCGCAGGACGATGAACGACAGGACGGTGCCGGCGATGACGAGGGCGAGATCGGCCAGCGCGTCGAGCAGGACGCCCGCCTCGCCGCCGCTGAGGCCGGAGAAGACGGCCGGGGCGCGGGTGAGCTGGCGCCAGAAGGTGGTGGCGAAGCTGGCGATGTCTTCCGCCGCTTCCTGTGTGACGAGGGCGACGCGGCGGCCGAAGGAGAGGTCTTCGGGCGGGGGATTGCCGTTGGCGAGGTTGTCGACGATCTCGTCGGGGGTGGTTTCCTCCTCCGGCAGGCCCGCGGCCCTGAGCCGGTCGATCAGCTCGGCGCGGGTGGCGTCATTCTCGATGACGTCGATGAGGAGATCGACGCTGGAGGGGGTGTCTTCGGGGGTGGTGCCCTCGGGCGGGGTTTCCTGAGCCGCGACGGGCGCCAGGGTCATGAATACCAGAACGAGAAAACTCGCAACCAAACGCAGCATGTTTCACTGTCTCCGCATGTCTTTGTTGCCTTGGGGCGCGGCACACGCCCGTCAAGGCCGGTCCCCCTGGAACCTGCCCCGACCTTGCCGTTTACCTATCGGGAAGTGGGGCAAGGTCAAGGAAGGGGCCGGGCGGCGGCGGGGACCGGCAGGGTTATGCCGGTGGATTGTCCCGGTTTGGCAATGGGTTAGCGGTCGGTCTCGACCACCTGGAGGCCGTAGCCGCGGAGCGCCACGAGGGGGTGGACGGAGTTGTTGAGCAGGATCATCTCGCGGATGCCGAGGGCGCGGAGGATCTGGGCGCCGGTGCCGTAGTCGCGGATCGTGCTGCCCGAGGGCTGCGGGCTGGCCTTGCGCGACAGGAGGACATCGGAGGGGCTGCTGCGGTGGGTTTCGCGCATCAGCACGATGACGCCGCGGCCGGCCTTGCCGATCTCCTCCATCGCGCCGAAGACGGCCGAGCCGTGGGAGTAGAAGCGGTCGCCGACGATATCGTCGAAGAGGTTCACGGCATGGACGCGGACGAGGGCGGGTTTGCCGTCGGCCACGTCGCCCTTGACCAGCGCCACGTGTTCCACCCCGTCGATCAGGTTGCGGAAGACGATGGCGGTGAAGGTGCCGCCGTGGCGGCTTTCGATGGTTTCCTCGCAGACCTTCTCGACCAGTTGCTCGCGGTTGCGGCGGTAGGTGATGAGGTCGGCGATGGTGGCGACCTTGAGGTTCTCGCGGGCGGCGAAGTCGAGGAGCTGGGGTAGGCGGGCCATGGTGCCGTCGGGGTTCATGATCTCGCAGATGACGCCGGCGTCTCCGGCCCCGGCGAGGCGGCTGATGTCGACCGCGGCCTCGGTATGGCCGGAGCGGACCAGAACGCCGCCGTCGCGGGCGACCAGCGGGAAGACATGGCCGGGCGAGACGATATCGGAGGGCCGGGCGCCCTCGGCCACGGCGGCGGCGATGGTGCGGGCGCGGTCGGCGGCGGAGATGCCAGTGGTGACGCCTTCGCGCGCCTCGATCGAGACGGTGAAGGCGGTGCCCATGCGGCTTTCGTTGCCGCGGGCCATGAGGGGGAGGGCCAGCTGTTCGGTCTTTTCGCGGGAGAGGGCGAGGCAGATCAGGCCGCGGCCGTGGAGGGCCATGTAGTTGACCGCCGCCGCGTCGGCATGGCGGGCGGGGATGAAAAGATCGCCCTCGTTCTCGCGGTCCTCGTCGTCAACGAGGATGGACATGCGGCCCGCCATTGCGTCGGCGATGATGTCCTCGATCGGGCTGAGGCCGGGGATGGTGGTGTCGGGCATGTCACGGGCTCCCTTGGGCGATATTGCGGGTTGGACCCTATATTGTGTCATATTGTTGCGAAACAAAACCGAAAAATTGTAGCGGTGCCAATTTCGGGGTCAGTCGGCCCGGGGGATGCGGCGGCAGATCAGGCTGACGCCGAGGCCGATGACGCCGACGCAGGCGAAGAGCACGCTGTAGCCCGTGACGGAGGCGGTGGCGCCGGGTTCGGGGAAGGCGCCGAGGAGGACGGCGGAGGCGGATTGGGTGAGGAAGACGCCGCCGAGGGAGAGCACGCCGATGGTCGAGATCACCCGGCCGGAATAGCTGGCGGGGAAGAGGCTTTGGGCGTGGGCCATGATCAGCATGAAGAAGGTCGACAGCCCGCAGGCGAAGGCGCAGAGCGCGGTGGCGAGCATCCAGTGGACATGGCCGAAGAGGGCGAGGAGCAGGAAGTCGAGGCCCATGAGCATCGCGCCGATGACGATGAGGGTGCGGCGCGAGCGCAGGCGGCGGTCGAGCGTGCCGTAGATCAGGGGCCCGAGGCTGAGGAAGATGATGAGCACGACGAGGCAGTAGCTGCGCTCGAGCGGGTTCAGCCCGTGCACGTCGGCGAGGTAGGGCAGGGCCCAGAGGCCGGCGAGGATCTGGACGGGGGTATAGAGCATGGGTGCGGCGAGGAGCAGCGGCCAGACCTTGCGGGTGGCGAAGACGGAGGCGACGCCGCGGAGGCTGTCTTTCAGGCTTTCGGGCTTGCGCAGCGGCAGGATCTGGGTGCCCGGGGGCGCGTCGCGCACGACGAGGTAGAAGAGCAGGGCGACGGTGGCCGTGCCGGCGGCGAAGAAGACGAAGACCATGCGCCAGCCGTATTCTTCCAGCATGAGGGTGAGCGGGGTGGTGGCGAGCAGCCCGCCCAGCATGCCGAAGAACAGGTAGCGCCCGGTGATGGCGGTGGTGGCGTCCTCAGAGACCCAGGCGGCGAAGAGCTTGAACCCGCCCATGACGGCGGCGGAGAAGCCGAAGCCGATCAGCGCGCGGCCCAGCATCAGCACGCCCCAGTTGCCGGAGGCGGCGACGATGGCGCAGCCGGTGGCCGCGACCACGCCCATGGCGGTGAGCGCGCGGCGGGCGCCGTAGCGGTCGAGCAGGATGCCGGAGGGGATCTGGCCGAGGCCCTGGGCGAGGAACATGATGCCGATGACCACGCCGATCTGGTGCGAGCGCAGGGTGAATTCCGTGGCGAAGACGGAGGAGAGAACGCTGCCCGAGGTGCGGTGGAACTGGCCGAGGGCGAAGAGCAGGGAGGCGAGGATGAAGGCGGCGAGGAAGCGGGCCGACCGGGCGGGGATCTTGGTGGTCGGGGAGGGGTTGCACGCCATGGGGGCTCACTTCCGGGGGCAGAGCCGCCAATCGGGGGTTGGTGCCGTGCCAAATTGTACGGGTTCAATTTGCGGTAGTGTTCCGTATTGAGCCGGAAAGCGCAAGGGCATAAGCGGGCAATCCGGCGAAAACCGATACAAGATGCGGGTTGTGTGCCTGTCTGTGAAGCGGGCCCGAACGTGTGGTGGATGGCGAAGGCCGGGCGTGCGCGACGCTTGGTGGTTCGGAAAATTTCGTTAAAACAAGGGTTTGAGATGCTTCCAATGGCCACTGCGCCACGGCAGGTCGGAGTCGGTACTCGGCGGCGGGGTGTCGCCGGTTCGTGCGCATCATCCTGCGTTTGGACCTGGGGCAGGGGTACAAAGTATCGCAAAGAGGGGTTGCAATGTGATCAGATTAAAATCATTATGACAGGTACAAGCAGTTGCAACGGCATGGGAGGACATGGTGGCCGAGGCAAGAACGGGGAGAACGGCCGTGGTGACCGGAGGCGGTCGCGGAATCGGCCTGGCGATTGGCCGGCGGTTCGCGCGGAACGGTGACAGCGTGGTTCTGATCGACCTCGATCCCGGTGTGACGGAGGCCGGCAAGGCGATGGCGGAGGAGACCGGCGTCGCGGTGAAGGGCGTCACATGCGACGTGACCGATGGCAGCGCGGTAAAGGAGGCCTTCGCGGCGATTGCCGATGAGTTCGGCTCGGTCGATGTGCTGATCAACAATGCCGGCGTGCTGCGCGACAACCTGATCCACAAGATGTCGGAGGATGACTGGGACACGGTCATGGGGGTGCACCTGAAGGGCGCCTACCTGTGTGCCAAGGCGGCGCAGACCTACATGGTGCCGAAGCGCTACGGGAAGATCGTGAACCTGTCCTCGACCTCGTCGCTGGGAAACCGGGGGCAGCTGAACTACTCGACCGCCAAGGCGGGGCTGCAGGGGTTCACAAGGACGCTGGCGCTGGATCTCGGCAAGTTCAGCATCAACGTCAATTGCATCGCGCCGGGGTTCATCGATACCGAGATGACCCGGTCGACCGCCGAGCGGCAGGGGATCGACCCCGAGGATTACAAGAAGATGAAGGCCGAGAAGATCGCCATCGGGCGCGTGGGCGTGCCCGAGGACGTGGCCAACGTGGCAAATTTCCTGGCGAGCGACGAGGCGTCGTTCGTCAACGGACAGATCATTTACGTGAGCGGAGGGCCGGAAACCCGGCGGTGAGATCATGAATACATTCAGCCCCGTGAAGGGAGAGACCAAGATGCTGGACCCGGTGGAGGCCCTGGAAACCGAGAAGATGCGCGAGCTCGAGCGCATGGCGATCGAGAATTTCCGCCCGAGGGGGCGGGAGTATGACGCGCAGAGCGTGATGCCGATGGAGAATATCCGCGAGCTGCACGAGGCCGGGTGGCTTCGAGCGACGCTGCCGCATGAATGGGACGGCATGAACAGCAACGTGGACAGCGACGAGGACCCGGGGACCTTCCTGCAGGGCCTGCGGATGATCGCGCGGGGCTGTCCGGGGACGGCGCATTGCTACCAGGTGACGAACCATTGCGGCTGGGCGGTGCATGATCTTGGCACGGAAGAGCAGCACGAGCTGTTCCTGAAGCCGATGCTGAGCGAGCCGTATCTGGGCACGTTCGTGGGCTCGGAAGCCAAGCGCAAGCACATGTACATGATGAACACCTCGGCCAAGCGGGTCGATGGCGGCTATATCCTGCGGGGCGAGAAGAACTATGCCACCAACGGCAGCGCGCTGGGTTTCGCGATCATCTTCGCGGCGATCGAGGGGGTGGAGAATTTCCTCGACAACCACCAGATGCTGATCGTCACGCCGGACATGGAGGGGGTGTCGATCGACACGAGCTGGTATCGGCCGAACGGGATGCGCTGTGCCGACAGCCCGGTGATCACGCTGAACGACGTGTTCGTGCCGGACAGCCACGTGCTGGGCGCGCCGGGGGATTACCCGCGCAAGCGCTGGCAGGGCAAGTTCCACCTTGGCTTCACCGCCAACTATCTTGGCGCGACCGAGGGGATGTATGGCTGGTTCCTCGATTATATCGTGAACAAAGGGAAGGGCGAGGCCGAGCTGATCCAGATGCGGACCGGCGAGATGAAGATCAAGCTGGATGCCGCGGCGTCGATCTTTCATGACGCGATAAGGGCGTATCGGACGAAGCCGATCGTCGAGGCGGAGCTTCTGGCGATGGCGGCGAAGTCGATTGCCGCGGACGTGGCGTTCGAGTTGTCGCACAAGATCATTCACGCGGCCGGGTCGACGGCGCTGTTCGACGAGTTCCCGCTGAGCCGGTACCTGCGCGACCTCGAGACCCACGTGCTGCACGCGGGCCACGACAAGACGGCGCAGATCATCGGGCAGTCGGAGTTGAAGCAGACGTTCGACTCGACCCTGCAGCGCTGAGGGCGGGGCCGTGAGCCAGGAGTTCGCGCCGGATATCGGGGAGCGGTCGAGTTACACGACCGAGCCGGTCACCACGAAGCAGATCGTGATGTATGCCGGCGCCTCGGGCGACTTCAACCCGATCCATTATGACCAGGCTTACGCGGAATCCGCGGGGCTGGGCGGGGTGATCGCGCATGGGATGCTGACCATGGGCATGGCCGGGCGGTGCGTGACCGACTGGGCCGGGCCCGGGCGGTTCGTCGAGGATGTCCGGGGGCGGTTCCTGCATCCGGTGAAGCCGGGCGACCGGGTGACCTTCGCGCTGGAGGTGACCGGGGTCGGCGAGGCCGTGGAGATGGACCTGACCGGCCATGTCGGCGAGACGCAGGTGTTCAAGGGCACGGCGCGTGTCTCTGGCGGTGGCCGGGGGTGATGTGAGACGGCCGGTTCCGACCGGCGGCGCGCGGTTCGGTGACGGGCCGCGCGATTTTCATGATCGATAGGAAAGGCGGAGCGGCATGAAGAAGGTATTGATCGCCAACCGGGGGGAAATTGCCTGTCGGGTCATCGCGGCCTGCCGGTCGCTGGGGCTGAGCACGGTGGCGGTGTATTCCGAGGCGGATGCCGGGGCGTTGCATGTGGAGCTGGCCGACGAGGCGGTGGCGGTGGGCCCGGCGCCGGCGCGGAAAAGTTACCTCGACCGCGCGGCGGTGCTGGAGGCGGCAAGGCGGACCGGGGCGGATGCGGTGCATCCGGGATACGGATTCCTGTCGGAGAGTGCCGAATTCGCGCGGATGGTGGAGGCGGCCGGGCTGATCTGGCTGGGGCCGGATGCCGACACGATTGCCATCATGGGCGACAAGGGGGCGGCAAGGCAGGCGGCGATCGAGGCCGGTGTGCCGGTGTTGCCGGGGACCGCGCCGTTCGGGCCTGGGGACGGGGCCGATGTCGATGCGCTGGGCGAAGAGATCGGGTTTCCGCTTTTGGTGAAGGCCACGGCGGGGGGCGGCGGCATCGGGATGCGCCGGGTGGAGGCACCGGAGGCGCTGGCCGATGCGGTGGCCAATGTGCAGGCCCATGCCGAGCGGACCTTCGGCGACGGGGCGGTCTACCTCGAGCGGTTCATCCGGCGGGCGCGGCATATCGAGATACAGGTGTTCGGCGATGGGGCAGGCCATGTGGCCGTGTTCCCCGAGCGGGACTGCACGTTGCAGCGGCGCTACCAGAAGATCCTGGAGGAGTCGCCGGCGCCGGACCTGTCCGAGGAGGTGCGGGCCGCGATGAAGGCGGCCGCACGGCGGCTGGCGCAGGCGCGGCGGTATCGCAGCGCGGGGACGGTGGAATTCGTCTATGACGCGGAGAAGGGGGACTGGTTCTTCCTGGAGATGAACACGCGCATCCAGGTCGAGCACCGGGTGACGGAGATGGTCACGGGGACCGATCTTGTGGGGATGCAGTTGCGGCTGGCGCTGGGCGGGCTGGACGATTTGGCGGAGGAATACGGGGTGCTTGGCGGGCGCTGGGCGATCGAGGCGCGGCTGTGTGCCGAGGACCCGGAGAAGAATTTCCTGCCGCGTCCGGGCAAGCTGGAGCGGCTGGACCTGCCGCGGGCGGACGAGACGCTGGTGGTGGATTGCGGGCTGCGGGCAGGCGATGCGGTGTCGCCGCATTACGACTCGATGATCGGCAAGCTGGTGGCCTGTGGCCCGAGCCGGGAGGCGGCGATGCAGCGGCTGGAGGAGGCGCTGGCGGCGGTCAGGATCGAGGGGGTTGTGACCAATGCCGGGTTCGTTCGGCGGCTTCTGGCGCTGCCGGATTTCGCGGCGGCGGAGGTGGATACCCAGTATGTCGATACGAGGTTGCCCGAGTTGCTGGCCGGGGAGGCGGCGCCCGCCTGAGCTGCCGCGCTCTTCCTGCCCCGAAACCAAAAAAGAGCCGGCATCGCGCCGGCTCTTTCAGTTTATGCGGTCGGGAGAAGAATGACCGCAATCAGTATTCGGCCTCGGTCTCGATCTTCGAGAAGATCTCTTCCTCGAGCAGGCGCTGGTAGGTCTCGCGGTCGGAGCCGTGCTCTTCCAGCAGCTTGGTCCACTTTTCACGCAGGCGGCTGATCTCGTCGGCGATCTCCTGCGGGTGGGCGATGCCCTTTTCCTCGCCCTTGGCGACGGCCTGGTCCTGGTAATTCTCGGCGAAGTTGGCGACGAACTCGGCGAACTCGGGTTCGGCGTTGTAGAACTTGGTGCCGGAGGCGGTGTATTCCTCGATCACGTCTTCATCTTCCTTGAGGTAGTTGAAGATCGCCCCGGTCACCAGCTCGGCGAGGTTGCCGGTGATGGCCTTGCGCTGATCGGGGGTGAGCGCGTTCCACTTGTCGATGCGCATGTTCATGGTCGAGGCACCGAAGAAGCCGCCGAGGGGATCGAGGATCACGTATTTGGCGGCCTCGCCGTAGGAGCGGGCCTTTTGCGCGGCGACCGAGTGCAGGGCGCAGTCGAGGATACCGCGGTCGAGCGCCTCGTAGGCTTCATCCGGGCTGACATTGACCGGGGTGGCGCCGAGGGCGGTGGCAAGCTCGGCATAGGCGGCGATGCCGCGGACGCGCTTGCCCTTGAAGTCCTCGAGCGTCTTCAGCTCTTCCCGGCAGTGGTAGACGTAAGGTGTGAGCGCGTAGGTCGCCAGCGGCCGGGTGTTGAAGTCGCGGTATTCCTGTTCGCAGTCGGGGCAGTTGAAGAGCACCAGCTCGTTCAGGACGCCGGTCATGACGAGCGGCTTGTCGTTGAGCAGGCTGAATTCGCCCAGGTAGGTGTCGACCGGCATTTCGGAGGGCACGTAGGCGCCCACGAAATAGCCCGCGTCGGCCAGCCCGTCGCGCACCCCGCCGGGGATGTCGCGGCCCGAGAGCAGCGAGCCGCCCACGTGCATCTCGTATTCGATGGTGCCGTTGGAATCCTCCTTCACGTTCTCGGCGAACTCGTTCAGCACCGGGTTGGTGATATGCAGCGGGTTGAGATAGCTGGCATAGACGATCTTGGTCGTCTCCTGGGCCATGGCCGCCGTGGCGGTCAGGGCCGCGGTGGCGGCAATCGCTAGTGTTCCAAGTTTCATTGTTGGTCCTCCTCTGTTGGTCGTCGGTTGGCGGCTCCTCCACCGCCTTTGGGGTAATGCCGTTGCCCGGGCGCGGGTCATCGCATGAGGCCCGGGATGAAGAGCGAGATTTGCGGGAACAGGATCAGCAGGGCGAGCGTGACCAGGTCGGCCAGCAGGAACCACAGGACCCCGCGGAAGATCGTGGTGAGCGAGATGGCGTTGCCCACGACCCCCTTGATGATGAAACAGTTCAGCCCGACGGGCGGGGTGATCAGCCCGATCTCGAGATACTTGATCATGATGACGCCGAACCAGATCAGGTCCATGTCGAGGGCGTGCAGGATCGGCACCATGATCGGGATGGTGAGCAGCATGATGCCCATCGAGTCGAGGAACATGCCGAGCAGGATGTAGATGACCGAGATGCCCAGCATGAAGAGCAGCGGGTCGACGGCCATCTGTTCGACGATGTCGGACAGGAAGGTGGGCAGGCCGCTGAAGGCCATGAAGCGGGCCAGAAGGAAGCCGCCCATGGCGATGAAGAGGATGGTGGCCGTGCCCTTGAGCGCGTCGAGCAGCGAGTTGATCATGACCGCGAGGGTCAGCCGGCGCTGGGCGGCGGCGATGACGAAGGCCATGAGCGCGCCGCCGGCGGCGGATTCGGTGGCGGTGAAGACGCCGGAATACATGCCGCCGATGACCGCGAGCACGAGAAGGGGCAGGGGCCAGACCTCGAGCAGGATGGCGAAGCGGGCGCGCCATGTGACGGTTTCCTCGACCGCCGGGGCGAGCGAGGGTTTCAGGCCGCAGCGCAGGACGATGAGCGCCATGAACATGAAGGCCGACAGGATGCCGGGCAGGATGCCGGCGAGCAGGGCCTGGCCGACCGAGACCTCGGCGAAGATGGCGTAGAGCACCATCAGGATGCTGGGCGGGATGAGGGAGCCCAGTGTGCCGGCGACCGCGACGGAGCCCGCGGCGAGGCCGGGGTCGTACTTGAAGCGCATCATCTCGGGGATGGCGATGCGGCCCATGGCGGCGGCGGTGGCCACGCTGGAACCGGAGGCCGCGGCGAAGCCCGCGCTGGCCATGGTCGAGGCCACGGCCAGCCCGCCGGGCAGGCGGCTGAGCCAGAGGCGGGCGGCGGCGAAGAGGCTTTGGGTGAGGCCGCTGTTATAGGCGACGGCGCCCATCAGCAGGAACATCGGTACCGCCGAGAGCGACCAGTGGGCGATGAAGTTGTAGGGTTGTTCGGTGAGCACGGCGAAGGCCGCGCTGGGCCCGCGGATGGCGGCGACACCGGCCACGGAAACGCCGGCCAGCGCCAGCGCGATGGGCACGCGCAGGGCCAGCAGGACGAGCAGGGCGGCGAGCCCGAGGGCGCCTATGGCGATGGAAGACATCAGTGGGCCGTCCCGTGTTCTGGCGTGTCGGAGTCAGGGTCGCCGCGGCCGAAGGCACGTGCTAATTCCTCGATCGCGGTGAAGGCGTAGACGAGGCTCATCAGCCCGGTGCCGGCAACGACCAGCCAGCGGGCGGGCCAGGTGTAGACGAGGATCACGCCGAGGACGAATTCGCCGAGCGCGGTCATCTTCATGGCCTTTTCGAAGGCGGCCATGGTGAAGTAGCCCATGGCGACGGCGGCGAGCGTGTAGACGATGGCGTCGATCAGGGCGTTGGTGCGGTCGCTGAGGCCGCTGGTGAAGAGCTCGATGATGACGTGGCCGCGATGGAGCTGGATATAGGCCAGCGGCAGGAACACGACCGAGACCATGTAATAGAAGGAGACGATCTCGAGCGTGCCGGGCACGGACGAGTTGAACATCGTGCGCAGGGCGGCGTCGGCGCAGATCTGAACCATCATCAGGATCATCGCGATGCCGCCGAGGCAGATCTGCACCTGGCACAGCAGGGTTATGACGCGGCGGATCGCCGACATTGTATCCTCCCTTGCGGGCCGGGTCCGTGGGTTTGGGACTCGGTCTCCGCTGACTCAACTTAGGAAATTGATTAATATTAATGCAAGCAAATTATCTGCTTTATATTGGTTCAATTGCGGAATTGTATCTGTAATTGCATCGACACATTTAGGAATTGAATTTCCCGTTCTCATTTTCCCGCAAGCCGGTCGGCGACGTTGGCCTCGGTCGCCTGGCGGCGGGCCTCGGCGGTGGGTTCCGTCGCCGCGGTTCGGATGAGCTGGCGGATGCGGGCCAGCCGATCGGGCGGGAGGGAGGCGAGGTGGCGGGCCAGGGCCGCGGCCGTCTCCTCGGGCGTGTCGGACAGCTGGGTGACGATGCCGAGGTCGAAGGCTTCGGCGGCGTCGAAGGGTATTTCGGTGCAGAGCACGTGGAGCGCGCGACGTTCGCCGATCACGTTCACAAGCGGCGGCACGACGAGGGCGGGGAGCACGCCCTTGCTGAGTTCGGGGAAGCCGAAGTGCGCCGCGGGGCCAGCGATGGCCAAAGTGGCCGAGCAGACGATGCCGCAACCTGCGCCGAGGGCGGGGCCGTTGACGGCACAGATGCTGGGGATGGAGAGATCGGCGAGGGTGGCGAAGAGGCCGCCGAGGCGGTCGGCATGGGCGCGGAACTGGGCCTCGGTGGTCATGGCGCCGACGGATTTGAGATCGGCGCCGGCGCAGAAGGCGGGGCCTTCGCCGGAGAGGGTGACGACGCGGGCCTCGACCTCGGCCGTCTTCAGGGCGTCGGTGAGGGCGTCGATCAGCTCGGCGTTCAGCGCGTTGCGCTTGTCGGGCCAGTTCAGGGTAAGACGGGCGACGCCGTCGGTGATGTCGAGTTTCACGAGGCTCATGAAGGCACCTTTTCGCGGGTGAGGGCGTGGCGGGCCGCTGTCCAGCCGCCGACGAGGCATTCGGTGAGGTTGCCGCCGCTCATGTAGACATGGCCGAATATGCTGCCCAGCTCGCCCGCGGCGTAGAGGCCGGGGATGGGGGCGCCGAAGGGGTCGACGACCTGCTGGTGCACGTTTCGGCGGGGGCCCCCTTGGGTGTTGATGACGATGGGCTGCACCTCGCCCGCGTAGAAGGGCGGGGTTGCGATGGGGCGCATGGTGTCGGGCTGGCGGTTGAATTGCGTGTCGGTGCCGGAGTCGCAGGCGGCGTTCCAGGTCTCGATGGTGGTGCGGAGGGTGTCGGGCGGGGTGCCGGTGAGGTGGGCCAGTTCTTCCAGCGTGTCGGCCTTCCTGAAGATACCCATCTCGACTTCCGCCAGGTTGTCGGCGCTCCAATCGTGGCGGGGGTGGGGGTCGTTATGGACGACGCGGCCCATCGGGTACATCTGGCGGCCGGCCTCGTCGAAGATCATGAAGGCGGGTTTGCGGGGGAAGGTCTGGGTGCCGAAGTCGAAGACGTCGAAGGGGCGGGCGCCGGAATCGCCCGGGTAGGGCGGGTATTCATCCATGAACCGCTGTCCGGTCGAGTCGACCACGATCCAGGCGAGCGGGGCCAGCGAGCGGGTGCTGGCGCGGGTTTGCGGCGGGTCGCTGCCTTCGAGGCCGAGATCGGCCAGCATGTCGAGGCGGCCGGGCGTCCACATCGGGACGGCCTTGAGGAAGAGGCCGAACGGGTAGTCGGGGTCGGGGTGCCTGAGGCCGTAGGGGCCGTGGTAATGCCACATGTGCCAGAGATCGGCGCCGACGGCCTGGGCCATGCGGATGCCGTCGCCGGTGTTGCCGAGAAAGGCGCCGGGGATGAGCGGGCCGCCCTGGAAGTATTGCGCCTGCATTTCTGGGGCGTGCTCGAACCCGCCGCAGGTGAGGATGACGCCGTGGCGGGCGCGGATGCGGTGTTCGGTGCCGTCGATGGTGGCGGTGAGGCCGGTGACGGCGCCGGTTTCATCGGTGACGAGGCGGTGGGCGGGGGCATTCATCTCGATGCGGACGCCGGCGGATTGGGCGGCGTGTTCGAGGACGCGGAAAAGGCGGGTGCCGTTCTTGACGGGGGACATGGCGTGGTAGCCCGGGGCGCCGTCGATCTCGGGGAGGGCGGTGATCTCGACATAGGCCAGCGCGTCGTAGCCGGGATAGGGGTAGTTGCCGAGGGCGTCGGTGACGCGCATCTCGGCGCCGCCGCGGTCGGCGAGGGTTTGCAGGTAGGCGGGGGCCTCGGCCATGCCGGTGGCGAAGGCCTGCAGGATGTCGTCAGGCGTGTTGCCGCCGCAGGTGGCGCGGAGGTAGTCGAGGGCCTTCTCGGGCTGATGGCTCACGCGGATGCCGCCGGCCGAGGCGATGGAGAGGCCGCCGGGGAAGGGCATTTTCTCAAGCAGGAGCGTGTCGGCGCCGTTGGCCGTGGCCTCGTAGGCGGCGGTGGCGCCGGCGGCGCCGAAGCCCACGACGACGATGTCGGCCTCTTGGGTCCAGCCGCTCATGGGTCGATCCGCGAGACGAAGCCGGTGCGGCGGGTGGCTTGGGCGCTTTCCAGCGCCTCGATGATGGTGGCGCGGGTTTCGTCGGGGCGGATGATGTCGTCGATCAGGCCAAGCTCGGCGGCGATGTAGGCGGAGGCCTCTTCCTCGGCCTGGGCCATCAGTTCGCGGCGCTTGTCGTCGGGGGATTCGGCCTCGCGGATCTGCTGGCCGTAGGTGAGCTCGACCCCGGCGGCGGGGCCCATCACGTCGAACTGCGCAGTGGGCCAGGCGACGAGGCGGTCGGGGCCCATCGTCTTGCCGCCAAGGGCGAGGTAGGCCAGCCCGATGGCCTTGCGGATCACCACGGTGATCTTGGGCACCTCGCTGGCGGCGACGCTGTTGAGGATGCGCGCGGCGAGCGAGACCATGCGCTTTTCCTCGATTTCCGGGCCGACGATGAAGCCGGGGCAATCGGTGAGGAAGACGAGGGGGATGTGGAAGGCGTTGCAGGTGTCGACGAACTTGCGCAGCTTGACGGCGGCCTTGTCGTCCATGGCGCCGGCCCAGTGCATCGGGTTGTTGGCGACGAGGCCGACGGTGTGGCCGTCGAACCGGGCGAAATGGGTGAGCAGCCCCTTGCCGTAGGCCGGGCGGAAGGGGAAGGTGCGGCCGCCGTCGACGATGAGCTCGACGAGGCGGTGCATGTCATAGGCGCGGCGGTGGTTGTCTGGGACGAGGGCGTTGAGCTCCTCGGCGCCGTCTTCGCTGTCGCAGAGGGCGGGTTCGGGCGTGCGCCGGGGCGGAAGGCTGTCGCAGTTCGCCGGGAAATAGGAGAGGAATTCGCGGATCGAGAGCAGCACGTCGCGGTCATCCTCGCCGACGTAATCGGCCTGGCCTGTGGTTTCCGAGGACATCTGCCAGCCGCCGAGCTCGTCCGGGGTGACGGTCTTGCGGATGCCGACGCGGACGACGGCGGGGCCGGACATGCCCATGAAGCCGCTGTTGCGGGTCATCGGGACGAAATCGGATTGTGCGGCGGTGAAGGAGGGGCCGCCGAAGCAGGCGCCCATGATGGCGGCGACCTGCGGCACGCGGCCCGAGAGCTGCATGTGCTCGCGGAAGCGGTTGCCGATGGCGGCCGCGGCGGCGCCGTTGTTTTCCTGGAAGCGCCCGGCGCCCGCTTCCATCAGGGCGATGTAGGGGGCGGCGTGCTTGAGGGCAAGTTCGCGGAGGCGGGAGATCTTGGCCTCGGCGGTGCGGCCGCGGGTGCCGCCGACGACGGAGGCGTCTTCGGAGCAGACATAGACCAGCTTGCCGTCGATCGTGCCCTTGCCGGCGATCAGCCCGTCGGCGGGGGTGCGGTCATGCAGGTCGGGATGGGGGCTGCGCCCGAGCAGGCCGAGTTCGGAAAAGGAGCCCGGGTCGAGCAGGATGTCGAGGCGGGTGCGGGCGTCGAGCTTGTTCTGCCTGGCCAGGCGATCGAGCCGTTCGGGGCCGCCCATCCGACGTGAGGCGGCGCGGCGCGCTTCGAGCTCTTCCAGTGTCTTCTTGTCCATTCCGTCGCTGTCCGTCTTCATTTTTGTTTGGGATTGACTATAACAATTGACCAGCATTGTGCCAATAACTATGGTTGCATTTAGTCTAAAGAAGGAAGTTCTCCATGGCGCGTACCGAGATCACTGCAACTGTCACCGGGTCTGTATGGGAGGTGCCGGTGTCTGTCGGCGACAGCGTTCTCGAGGGGGACGAGCTGGTGGTGGCGGAGGCCATGAAGATGGAGATTGCCATCGCGGCGACGGTGGCGGGCACGGTGGTCGAGCTGCGGGTGGCCAAGGATGACGAGATCGAGGAGGGCGCGGTGATCGCGGTCATCGAGAGCTGAAGGCGCGGCACGGCGCGTCTCAGGCAACGGCCGTCATCCCCTTGTAGGCGCCGTCGAAATAGAGCAGCGGCGCATCCGCCTCGGGCAGAGAGGCCACGACGACGCGGCCGATAAAGATCGAGTGCGTGCCCGAGGCAATGACCTGATCGACTTCGCAATCGAAGCTGACAAGCGAGCCGTCGATGGCCGGGGCGCCGGTGGCGAGGCGGGACCAGTCGCAGAGGTCGAGGCGTTTGGTGCTGTCGACGCTGAGGAAATCGCGGGCGAGATCCTGTTGCTTTTCACTGAGGACATTGACGCAGAAGCGGCCGCTCTTACTGATGGGCTCGCAGGCCGAGGCGGTGTTGTTGACGCAGACCAGCAGCGTGGGCGGCTCGGCGCTGACCGAGCAGACCGCGGTGGCAAGCATGCCGTAGCGGGTGCCGTCCGATTCGGTGGTGATCACGTTGACGGCGGCCGCGAGCCGGCGCATGCCCATGCGGAAATCCTCCGGTCCGGCGGCGGTAAAGGACGTTGGGCTCATGTTCATGCGTTCCTCCGGGTCGTTCCTACCTTGGGTGCCGGGTGTCCGGCGCGGCGGCTTGATTATCACGATACATTATGCACATATTGTTCTTGCTATCAAGATGACAATACGTGATGATTGTGCACATGATTGAATGCAAGGCAGGTCGCCGGCCCGGGCCGGCATGTCCTGTGGAGGGAGGCGCAAAGCATGGATTTTGACCTGAACGAGCGGCAGGCCGAGCTGGTGCGCGCGGCAGAGGAAGTGGCCGAGCGCAAGCTTGTACCGATGCTGAAGGATGCCGACACGCCCGCGGGGGTCAATGCGCTGCGCCGGACGATGGCGGAGCAGGGGCTGCTTGGGCTGAACCTGCCCGAGGCGCTGGGCGGCATGGGTGTGCCGCTGCTCGATACGCTGCTGGTGACGCGGGCGTTGCAGAAGGCGGCGCCGCTGTTGGGCGGGATCGCGCATCGCAGCTCGACCGGCGCCGTTGGTGCGGTGGCAGAGTACGGGACCCAGGCGCAGAAGGAGGCCTTTGTCATTCCGTCCTGCAGGGGAGAGATCGGGATTTCCATCGGGATCACCGAGCCCGATGCCGGGTCGGCCGCGACGGCGATGAAGACGCGCGCGACCATCGAGGGGGACGAGGTGATCCTGAACGGGTCGAAGCAGTTCGTGAGCTTCGTCAACAACAACCATTACACGCTGGTCTATTGCCGGTTCGGCACGACGGGACGGCCGGGCGATATCGGCGCCGTGATCGTGCCGCATGACGCGCCGGGGTTCAACCATTCCGAAGGCACGCTCAACATGGCCGACGAACTGCTGTTCGAGCTTTATTTCGACGACTGCCGGGTGCCGAAGGAGAACATTCTTGTCGATGGCGGGGCCTTCGGCAAGCTGATCAGCGTCTACAATGCCGAGCGGCTGGGCTCGATCGCGCGGATGATCGGCTCGGCCGAGGCGGCCTACGAGATGGCGCTGGCCTATGCCAAGGAGCGCAAGCAGTTCAATCGCGAGCTGGCCGATTTCCAGGGGATCCAGTGGATGCTGGCCGACATGCGGGTGAAGCTGGACGCGGCGGCGCTTTTGACATGGCGGGCGGCGGCGACGGCGGTGAAGACGGGGCTGCCCTCTCCCACGGAGACGTCGATTGCCAAGGTGTTCACCGCGAAGGCCGCCAAGGAGGTCTGCGACGACGCGATCCAGATCATGGGGGCCAATGGCTATACCAAAGAATACCCGCTGGTGCATCGCTATGCCGAGGTGCGGGGCGGCTCGATCTATGGCGGGACGATGCAGATCCACAAGAACATGATCGCGGGCGCCATCCTTGGCCAGTCCTCGAGCCAGTGGAAGCGCAGCTAGGAAGGCAGGGGTCATGGAGATCGACAGGGAACTGATCGGGACGTCGAGCGCGCCTTGGGTCGTGGAGGTGGAGCGCGGGGCGATCCGGCGGTTTGCCGAGGCGATCGGGGATGACAACCCGCTGTGGCGCGATGCGGACCATGCGCGGGCGCAGGGGTACCGGGATGTGATCGCGCCGCCGACCTTCCCGGTGAGCTTCGTGATGCCGGGGATACCGCCGTGGTGGGAAGGGCTGGACCGGAAGCGGTTCCTGGCCGGCGAGCACGGGTTTGCCTATGAGCGGGCGATCACCGTGGGCGATGTGCTGACCCTTCGGATGACGCTGCTGGACGTGGAGCGGAAGGAGGGGCGGTCGGGGTCGATGGACCTGATGCTGCAGGAGGTGCGCGGGGTCGACTCGGCGGGAGCCGATGTCTTCGCCCACCGGCGGACGACGGTCTATCGGGGAGTCGGCAGCACGGTGCGCGGCTCGTGATGGCGGAGGCGGTTGAAGCGGCGGCACTTGTGGCGCGGGGCATGGAGTGGCCGCGGCGGGACTGGGCGCTGCTGGATGTGCGGGACGTGGGCGAGTACGAGCGCGGGCATGTGCCGGGGGCGACGTCGCTGCCGCGGCGGATGCTGGAGTTCCGGGCGGGCGAGGTGATGCCCGATCGTGGCTGGCCGGTTGTGGTCTATGACAGCGGGCGGCCGGGCGATCTGCGGGCGATGCTGGCGGCGGAGCGGCTGGGCGAGATGGGGTATGGCCGGGTCGAGGTGCTGGCCCGTGGCCAGCTGGGCTGGACGGCGGAGGGCCGGGCGCTGGCCAAGGGCGTCAACGTGCCGTGCAAGCGGTTCGGGGAAGAGGTTCTGGAGGGGGGCGAGGTGACGCTCGTCGCGCCGGAGGCGCTGATGCGCGAGGGCGTGGAGGTGCTTTGCGATGTGCGGACGGCGGGGGAGTTTGCGGATCATCACCTGGGCGGCGCGCTGTCGTTGCCGGGGTTCGAGCTGGCCGGGCATCTGCCGGGGCTGGCGCGGCGGCATGGCCGGATCGTGCTGAACTGTGCCGGGCGGACAAGGTCGATCATCGCGGCGGCAACGGCGCGGGCGCTGGGCTATGACTGCGCGGCGCTGGAGAACGGCACGATGGGCTGGCGGCTGGCCGGCGGCGAGGTGGAGCGCGGCGCGGGTGGTGATGTGCCGGACGCGGTGGAGGCTGACGTGGCGGGCGTGACGGCAAGGGCGCGGGAGCTGGCGGTGTCGATGGGCGTGGTGGCGGTTCCGGCGAATGAGCTGGCCGGGTGTCGGGCGGAGGCCGGCGTGGCGCGGCCCTACGTGCTGGACGTGCGGACGCGGGAGGCGTTCGAAGCGGGGCATGTGCCGGGGGCGATACATTTGCCGGGCGGGCAGGCGATCCAACGGACGGATGATTTCCTGGCGGTGCCGGGGGCGCCGGTGGCTGTCGTGGATGATGGCGATGCGCGGGCGTGGCTGGCGGCGTGGTGGCTGAAGCGGATGGGCTTTGCCGGGGTTGCCGTGCTCGAGGGCGGGATGCCTGCGTGGCGTGCAGCGGGGCTGGACGTGGAGGCGGGCCGGGGGCGGGTGCGCCCGGCGGTGATTGATCGGCTGGTGGCAGATGTGCCGGTGGTGAGCTGCGACGCGCTGAGGAAACGGGGCGCGGCGCCGGTGGTGATCGATGTCGGGTCGAGCCGGGCCTATGCGAAGGGCCATCTGCCGGAGGCGATCTGGATTTCGCGGGGCTGGCTGGAGCACGAGATAAGGCGCCATGCCTCGCCCGGTGATGAGATCGTGGTGACGGCTGGTGATCCCGTGCAGGCGAAGCTGGGGGCGGAGGTGTTGCTGCGGGCGGGTTATCGGCGGGCGGTGGCGCTCGATGCGGGGCTGGATGAGTGGCAGGCGATGGGCGGGGCTGTGGAGACCGGGCCGGTGCCGGCGCACGCGATGGACGTGGTCGAGCCGCCCTATGCCAAGGGGGAGGCGGCGATGCGGGAATACCTGGAGTGGGAAATCCGGCTGACGGCCGGGGACGTGAACGAAAGGGAAGGGAGCCTGACATGACCGCCTTGACCGCGATCGGAACCTATGTGCCGCGCCTGAGACTGGCGCGGAAGACCATCCTGGAGGGTCAGGGGAAGCGGGGCGGCAAGGGCGAGCGGGCCGTCTGTGGCTGGGACGAGGATGCGCTGACCATGGCGGTGGAGGCCGCGCGGGGGTGTTTGAGGGATGCGGATGTGACGGTGGGAGGTATCACGCTGGCCTCGACCACGATGCCGTTCGAGGAGCGGCAGAACGCAACGATCCTGGCGAGTGCGCTGACCCTTGGCGAGGATATCCGGACGCTGGATACCGGGGGGACGCAGCGGGCGGGCACCTCGGCGCTGATCGAGGCGGTCGCGGCGGCGGGGGCGGGCGGTGACCGGCTGGTGGTGGCGTCGGACAAGCGGGAGGCCAAGCCGGGCTCGCCGCAGGAGCTGAGCTTTGGTGACGGGGCGGCGGCGGTTTGTGTCGGACCCGGAGACGGGATTGCCGAGGTCCTTGCGACGCGGTCGCGGGCGGTGGATTTCATCGACCATTACCGCGGGCAGGGCCGGCGGTTCGACTATTACTGGGAAGAGCGCTGGATCCGCGACGAGGGGTATCTGAAGCTGGTGCCGGGGGTCGTGACGGCGGCGCTTGAGGCGGCCGGGGTCGCGCCGGGCGACGTGGCGCATGCGGTGTTGCCGCAGGGTGTGCCGAAGGCGGCGCAGGGGAAATGCAAGGCGGTGGGGTTGCCGACCGAGGCGCTGGCGGACAGTCTGCAGGACCGGGTGGGCGAGACCGGCACGGCGCATCCGCTGATGATGCTGGCGGCGGTGCTGGAAAAGGCCGAGCCGGGGCAGGTGATCGTGCTGGTGGGGTTCGGGCAGGGCTGTGATGTGATCGTGCTGCGGGCGACGGAACTGCTGGCCAAGCGGCGGACGCGAGACTGGTTCAGCGGGCCGCTGGCGCGGCGGGCCGAGGAGGCCAGCTATTACCGCTACATGGCGCGCAACGAGCTGGTCGAGCGCGACGAGGGGATGCGGGCCGAGGTGGATTACCAGTCGGCGATGACGCAGATCTATCGGCGGCGCGACATGCTGCTGGGGCTGGTCGGCGGGCGCTGTACCGAGTGCGGCACGCCGCAGTTTCCGCGCGCCCGCGTTTGCGTGAACCCGGCCTGTGGGTCGTTTGCCGAGCAGGAGGCCTATCCGTTTGCGGACAGGACCGCGAAGGTGGTGAGCTGGTCGGCCGATCACCTGACCTATACGCCCGAGCCGCCGGCGCGCTACGGGCTGATCCAGTTCGAGGGGGGCGGCCGGATGTTCGCCAATTTCACCGACGTGGCCGGCCCCGAGGTGGATGTGGGCAGCGAAATGCGGATGGTGTTCCGGATCAAGGAGTTCGACCGCAAGCGCGGCTTCCGCCGCTATTTCTGGAAGGCCACGCCTGTTGCGGGCGGGGCGGACGACACGGGAGGGGCGTGATCATGGCAAGCGGGATCAAGGACAAGGTCGCCATCATCGGCATGGGATGTTCCAAGTTCGGCGAGCGCTGGGAGGCGGATGTCGAGGACCTGATCGTCGAGGCCTACCAGGAGTGCATCGCCGATGCCGGGATCGGGATGGAGGATATCGGCGCGGCATGGCTGTCGACGGCGATCGAGGAGATCCATGGCGGGAAGGGGGCGTTGCCGCTGTCCTTCGCGCTGCGGCTGCCGAACATCCCGGTGACGCGGGTCGAGAATTTCTGTGCCAGCGGGTCGGAGGCGTTGCGCGGGGCCACCTATGCGGTCGCCTCGGGGGCGTGTGACATTGCGCTGGCGCTGGGGGTGGAGAAGCTCAAGGACACGGGCTATGGCGGGTTGCCGCAGCGAAGCCGGGGGATGCTCAACCAGATGTGGTGGGCGAATTACTCGGCGCCCGGCGCGTTTGCGCAGCTCGCTTCGGCCTATCGGCGCAAGCACGGGATCGGGGCGGAGGATCTCAAGCGGGCGATGGCGCATGTCTCGGTCAAGAGCCACCAGAACGGATCGAAGAACCCCAAGGCGCATTTGCAGAACATCATCACCGAGGAGAAGGTGCTGAACGCGCCGATGGTGGCCGAGCCGTTGGGCCTGTTCGATTGCTGCGGCGTGTCGGACGGGGCGGCCTGCGCCATCGTGACGACGCCGGAGATCGCCAGATCGCTGGGCAAGACCGACCTCGTGACGGTGAAGGCGTTGCAGATCGCGGTGTCGAACGGGTCGGAATCGGGGTTCAGCGACTGGGACGGCAGCCACGTGATGACCGCGCGGCTGGCCAGCCGGCGGGCCTACGAGGAGGCCGGGGTCAGGGAGCCGCGCAAGGAGATCGATCTTACGGAAGTGCATGACTGTTTCTCGATCACCGAGCTGGTGACGATGGAGGATCTTGGCCTGTCGGGCGAGGGCGAGGCGTGGCGCGACGTGCTGGACGGGGTGTTCGACGCGGGTGGTGCCGTGCCCTGCCAGATCGACGGGGGGCTGAAATGTTTCGGCCATCCGATCGGGGCGTCGGGGCTGCGGATGATCTACGAGCTGTACCTGCAATTGCACGGGCGCGCGGGCGCGCGGCAGGTGGCCGACCCGCGGCTGGGCCTGACGCACAACCTTGGCGGGGCGCCGCATCAGAATGTCTGTTCGGTGTCGATCATCGGGCATCACGGGGTGTGACCGGGATGCCCGTTTGGTCAGACCATCATCGGCGGGGCGTTCCGCTCGGCCATCAGGCCGGTCAGGATGTCGATGCCCTTTTCCACCAACTCGGGCTTTTGCCACGGGTTGACGGAGATGCGGACGGCTGGCTTCGCGCCGGGGCGGATCATGAAATTGTCGGCCGGGACGGTCGAGACGCCGGCGCGGCGGGCGGCCTCGTTATATTCCAGCGAGGTCCAGTGCTCGGGCAGGTGAAGCCAGATGAAGAAGGCGGCCGGGTGGCTGCTGTGGGGGGCGCTCTTCAGGCGGCGGCTCATCAGCTCGTGCCGGGCGGCCAGCGCCTCGAGGTTGCGCTGGGCGACGGTTTCGGCGGTGCCCTCGTTGATCAGGGCGGTCGCGACCTCGGCCATGAGCGGCGGGTTGGCGAGCGTCAGGGCGTGCAGCGTGGTGCCGAGCTGTTCGAAAAGCTGCGGCGGGCTGACGAGGTAGCCGACGCGCATGGCGGGGCTGACGGATTTCGACAGACCGGTGACGTAGATCACGTTGTCGGGGGCGTAGTGGGCCAGCGGCAGGGGCCGGTCGCGCAGGCCGCCGATGGCGCCGTCATCCTCGATGGCGATGACGCCGTGGCGGGTGATGATCTCGGCGATCTCGCGGCGGCGGGAGTCGGGCATGACCGCGCCGGTGGGGTTGTGGCAGGTGGGTTGCATGTAGACGAGGCGCACGCCCGTCTCGGCGATGCGGCGGTCGAGGTCTTCGGGGATGACGCCCTTGTCGTCGATCGCCACGCCTTCGAGGTTGCGTTCGAGAAGCGAGCCGAGCGCCTTGATGCCGGAATAGGCGAGATCCTCGACCAGGACGGTTTCGCCGGCCTTGCTGAGCGCGGTGATGGCGAGCATCAGCGCCTGCTGCGTGCCGTTGGTGACCATGGTGAGCTCGGGCGCGGGTTTAAATCCGGTGCGGGAGATCCAGGTGGCGCCGGCGGTGCGATGCGGCAGGAAGCCCACGGCGGGGGCGTATTTCTGCAGCGGCATGAGGCTGGAGCGGTGGCCCACGTTGATCATGGCGCTGGAGATCGAGTCGACCAGGCCGGGGACCGAGAGGCTGAAACAGGCGAAGTCGATGGTGCCGGGCTGGCGTTCGGGCAGGGGGCTGAGCATGCCCTCTTCCATCGCCGCCTCGCGGACGAAGGTGCCGCGGCCGACCTGGCTGCTGAGAAGCTGGCGCTCGCGGACGATGTTGTAGGCGCGGCCGACGGTGCCGACGGTGACCTTCAGCTCGCGGGCGAGGTCGCGCTGGGGCGGAAGCTGGGCGCCGGGCTGAAGCTCGCCGCTTTCGATGGCTTGAGAAATGGCGCTGGCCAGGGCAAGATAGCGCGGCCCTTCGCTGTCGGCGATTTCAGGTACCCACATAGTTGTCATCCCTCGGTTTGTTGCCTACCCGGAGCGGGTATTGCCTCTGTCATTGTCTCGATAGTAGACGATACACTGGGGTCAAATAAAGCCACAATTTTCCCAATGTCTCGAATTTCGCGGACAATCACCGCGGGCACACGGCGACAAATCGGCCGAAAGACATGGCCATTGAAGGAGGTGTCGCATCATGGGTAATCCCTTTCTCGGCAAGACCTACGCAGAGAGCCTTGCACTGATCGCCGGTCGATACCCGGGTCGCGAGGCGCTGGTGTTCCGCGACAGGCGGTACTGTTTCGCCGATCTGAAGGCGGAGGCCGACAAGGTGTCGGCACGTCTGGCGGCGTTGGGCATGCGGCGGGGCGACAAGGTGGCGATCCTGATGCCGAACCGGCCGGAGTTCCTGTTCATGTGGCTGGGCGCGGCGCAGATGGGCGTGACGGCGGTGATGATCAACACCCGGCTGAGACCCGACGAGATCGCCTATCAGCTTGCCCAGTCGGAGAGCGACGCGGTGTTCATCCCCGGACAGGGCGCGTTCCGCGATTTCGCGGGCGAACTGGCCGGGCTTGCGCCGGCCGTGCGGGATGGACGGCCGGGCGAGGTGGCATCCGAGAAGCTGCCGCGACTGCGCTGGGTGATCGTGGCGGATGCGCCGCCCGAGGGGTTTTCCGGGCTGACCGACTGGTCGGGCCCGGCGCCGGAGGGGCTGGAGATGCCGGTGATGGAGGGCGATATCGATCAGCCGGGGATCATCGCCTACAGCTCTGGCACGACGGCGCTGCCGAAAGGGGCGATGATCGGGCATCACGTGTGGCGCAAGGGCTGGGATATCGGGATCCGGGTCGATTTCGACGAGGACGATTGTCTTTACATGTCCATTCCGCTGTTCGGGTCGATGGCGACGATGAACGGGGTTCTGCCGTTCTGGACGCGGGGCGCGAAGGTCGTGCTTGGGGAGCAGTTCGACGCGGGCGCGTGTCTGGAGGCGATAGAGACGGAGCGCGTGACGGCCATTCACCTGCTCCCGCCGATCGTGTCGCAATTGGCCGAGCATCCGGACCTCGAACGGCGCGATACCGGTTCGTTGAGGATCGGGTTCGTGCTGTCGATCGCGCCGGAAATCCTCGACAAGGTGGCGGACGTGCTGAAGATCCCCGGCGTGATGACGGGCTATGGCATGACCGAGACGACCACGGTGCTGACCCGGAACCGGTGGGACGACCCGCGCGAGGTGCGGCATGCGACGCAAGGCTTCGCGCTGCCCGATATCGAGCTGAAGATCGTCGATCCGCAGACGCTGGAGGCGGTGCCGGCGGGCGAGCAGGGGGAGATCTGGTCGCGCGGGTATTGCAACATGCTGGGGTATTACAACAAGCCGGAGGAGACGGCGCGGGTGCTGCGGGATGACGGGTGGTTCCGGACCGGCGATACCGGGTGGCTGGATGAGACCGGGCGGCTGACCTACACCGGGCGGCTGGGCGATGCGTACAAGTCGCGCGGGTTCAACGTGGCGCCGCAGGAGATCGAGCATGTGATCGCCCGGATCGAGGGTGTTCGGCAATGCGCGGTGGTGGGGATACCGGCGGGCAATGACGATAATGTGGGCGTGGCCTATATCGTGCCGGAAGAGGGCGCGCGGCTGGAGGGGGCGGAGATCCTGCGGGTGCTGAAGCCGAAGCTGGCCAGCTACAAGATGCCGGGGGAGGCGTTCATAGTCGACGAGCTGCCGATGACGTCGGGGACGGGCAAGGTGCAGAAGTTCAAGCTGCGCGAGGATGCGATGGCGCGGATGAAGCTGACGGCGGATTAGGCCGGTCAGGTCTTGCGGGCGAGGAAGTCGAGGATGGCCGTGGCGATGCGCTGGGCGCCGGCCGGGTCGAGGTGAGCGTGGTGGTCGCCGGGGATCTCGAGCGCCTCGTAATCGGGGGCGAGGCTTTCGGCAAGGCGGCGCGCCTCGGCCGGCCAATCGGTATAGGCCGGGAGGCCCTTGTCGGCCCAGATATTCAGCACCGGCATGGTCAGCGACCTAAGCACCGCCTCGACCTGCGGCCGGGTGAGTTTCATGGCGGAACTGGCGAAAAGGCGGGCGTCGGCGCGGGTGCGGAACCCGTCGGGGGTTTCCACCACGGCGCGGTCGACGAGGGCCTCGGCGGTCTGGCGGCTGTTGCGGCGTTCGCTGCGGCGGGTGATGTAATCCTCCTTCGAGGTGAAGCTGCGGCGGGGGCGCGTGGTTTGCTGGCGGGTGTCCTCGATGAAGGCGCGGAGGGTGTCGACCACGGCAGTGTCGGCGACCGGGTCGGGGACAAGGGCGTCGAGGGCGATGACGGCGTTGACGCGGTTCGGCTGGGCGGCGGCGAAGAGGGAGTTGATGTTGGCGCCGCGGGAATGGCCGACGAGCGTGCATTTTTCCCAGCCGAGCGTGTCGAGCAGGGCGGCCATCTGCGGCAGGTCATCCCAGAGGTTGTAGGTGGCATCGGGGGAGCGGTGGTCGCTGAGGCCCTGCCCGCTGAGGTCGAGGGCCACGACGCGGCAATCGGTCAATCGGGGGCCGAGTTCGCGGAAGCTGTCGGCGTGGTCCATCCAGCCGTGCGTGGCGAGGACCGGGCGGCCATCCGCGGGGCCCCAGGCGAGGCTCGCGTAGGTCAGGCCGTCGAGGGACCAGCAGTGTTTTTGGGGGGATGGCTGGTCGTGGTCCTTCATGGCGCGGCCCTCGGCTGATCGGTTCGGGCCTTCGATACAGGAGCGGGCCCGCGGCGTCGATCCGCATTGCGGCTTTGTACGCCGGGAACCGGACCGGGATTCGCCGCGTTGAGCCACATGAGCTCAAGACAGCGTGACCGAGGGCATCACTGGCTGTTGGGTCCCGCCGGCGTGAAGCTGGCGGGATTTTTGACATTGGCGCTTGTGTCGGGCTGCGGCAAGGAGCAATCGGCGCTGGACGCCGCCGGGGTCGACGCGGTGGCGGTGCGCAACATCTTCCTGGTGACGCTGGTGGGCGCCTGCATCCTGTGGCTGCTGGTGAACGGGGCGTTCTATACGCTGACCCGGCTGCGCACCGGGCCGGTCGATCCCAAGTTCGTTCGGCCGCTTCTGATCGGGGGCGGCATCGTTGCCCCAACGGTGCTGCTGGTGGGGTTGCTGGTCTGGGCGCTGAACCTCCTGCCGGACCAGCGGGCGCCTGGCGACGGGCTGCAGGTGCGGGTCACGGGTGAACAATGGTGGTGGCGGGTGGAGTACTGGCCGGAAGGGGCCGAGGCGCCTGTCGTCACCGCCAACGAGATCCGGCTTCCGGCGGACCAGCGGACGGAGTTCGTGTTGGCAGCGGACCGGGTGATACACTCGTTCTGGATCCCGTCGCTGGGCGGCAAGATGGACATGTTTCCGGGGCGCGAGACGCGGGTGAGCCTGCATCCGGAGCGGCCGGGGCGGTATCGCGGGCAATGTGCCGAGTTCTGCGGGGCGAGCCATGCGTGGATGGCCTTTGCCGCGGTGGTCATGCCGGAGGAAGAGTTCGACGCGTGGCTTGAACGTGAGGCGGCCGATGCCGTGGCGCCGGAAGGTGCCGAGGCGATGCGGGGCGAAGCGCTGTTCCGGTCGGAGGGTTGCGGCGCCTGTCACGCGGTGCGGGGGACGGAGGCCGTCGGGCAGGTCGGGCCGGACCTGACGCATGTGGGCAGCCGCGAAACGTTGGGCGCGGGGCGGCTGGGCACGACGCTGAAGGATTTCGAGCGGTGGATCGCGCATACCGGCGAGCTGAAGCCGGAGGTGAAGATGCCGACCTATGATCACCTTGGCGAGGCAGAAATCGCCGATCTGGCGGCTTATCTGAAGGGGCTGAAATGACCGATCACCGGCAGGACCGATCAGCATTGCCGACACCCTCGGGCCCCTATCCGCCGACCGAGGAGATGCTGGCCGAGCCGGTGCCGGAGGAGGTGCAGGCGGCGCAGGCCGAGCGGCTTCGGGCCGCGTGGGCCACGCCGAAGGGGTTCCGTTACATCACGGCGGTGAACAACACCGAGGTCGGCAAGTGGTATTGCATGACGGCGTTGTGCTTCATGCTGCTGGCCGGTGTGATGGCGCTTTTGATCCGGGCGCAGCTTGCGGTGCCGGAGAACGAGCTGATCCCGGCCGACCGGTTCAACCAGCTTTTCACCATGCACGGCTCGGCGATGATGTTTCTGTTCGCCGTGCCGCTGTTCGAGGCGATTTCGATCCTGATCCTGCCGGGGATGCTGGGGGCGCGGGATATGCCGTTCCCGCGGCTGTCGGCGTTCGGCTACTGGTGCTTCCTGATCGGCGGGTGCTTCGTGATCGGGTCGATCTTCTTCGATGCGGCGCCAAGGGCGGGGTGGTTCATGTACCCGCCGCTGGCGACAGAGGACGAGGGGCCGGGCAGCGACATCTGGCTGCTGGGGCTGAGTTTCATCGAGGTGGCGTCGATCGCGGCGGCGGTCGAGCTGATCGTCGGGTCGCTCAAGTGCCGCCCGCCGGGGATGCGCGTGAACATCATGCCGCTTTACGCGTGGTACGTGATGGTCGTGGGCGGCATGATCCTGTTCGCCTTTCCGCCGCTCATTGCCGGGGATTTCCTGTTCGAGCTGGAACGGAGCTTCGACTGGCCGTTCTTCGACCCCGAGCGGGGCGGCGATCCGATGCTGTGGCAGCACCTGTTCTGGATCTTCGGGCATCCGGAGGTCTACATCATCTTTCTGCCGTCGATCGCCATTGCGGCGATGATCATTCCCACGGTCGCACGGCGGCCCATCGTGGGGTATTCGTGGATCGTGCTGTCGGCGGTGGGCACCGGGTTCCTGAGCTTCGGGCTGTGGGTGCACCACATGTTCACCACAGGCCTGCCGACGATCTCGCTGGGGTTCTTCTCGGCGGCGTCGGAGGCGGTGGTGATCCCGACCGGGGTGCAGATTTTCGCCTTCCTGGCGACGCTGATGGTGGGGCGGGTGAAGATGACGCTGCCGATGCTGTGGATCGCGGGGGCCTTGGCGATCTTCACCATGGGCGGGCTGACCGGCGTGATGCTGGCGCTGGCGCCGTTCGATTTCCAGGCGCATGACACGTATTTCGTGGTGGCGCACCTGCATTACACGCTGTTCGGGGGGATGGTGTTCCCGGTGATCGCGGGGGTCTATTACTTCTTCCCCTTCATCCAGAAGAAGAAGCTGTCGGAGCGGCTGGGGCGCTGGGCGTTCTGGCTGATCTTCTCGGGGTTCAACCTGACCTTCCTGCCGATGCACCTGACCGGGCTGTGGGGGATGCCGCGGCGGATCTATACCTATCCGACGGGGCTTGGCTGGGACGGGCTGAACCTGATCTCGACCGTGGGCGCGTTCATCATCGCCGCCGGGTTCGCCGTGTTCGTGTGGGACCTGATCCGGCCGAAGCATCGCCAGCCGCAGATCGCGCGCAACCCGTGGGAGGGGGGGACGCTGGAATGGACCCATGATGTGCCGGAAGAGGCGTGGGGCGTGCGGTCGATCCCGCATGTGACGAGCCGGTATCCGCTTTGGGATGATCCGAAGATACTGGAGCGGATCGACGCCGGGCGCTATTATCTGCCGGATGCCGAAGAAGGGCGGCGGGAGACGCTGGTCACCTCGGTGATCGATGCCGAGCCGATCCAGGTGCAGAGGGTCACGGGCCCCGCCTGGATCACCCATATGGCGGCGGGGTTCACCGGGGGCGCATTCATCTTCCCCACGTTCCACTGGTATCCGCCCGCGATCATCTGCGCGGCGCTGGCGGTATGCTGCATCATCTACTGGCTCTGGACTTCGACCGCGCGGGTGCCGGAGGCGCCGAGCAAGGATGCCGGGCTGGGGCTGACCCTGCCGAC
Source organism: Roseovarius sp. (assembly GCF_040223625.1). GTDB lineage: Bacteria > Pseudomonadota > Alphaproteobacteria > Rhodobacterales > Rhodobacteraceae > Roseovarius. The sequence continues at coordinate 10,427 of NZ_JAVKFX010000052.1, read as the reverse complement.
CTACGCGTCGGGGCCGGCCTCTGTCGGGTGGTGGGCGATGTGGATCACCATGCTGGGGGATGCCACGGCGTTCGCCTCGCTGGTCTTCGGGTTCTTCTTCTACTGGACTTCGCAGGCGGATTTCCCGCCCGAGGGGGCGATGCATGCGGAGGCGTGGCTGGTCGGGCTGGCGGCGGTGGCGCTGGCGATGTCCTGGGCGTTGACGGTCGGCGCGCGGGAGTTGAACCGGCGCTGGGCAGTGGGTGCCGCGCGGGCCTGTCTGGCGCTGGCGCCGCTGGCGGCGGCCGGCGGGGCTGCGGCGCTGATGCTGTCGGTGATGGAATTGCAGCCGTCGAGCCATGTCTATCCGGCGGTGCTTTGGGCGCTGGCGATCTGGATCACGGTGCATGCGGGGGCCGGCGTGATCATGCAGCTTTATTGCCTGGCCGGGTCTGTCTTCGGCAAGCTGACGCCGCGCTATGACGCGGATATCTGGAACGTCTCGCTGTTCTGGCATTTCCAGGTACTGGCGGCGCTGGTGACATGCGCGGTGATGGGCCTTGCCCCGGGGGTGCTATGACCGATCCGAAGCATACGCCGCAGAAGGACGAACTGGAGGAGTTCGCCGAGGAGCGGGCGAGCCTGATGAAGATCACGATGGGGCCGCTGATCTGGGCGGCGCATTTCGTGATCTGTTACGGGCTGGCGGCGGTGACCTGTGCCAAGGGCTGGGACATCGAGTTGGCACGGGCCGGGCTCGTGGTATTCAGTATCGCGTCGCTCGGCGCGATCCTGTGGGTCGGCTGGAACAGCTGGCGGCAGTGGAACCCGCACGAGACGGGAGATTACTTCAATAGCTGGGGGCGGGCCGAGGATCGGCATCACTTCCTTGGGCACGCGGCGTTCCTTCTGGCGATCATCTCGTTCCTGGGGGTGGTGTTCACCTCGTTGCCGCTGGTGATGCTGGGGGGGTGCCAATGAGCGAGCGCTTCCTTCTGCCGGGCCTCGCGCTGTTGGCGGCCGTGTGGGTGGTGCCGCTGGAGGCGGTGATGCCGGTCTTTGCGGCGCATATGCTGCGGCACATGGTGCTGGTGGCGGTGGCGGCGCCGCTGATCGTGCTGGGATTGCCGCAGGTTGCGGAGCGGCTGGCGGTGCCGCCGCTGGCCGCGGCGGCGGCGGAGTTCGTAGTGGTCTGGGCCTGGCATCTGCCGGTGGCGCATGGGCTTGGGCGGACCATGGCGCTGGGCTTCGTGGCGGAGCAGGCGAGTTTCCTGATCGTCGGCCTGATGGTCTGGGCCGGGTGCCTGCGGCGGGACAGGCCGTTGGCGGGGGCCGGGGGGCTTTTGCTGACATCGATGCACATGACGTTGCTGGGGGCGCTGATCGTGCTGGCGCCGAGGGATCTTTATGCCGAGATCTGTGGGACGGCGCCGGACCTGTCGGGGCAGCAGATCGGCGGTATGCTGATGCTGGCGATCGGGACGCCGGTCTACCTGATCGCGGGGCTGGCGCTGACCGGGCTGTCCCTGCGCGAAAGGGGGGCGGCATGAGGGCGGTGTTGCTGACAATGGCCGCGCTGGCGGCGTTGGGCCTGACCGGGGCCGTGGCGGTGGTGGCGCTGGGGCTTTACAACGTGTCGGCCGTTGCGGGGCATCTGCCCGGGGTGAGCTGGGTGCTGCACACCACGTTCCGGAATTCGGTGTGGCTTCGGGCGCCGTCGGAGGAGGAGGTGCCGGAGCTGGACGATGCGGAGCTGATCGCGCTGGGGGCGGGGCATTACGCGACGGCCTGCGTGCCGTGCCACGGCGCGCCCGGCCAGGAGGCGAGCGCAACGATGCAGGCGATGGTGCCGGAGCCGCCGCAGATCGAGGAGGCGGTCGCCCATTGGGAGGCGAACGAGCTGTTCTGGATCGTCGAGAACGGGATCAAGATGACCGGGATGCCGGGCTGGCCCGCCGAGGGGCGGGATGACGAGGTGTGGGCGGTGGTGGCCTACCTTGTGTCGGTACAGGGGGAGGTGGCGCCGGAGCTGGAGTTGCAGACCGGCGGCAGCGAGCCGGAGGAATATTGCGCGAGCTGCCACGGCGAGGTCGGCGGGCAGGTGCCGCGGCTGGACCTCCTGTCGGCGGAATACCTTGAGGCGCAGTTGCAGGCCTACCGTTCGGGCAAGCGGCCGAGCGGGATCATGGCGCAGGCGGTGACCTCGGTGCCGGAGGAGCGGCTGTCCGAATTGGCAACGCATTTCGCGGAAACGGCGGACGAGGCGGGGGATGCGCCGGTGGCGAGTGCCGAACTGGTGGTGAAGGGTGAGGCGCTGGCGCGGGAGGGGACGCGGGACGTGCCGACCTGCCTGGCCTGTCATGGCGAGCGCGAGGACGGGCGGCGGAAAGGCCCGGTGCTGGACGGGCAGCGGCGGGGGTTCCTGGAGGTGCAGCTGACGCTGTGGCGGGACGGGGTGTATGCCTACGATCCGCTGATGCATGCGGCCGCGCGGGACCTGAGCAACGAGGATATCGAGGCGCTGGCGGCCTATTTCGCGCGCCGGTGAGGGAGGGCTTCGCGGAAACTTTCGAGGGGCATGTGCGTTTTGCGGATGTGGCCTGACGTCGGGGGAGCCCGCGTCGGCCCACGAATTGCGCCGATGATGTCAGGAAACGCCCCATGAACAAGCTCGACCGGTACAGCGAGAAACGCGATTTCGACACCACCCCCGAGCCGCGCGGCGAGGCGGCGGCGGCCGGGGGATCGCAGATTTCCTTCGTGGTGCAGAAGCATGATGCGAGCCGGATGTATTTCGATTTCCGGCTGGAATGGGAGGGCGTGCTGCTGTCATGGGCGGTGACCAAGGGCCCGTCTGACGACCCGTCGGAGAAGCGGCTGGCGGTCAGGACGGAGGATCATCCGATCGACTATGGCCGTTTCGAAGGCACCATTCCCGAGGACCAGTATGGTGGCGGCACCGTGATGCTGTGGGACAGCGGAACGTGGGAGCCGCTGCATGACGTGGAGAAAGGACTGGAGGAGGGCAAGCTGCATTTCCGGCTGCACGGCGCGCGGATGGAAGGCGGCTGGGTGCTGGTGAAGATGGGCGGCGGCAAGGGGGATCGCGAGAACTGGCTGCTGATCAAGGAGCGCGACGATCTGGCCGGGCGGAGTGCCGATGCGCTGATCAACAAGCACAAGCGCAGTGTCGCGACCGGGCGGACGATGCGGCAGATCGCGAAGGAGAAGACCGCTTTCGAGGCGGCGAAACACAAGAAGGCGTTGCCGCGGTTTCGGAAGGTGCAGCTGGCGACGCTGAAGGATGAACCGCCCGAGGGCAAGGGCTGGCAGCATGAGGTGAAGTTCGACGGGTATCGCTGCCTGATGGCCGTGGGCAAGGGTGGAGTGCGGCTTTACACGCGCAACGGCAAGGACTGGTCCGACCGGTTCGGCGCGTTGTGCGGGCCGGCGGATGCGCTGGGCTGCGATGCCGCGCTGATCGATGGCGAGGTGGTGGCCGAGCGTGGCGGGTTCTCGGATTTGCAGAAAGCGCTGAAGGGGGGCGACCCGTTGGTGTTCTATGCGTTCGACTGCCTGCAGCTGGATGGCGAGGACCTGACCGGCAAGCCGTTGAAGAAGCGGCGGAAGGCGCTGGAGGGGCTGTTCGGGGATCTGCCGCCGCGCGGGCCCTTGCGGCTGAGCCCGGTGCTGGGGGGAGATGGCGCCGAGGCGCTGGCGGCGATGTGCAAGGCGGGCGGCGAGGGGATCGTGTCGAAGAAGATCGACGCGCCCTATAGCGGCAAGCGCAGCAAGGCGTGGATCAAGGCGAAATGCGTGCAGGAGGCGGAGTTCGTGGTCGGCGGCTGGTCGCCTTCTGACAAGAAGGGGCGGGCGTTTTCCTCGCTGCTTTTGGGGAGCTACGAGGACGAGGGGTTCGTCTATCGCGGGCGGGTCGGCACCGGCTTCGACGATGATGATTTCAAGGCGCTGGCCAAGGAGCTGAAGCGGCTGGGCCGGAAGACGGCGCCGTTCGAGGGCGAGCTGCCGTCGGAGGCGAAGGGCGCGCATTGGGTGACGCCGGAGCTTGTGGCGCAGGTCGAGTATACCGAGTTCACCAGCGAAGGACGGATCAGGCACGGCGCCTTCAAGGGGCTGCGCGAGGACAAGGAGGCAAAGGACGTGAGTGCGAAGGCGGAAGCGGAAACCGACAGTGGCGATCAGGAGATCGGCGGTGTGCGGGTGTCGAGCACGGGGCGCGTCATCTTCCCCGATGCGGGGCTGACCAAGGGCGACGTGGCCCGGCATAACGCGCGGGTGGCGGATCGGATGCTTGAGCATGTGGCCGATCGGCCGCTGTCTCTGTTGCGTTGTCCGGACGGGATCGCGGAAGACTGCTTTTTCCAGAAGCATGCCGGGAAGGGGTTTCCGGAGGATATAAAGGCGGTGCCCATCAAGGAGAAGGACGGCCGCACCGAGGATTACATGTATGTCACCACGCCCGAGGGCCTGATCGGGGCGGCGCAGATGGGCGCGGTGGAGTATCATATCTGGGGCGCGCGGCGGGACAAGCTGGAGCGGCCCGACCGGATGGTGTTCGACCTCGACCCCGACGAGGGGTTGGGCTTCGACGAGGTGAAGCGGGCCGCGTTGGAGGTGCGCGAGGGTCTCGAGGCCTGCGGGTTCGACTCGGCGCCGATGGTGACGGGCGGCAAGGGCGTTCACGTGATCGTGCCGCTGAGACGGATCGCCGAATGGGACCGGGTGAAGGACTTCGCCAAGGGGTTCGCTCAGGCCTTGGCCGAGAAGGCGCCGGAACAATACACCGCGACGATGTCTAAGGAGAAGCGCAAGGGGAAGCTGTTCCTCGACTGGCTGAGGAACGAGCGGGGGGCGACGGCGATTGCGCCCTATTCGTTGCGGGCGCGGCCCGGGGCGGCGGTGGCCGTGCCGGTGAGCTGGGATGAGCTGGAGGGTCTGGACCGCCCGGACGGGTTTCATGTTGAGGATATGGAGGACCGCCTATCGCGCGCCTGTCCGCTTGGCCGCGTCAAGGCGCAGGGGCTTGGCAAGGGGTCGATGGATGCGCTCGAGGACTGGGCCGGCGGGTAGCGCTCAGATCCAGTAGTAGATCGTGACGGGAATGACCGCCAGCAGCGGGAGCGATAACAGCGCCAGTACGCCGTCGCGGGTGAGCAGGCTCGCCGCGAAGAGGGCGATGACGGCCGAGGCGATGGACCCCGAGGTGGGCACGAATTCCATGAACGGCATGAAGAGGGTGAGCGCCATGACAAGGATCAGGGGCACCCAGATCCAGGGCCGGTGAAAGAACCACGTGAAGCGCGGCTTGAGGAAGCGTTCGACGAAGCGCACCGGCTTGCGCAGCCACTTGATGCCCTTGCAGAGCTTTTCGGAGGAGAGGCGGCGGCGGGTGATGAAACCGGGCAGCCAGAGGCTTTCCCGCCCCACCATCATCTGGGCGACGAGGATGAAGACCATCAGGGCGAGAAGCGCGGTGACGCCGGGGATGGCGCTGGCCGGGGAGGTGCAGATCAGCGAGAAGACCAGCATGAGCGAGGCGAAGGAGGAGTGCCCGAGCGCGTCGATCACCTCTTCCACGCGGACGGACTCGCCTTCGACGGTGCCTTCGAGCTCGTCGAGCAGATCGCTGAGGGCGTGTGTGCGGGGTTTGGACACGTGTTCTGCAACCCTTTTGATTTCGCTGTGGCCTGTCGGGTGGTCAACCCCCGCGGCTCGCCCGAGGTTCCGGCCCTTGCGGGCGGGTGGCCTGTCACGGCTGGCGCGGCCCTGCCATCTTACTTGGGGTGTGGGGCCACCGCTTGCAATGCACCGGCGAGCGCCCAGGCTTCGAGCCGGTCCTTCAGCGAGCCGGGCCTGTCGAGACCCATGCGGGCCATTTCTTCCGGCGGCTTAGGGGCGGTCATGCCGGCGAGGATGAGCCGGGCCATGCCGGCCTTGTGGCCTTGCGTTTCCGAGAGGCGGCCGAGGGCGGGAAGGATGCGGCGCTCGACGGCATCGAAATCGGTCCCGAAGGGAAAATCGGGCAGATCGTGGGGGGCGAGCCATCGGGCGAGGGTGTCGGGCGTGTTGGCGCGCCAGGCGGGGTCGATGGCGAAATCCTTCGCCACCTTGCCGGCGGATTTGGCCTTGTCCAGCAGGTCGTTCTGGAAGCGGCTGTCAGTGATGGCGAGCATGCGAGCTATGGCCACCTCGTCGCGTTGCCCGCGGAGGTCGGCGATGCCGTACTCGGTGACGATGATGTCGCGATAGGGGCGGGGGACGCTTTCATGCGGCTGTTCCCAGACGATGTTGGAGACGGTCTCGCCTTTCTTGGTGCGGGTCGAGGGCAGGGTGATGAGGGCGCGGCCGTCCTTGAGGGCGAAGGCCTGTTCGACGAAGTTGAACTGGCCGCCGATGCCGCTGACCTCCTGCGCGCCGGTGGTGATGTCGCTGACGATGCCGCCGAGGAGGGTGGCTTTCATGGCGGAGTTGACGAAGCGGGCATCGGTGCGGGCGGCGCGCTTGGCGGGCTCGTCGCCGTAGAGCTGGTTGGTGAAGGAGACGGGCACCATGTGGATCTGTGCGCGCTGGTCGGCGGGGAGGGCGCGGAGGCGCTCGTAAAAGTCGCGGCAATCGACGAAGAAGCCGGCGTGGATGGCGGCGCCGTCGACCTGGCGCTTGATGATGCCGCGTTCGAAGAGTTGGAGAAGGCCGTCGACCAGCATCTCGGTGACGGCGTAGAGGCCGGTGTCGAAGGGACCGTGCTCGGCGAAGGCGTCGGGGGCGAAGGGGGAGGATTCGGTGATGTTCGAAAGCTGACCGGACTGGCGGAGGATGAGCGCATGGGCCACCGCATCGCCGATGGCGCCGATGCCGATCTGCAGCGTGCCGCCGTCGGGGATGGTGCGGGCGACGTGGAGGCCGATGGCGTGTTCGGGCTGGCCGACGGGGCGTTTGACGACCGAGAAGAGGTCGAAATCGGCAGGCGAGTCGCAGTGGAGTTGGACTTCGTCACGGGGGAGGCGGGCCTCGGGGCCATCCATCGGGGGAAGCTTGTCGTTGATCTCGCCCCCGACCAGGAAATCCTGGCGCCCCTCGCGGCGTTCGCGCAGCAGGTCGGCGGAGATGTCGGTGTTGCAGGACAGGCTGTAGGCGGCATCGTCGAGCGGGGCCAGAAGTTGCATCAGGACATTCGGGCGCCAGTTGGCCAGCACGTCGTAGGCGTGGGTGTAGTTGGCGGGGATGTAGCGGCGCTGGGCGTCGCGGACGCCGATCCAGCGGCCGGCCTGCATGAAGAACTCGGACACCTCGATATTGTCGGGCAGGGTGCCGTCGCGCAGCATGTCGGCGTAGGCAAGCGGAGGGTAGCGGCCGAAGAGGCGGTCGGCGGCCGGTTCGAGAAAGCGCTGCGCCATGCCTTCCGACATGTCGGGGCGTTCGAGCGTCAGGGCGGTGAGGATCGACAGGCGCGTGTCGGGGCGGTCGGCGACGGCGCGCGTGAGGGCGTTGACCAGCGTGACCGGTTTGCCCAGGCCGAGGGGCAGGGCAAGCCGGATGTCGCCGCCGGTGCGCGTGATGATCTCCTGCGCGATGGCGTCGGCGGACCGGGCGGTGTCAGGCAAGGTCGCTCCAGCCCGGGTCGGGGGTGAAGCGGGGGCCGTGCCGGTCGGCCAGTTGTTCGAGCACCCTGGGCACGTCGCGGCGGGTCTTGGCGTAGTGCAGCGGGCCGCCGCGGAAGGGGGCCCAGCCGGTGCCGAAGATCACGGCGCCGTCGATGGTGTCGGCGTCGGGCGCCACGCCCTTGCGCAGGCATTCGACGGCGGCGTTGCACATGGGCAGGATCAGCCGGTCGATGATCTGCTGATCGGGATCGTCGGCGGGGGTATCGGGGGCCTCCTCGCTGTTGTAGTCGTAGAGGCCCTTGCCGGCCTTCTTGCCGGTTTCGCCCTTCTCAACCTTCTCGCGCAGCCAGGCGGGGGTGTCGGCGACGGGGGTTTCGAGGCCCTCCTGCATCGAGTTGGCTACTTCGAGGCAGATGTCGAGGCCGACCTGGTCGGCAAGCGTGACCGGGCCCATGGGCATGCCGAAGGCGAGCGCCGCGCGGTCGATGTCTTCCTTCGCATAGCCCTCGTCGAGCATGACCATCGCCTCCATCAGGTAGGGGGCGAGGATGCGGTTGACGAGGAAGCCGGGATAATCCTTCACCCGGGCGGGCAGGCGGTCGATGCCGGTGGTGAAGGCGGCAAGGCGGTCGAGCGTGTCGGACGAGGCCATCTCGTGCGAGACCACTTCCACGAGGGGCATCTGGCTGACCGGGTTGAAGAAGTGCAGCCCGGCGAAACGCGCGGGGTCGGGAGCGGCATCGACGAGGTTGGACAGCTTGAGGCTGGAGGTGTTGGTGGCGAGGATCGCGCCGGGCTTCATCACGTCGACGAGGGAGGCGTAAATCTTCTCCTTCAGGTCCAGCTTCTCGGGGGCGGCCTCGATCACCAGGTCGGCGCGGGCCCGGCCGAGCCCCTCGGGGTCGGGCATCAGCCGGTCGAGCGCGTCGCGCTTCTCGATCCCGCTGAGGTGCTTCTTGTCGTAGATGCGGGCGGCGGACTTGATGGCAGAGCCGAGCGGGTCGAGCTTGACGTCCTCGAGGGTGACACGCTTGCCCTGCATGGCGGACCAGGCGGCGATCTCCGCACCCATGGCGCCGGCGCCGATGACGTGGACATGGGCGATGCCTTCCTCGCCCTTGCCGGCGGATTTCAGGGTCCGGCGCAGGAAGAAGACGCGGATCAGGTTCTGGGCGGTGGGGGTGCCGAGCAGGTTGGCGAAGGAGGTGATCTCGGCCTTCTGCATGTCGTCCGCGTCGTCCCCGTGGTCTTCCCACAGGTCGATCAGGGCGAAGGGGGCGGGGAAATGGGCGCGGGGGGCTTTCTTCTCGCTTTCCGAGCGCATGCGGGTGGCGGCGAGGTTGCGGGCGACGCCGGTGCGCATGGCAGAGGCGCGGAAGCCGCCGTGTTCGCGCTTCATCTTGCCATTGGCGGCGGCGTCGATGGCGGCGTCGACATGGCGGTCGGGAACGAGCGCGTCGAGGATGCCGAGCTTCTTGGCCTTGCGGTCATGGGCGGATTTGCCGGTCAGCATCATCTGCATCGCCTCGGTCGGGTCGATGAGGTTGGTCAGGCGGAAGGTGCCGCCGAGACCGGGATGCAGGCCGAGCTGGATTTCGGGGAAGCCGAGCTTCACCCCGTCGATGCCGATGCGGTAGTCGCAGGCGAGAGCCAGTTCGAACCCGCCGCCGAGCGTGGCGCCGTGGACCACGGCCACGGTGGAGAAGGGCAGGCCGGCCAGCTTGTCGAGCACGGCGTGGCCCTGTTGCAGCATCTGCACGGCGTCGTCGTCGCGCAGGCCGGCAAAGCCGTCAATATCGGCGCCGGCGGCGAATCCGCCGGGCTTGGCGGAGCGGATGACCAGCGCCTTGGGCTGGGCCGCCTTGACGTGGTCGAGCAGCGTGTCGAGCTCGCGCAGCACCGCCTCGGAAATGACGTTGGTGCCCGTATCGGCGCAGTCGAGCCAGAGGACGGTCAGGTCGCCCTTCGCCTCCTTGCGCCAGTGGCGGGCATCGGGCGCGGTGGGAGCATCGGTGGTCTCGTCGGGGGTGATCTTGTCGAGTACGTCGGTCATGCGGCCTCCAGAAGCATGGCGCCGCCCTGTCCGCCGCCGATGCATTCGGTGGCGATGCCGCGTTTTGCGCCGCGGGCCTTGAGGGCGTTGGCGAGGTGAAGCACGATGCGGTTGCCGCTGGTGCCCACGGGATGGCCGAGGCTGATCGCCCCGCCGTCGACGTTGAGCCTGTCGTGGTCGATGCGGCCGAAGGCGTTGTCGTATCCAAGCACATCGCGGCAGAAATCGTCATCCTGCCAAGCCGCGAGGCAGGCCAGAACCTGCGCGGCGAAAGCCTCGTTGATTTCCCACAGGTCGACATCGTCGACGGAGAGGCCGTGGCGCTGGGCCAGCGGGGTCGAGGCCAGCACCGGGCCGAGGCCCATGATGCCGGGGTCGAGAGCGGCCCATTCGCTGTCGACGATCTTCGCGATGGGGGTCAGGCCATGCGCCTCGACCGCCGTTTCGGAGGCGAGGATCGTCCAGGAGGCGCCGTCGGTGATCTGGCTGGAATTGCCGGGGGTGACCTTGCCGTAGGGTTTCTCGAAGGCCGGGTTCAGCTTGGCGAGCTTGTCGATGGAGCTGTCGGGGCGAACGCCATCATCGTGCTCATGCGCCGTGCCGTCCTTGTCGAAGGCGGGGAAGACCTCACCCTTAACAGGCCGCTGAATTAGTCGGCGCTCAGGAACGTTGTTCTGCCTCTGGGGTGAATGCGCGCTTCGCTCGTCAACAAGGGTCCGAGATTTTCGGCCCCCGTGCCGTATCCTTTGGCCTCAATTTGCCAGCAATCTGGG
>NZ_JAVKFX010000051.1:0-19846 GCF_040223625.1 Roseovarius sp. | reverse complement strand
GTGGCAGTGCAAATGTCGGGACGGTTGCAAACCCGTGTGGAAGAACCCGTATCGCTGGATGCGCAGGCCGTTTACCTGTCCTGCTCGCTTGGGTTCGTGCTGGACAGCCAGTTGCGCGGCGCAAACGCGCAGGAAATGCTGACCGCCGCCAATCTTGCGCTTGAGGTCGCACGCGCGAACGCACCTTCGGCGATCCGTGCCTATGCGCCCGACATGGCGCATGGGCCAACGACACCCGACCGGCTGGCGGACGAGTTGGCGTCCGCGCTGGAGAAGGGGCAGATCGTGCCCTGGTTCCAACCGCAACTGTCTACCGACACCGGGCTGGTTTCTGGGTTCGAGGCGCTGGCGCGCTGGCACCATCCCCAGCGCGGCGTCCTCCTGCCCGGCACCTTCCTGCCGCATATCGAGAAGGCCGGCCTGACCGGCACGCTGCAGGCGATCATGCTGCGCGAGGCGCTCGAGGCGCTCGGCCGCTGGCAAGAGGCCGGGTTCACCATCCCCGGCGTCGGCGTCAACTTCTCGCCCACCGACCTGCGCGACCCGGCGCTGGCCGACACCGTCGCGTGGGAGCTCGACCGCCACGACCTCGCCCCGTCCCGCCTCAAGATCGAGATTCTCGAAACCGTCGTCTCCACCTCCCCGGATGACGAGACCGCCCGCAACATCCGCCGCCTCTCCGACCTCGGCTGCCGCATCGACCTCGACGATTTCGGCACCGGCCACGCCTCGATCTCCTCGCTCAAGCGGTTTTCCATCGACCGGCTCAAGATCGACCGCTCCTTCGTGCGCGGCATCGACACCGACCCGCGCCAGCAGCGCATGGTCGCGGCGATCCTGACCATGGCCGAACAGCTCGAACTCGAAACCCTCGCCGAAGGGGTGGAAACCGCCGGCGAACACTCCCTCCTGGCCCAGCTCGGATGTGCGCACGTGCAGGGGTTCGGCATCGCCCGGCCCATGCCCCCCGAGGCCACGCTGCCCTGGCTGCGCACCCACACGGGCAAGCTTCAGGCCCCGCCCGACCTGCGCAAGGGCGCGGTCTGAGGCCACGGCATCTGGCCGCACCCGGCCGCGAATTGCCCTGAATCCCCTTGACCTTTCGTCCCGCACTCTGTTGAACCCCGTCAAACTTTCTCAACCACGGGTGCCGCTGGCGATGGACGACCAGAACAAGAACCTCATCCTTGCAACCGCGCTCAGCTTCGTGGTGATCTTGCTGTGGTTCGTGCTGTTCCCGCCGCCCGAGGCGACGGACACGGCCGACACGACGACGCAGGAAACCACCCAGCAGACCGGCCAGCAGGGCACCGACACGGCCGGCGATGTCGCCGTAGCCCCCGGCTCGGCCGATCCCGGCACCGACACCGGTTCCGCCACCGCCGCCGCCACCGAGGAGGCCCCCGCCGAGGACGAGGCGCCCCGCGTCCGGATCGACACGCCCGAGCTTCTGGGCTCCATCTCGCTCCGCGGCGGCCGCATCGACCAGCTCGCGCTCAAGGACTACCGCGAAACCCTCGATCCCGATTCCGACATCGTCACCCTGCTCTCACCCGTCGGCAGCGAAAACCCCTATTACGCGCTCTTCGGCTGGGCCCCCGGCAGCGGCCTCTCGCGTGACGAAGTGCCCGGCGCCAACACCCTGTGGGAGCTCGAAGGCGACGGCACGCTCACCCCCGACAGCCCCATCGTGCTGACCTGGGACAACGGCGCCGGCCTGACCTTCCGCCGCGAGATGAGCGTCGACGACAAGTACATGTTCACCGTCACCCAGTCGGTCGAGAACACCGGCGACGACACCCGCTCGCTGGCCCCCTACGGCATCCTCGCCCGCCACGGCACGCCGCCCGACCTGAAGAACTTCTTCATCCTGCACGAGGGCGGCATCCGCATCGTCGACGGCGAACTGACCGAGATCGACTACGACGATTTCGAGCCCGCCTCGAACCACGAAACCCTCGCCGTGGAAGAGGCCGCCTGGACCGGCTTCACCGATCACTACTGGATGACCACGCTGATTCCCGAACAGCGCGCCGGCACCAAGATCAGCACCTTCCGCGACGGCCGCCGCGACATCTACCAGACCACCGCGCGCCACCCCACCGTCACCCTCGCCGCCGGCGAGACCGCCACCAGCGCGACCCGCGTCTTCGCCGGGGCCAAGGAATGGGCTACCATCCGCGAATACCAGAACGAGCAGGACGTCCCGAAATTCCTCGATTCGATCGACTGGGGCTGGTTCTTCTTCCTGACCAAGCCGATCTTCGCCGTGCTGCACTGGCTCAACGCCATGATCGGCAACATGGGCTGGGCGATCATCGCGCTGACGCTCATCATCAAGGCGCTGCTGCTGCCGCTCGCGTACAAGTCCTACGTCTCGATGGCGAAGATGAAGGAACTCCAGCCGCAGATGGAGAAGATCAAGGAAAGCGCCGGCGACGACCGCCAGAAGCTCCAGCAGGAGATGATGGCGCTCTACAAGAAGGAAAAGGTGAACCCCGCCTCGGGCTGCCTGCCGATCCTGCTGCAGATCCCGATCTTCTTCTCGCTCTACAAGGTGATCTTCGTCACGCTCGAACTGCGCCACGCGCCGTGGATCGGCTGGATCCGCGACCTCTCGGCGCCCGATCCCTCGTCGCTCTACAACCTCTGGGGCCTGCTGCCCTGGGCCGCGCCGGAACCCGGTTCGATCCTCGCGCTGATCTTCATCGGCATCCTGCCCCTGGGTCTCGGCGTCTCGATGTGGCTGCAGCAGAAACTGAACCCGGCCCCCACCGACCCGACGCAACAGATGATCTTCGCCTGGATGCCGTGGGTGTTCATGTTCATGCTCGGCAGCTTCGCCAGCGGGCTGGTCCTCTACTGGATCGCGAACAACACCATCACCTTCGCCCAGCAATACCTGATCATGCGCAGCCAGGGCTACAAACCGGATGTCTTCGGCAACATCAAGTCGAGCTTCAAGAAGAAGCCGAAAGCCTCCGAGGACGCCAAGAAACCGAAGAAGTCCGGGGGCAAGTGATGATCACGGTCGCCGCGCTCTGGCGTCACCCGATCAAGGGCCACGGGCGCGAGGAACTCGGCCGCGTCACCCTGACCGAGGGCCAGACCATGCCCTATGACCGGCGCTGGGCCGTCGCCCACGAGGCGGCCCGCGCCGACGGCTCGGCCTGGGCCCCCTGCGCCGAGTTTTCCCGCGGCGCCAAGGTGCCCGCCCTGATGGCGATCGACGCCCGCACGGACGAGGCCGCCGGCACGGTCACCCTCACCCATCCCGACCGGCCCGACCTCACCTTCGACCCCGAGAGCGAGGCGCGCGCCTTCCTCGACTGGGTCCGCCCCCTCATGCCGGAAAACCGCGCCCAGTCCGCCCGCATCGTCCGGGTCGAGGGCCGCGGCATGACCGACAGCGATTTCCCCTCCATCAGCTTGATCAACCTCGCCTCGAACGAGGCGCTGGGCGAACAGATGGAGCAGGATCTCTCGCCGCTCCGCTGGCGCGCCAACATCCACCTTTCGGGCCTGCCGGCCTGGTCGGAGTTCGACCTCGTCGGCAAGACCCTCCGCATCGGCACCGCCGAGCTGGAGGTGCGCGAACCCATCGTCCGCTGCCTCGCCACCACCGCCAACCCGGCCACCGGCGCGCGCGATGCCGACACGCTGGGCGCGCTCAAATCCGTCCACGGCCACCAGGATTTCGGCCTCTACGCCGTGGTCACCAAGACCGGCGAGATCGCCACCGGCGACACCGTCGAACCGCTCTGATGGCACTCCCCTTCCCCCTCGCCTCCGAGCCCGACCAGCACGCGTCCGAGACCGGCCGCAAGCTCTTTGCCGGGCCGGTCGATTTCGTGAAAGGCGTGGTCGCCATGTCCGGCCTGCCCCCCGCCGACCGGGCCGAGGTCTGCTTCGCTGGCCGCTCGAACGTCGGAAAATCCTCGCTGATCAACGCTTTGACGGGCCGAAAGGCCCTCGCCCGCGCCTCCAACACGCCGGGCCGCACGCAGGAAATCAACTACTTCGCCCTGGGCGACAGCCACTACCTCGTCGACCTGCCCGGCTACGGCTATGCCAACGCCCCCCTGCCCAAGGTCGCGGCGTGGCAGGCGCTCTTGAAGCAATACCTCTCCGGCCGCGCCACCCTGCGCCGCGCCTTCGTGCTGATCGACGCCCGCCACGGCATCAAGGAGGTCGACGAGGAAATCCTCTCCCTCCTCGATTCCGCCGCAGTCACCTTCCAATGCGTCCTGACCAAGGCCGACAAGGTCAAGGCTCAGGACCGCGAGGCAGTACTGACACAGGTCCGCGGCAAGCTCGCGAAACACCCCGCCGCCTTCCCCGAGATCATCCTGACCTCCAGCGAAAAGGGCGACGGCCTCGCCACCCTCCGCGCCACCATCGCCAGCGTGGCCTGAGCCCATCCCCGCCCCGGCCCCCGAGCCGGGGCCTCGCCCCTCAACCGCCAGAGTTCCCGGGTCAGGCCCGGAACGGGCAGCAGTCCTCCAAACCGCCTTCACCACCGCGTCCAACCCGCCCCGGCCCCCGAGCCGGGGCCTCGCGACCCAGCCGCCAGAGGTCCCGGGTCAAGCCCGGGACGGGTAGCAGTTCTCCAAACCACCTTCACCGCCGTTCCCAACCCGCCCCGGCCCCCGAGCCGGGGCCTCGCCCCTCAACCACCAGAGGTCCCGGGTCAAGCCCGGGACGGGCAGCAGTTCTCCAAACCACCTTCACCGCCGCTCCCAACCCGCCCCGGCCCCCGAGCCGGGGCCTCGCGACCTAGCCGCCAGAAGTCCCGGGTCAGGCCGGGAACAGATACCTCCAACTTCCGACTCCAAATAAGAACAAAACGTGAATATACTCCCCGGATCATGTTCACCGAACTCTCCGCCACCTCCAATTTCACCTTCCTGACCGGCGCCTCCCACCCCGAGGAATACATAAGCCGGGCGGCCTTTCTCGGCCTGCCCGCGCTCGCCATCGCCGACACCAATTCCGTGGCCGGCATCGTCCGCGCCCACACCGAAGCCCGCGAGATCGCCCGACAGGTCGCCGAACGCCGCGCGCTCGAATCGCAGGACGGCCCCATCGGCCCGCCCGCCCCCGATCCGCAACCGCCCGCATGGGCCATCACGCCCCGTCTCATCCCCGCCGCCCGCCTCTGCCTCACCGAAGGCATCGAACTCACCGCCCTGCCGCGCGACCGCACCGGCTGGGCGCGCCTCTGCCGGCTGATCAGCACCGGCCGCCTGCGCGCCGAGAAGGGCACCTGCCGCCTGACCATCGCCGACCTGCTGGAAAACGGCGGCCACATGGCCCTCCTCCTCCACCCGCCCGGGCCCCAGGACAAGCGCGACTGGGCCCGCCACACCCGCCGCCTCATCCGCCGCCATGGCGCCGACATGCACCTTCTCATGTCCCCCCGCTACGACGGGCAGGACCGGGCCCGCTTCGACACGCTGGCCGAGCTCGCCCGCCGCCTCGGCCTGCCCACCATCGCCTCGGCCACGCCGATGATGCACCACGCCCGCCGCCGCCGCCTCGCCGACGTGCTGACCGCCATCCGCACCGGCCGCCGGGTGGAAAGCCTCGGCCGCGACGCGCTGGCCAACGGAGAATGCCGCCTGCGGTCCCACACCGAAATGCTCCGCCTCTTCCCCGGCCACGAAGACGCCGTCCACCGCACCGCCCAGCTCGCCGACACCCTCACCTTCTCCCTCGACGAGCTGCGCTACGAATACCCGAGCGAGCTCTCCGACGGCGAAACCCCCGCCAGCCGCCTGCGCCGCCTCGCCTGTGAAGGGCTGCGCTGGCGCTACCCCTACGGCGCGCCCGAGAAGGTGAAAAACATGCTCGAACACGAGCTCGCCCTCATCGCCAAGCTGAAATACGAGCCCTACTTTCTCACCGTGAACGACGTGGTCGCCTTCGCCCGCTCCCGCGACATCCTCTGCCAGGGGCGCGGCTCGGCGGCCAACTCGGTGGTCTGCTACTGCCTCGGCGTGACCAGCGTGTCGCCCGAAACCGGCACCATGGTCTTCGAACGCTTCGTCTCCGAGGCCCGGAACGAGCCCCCCGATATCGACGTGGATTTCGAACATGAACGCCGCGAGGAGGTCATCCAGCACATCTACGAGCGCTACGGCCGCCACCGCGCCGGGCTCTGCGCCACGGTCATCCACTACCGCGGCAAACGCGCCATCCGAGAGGTGGGCGCCGCCATGGGCCTCTCACAAGACACCGTCGGCGCGCTGTCGTCCCAACTCTGGGGCTTCTTCGCCGCCGGCAACCTCGAACGCCAGCGGCTTCAGGAAATCGGCCTCGACTCCGACGACCCCCGCCTGCGCCAGACGATGGAGCTGATGCGCGAGATCGAGGGCTTCCCCCGCCACCTCTCGCAACACGTGGGCGGCTTCGTCATCACCGAGGGGCGGCTCGACGAACTGGTCCCGATCGAGAACGCCACCATGGAAAACCGCACTGTCATCTGCTGGGACAAGGACGATATCGACAGCCTCGGCATCCTCAAGGTCGACGTGCTGGCGCTTGGCATGCTCACCTGCATCCACAAGGCCTTCAACCTGCTCGAACAGCACCACGGGCAAAGCTACACGCTGGCCACCCTGCCGCCCGAAGACCCGGCCGTCTACGACATGCTCTGCGCGGCCGACAGCATCGGCGTCTTCCAGGTGGAAAGCCGGGCCCAGATGAACTTCCTACCCCGGATGCGGCCGCGCTGCTTCTACGACCTCGTCATCGAGGTCGCCATCATCCGCCCCGGCCCGATCCAGGGCGACATGGTCCACCCCTATATCCGAAGGCGGAACGGCGAGGAGGCCGTCGAATTCCCCTCCGACGAGCTGGGCCAGGTCCTCGGCAAGACCCTCGGCGTGCCGCTCTTCCAGGAACAGGCGATGCAGATCGCCATCACCGGCGCGGGCTTCACCCCCGAGGAGGCCGACCGCCTCCGCCGCTCGCTCGCCACCTTCAAGAAGAACGGCTCGGTCAGCGAATTCCGCACCCGCTTCCTCTCCGGCATGGCGAAAAACGGCTACGATGCCGACTTCGCCGAACGCTGCTTTTCCCAGATCGAGGGCTTCGGCTCCTACGGCTTCCCCGAAAGCCACGCGGCCTCCTTCGCGCTCTTGGTCTATGCCAGCGCCTGGATCAAGCGCCACCACCCCGCCGTCTTCGCCTGCGCGCTGCTCAACTCCCAGCCGATGGGCTTCTACGCCCCGGCCCAGATCGTCCGCGACGCCCGCGACCACGGGGTCGAGGTGCGGCCGGTCTGCGTGCAATCCAGCTACTACGACAACGTCCTCGAACCCGACGAACGCGGCGCCCTCGCCCTCCGCCTCGGCTTCCGGCAGGTCAAGGGCCTGTCCGAGGAAGACGCGGGCTGGATCACGGCCGCCCGCGGCAACGGCTACACGCAGGTCTCCGACATCTGGCGCCGCGCCGGCGTGCCGCCCGCCACCCTCACCCGGCTGGCCGAGGCCGACGCCTTCGCCGACCTGGGCCTCACCCGCCGCAACGCCCTATGGGAGGCCCGCGCGCTCGCCGGCGACAAACCCCTGCCCCTCTTCGCCGGCGACATGGAGGGCGAGGCGATCCACGAGCCCGCGGCCCACCTGCCGCAGATGACGCTGGGCGAGGAGGTGGTCGAGGATTACGTCGCCACAAGGCTCTCGCTCAAGGCGCACCCGGTGGCGCTCCTGCGCGACCTTCTGACGCCGCCGCACGTGGCAGGCCAAGGGAATTGAGTATTTCTGGAACAATGAAAGCCGGGGCGCGGCATGACACCCGCCCCGGCAAAGCCCGATGGGCTTAGATATCGGCCAGAAGGCCCTCGCCCGCCGACACTTCACAGGTGCCGGGGCTGTCTTCGAGGTTCAGACGGCTCACCTTGCCGTCTTCCACCAGCATCGCGTAGCGCTTCGAGCGGTCGATCAGCCCGGCGGGCGGGGCCGAGAACTCCATGCCCAACGCTTTGGTGAATTTCGCCTCCGGATCGCCCAGCATGGTGATCCCGGCGTCCGACGCACCGGTCGCCTCGCCCCAGTTGCCCATAACGAACGGGTCGTTCACGCTGACGCAGATGATCTCGTCCACGCCCTTCTCGGCAAACTGGTCCTTGGTGCGGATGAAGCTCGGCACGTGCGCCGAATGGCAGGTGGGCGTGAACGCGCCCGGCACGGCGAAGATCACGACCTTGCGCCCATCGGTTTTCGAGGACAGCTCGACCGGTTCCGGCCCTTCGCCCCCCATCTGAACCAGCGTTGCATCGGGAAGCTTGTCGCCAACAGTGATCGTCATTGTCGCATCCTGTCTATCAATTGCGTTTCCATCGGGGGTAGATATAGGGTCACGTCGACAAACTGACCATGATAAATCGGGAGGAACGGGCATGCCCGGCATAGTCGTGATCGGAGCGGGGCAGGCCGGCGCCTCGCTGGTGACCAAACTGCGCGCGCTGGGTTACGAGGGCCCGATCGCCCTTATCGGGGAAGAGCACGCGCCCCCCTACCAGCGCCCGCCGCTGTCCAAGAAATACCTCCTCGGCGAGATGGAGCTGGAACGCCTCTTCCTCCGCCCCGAAAGCTTCTACGGCGAGAACGGGATCGACCTGCACCTCGACACCCGCGTCGATTCCATCGACCGGCAAAACAAGCTGGTCATCGCCGGCGGCACATCCATCCCCTACGAGCATCTCGTGCTCACCACCGGCTCCGTGCCCCGCCGCCTGCCCGGCAGCATCGGCGGTGAGCTGCGCGGCGTCTACGTGGTGCGCGACCTGAACGATGTCGACACGATGGCGCCCGAATTCACCGAAGGCAAACGCGTGCTCATCGTCGGCGGCGGCTATATCGGGCTCGAGGCGGCAGCAGTCGCGGCCTCCCGCGGGCTCAAGGTGACGCTCGTGGAAATGGCCGACCGCATCCTCCAGCGCGTCGCCTGCCGCGAAACCTCCGACTATTTCCGCAAGCTTCACACCGACCACGGTGTCGACATCCGCGAAGGCGTGGGCCTCGACACCCTCACCGGCGAAGGCCACGTCACCGGCGCCCGCCTCTCCGACGGCACGAAGATCGAGACCGATTTCGTCATCGTCGGCGTCGGCATCACCCCCGCCACCGCCCTGGCCGAGGCCGCCGGGCTCGAGGTCGAGAACGGCATAAAAACCGACGAACACGGCCGCACCTCCGACCCCGCCATCTGGGCCGCGGGCGATTGCGCCTCCTTCCCCCATGACGGCGCCCGCATCCGGCAGGAAAGCGTGCCCAACGCCATCGACATGGCCGAGCTGGTGGCCGAGAACATCATGGGCGCCGACAAGGCTTACGTCCCCCAGCCGTGGTTCTGGTCCGACCAGTACGACGTCAAGCTGCAGATCGCCGGGCTCAACACCGGCTATGACCGCGTCATCGCCCGCCCGGGCGAGCATGAGAACGCGGCCTCCTTCTGGTACTACAAGGGCGACAATCTGCTCGCCGTCGACGCCATGAACGACGCCCGCGCCTACATGGTCGGCAAGCGCCTGATCGACGCCGGCAAATCCCCCGATCCCGACGCCATCGAGAATGTCGACACCGACCTCAAGGCGCTCCTGAAGGCATGAGGATCATCGGCGGCGCCTTCCGCGGCCGCCGGCTCGCCTCGGTGGGCCGCGGCGATGCGGCGGCGCATCTGCGCCCCACCTCCGACCGCGTGCGCGAGAGCCTCTTCAACGTGCTCGCCAACGCCCATGCCGACCGGCTGGACGACGCCCGCGTGCTCGACCTCTTCGCCGGCACCGGCGCGCTGGGGCTCGAGGCGGTCTCCCGCGGCGCGGCCCATGTCACCTTCGTCGAAAACGGCCGCACGGCCCAGAAACTCCTCCGCGAGAACATCCGCCTCTGCAGCGCCGAGGACATGACGCAGACCCTCCCCCGCGACGCCCGCAAACCCGGCCCCGCCCCCGCGCCCTGCACCCTCGTCTTCCTCGACCCGCCCTACGGCAAGGGTCTCGGCGAACAGGCCCTCGCCGCCGCCATCGCCCAGGGCTGGATCGCCCATGACGCCCTGATCGTCTGGGAGGAAAGCGCCGACATAACCCCGCCATACGGCCTCACCCAGATCGACGAACGCCGCTACGGCGACACGTTCATCCGCCTGCTGGAATACACACAGCCTTGAGCTTCTTCTTGGCCCAAATACTCCGGGGGAGGCGTTGAATTTGCAAGGGAAATTCAACGTTGGGGGCAGAGCCCCCTACCCCCTCTCAGCCCTTCATCAACTCCGGCAGATCCCCGGTCAGCCCCGCCGCCTCGCGAATGAACCCGCGCCGCAGCCCCGGCATCGCGCCAAGCACGCCCATCCCGATATCGCGACCCAGCCGCAGCAGCGGATTGTCATTCGAAAACAGCCGGTTCGTCGCATCCGTCACCGCAGCCAGCGTCGCCGTATCGAACCGCCGCCACTGCTGGTAGCGCGCCAGCACGTCCGGCGCCGCGAAATCCTCGCCGCGTCGCGCGGCCTCGCCCAGCACCTGCGCCAAAGCCCCCACATCGCGCAGCCCGGCATTCAGCCCCTGCCCGGCAATCGGATGCATCCCATGCGCCGCATCGCCCACCAGCGCCAGCCGCTCGGCCACGAAACTGTTGGCGATGGTCAGGCCCAAGGGATAGGTATAGCGCTTGCCCTTCAGGCGGATTTCCCCAAGAAAATCGCCGAAGCGCGGCCGCAGCACCTCCATGAAATCGGCGTCATCCAGCGCGGCAAAGGCCGCCGCCGTCTCCTCGCTCTCGCTCCACACGATCGAGCTCACGTTCCCCGGCAGCGGCAAGATCGCCAGCGGCCCGGGCGGCATGAAGAACTGGTGCGCGATCCCGTGATGCGGCAACTCATGCGCCACCGCCGCCACCAGCGCCGTCTGCCCATAGCCCCAGCCGGTGCGCCTGATCCCGGCCCGTGCCGCCGTGCCCGACGCGCGCCCGTCACAACCCACGACCATCCGGCCCGACACACGCTTCCCCGACGCGAGCGTCAGCGTCACGCCCCGCGCGTCCACCTCCTGCGCCGCCACGCTGTCGGTGATCTGGGTGATCTCCTCGGCCGCGCCCATCGCCTCAAGCAAGGCCCGCCGCAGGTACCGGTCCTCGATCATGTGCCCCATCGGGCCTTCCTCGATCTCGGCATGGTCGAAATGCAGGAAGAAGGGCGACGGCCCCTCCCCCGCGCGCCCGTCCGACACCTTGATTTCCAGCATCGGCTGGGCGTGGTCCTCGACCCGCTCCCACACACCGATCCGCCGCAACAGCCGCACCGAGGCCAGCGCCAGCGCATAACCCCGCCCGTCGAACGCGGCATTCTTGCGCACGGTCTCGGGCAACGCATCGATCACGGTCACGCGGCGTCCCGCCTGGGCCAGCGCCAACGCCAGCGCCGGGCCGTTCAGGCCCCCGCCGACGATCAGGATATCGCTCATATCGCTCATGCCCCTCAATATGGACAGCCCGGCGGGATTGTCCATGCGCCGCACTGCCGCTACGGTCGCTTTCCGAAGGCAAGCAGGAAGGGACAGCGGGCATGAAAGACTGGCTACACATGACGGCGGCCGATCTCGGCCGGGGCATCGAGAAGGGCGAGATCGACCCGGTCACGCTCTGCGACACCTACCTTTCCGCCATCGACGCCCACCCCGCAAGCGACCGGATCTTCACCATCGTCACCCATGACCGCGCCCGCGCCGAGGCGAAGGCCGCCAAGGCCCGCGCCGACGCAAAGCTCCGCCTCGGCCCGCTCGACGGCGTACCGGTCAGCTGGAAAGACCTGTTCAACACCGCCGGCCTCGCCACCTGCTCCGGCTCCCGCCTGCTGGAAGACCGCGTGCCCGAGCATGACGCGCCGGTGCTCGCCACCGCCACCCGCGCGGGGCTCGTCTGCCTCGGCAAGACCCATATGAGCGAGTTCGCCTTCTCCGGCCTCGGCCTCAACCCGATGACGGCGACACCCCCCAACATCAACGACCCCGGGGCGGTACCCGGCGGCTCCTCCTCCGGCGCGGCGGCCAGCGTGGCCCACGGCCTCGCCGCCTGCGGCATCGGCAGCGACACCGGCGGCTCGGTCCGCATCCCCTCGGCCTGGAACGACCTGACGGGGTTGAAAACCACCTCCGGCCGCATCCCGCTCACCGGTGTCGTGCCGCTTTGCGAGAAGTTCGACACCGTCGGACCGCTGTCGCGCTCGGTCGAGGATTGCGCCCTCGTCCTCGCCGCGCTCGAAGGCACCAAACCCGCCGACCTCAATGGCACGTCACTGAAAGGCGCCCGCTTCGCCGCCCTGCAGACCGTGGTGATGGACGACGTGCGCGACGCGCCCGCCAAGGCCTATGCCAACGCCGTCGAGCGCCTGAAAGACGCAGGCGCCACCGTCGAGCCCATCGATTCGCCCGAGATCGAAGAAGCCATGCCCATGTCCGGCGTCCTCTTCACCGCCGAGGCCTACGGCATCTGGCACGACACGATCGAGGCCGCGCCGGACCGGATGTTCAAACCCATCCTCGAACGCTTCCGCGGCGGCCGCGACGTCACCGCGCCCACCTACGTGGCCGCGTGGCGCCGGCTGGAACAGCTCCGCCGCGACTGGCACGCGCGCGTCGCGGGCTACGACGCGGTGATCCTGCCCGCGTCTCCCAACCTGCCGCCCAACGCCGAACGCCTGATGACCGATGACGAGTTCTACGTCACCGAGAACCTGCTCACCCTGCGCAACACCCGCGTCGCCAACCTGATGGGGCTCGCCTCCATGAGCCTGCCCACCGGCACGCCAAGCTGCGGGCTGATGCTCTGCGGCAAGCCGTTCGGCGAGGAACACCTCCTGCGCGTGGCCAGCGCTGTCGAAAAGGCGCTGGTGTGACGCCCGTGGCCTGCGTCGGAATTTGAGTATTTTGGGAAAGATGAAAGACGGGTCATGGCAAAGCTGGTGCTGGACGGGACGGGGCTGACGGTCGAGGCATTGGCGGCGGCGGCGCGCGGCACCGGCGGCGTGGCGCTGGCCGAAAGCGGGCTGGCAAAGATGCGCGAGACCCGCGCGCTGATCGACCATGCCATCGAGAACCGCATCCCCGTCTACGGCGTCACCACCGGCCTCGGGGCGCGCTCGACCGAGGCGCTGGATGCCGACACACTCGCCGGTTTCTCCCTGCAAACCATCCGCGGCCGGGCCCATGCGGTGGGCGAGCCGATGCCGCGCGAGACCGTCCGCGCCCTGATGCTGGCAAGGCTCAACACGCTGCTTACCGGCTATAGCGGCGCGCGCCCGGAGGTGGCGGATTACCTGGCGAAGGTCCTCGACACCAACCTCGTGCCCGTCGCGGGCGGGCTCGGCTCAATCGGCGGCGGCGACCTCGTGCTCAACGCCACGGTGGCGCTTGCGCTGATCGGCGAAGGCCGCATGACATGCCCCGACGGAACCGAAGGCCCCGCCGCCGACATGCTCCGCGCCGCCAGCATCGAACCGCTGCAACTGGCCCCGCGAGACGGGCTGGCGCTCGCCAACCACACGGGCTTTTCCGCCGGGCTCGGCGCGCTGGCGCTCGACGCGGCGCTCACGGGCTTCGCGGCGGCCCAGGCGGCGGCCTGCCTGACCATGGAGGGCTTCCGCGCCAATCTCACTCCACTCGACCCGCGGGCGCTCGCCGCCAAACCCCTGCCCGGCCAGACCATTGCCGCCGAGGGCCTGCGCACCCAGCTCGAAGGCTCCGCGCTCTGGCAGCCGGGCACCGCCCGCCGCCTGCAGGATCCGCTCTCCATCCGCAACACCGTCCAGATCCACGGCGGCACCGCCGCCGCCCTCGCCAACGCCCGGCCCGTCGTGGAATGCGAACTCAACGGCGCCTCCGACAACCCCATCGCCATCGCCGAAACCGGCGAGGTCATCTCCTGCGGCGCCTATCACAGCACCGAACTGGGCCTCGCGCTCGAATCCGTCTCCCGCGCCTGGCAGCACCTCGCCATGGGCCAGGTCGCCCGCATCGCCCGCATGATGGACCCCGATTTCACCGGCCTGCCGCTCTTCCTCGCCCGCCCCGACAGCGGCTCCAACGCCTTCGCGCCGGTGCTCAAGCTGGCCGAGGACCTTGCCGCCGAAATCACCCAGGCCGCCATGCCCCAGCCCGTCTGGCCCTCGATCAACGCCAACGGCGTCGAGGACAGCCTCACCTCCGCCCCGGTCGCCGCCCGCACCCTCACCCGCATCAACGACCTCGGCCGCCGCCTGACCGCGATCGAGCTGATGGTCGGCGCCCAGGCGGCCGACCTGCGCGGCATCCCCGCCGATCTCGGCCCGCCCATGGCCCGCCTCTACCGCGCCATCCGCGCCCTCTCGCCGCAGATCGACACCGACCGCCCGCTCACCAACGACATGGAATCGCTGGCGAAACACATCCGCGAGGGCCGCCTGCCACCCCCGGCCTGACCCACTGCCAAAATGCCACAACCCTCTGTCAAGGCATTGGTTTCGCTGGACCTGATGCAAGTCCTCCGGTACATTTTATCCAAACGGGGCACCAACGATCCCGGTATCTGAGGCAGGACGAGATGTTTCCCGAGCGGTTTTCGAACCTACCGGAATATGCATTCCCGCGTTTGCGGGCGTTGCTGGATTCGCACAAACCCGGCGGCGACACGTTGCATATGACCATTGGCGAGCCGAAACACCCGTTTCCGGCATGGATCACCGATGTCATCACGGATCACGCCCACGAGTTCGGCAACTACCCCGCGAACGAGGGCACGCCCGAGCTGCGCCAGTCGATCTGCGACTGGGTCAAGCGCCGATACAAGGTCACGCTCAAGCCCGACACCCAGGTCATGGCGCTCAACGGCACCCGCGAAGGGCTCTACAACGCCATGATGGCGCTCTGCCCCGAGGCGAAGAACGGCAAGTGGCCGATGGTCCTCATCCCCAACCCGTTCTACCAGGTCTACATGGTCGCCGCGCTCAGCGTCGGCGCCGAACCCGTGTTCCTGCCCGCCACCAAGGAAAACGGCTTCCTGCCCGATTTCAGCGAGGTGCCGGGCGACATCCTCAACCAGGTCACCGTGGCCTATCTCTGTTCGCCCTCCAACCCGCAGGGCGCCATCGCCACGCGCGAGGACTGGGCCCACCTGATCGGGCTGGCCGAGCTCTACGATTTCAAGATCTTCGCCGACGAATGCTATTCCGAGATCTACCGGGACGAGCCGCCCGTGGGCGCCCTGCAGGTGGCCAAGGAAATGGGCGCCGACCCCGAGCGCGTGCTGATCTTCCACAGCCTGTCGAAACGCTCGAACCTGCCGGGCCTGCGCTCGGGCTTCGTGGCGGGCGGGCCGGAGTCGATCCGCCGCCTGAAACAGCTTCGCGCCTATGCCGGCTCGCCCCTGCCCATGCCGCTGCAGCGCGCCGCCGAAAAGCTCTGGGCCGACGAGGCGCATGTCGACGAGAACCGCGCGCTCTACCAGGAGAAATACGCGCTGGCCGACGAGATCATGCACCGCGTGCCGGGCTACAACCCGCCCGAGGCCGGGTTCTTCCTCTGGCTGCCCGTGGCGGATGGCGAAGACGCGGCGCTGCGGCTCTGGAAGAAGACCGGCGTCCGGGTGCTCCCCGGCGCCTATCTCAGCCGCGACACAGACGCCGGCAACCCCGGCAAAACCTACATCCGGGCCGCGATGGTGGCCCCAAAAGACGAGATGGCGGAGGGCCTCACACGGCTGCGCGACTGTCTCTACACATGAACGAGGACGAGGCGAAACATGGCATACCAGACACGCGGGCGCGACCCGTTGCTTGACAGTTCGATGGCCGAGGCGATCGAGAAGCGCGGCAAGGAACTTGCCGGGCTCGTGCTGCTGGCGATCGGCATGATGGCGACGGCGATGATCCTGTCCTACCACCCCGACGACCCGAGCTGGATGTCGGCCACCGACGCGCCGGTGAAGAACTGGATGGGCCATCTCGGCGCCTCGCTGGCGGCCACCGTGTTCATGGTGATCGGCTGGGGCGCGCTGGGCTTCGCCATCATGATCTGCGCCTGGGGCCTGCGCTTCACCCTCCACCGGGGCGAGGACCGCGCGGTCAGCCGGCTGATCTTCGCACCGATCTGGCTGGCGCTGCTGTCGCTCTTCGCCGCCACGCTGACGCCGGGCACAAGCTGGGTCGCCACCCACAGCTTCGGCCTCGGCGGGCTCTTCGGCGATACCGTTCTCGCCACCTTCCTCGGCATCATGCCCTTCGGCGCGGGGCTCAGCCTCAAGCTCCTGTCGCTGATCATGGCCGGCCTCGCCATCACCGTGGGCCTCTTCGTGCTGGGCGCCTCGCGCCGCGAACTCCTCCTCGCCGCCCGCTTCCTGCTGGTCGGCCTGATCATGACCTATGTCGCCCTGCGCTCGGCCCTCGGCCGCGGCGCCACCGGGGCGGCGCAGGCCTCGATGGGGCTCAAGTCCGGCGTCCAGGGCCACCTCCAGCGCCGCGCCGAACGCCGCGCCGAGGAAGCCGCCTATGCCGAGGAAGAGGACCGTGCCGCCCGCATCGTGCCGGCCGCGTCCACCCGCAAGCTGCGGGCCGAGCCGGCCCTCCACGCCGCGCCCGCCGCCCGCCGCGCCGCGCCGCACCCCGTGGCCGCCCCGGCCCCCGCCGCACCCCCGAGGCAGGCCGTCAAACCCGAGCCCGAGAAATCCGGCGGCCTGCTGGCCCGGATGCCCTCGCTCATCCGCCGCCCCGAGCCGGAGCCCGAGCCCGAGCTGATCGACCGCTCCTACCACGGCGAGATGCCCGACACCCCCGGCCCCGACCGCATCCGCGCCAAGATCGCCGATGCCGTCCGCTCGCGCCGCCGCCCGGCCGAGGACGAGGTCGCGATCCAGGAAATCCCCCACGACAAGCCGCTGACCAAGGGACGCGGCCGTGGCCCCGATCCGCTGCTGCTGGCGCCGCGCACCGCGAAACTGCCGCCCGAGCCGCCGCTCACCGCGGCCCATGTTCCCGCGGCCGCGGCCCCGGCCCCCGCGCAATTCGTCAACGATTTCGCCGCCGATGCACAGGACGACGCCTGGGATGACGACGATTACAACGCCTTTCTCGACGGCGACGACATGACCCCCGAACCGGCGATGCAGGCCCGTCCGCGCCTCCCCGCGGCCGAGCCGAAGAAGGTCGTGCAGCACCCGCCGCGCAAGGCCCCGCAACCCTCCACCCGCGCCCAGGCCGAGGCCCAGCCCACCCTGCAATTCGAGAAGAAGCTGGATTTCGAGTTCGAGCTTCCCGCCCTCAGCCTGCTGACCAACCCCTCGAAGATCGAACGCCTCCACCTCAGCGACGAGGCGCTCGAGGAAAACGCCCGGATGCTGGAAAACGTGCTCGACGATTACGGCGTCAAGGGCGAGATCGTCTCGGTCCGCCCCGGCCCCGTCGTCACCATGTACGAGCTGGAACCGGCGCCCGGCCTCAAGGCCTCCCGCGTGATCGGGCTGGCCGACGACATCGCCCGCTCCATGTCGGCGCTCTCGGCCCGCGTCTCCACCGTGCCGGGCCGTAGCGTGATCGGCATCGAGCTGCCCAACGATCACCGCGAGATGGTCGTCCTGCGCGAACTCCTCGCCTCCCGAGATTTCGGCGACAGCAACATGCGCCTGCCGCTCGCGCTCGGCAAGGATATCGGCGGCGACCCGGTGATCTCCAGCCTCGCCAAGATGCCCCACCTGCTCATCGCCGGCACCACCGGCTCGGGCAAGTCCGTGGCCATCAACACCATGATCCTCAGCCTCCTCTACAAGCTCACGCCCGAGGAATGCCGCCTGATCATGATCGACCCCAAGATGCTGGAGCTTTCCGTCTATGACGGCATCCCGCACCTGCTCTCGCCCGTGGTGACCGACCCCAAGAAGGCCGTGGTCGCCCTGAAATGGGTCGTGGCCGAGATGGAGGAGCGCTACCGCAAGATGTCCAAGATGGGCGTGCGCAACATCGACGGCTACAACAGCCGCGTCGACGACGCGCTCTCGCGCGGCGAGATGTTCTCGCGCACCGTCCAGACCGGCTTCGACGACGACACCGGCGAACCCGTCTTCGAGACCGAGGAATTCGCGCCCGAAAGAATGCCCTATATCGTCGTCATCGTCGACGAGATGGCCGACCTGATGATGGTCGCCGGCAAGGAGATCGAGGCCTGCATCCAGCGCCTCGCCCAGATGGCCCGCGCCTCCGGCATCCACCTGATCATGGCCACCCAGCGCCCCTCGGTCGACGTCATCACCGGCGCGATCAAGGCCAACTTCCCCACAAGGATCTCCTTCCAGGTGACCTCCAAGGTCGACAGTCGCACGATCCTCGGCGAAATGGGCGCCGAACAGCTCCTCGGCATGGGCGACATGCTCTACATGGCCGGCGGCGGCAAGATCACCCGCTGTCACGGGCCGTTCGTCTCGGACGAGGAAGTCGAGGAAGTGGTCAGCCACCTCAAGGCCTACGGCCCGCCCGACTATGTCGGCGGCGTCCAGGACGGCCCCGAGGACGAGAAGGCCAGCGACATCGACGCGGTGCTCGGCCTCAACACCGGCGGCAACACCGATGGCGAGGACGCGCTCTACGACCAGGCCGTCCAGATCGCCATCACCGACCGCAAATGCTCGACCTCCTATATCCAGCGCAAGCTGGCCATCGGCTACAACAAGGCCGCGCGCCTCGTCGAGCAGATGGAGGACGAAGGCGTCGTCAGCCCGGCCAACCACGTCGGCAAGCGCGAAATCCTCGTCCCCGAGCAATAACCCCCCGCCCCGGGCCCGACCCGGGGCCTCTCACCACTCCCCGCCCCGGTCCCGACCCGGGGCCTCGTACCACCCGCACCAGAGGTCCCGGATCAGGTCCGGAACGGACACCCCCCTGCCCGCCCCGGCCCCCGAGCCGGGGCCTCCGCCGCAGCCCATCATCCCCCGCCCCCGGGCTCGACCCGGGGCCTCGTACCACCCGCACGGCCACCACCACCCCCCTGCCCCGCAAATTTCCGTGATCGCCATGGTGCAATTCGCCGCGCCAACCCCTAAATAGGCCTCATGACCATGATCCGTACCCTCCTAGCCTCGGCCGCCCTCTCTCTCGCGGCCCTGCCCGCGGCGGCCGAGAAGCTCTCGCTGGGCGAGATTTCCAGCTACCTGAACAGCTTTCAGGCGGCCCAGGGAAAATTCACCCAGATCAACGAGGATCAGACGATCTCGACCGGCCAGATCTACATCAAGCGCCCCGGCCGGGTGCGCTTCGAATACGATCCGCCCGAAGAGACGCTGGTGCTGGCCGACGGCACCCGCGTCGGCGTGATCGACCCCAAGTCGAACACCGGCCCCGAGGCCTATCCCCTGCACCGTACGCCGCTGAAGATCGTGCTGGCCAACAACGTGGATTTCACCCGCGAGCGCATGGTCACCGGTCATGACAGCGACGGCAAGACAACCACCGTCCGCGCGCAGGATCCGGATAACCCCGATTACGGCAGCATCGAGCTCGTCTTCACCGACAATCCGGTCGAGCTGCGCCAATGGGTCGTCACCGACGACACCGGCACCCGCACCACCGTGGTACTGGGCGATCTGAAGACCGGCGTCTCGATCAGCGACGACCGCTTCGTCATTCCGGGCGTCGGCGTCGACACGATCGACCGGTAATATCCTACGTTGATAAGCCGCGCATCGACGGGCCGTGGCGCGGCGATCCAACAGGGGTGATGGGCATTTTATCCCTGCCGCGCACTTCTGTCCTGTCTGTGTTGCACTGACCTCGCCAAATCGCCGTGCCGTCCGGACGGCCCGTCGATGCGCGGCGGGCTGCGCCCACGATT